>NZ_JBFALF010000003.1:0-814699 GCF_040656115.1 Nonomuraea sp. NPDC050202 | reverse complement strand
CTGGCCTCCCGAGCGCTGATCGAACGTGATCAGCCCATCCAATCGGCAGGGCCACCCTGCACGCCAACCCGGTGATCATTTCCGGTCACAGCACTAGCGGCCCGAGCGCCGCCACGGCCCGCAGGGCAGGCAGCGCCGACGCCACCGGATCGGCCGACGCCCGCGCGGTGGTGGCGATGCCGATGACGTCGTCCCGGTCGTGCAGGTGGGCGACGTCCGTGACGAGAGACCCGCTCAGCCCGAACCGCCGGAACTGCCACAGCGCGTCCGTCGCGCCGGTGAAGTCGTCGGCCACGAAGGCGACGAGCGTCACGACGGCACCGCCCCACCGCACCGGAACGCCGCCGCGCGCGACGCCACGCCGGCCCGCCCTGACGCGACCCTCACCGTGCCACCGCCCCGCCGAAGTGCTCCAGCGCCCTGGCCAGTTCCGGCGAGTCCACCTCGGACAGCGGCACGCCCGCGACCGTCGCCGCCCAGGCCTGCCGGATGCTCGTGATCCCGGCCGCCGGACCGTCCGGGTGGCCGAGCACACCGCCGCCGGCCAGCACCAGCAGGTCGTCCGTCCCCGTCCGCTCCAGCGTGACCGGCGCGGTCCCCGCCCACTGCGCCGACGACAGCACCGGCAGGCAGGGGAAGCCGCCGAGCAGCGGCGTGCGCACGGCGGCGACCATCGCCGCCACGTCGTCGTCCGTGACGTAGAACTTGCTGTGGAACCCCCCGCAGTGCAGGTGGTCGATCCCCGTGAGCCGGGCCAGCTTCTGGTACGCCAGGTGCCCGATTCCCAGCCCCGCGTGCCTGGCCAGCGCCCCGATGCCGGTGACGTGCGCGTGGATGGGCACCCTGGCGTGCCGGCGCAGCATGGCCACGGCGGGGAAGCCGACGACGTTGAGGTTGACCATGACGCAGGTCCCGCCTGCGGCCACGACCAGGTCGTGGTTGCGCACCATGCGGTCGGGCTCGTCGCTGATGTTGAAGGCGTACATCGGCCGCCGCCCCGTACGCCGCTCCACCTCGTCGAGCGCGCCCGTCACGGCCCTGATGCGCTGTGGCAGGGGCGCGGGCGGGCAGTCGGCGTTCACCTCGTCGTCCTTGATGAAGTCGGCCCCGGCCAGCCCGAGCTCCAGCACCAGGTCCACGTAGTCGGACGGGCGCAGGCCGACGTTGGGCTTGACGATCGTGCCGATCAGCACCCCGGACGGCCGCCCGACGAGCCGCCGGGTGCCCGCCACGGCGAACCCCGCCGGCAGGTACGCCTGCCCGAACGCGGCAGGCAGCTCCAGGTCCACCAGCTTGAGCCCGGCCAGCTCGCGCAGCTCGTAGAGGTTGCCCGCGACCACGGGGAAGAGGTTGGTCAGGGACGGCCCGGTGTTGTCCAGCGGGAAGCCGATGCGGACGAGGGCGGCGTGCAGCGGTTTGTCGCCGCGTGCCCCCGGCAGGGCCTCGGTGATCGGTGCGGGGATCTCGGTCATGTCGAGCACGACCGCGCTGTGCCGGGCGCGCAGCTCGTCGGTCTCGCCGGCGACGCTGACGAACGTGCCGGTGCTCTGCTCGCCCGCGATCGCGCTCACGGCCTGCTCCAGGGGAAGGCGAGTCACCACCTGGTACGTGGCCACGGTCAGCTCGCGGCCGGAGTCCTGGTTCACCGCCGGCTCACGCATGCAGCTCCTTCGCCAGGTGCTCCATGGCCAGCGGCGGGCTGGCCAGGACCGGGACGGGCACCGGGACCGTCCCGGCCACCCGCGCCATCGACGCCTGGGCCAGCACGACCACGTCCACCTGCCCGCCCAGCTCGCTCAGCGCCTCGGCCACGCGGGCGTCGTGGGTGGCGGCGTCGCCGCTCATCAGCGCCTCGAACGCGCCCTCGCACAGCCGGGCCTCCAGCGAGATCCCGGCCCCGGCCGCGAGGGCGCGCCGCCGTACGAGGTCGGCGGTGGGTTCCAGGGTGGTGGACAGGGTGGCGAGCACGCCGATGCGGCGGCCGGGCGCGACCGCGCGGTCGGCCATCGGCCGGTCCACGCGGAGCACCGGCACGCCGGTCAGCGGCTCGGACGCCTCCACGGCCGGGCCGATCGAGGAGCAGGTGACGAGGATGTGGGAGGCGCCGGCGGCCTCCGCCGAGCCGATGTGGCCGGCGACGCGGCGGGCCGTCTCGGGGGTGAGGCGGCCGGCGGCGATGGTGTTCTTGATCAGGCTGTCGTCGACGATGTTGAACGTCTCGACGCCGGGCAGGTGTCTCGCGCACAGCTCGGCGAACACCGGCACCAGCGTGGCCGAGGTGTGGACGAGTCCGAGTGTTGCCGTCAAGGCCGCTCCATCCGGGGGTGGGTGAACAGGTCGTGCCAGACCTGGAAGTGGTCGTCGCTGGCCTGCCCGGCGGCGTCCGCGTCGCCGGCCAGCAGCGCCTCGTACAGGGGCCGGTGGGCGGCCACCGACACCTCCTTGTCGCGGGGGTGGGTCTTGAGCCGGTCGCGGCGCTGGCGTACGGCGCGGAAGAGCACGCCGGTCATCGCGTCGGCGAAGAAGGTGAGCGCGGGGTTGCCGGTGGCGTGCAGCAGCGCCTGGTGGAAGGCGAAGTCGGCGTGGTCGATGTCCTCGGCGCCGGCGGCGGCCTCCATGTCGGCCAGGGCCTTGCCGACGTGGGCGATGGCGACCGGGTCGCCCCTGCGCGCGGCTTCCCTGGCGGCCTGGCGTTCGAGCGCGACGCGTACGGAGTGCAGGGACTCGATGGTCAGGTGGCTGGCCGACAGGGCGAGGTCGAGCGCGGTCTCCAGCCCTTGGGGGTCGAGCCGCTGGACGTACGTGCCGGAGCCCTGGCGCCTGCTCAGCACGCCGAAGGCGTCGAGCAGCCGCAGGCGGTCGCGCAGCGCGGTGCGGCTGACGCCGAGGCGTTCGGCCAGCTCCCGCTCGGGCGGCAGCCTGGCGCCCTCGCCGAGCTCCCTGATCAGCCCGGACAGGGCGGCGGAGACGGGATCGACGGTGATCACCTCAATTGGTCGTACCATTTGCTCGAATGGTACGACCAAAGTGCGCCAATGTCACTTCATCAGATGAAAATCCAACTTCATCTGATGAAGGTCTATGAAAACGGGCGCGCGCGGGATAGCGTGCGGAGCCGTGGCAACTGATCCCCAGAGGGACTCGGCCAGGAACGTCCAGGTCGTGCACGCCCTCGGCGCCCGCATCGTCGGCGGCTCGCTGGCCCCCGGCACGTCCATCCCCATCGAGGAGGAGCTCGTCGGCGAGCTCGGCGTGGGCCGCTCCGCGGTGCGGGAGGGCGTCAAGGTGCTGGCCGGCAAGGGCCTGCTGGAGACCAGGAGGAGCGCGGGCACGATCGTGCGCCCCCGCGAGTCCTGGAACCTGCTCGACGCCGACGTGCTGAGCTGGCGCTTCGAGCCCGAGCCCCGGCCTGAGGACATCAGGGTGCTGGCCGACCTGCGGGTCGCGCTGGAGCCCGGCGCGGCCAGGGTGGCGGCCGAGCGGGCCGACGCGGCGGCCGTGCGGCGCATCGACGAGGCCCTGGCCGCGCTGTACGCCACGGCCGACGACCCCGAGCCGTTCATCGAGGCCGACCTGGCCTTCCACCAGGCGGTGTTCGCCGCCGCCGACAACGACCTGCTGCTCTACGTCTACGACATGATCAGCATCGCCCTGCGGTCCGTGCGCCAGGTGCACACCCGCTCGGTGGCGCACAACAAGGAAACGCTGCCCGGCCACGAACGCGTGGCCCAGGCGATCAGGCGCCGGCACCACCGCAAGGCCGAGGAGGCCATGCGTACGGTGGTCGAAGTGGCCCGCGCAGACGCCGAGCAGCACGTACGTCTCTGCTGTTAGCTGGAAAGGCTCCCCTTGGACGTCCTCCTCGAGGTCGATGGCCCCGTGGCCGTCGTCATCCTCAACAGACCCGCCAAGCTGAACGCGATCACCCCCGACATGGCCGCCGCGCTGCGTGCCTGCCTGAGCCGGGTGGACGCCGACCCCGACCTCCGCGTGGCCGTGCTGACCGGCGCCGGCGAGCGCTCGTTCTGCGTGGGCAGCGACATCCGCGAGCTCGACGAGTACGCCACGCCGTGGGAGTTCCGCAACCGCGGCGACTACGGCGACGCCGTCCGTGCCCTGCGCAAGCCGATCATCGCGGCCGTCAACGGCTACGCCTACGGCGGCGGCCTGGAGCTGGCCATGGCCTGCGACATCCGGCTCGCCGCAGAGACGGCGACGTTCGCGGCGCCGGAGATCAAGCTGGGCTGGATCGGCGGCAGCGGCCAGTCGGCGCTGCTGGCCCACGCCGTCGGCCCGAGCAACGCGGCCACCATGCTGCTCACCGGCGACCCCGTAGACGCCGCCCGCGCCCAGGCGTGGGGGCTGGTCACCGACGTTCACGCGCCCGACCAGCTCATGAAGGCGGCCAGGACGCTGGCGCACACCATCGCCAAGCGCCCGCCGATCGCCGCCCAGACCGCCAAGGCCAACCTCAAGGCCGCCTACTCGATGCCGCTCGACCAGGCCATCCAGTACGAGCGCGACCTGCAGACCGTCTGCTTCGCCACCGCCGACGCGGCCGAGGGCAGGGCCGCCTTCGCCGCCCGCCGCGAGCCCGTCTTCGAAGGGCGATGACCATGGGAGTGCTCGACGGCTACCGCGTCGTGGACCTGTCCATCGCGATGGCGGGCCCGCTGGCCGCCATGCGGCTGGGCGACCTGGGCGCGGACGTGGTCAAGGTGGAGCCGGTGACCGGCGAGTGGCAGCGGCACGCCCCGGCGGGCGGCGCCAACGGCAACCGGGTCAACGCCTCGTTCCTGTCGCTGAACCGCAACAAGCGCAGCCTCGCCGTGAACCTCAAGTCCGACGAGGGCCGCGAGATCGTGCACAGGCTGGCGGCGACGGCCGACGTGTTCCTGCAGAACTACCGGCCCGGCGTGGCCGAGCGGCTCGGCATGGACTACGGCACGATCAGCGGGCTGAACCCGTCCATCGTGTACGTCTCCATGTCCGGCTACGGCGAGACCGGCCCGTACATCTCCCGTCCAGGCCAGGACCTGCTGCTGCAGGCCATGAGCGGCGCCATGCTGAGCACCGGCCGCGAGGGCGACCCGCCCGCGCCCGCCGGCTCGTACGCGATCGACGCCATCACCGCCTACAGCGCGTTCGAGGGCGCGCTGGCCGCGTTGCTGCACCGCGAGCGCACCGGCGAGGGCCAGCGGGTGAGCGTGAACATGCTGGACGCGGCCGTCGCCGTGCAGATGCAGGAGCTGTCGATCTTCACGGTCGGCAAGGTGCCGCAGCGGCGCGGGCGCGAGCCGCACGGCCACACCTACATCCGCGCCCCGTACGGCGTCTTCGCCACCAAGGACGGGTTCATCGCGCTCGGCATGCCCCGCCTGGACGGGCTGGCCGTGGCGCTGGACCTGCCGGAGCTGGCCGCGATGGACGGCGACGCCGACGGCCACACGCGGCGCGACGAGATCACCGCGCTGGTGGCCGGCCGCCTGCCCGAGCGCACCACGGACGAGTGGCTGGAGATCCTGTCCCGCCACGACCTGTGGGCGGGCCCGGTGTACGGCTACGCGGACCTGGTGAAGGATCCGCAGGTCGAGCACAACGGCTCGTTCGTCACCTACGAGCACCGCACCGAGGGCACGGTCACCACGCCCGGCTTCCCGTACCGGTTCAGCGCCACCCCGCCCGGGGTGCGCAGGGGCGCGCCGCTGGTGGGCGAGCACACCAGGGAGCTGCTCGAAGAGCTCGGGTACTCCGCCGAGCGCACGGCCGAGCTGGCGGCGGAGGGCGTGCTGGCATGCGAGGACTGACCTGGGACCATCCGCGCGGGTACGCGCCGCTGGACGAGCTGACGCGGCTCGACCTGGCGGGGGCGAACCCGTACGGGGCGGTGCCGGAGCCGATCACCTGGGATCGGCAGCCGCTCGAAGGCTTCGAGTCGGAGCCGATCGCGAAGCTGTGCCGGACGTACGACGTGATGGTGATCGATCACCCTGGGCTGGGCGCGGCGACGGACGCGCTGGTGCCGATGGAGGAGCTGTTCGAGCCGGAGGACCTGGCCGGGCTGCGGTTCGCGGGCCGCTCGCTGGACAGTTACCGGCTGGACGGGCGGCAGTGGGCGCTGCCGCTGGACGCCGCCACGCAGGTGGCCGCCGCCCGGCCGGGCGTGCGCGTGCCGTCGTCGTGGCCCGGGGTCCGCGAGGCGGCGCGGTCGGGGCGGATGGCGCTGTGCCTCGGCGGGCCGCACGCCTTCCTCATGTTCTGCGCGGTGACGTGCGGGGACTTCCTCGACGAGGAGGCCGGGCAGCGGGCGCTGGAGCTGATGGCGGAGCTGCTCGCCCTGGCCGACCCGGCGGTGTCGCTGCGCAACCCGATCGGGGTGCTGGACGCGATGGCGGCCGGCGAGGTGGACTGGTGCCCGCTGCTGTACGGGTACGTCACCTATCCGCTCACCTTCGGCGACGCGCCCGCCTGGCCCGGACGGGCGCCGGGCAGCGTGCTCGGCGGCACCGGGCTGGTGGTCTCGCGGCGCCGCATCGGCGAGATCCGCGAGGCGGTGCGGGCGCACCTGCTGCGGCTGACGTCCGCGCCGGTGCAGGGCACCCTCTTCCCGGCCACGGGCGGACAGCCGGCCGCGCGGGCCGTATGGGACACCCCGGGCTTCTACCGCGACACGCTCGCCACCATGGAGGCCGCCTGGGTCAGGCCGCGCTTCCCCGGCTACATCGCCTTGCAGGAGCGGTCGTCCGCGCTGATCCGCGAGGGCCTGCTCGCCGGAACGCCCGCCCGCGACCTGCTCAAGACCCTGCACGAGGAATGGAGGACAGCATGACCACGGCGACCACGGCGCTCGTCACAGGCGCCGCCGGGGCGCTCGGCCGCGCGATCGTGCGCCGCCTGGCCGCCGACGGCCACCGGGTGGCGGCACTCGACGTCGACGCGGGCGGCCTGGAGGGCGCGCTCAACCTGAAGACCGACCTGCGCGACCCGGCGGCGATCGAGGCCGCGTTCGAGGAGACGGCCGCGCGGCTCGGCCCGGTCGGCGTCCTCGTCAACAACGCCGCCGTCTACCCGGCCCGCCCGTTCCTGGAGGTGCCGCTGGACGAGTACGACCACGTGATCGCGGTCAACCAGCGCGCCTACTGGCTGTGCGCGCAGCACGCGGCCCGCCAGATGGCGGAGCTGGGCGGCGGCGCGATCGTCAACGTCGCCTCGATCACCATGCACGGCGGCTGGTCCGACCTGGCCGCGTACGTGTCCACGAAGGGCGCGGCGGCGGCGTTCACCAGGGCGCTGGCCCGCGAGCTCGGCCCCGGGGAGATCCGGGTCAACTGCGTCTCGCCCGGCGCGTTCCCGACGGCCGCCGAGGAGATCCACGAGGACCTGGAGGCGTACAACCGGATGGTGCTGGAGCGGCAGGCGCTGCAGCGGCGCGGCACGCCCGACGAGCTGGCCGCCGTGGTGTCGTTCCTGACCGGCCCCGACGCCTCGTTCGTCACGGGCCAGACCATCGAAGTCAACGGAGGGTGGGTGATGGCATGATGCCGGACCGCAGGCGGCTGGCCGAGCTGACGGGTGACCTGAGCGCGGCCGGCGGGGTCCGCCTGGTCACGCTGGGCGACGGCGTGGAGCGCGGGATCAGGGCGCTGGAGTTCCGAACCGGCTCGGGGCTGGCGTTCGAGGTGCTGGTCGACCGGTGCATGGACCTCGGGCACGCCGAGCACGCGGGGCGCGCGTTCGGCTGGCGCTCCCCCACCGGGTTCCGCCATCCGGGGCTGCACGAGCACAACGACGAGGACGGGCTGTCGTGGCTGCGCTCGTTCTCCGGGCTGATCGTGACGGCCGGGCTGGACCACACGCTGTTCGGCGGGGACGTGCCGGCCGACGCGTACCGGTATCCGCCGCGCGAGTCCGTACGGCACGGGCTGCACGGCCGCGCCGGCAACCTGCCCGCCAGGCTGACCGGCTACGGCGAGCGGTGGGACGGCGAGCGGTGCGTGCTGTGGGCCGAGGGCGAGGTGCGGCAGGCGGCGGTCTTCGCCGAGAACCTGCGGCTGGTGCGGCGGATCGAGGCCGACCTGGGCGGCGACGAGATCCGGCTGGTCGACACGGTGACGAACGCGGGGTTCGAGCCGACGCCGCACATGTACCTCTACCACATCAACCTGGGCTGGCCGCTGCTCGACGAGGGCGCCAGGTTGGAGGCCGACATCCGGGAGACGCTGTGGCAGAGCGACAGCGTGGCCGAGCAGAAGGCCGACCACCTCACGTTCCCGGGGCCGGTGCCGGGGTTCGTGGAGCAGGTGTACGAGCACGCGCTCGTCCCCCGGCCCGACGGGCTGCACCGGGTGGCCGTGGCCAACGACCGCCTGGGCATGCGGGTGGCCGTGGAGTGGCGGGCGGCGGAGTTCCCGTACTTCTTCGAGTGGCTGAACCTGCGCTCGGGCAACTACGCGGTGGGGCTGGAGCCGTCCACGCACCACGTGTCCGGCGACGCCGCGGCCCGGCAGGACGGCAGCATGATCTGGCTCGGGCCGCAGGAGTCGCGCACGTACCACACGACGTTCAGGGTGGAGAGCGCCACCTAGAGCTTGTACGCGCGCCGGGCCGTGCCGGCGAAGACCTCCGCCCGCTCGCTCTCCGACAGCCCGGCGCACAGCTCGTCCGCGGCCGAGACGACCTGGTCGTACCCGGCCGCGAGCAGGCACACCGGCCAGTCGGAGCCGAACATGACCCGCTCGGGGCCGAACGCCTCCAGCACCGTCTCGGCGTACGGCCGCAGGTCGGACGTGCGCCACGAATCCCAGTCGGCCTCGGTGACCATCCCCGACAGCTTGCAGAAGACGTTGGGCCGCGCGGCCAGCTCCAGGATCCGGCCGCGCCACGGCTCCAGCTCCCCCGCGGCGATCGGCGGCTTGGACAGGTGGTCGAGCACGAACGTCAGCTCCGGCAGCGCGCTCACCGTGTCGATGGCGGCCTGGAGCTGGTGGGGCAGCGTCAGCAGGTCGTAGGCCAGCCCCGCGTCCGCCACGGCGGCCAGCCCCCTGCGCACGTCGGGCCGGTTGAGCCAGGCGGGGTCGGCCTCGGACTGCACGCCGTGACGCACGCCCACCAGCCCCTCCGGCAGGGCGGCCAGCGTGTCGGAGGCGCCGGGCTCGGTCAGGTCGATCCATCCGACGACTCCCGACACAAGTCTTGACTCTGCGGCGAGCGTCAGGAAGTCTCTGGTCTCGTCGAGATCGGGCAGCACCTGCACCAGCACGGTCGCGGTCACACCGGTGGCGGCAGCATTCCCGGCGAGGTCATCAAGGGTGAACGTGCGGCGTACCGGGGCCATCTTGGCGGCGTCGAGCCAGGCGTGGGAGCGGGCGGACAGGTCCCAGACGTGGTGGTGGGCATCGATGCGATTCACGACAGACATCCTATGTATGCGACAGGAGTGATCAACAGTGACCAGCAATGGATACACGCGGCGCGGAGTGCTCGCCACCGGGTTAGGTGCGGCGGCCGGGTCCCTGATCGTGAGCGGTGCCGACGCCCTCCCGGCATGGGCTGACGACAGGCAGGCCGATGCGCTGAAGCTCTGGTACACCCGCCCGGCCGAGGTGTGGCTGGAGGCGCTGCCGGTCGGCTGCGGGCGGCTGGGCGCGATGGTGTTCGGCGGCGTGGCCACCGAACGGCTGCAGCTCAACGAGGACAGCATCTGGGCCGGCGGGCCGCACAACTACGACAACCCGGGCGCCCTGGAGGCGCTGCCGGAGATCAGGCGGCTGGTCTGGGAGGACAAGTGGCAGGCCGCCCAGAACCTGGCGGACGAGAAGCTGCTCGGCACGCCCAGCGAACAGGCGTGGTACCAGGTGCTCGGCGACCTCACGCTGAGCTATCCCGGCTCGGCCGAGTTCACCGACTACCGGCGCGAGCTCGACCTGACCAGCGCCGTCACCAGCGTGCGGTTCACCCGTGACGGCGTGCGGCACGAGCGCGAGGTCTTCGCCAGCAACCCCGACCAGGTCATCGTGCTGCGGCACACCGCGGACCGGCGTGGCTCGATCTCGTTCACGGCGGCCTTCTCCAGCCCGCAGCAGTCCAGTTCGGTAGGCGCCGGGCGGGCCACGATCGCGTTGAACGGCGTCAGCGGCCAGACCGAGGGCATGCCGGGAGAGGTGCGCTTCCAGGCGCTGGCCAGGGCCGAGGCCAAGGGCGGCACCGTGCGCGTGGACGGCGGCACGCTGGTCGTCGAGGGCGCGGACGAGGTCACGCTGCTGATCTCCATGGGCAGCAGCTACCGCAGCTACCAGGACGTCGGCGGCGATCCGGCACAGGTCGCGGGCCTGCATCTGACGAAGGCGGGCGGGCGGCCGTACGAGGTGCTGCGGCGCAGGCACGTCCAGGACTACCAGCGGCTGTTCGGCAGGGTCTCGATCGACCTGGGCACCTCGGAGGCGGCGGCGCTGCCCACGGACGAGCGCATCCAGCGCAAGCAGCTCGACACGGACCCGCAGCTCGCCGCCCTGTACTTCCAGTACGGCCGGTACCTGCTGATCTCCTGCTCGCGCGCCCCCGGCTACGCCGCCAACCTCCAGGGCATCTGGAACGACTCCATGGAACCGGCGTGGCAGTCGAAGTACACCATCAACATCAACTGCCAGATGAACTACTGGCCCGCCGCGCCCGGCAACCTCGTCGAGTGCATGGACCCGCTCTTCGACCTGATCAAGGACCTGTCGGAGACCGGCGCCCGCACGGCCAGGGACACCTACGGGGCGCCCGGCTGGGTCGCCCACCACAACACCGACGGCTGGCGCGGCACCGCGCCCGTGGACTTCGCCTTCTACGGCGTGTGGCCGACCGGCGGGGCGTGGTTGTGCCTGACTCTCTGGGAGCACTACCAGTACACCGGGGACGAGCGGCGGCTGCGCGAGCACTTCCCGCTGATCAAGGGCTCGGTGGAGTACTTCCTGGCCACCCTGCAGACCGACCCCCGCACCGGCTACCTGGTCACCAACCCGTCGCACTCCCCCGAGGTCGGCCACCACGAGGACAACGGCGAGAACGTCTCCATCTGCGCGGGGCCCACCATGGACATGCAGATCCTGCGGGACCTGTTCACCGCCTTCGAGCAGGCGTCGGAGCTGCTCGGCGTCGAGGAGGGCATGCGGGCCCAGGCCGCGGCGGCCCGCTCGCGGCTGGTGCCCAACCAGGTGGGGCATCTCGGGCAGATCCAGGAGTGGCAGGAGGACTACCGGGGCGACGCGGCGCTGTCGCGCAGCCGGCACATCTCCCACCTGTGGGGCCTGTTCCCCAGCCACCAGATCGACCCCCGCCTGACTCCCGACCTGGCCGCCGCTGCCCGGCGCACGCTGGAACTGCGGGGCGAGGCGGGGGCCGGGTGGTCGCTGGCCTGGAAGATCAACTTCTGGGCGCGGCTGCTGGACGCCCCCGAGGCTTACAAGCGGCTGAGCAACCTGCTGGTGCCCGCGCGTACCGCGCCGAACATGTTCGACCTGCACCCGCCGTTCCAGATCGACGGCAACTTCGGCGGCACCTCGGGCATCACGGAGATGCTGCTACAGAGCCACGGGGACCAGGTGCACCTGCTGCCCGTCCTGCCCGCCGCGTGGCCCGCGGGGTCGTACCGGGGGCTGCTGGCGCGGGGCGGGTTCGAGGTGGACGTGTCGTGGGACGGCGGCGCGCTCCGGCGCGGTCGCGTCCGCTCGCGGCTGGGGCGCAAGCTGACGCTCCGCACCGCCGGGCCGGTCACCGTCACGGAACGCGGCCGGCCGGTCCGGGTCGAGCGGCCGGAGCCTGGCGTGGTCGTCCTCGACACCCGCCGGGGCGCGACGTACGAGGTGACGCCGTCGGCCTGACGTGACCCGGGGTTCCGCCGCACGCCCGCACGCCCGTGCTGAGCACGGGCCACGTTGCGGCGCACCCCACCGCACCTCGCCGCCTGCGCACCACGGCCCCGCTTCTTCCCCGAAGACCCCAGCCGGAGGACGGCGGGGAAGAGGCGGACGGTGGCGGGCCGGGTGACGGGCCGGGGCTCGGGCCGCGCGGGCCGGAGGCCGGGTCTCGTGCACCGTAGGCCGGGTCGCGTGCGCCGGAGGCCGGGTGACGGGCCGTGGGCCGGGTCGCGTGGGCCGGAGGCCGGGTCAGGCGGGCCGGGGGGCGCGGGGCCGGGTGCGGGAGGCCTCGCCGCGGGCGTGGGCGGCGAAGAGGCGGGCGGCCTCGTCCGGGTCGCCCGACGCGAGCGCCGCCACCAGGTCGTCATGGTGACCCGCCATGGCCGACCAGTCACCGGCGTAGAGCGGGTTGCCGACCACGTGCAGGCTCCACAGGTTCGACTCGATCGTCCGCCACAACCGCAGCAGGAAGGAGTTGCCGCACGCCGCGCACACCCGGCGATGGAAGGCGAGGTCCGCGTCGCGGAAGGCGCCGATGTCGCCGTCGCGGGCCGCCTGGCGCATGGCCAGCACGTCGGCCGAGAGCTGCCGCAACGTGTCGGGCTGGATGCGGACGGCGGCGCCGCGTGCGGCATACTCCTCCAGCAACACCCTGATGTCGCGCACCTCCCGGGCCTGCTCGTCCGAGATCTCCGCGACGTAGCTGCCCCGGTTGGGATAGGAGATGACCAGCCCCTCGTGCGCCAACCGTTTGATCGCCTCCCGGGCAGGGGCCTGGCTCGTGCCGACCCGCCGCGCGATCTCCGCTTCGACCAGCCGCTGCCCGGCCACCAGTTCGCCCGAGACGATCCAGCCGCGCAGCAGCGCGTAGACGCGGTCCGACAGCAGCTCCCTGGGCAGCACCCGGGCCGCGTCCGGCGCGATCTGCTGCTCCTGCCAGATGCGGGCCACCGTCGACTGCGACAGCCCGAGCTGGGCGGCCATCGTCCGGGTGGACGGCACGGCGCCGCCCCCGGCCGCGGCGGCGATCACCCGCTCGGCCTCCTGCCGTTCGGCGCTGCGCGGCCGCCCCGGCCTGGGCGCGTCGGCCAGGCCGTCGAGGCCGCGTTCGACGAAGCGGGCGCGCCACTTCGCCACGGTCGCCGGGCTCACCGACAGCCTGCTCGCGATGTCCTTGCGGGGCAGCCCCTCGGCGCACGCCAGCACGATGCGGCTGCGCAGTGCCAGCCCGCCGCCGCCGTCGGGCTTGCTCCCGGCCCACTCGCGCAGGGTGGCGAGCTCCTCCGCCCCCAATACCAGTCGTTTGTCGTCCTCGTGTCCTGCCACGCCGCAACCTTAACGTATTTATGACTCAGCTACCCGCAGGACACGTATTTGTAGCGTCACGTTTGCCCTTGACGGGCCCATGTGACCAACGTATTAAATAATCGCTAATCGAGTACGACCCATTAAAAGGCGTCGCAGATCTCGCCCCCTTGGAGGTGCGATGCGTTCCCCCCGTCCATCCCTCGCCCTTTCAGCCCTCGGCTGCCTGCTCCTCGTCACCGGCTGCGGTGGGGGCGGCTTCGCCGGCGAGTCCCAGGCACAGCAGAGCGAGGGCGGCCCGGTCACCGTCCGGATGCTGGTCAACATCAGCCCGAACCTCACCCAGACGTACTGGGACGGCCTGGTCAAGCCGTTCGAGCAGGCCAACCCCGGCATCGACGTCAAGATCGAGGCGCCGACCGGCAAGGGCGTGGCCGACACGCTGCCGCAGCAGCTCGCGGCCGGCAACGCGCCCGACGTGGTGGAGACGCTGATGGCGGACGAGACGCTAGCCAAGCAGATGCTCGACCTCACCGACCAGCCGTGGGCCAAGGACACCCCGCTGGCCGAGCAGGCCAAGCTGGGCGGCAAGCTCTACCAGGTCGGCGTCGGCGTGCAGGCCCAGTCGCTGGTCTTCTACAACAAGGCCGCCTTCGACAAGGCGGGCATCGAGCAGCCGCCGCAGACGTTCGACGAGCTCGAGAGCGCGATGGGCGAGCTGAAGAAGGCCGGCTACCTGCCGCTGCAGACCGGCGGCGACTTCCTGACCGGCCTGCAGCTCCTCCAGCTCTCCAACCCCAGCCGCGCCCAGACGCACCCCACCTGGCAGCAGGACGTCAAGGCGGGCAAGACCAAGGCGGGCGAGTCGCTGCTGCCCTACCTGGAGCGCTACCAGGGCTGGATCGACAAGGGGTACGTGGACAAGAACGCCCTCGGCCTGAAGTACGCCGACGCCGAGACCCAGTTCCTGTCCGGCAAGTCCGCCATGTACGTCATGGGGAGCTGGTTCACCGCCACCGAGGCCAAGGCGAAGAAGGACTTCGAGGTCGGCGTCTTCCCCGCCCCGGTGGACAAGGGCCAGGCCTACCCCGGCCCGCAGGGCGCCACGCTCGCGGCCCCGTACATGATCCTCAAGTCCACCCCGAGCAAGGACGCGGCGCTCAAGCTGGTCCAGTGGCTGGTCACCGACCCGGCGGCGGTCAAGAGCCAGCTCGCGCAGGACGGCAACTTCCGCACCGGCGTGCAGCGCGAGTTCACCCCGCTGGAGAAGCAGGTGCAGGAGATCCTCGACCAGGCCCCTTCCGGGGTGCCGCAGGGTGAGGGTTACGGCGACGCCACCCTGCCCAAGGGCTTCAACTCCGCGTGGAACACCGAGGTCCAGGGCCTGTACGTGGGCAAGTCGCCCAAGGAGGTCGCCGAGGGCGTGGACCGCTGGCTGGCCGGACGCTCATGACGCTCACCCGAGAGCAGGCACCACCGGTCGTCGTGAAGGCGCCCGTCCAGAAGCGCAGAAGGCACGATGGGCTGGCCACCACCCTCATGGTGGCCCCGGCCACGATCCTCTACACCGTGATGCTGATCGTCCCCGTCGGCCTGGCCTTCTACCTGAGCCTGACCGACTGGGACGGCTTCAGCGCCGACCCCGCCTTCGTCGGCGCCGCCAACTACCTCGACCTGCTGGACGACCCCGAGCTGCAGCGCGCCTCCCTGGTCACGCTGCTGGTCGCGGCGGCCGGCACCGCCGGGCTGAACCTGCTCGGCCTCGGCTTCGCCCTCCTGGTCAACGGCGCCTCCAGGGCCAACACGTTCTTCCGGATCGTGCTGTTCTACCCGCACGTGCTCAGCGCCCTGGTGGTCGGCTTCCTCTGGTCGGCCATCCTGGGCACCAGCGGCGCGGTCAACAACCTGGTCACGACCTGGGGCGGCGAGGTCATCCCGTTCCTGTCGGACCCGACCTGGGCCACGGTCACCATGATCGCGGTGCTGGTGTGGGCCGGGTTCGGCGTCAACGTGGTGCTGTACCTGGCGGGCCTGCAGGCGGTGCCGCACTCGCTGATCGAGGCGGCCCGCATCGACGGGGCCACCCGCTGGCAGGTGTTCAGGAACGTGACGCTGCCCGCGCTGGGCCCGTCGGTGACGGTGAACATCGTGCTGTCGCTGGTGACGCTGCTCAAGACGTACGACCTGGTGGTCTCGCTGACGGCGGGCGGCCCGGCCGGCCAGACGCAGACCGTCGCCTACCTCATCCTGTGGAACTCCTTCCACGACGCCCGCCTCGGCTTCGGCTCCGCGCAGTCGGTGCTGCTCATGCTGGTGACGGCGGCGCTGGCGTTCGTGGTGACCAAGCTGCGCAGGCGCGGCGAGCTGGCGGTGCACCAATGACGAAGAAGACCTTCCTGTGGGCCACCGTCGCCTTCATGCTGATCCCCCTGTACGTGCTGACCGTCAACGCGTTCAAGGGCCAGCAGGACATCCTGTCCAACCCGTTCGGCCTGGGCGGGCTGACCCTGGAACCGCTCGGCAGGGCGCTGACGAACCCGAACTTCAACGTGTTCAAGGGCTACGCGATCACGCTGCTGTTCGTGGTGGCCGTCAACGTGCTGTCGGTGGGCCTGGCCGCCCCCGCGGCGTACGTGATCGCGCGCAGCCCGAAGCGCCGCTTCCGCGTCCTCATGCTGTTCTTCCTGGCCGGCACGTTCATCCCCGGCCAGGTGCTGGTCATCCCCGTCGTGTACGTGCTCAAGACGCTCGGCCTGATGGGCACCATCCGCGGGTTCGTGCTGTTCGAGACCACGCTCACGCTACCGTTCTCGATCTTCCTGTACGCGGGCTACATCGCCACCATCCCGGCCGTGCTCGACCAGGCGGCGGCCGTCGACGGGGCGGGCAGGCTGCGCACGTTCTGGCAGATCGTCTTCCCGCTGATGCGGCCCGCGGTCGCCACGATGGTCATCCTCAACACCTTCTCGGTGTGGAACGACTTCGTGAACCCGCAGATCATCCTGGGCCCCGGCAGCGGTCTCTACACGGTCACCACCGGCGTGTACGCGGCGGTCAGCCAGTACTCCACCGACTACACGGTGGTCTTCCCGACGCTGCTGCTGGCCATCGCGCCCCTGCTGATCTTCTTCGTCTTCATGCAACGGCACATCATCAGCGGCCTCACGGCAGGAGCAACGAAAGGGTGAACATGCGCGAGATCAGAGCGACGGTGCCACTCGGCGAGCCGCCGGCGTGGGCGGTGCTGGAGCGCAGGCTGTTCGACGCCCTCGACGAGGCGTGGCGCGGCTTCGCCGCCCGCTACTGCGGGCCCGACGGCCGGCTGGTCTACCACGGCCCGGCAGCGGACCGGGACGGGGCCGACGACTTCTACGAGGCGTTCTTCAACTGGCCGACGCTCTACCAGCTCGGCGGCGCCGACGACCTGCTCGACGCCGCCAAGCACCACTGGGAGGGCGTCACCACGCAGCTCACCGAGCTGGGCTACCTGGTGGAGGAGTACGAGCGCGGCTACGACTGGTTCCACCAGGGCGAGTCGATGCTGCTGTTCTACGGCATCTGCGCGGCCGACCCGCGCGACGAGCGCTTCCGCGAGCGGGCCCGCCGCTTCGCCGACCTGTACCTGCCCGGCTCGGCCAACTACGACGCCGAGCACGACATCATCCGCGCCCCGCACAACGGCGCCGTCGGCCCCCGCTACGGCCTGCAGTGGGAGTGGGCCTCCTACCACACGGACCTGACCAGCATGCGGCCGTTCGGCCTGCCGCTGCGCGACCTGCCCGGCATCGAGCGCTGGGAGGACCTGGGCGACCCGAGCAACGCCGCCCGGATGGGCGCGGCGATGAGCGAGCGCATCGGCCGCGGCGACGTGGCCGTCAACCTGGCCGCGACCAGCCTGGCCGTCAACGCCTGGCTGTACGACGGCGACGACCGCTACCGCGACTGGGCGCTGCGCTACATCGGCGCCTGGCAGCGCAGGGCCGAGGCCAACAACGGCATCATCCCGGACAACGTGGGCCCGTCGGGCGTGGTCGGCGAGCTGCACGGAGGCCGCTGGTACGGCGGCAACTACGGCTGGCAGTGGCCGCACGGCCTCTACAGCATGGGCGCCGCCGCCGCGATCGCCGCGGTCAACGCGTACCTGCTGACCGGGGACGACACCGCGCTCGCCATCGGCCGCGGCCCCCTCGAGACCGTGTACGGGCGCGCCGTCCAGGCCGCCGTCACCGAGACCGAGATGAGCATCAGCGACCGCTGGCTGGCGGAGCTGGGCGACGAGGCCGGCAAGCCCACCATGCTGGTGCCGAACCGGCACGACGACAGCGGCTGGTTCGACTTCCAGCCGCCGCAGCTCGGCCTGCCGGTCTGGCTCTGGCACGTGTCGCAGGGCCGGGGCGACGCGGACCGGCTCGACCGGCTGCGCAAGGCGTCCGGCTACGACTGGGCGACGGTGCGGCCGTTCCGCAACAAGGAGGAGGCCGGGCACGAGGCGCCGTGGCTGGAGTTCCTGCGCGGCGCCAACCCCGGCTTCCCCGAGCAGATGCTCACCACTGCTCTCGGGCAGGTGCAGCGCCGCATGGCGCTCATCGACGCCGACGAGGCGGACCTGGCCACCGTGCACGTGCACCACTGGCAGCGGCTCAACCCCGTGCTCACCGAGGCGCTGCTGCAGCTCGTCACCGGCACCCCGCAGGTGCTCTACAACGGCGGCCTGCTGCCGACGCGGCTGGCCTACTTCGACGCCGACCGCGCCCGCCCCGGGCTGCCCCGCGACGTGGCCGCGCTGGTCGACTCCGTACGCCCCGACGGCGCCCGCGTCGAGCTGGTCAACCTGAGCCTCACCCACCCGCGGCGCGTCGTGGTGCAGGCCGGCCAGTTCGGCGAGCACCGCATCGACACCGCGACGTTCACCCGCGCCGCCGCCGCGGACTACCCCGGCGACCCGCGCGCCTACACCTCACCCCCCATCCACGAAACCGGGCAGGAGGTGACGGTGGACGGCCCCCGCCTGCTCGTGGAGCTGCCGCCCGGCCGCCGCATCCGGCTCGACCTGCACACGACCGCGCGCGTCCGCACGCCGTCGCACCAGCACTACTGAGGAGTTACATGGACGACGCCATCTGGGATCTGCCTGTACGCGGGAAGCTGCCCGCCGCGCCCGATCCCGCCCTCGTGGAGGGGCTGTCCCGGATCAGCTCGGCCACCGCCTGCGCCAAGCTGCACGCGCAGGGCATCCGGCGGACCTTCGTCGAGGGGCCGCGTCCCATCGCGCCGGGGCAGAAGATCGCCGGCCGGGTCCGCACGCTGCAGTTCATGCCGCAGCGCGAGGACATCGCCTCCGGCCTCGGCCAGGAGTACGTCGAGCGGCACACGGCCCTGTGGCACGTGCTGGAGGAGATCGAGCCCGGCGACGTGCTCGTCGTGCAGGCGTACGGCAGCGCGTACACCGGCTGCTTCGGCGACATGCTGGTGCGCTACTTCAAGCGCAAGGGCGGCGCCGGCATCGTGGTCGACGGCCGGATCAGGGACCTGCCCCGGGTGAGCGGCATCGGCCTGCCGATCTGGTCCACCGGCGCCACCCCGCACTACGCCTCGCAGGCGGAGCTGTTCCCCTGGGCGTACGACGTGCCGGTGGCCGTCGGCGGCGCGCTCGCGCTGCCCGGCGACCTGTGCGTGGCCGACGACGACGGCGCCGTGGTGGTGCCGCTGCGCCGGGCCGGCCAGGTGCTCGAAGCCGCCGCCGACCACGAGCAGTGGGAGCGCTACAGCCGCGCCCGCATTGAGGAGGGCGGGGCGCTTTCCGACTACTACCCACTCACCCCCGAGACCCGCGCCGAGTACGAGCGGTGGCGGGACGTTAAGGAGAGCCAGTGATACTCAGGTCCGTGGGCGCGATCGTCTTACTCGTGGGCGGCTTGACCACCCCCGCGCCGGCGACGGCGGCCAGACCGAACTGCGACTACTACGTATCCACCCAGGGCAGCGACCGGGGCGACGGCAGCGCCCGCAGCCCGTGGAAGAGCATCGAGCAGGCCCGCGACGCCCTCCGGGCGAAGAAGGGCAGGCAGAGCTGCGACATCGTCGTCAACGTCAAGGCCGGCGACTACGTCGTGGACAGGACCATCGAGTTCACCGAGGCCGACTCGGGCAGGGACGGCCACAGGATCACCTATCGCAGTGCGGACGGCCCGGGCAAGGCCCGCCTGCTGGGTGCCAAGCCGGTGACGGGATGGCAGCTCTACAAGGACAACATTTACAAGACCAAGGTCGATCGTACCTTCTACACGCTGTTCGAGGACGGCAAACGCGCCACGACCGCCCGCTACCCCAACCGGACCAGCGACGACCTGTGGTCGCCCTACCTGTTCTCGGTGCTCGGGGAGCCGGAGAAGGAGGCGGTGCGCCAGTGGCTGTACTTCAAGCCCGAGGACGTGCCCAAGGAGTGGGACGCCGACTTCGACAAGAACTCGCAGATCGTCGTCTGGTCCGGCGGCTCGTGGAGCTGGTTCACCGACACGGTGCCGCTGGGCGGGGCCGACTTCCGCAAGAACTTCTTCACGCTCAACCACTGGGCCCGCTACTCGTTCGTCAACAGCCGCAGCGGCTCGCGCTACTTCCTGCAGAACACGCTGCGCTTCCTCGACCAGCCCGGTGAGTACTACTTCGACTTCGCCAACAGCGAGGTCTACTACTGGCCCAAGGGCTCGATCGACAAGGTCATGGCCCCGACCGTCAAGACCATCCTCTCGCTCAAGGGCAGCAGCCCGCAGGCGCGGGTGCAGAACCTGTCCTTCGACGGCCTGGCCCTGCAGTACAGCGACTTCGTGGACTGGTACCGGGCCGGCTGGATCAGCGAGGGCGACTCGGGCTACGAGCACAAGTACCCCGTCTACGACCGGCAGATCGAGATGCCGCGCAACCGGTTCGGCATGATCACGCTGGAGAACACCCGCGACATCGACCTGACCAGGCTGCACGTCTCCGACAGCGGCTTCATGGGCGTCTACCTGCTGTTCGCCAACGAGCGGGTCAAGGTGTCGGACAGCCTGCTGGAGAACATCGGCGCCGACGGCATCAAGGTCGAGGGCGGCTACCCCGGCGAGGGCGACATCTCCGGCCACCACACGATCACGAACAACTACATCTACCACGTCGGCGAGCTGGTGCCCGGCGACGCGGCCGGCATCGAGCTGCTGAGCACGGGCAACAACACCGTCAGCAACATCAACGTCAAGCACAGCGCGCGGTACGGCATCAGCCTGGAGGTCCGCCCGGAGATCAAGCCGGAGGACAACTACGCCCGCAACAACACCTTCTCCTACATCAAGCTGGAGGAGACCGGCCTGGACAGCGGTGACATGGGCGCCTTCTACACCTACGGCGTCAGCAACGTCGAGCCGCACCCCATGGACAACCACGTCAAGCAGATGGTGATCACGGACGTCGTCAACGACCCCGCCGGCGCGATGCCGGACAGCGGCACCCGCGGCGTGCACATGGACGCCGGCGGCTGCGGCTTCACCTTCGACAACATCGAGGTCGGCAAGGTCAGCGACGACAAGTACCAGAGCTACCAGTGCAACCAGGTGACCAACGCCAACTGGGCCGAGGGGTTCGACGCCTCGAAGATGGAGTACGACAAGATCGGCGTGACCAGCGCGTTCCCGTACCCGATCCCCGGGGCCGCGCAGTGAAGGCGGTGATCACGGTGGCGGTGACCCTCGGCGCGCTCCTCGTCGCCCCCACTGCCTCCGCCCAAGCGCCGTGCGAGCCGATCGACTTCTACGTCGCCCCGAACGGCGCCGACCGGGGCCCCGGCAACAGCGCCCAGCGGCCGTGGAAGACCATCGAGCACGCCCGCGACCAGATCAGGGCCGTCAGGCACCAGAGCTGCGACATCGTCGTCAACGTCAAGGCCGGCGACTACGTCGTCGACAAGACCATCGAGTTCACCGAGGCCGACTCCGGCAAGAACGGCCACCGGATCGTCTACCGCAGCGTGGACGGCCCCGGCAAGGCCCGCCTGCTGGGCGCGCGGCCGGTGACCGGGTGGGAGAGGTACAAGGACAACATCTACAAGACGAAGGTCGACCGCGCCTTCTACACGCTGTTCGAGGACGGCAAGCGGGCCACCACCGCCCGCTACCCCAACCGCCGCTCCGACGACGTGTGGGCGCCCTACCTGACCTCGGTGCTGAAGGAGCCGGAGAAGGAGGCGGTCTACCAGTGGCTGTACTCCAAGCCCGGTGACTGGGACAAGAGCTGGAACCTCGACAACGCGCAGGTCATGGTCTGGTCGGGCGGCTCGTGGAGCTGGTTCACCGACACCGTGCCGATCCAGAACCCGTCGTGGGACGACAACCAGCTCACCCTCGAACACTGGACGCGCTACGCCCTGGTCAACAGCCGCGGCGGCTCGCGCTACTTCCTGCAGAACTCGCTGGACTTCCTCGACCAGCCCGGCGAGTACTACTTCGACTTCGACAACAGCGAGGTCTACTACTGGCCGAAGGCGTCGATCGACAAGGTGATGGCGCCGTCGGTGAAGACGATCCTGTCGCTGAAGGGCAGCACGCCGGACAAGCGGGTGCGGAACCTGTCCTTCGACGGGCTGGCCCTGCAGTACAGCGACTTCGTGAGCTGGTACCGCAACGGCTGGATCAGCGCGGGCGACGCCGGTGAGCCGCACAGGTACCCCGAGTACGACCGGCAGATCGAGATGCCGCGCAACCGCTTCGGCGCGGTGACGCTCACCAACACCAGCGGCATCGACCTGACCAGGCTGCACCTGTCGGACACCGGGTTCACCGGGTTCTACCTGCTGTTCGCCAACGATCACGTACGGATCTCCGACAGCCTCCTGGAGAACATCGGAGCCGACGGGATCAAGGTCGAGGGCCCGTACCCGGGCGAGGGCGACGTCGCCGGGCAGAACGTGTTCACCAACAACTACATCCATCACATCGGCGAGCTGGTGCCCGGGGACGCGTCCGGGGTCGAGCTCATGAACACCGGGAACAACGAGGTCAGCCACACCGTCGTCAAGCACAGCGCCCGGTACGGGGTGAGCCTCGAGGTCCGGCCCGAGGTGAAGGACGGCGACGGGTACGCGCACGGGAACGTGTTCAAGTACCTGCGGCTGGAGGAGACGGGGCTGGACAGCGGCGACATGGGCGCCTTCTACACCTACGGCGTCTCCAACCTCGACCCGCACGAGATCACCAACCACGTCTCCCAGGTCGTCATCGGGGACGTCATCCCCGACGCGTCCATGCCCGACAGCGGGACCCGCGGGGTGCACATGGACGCCGGCGGCTGCGGCTTCGCCTTCGACAACATCGAGGTGGGCAAGACGACCGACCAGTCCTACCAGAGCTACCAGTGCAACGAGGTGACGAACGCCAACTGGGTTGACGGGTTCGACGCCTCGAAGATGGAGTACGACAAGATCGGGGTGACGAGCGCGTTCCCGTACCCGATCCCGAGCTAGCCGGCGGGGGCGCCGGGCCAGGCCGGCCCGGCGCCCCGTCCGACCGGCGACCCCCCACAGGACCGGCTTCCTGGAGCGCCCGTGAACGACCTGACGCAGCACGGCATTCCCACGACACCCGGCGGCTCATCCTCCGCGCCCCGCGCACGGAGGCGGCACAGCAGCCTCACCGCACAGCCTGACGGCCCCACCGCACAGCCTGACCACCCCACCACACAGCCTGACCACCCCACCACACAGCCTGACCACCCCACCGCACAGCCTGACCGCCCCATCGCGCGGCTCGGTGGCCCCACCCCGCGGCTCGGTGGTCCCGAGGCGCGGCTTGGTGGTCTTGCGGTGACGCGGCGGGGATTTCTCGCGCTCGGAGCCGCGGCCACCGCCGCCTTCGCCCTCGACGACCTCTCCCCCTCCCCCGCCGTCGCGGCCTCCGCGCCGCCCTCGGCCGCCTGGTTCGCCCGGCCGCGCCGCGAGGTGCGCCCGATGGTGCGCTGGTGGTGGCCCGACGCCCACGTCGATCCCGAGGAGATCCGGCGCGAGGTGGACCAGCTCGCCGACGCCGGCTTCGGCGGCGCGGAGATCGCGGCCGTGCACCACAGCATCCGCGACAAGTCCGTGCTCGACCCGGCCGGTCACGGCTGGGGCACCCCCGCCTGGAACGCCGCCGTCGAGGCCGCGCTCGACCAGGCGGCCGAGCGCGGGATCACCATCGACCTCACGATCGGCCCCGCCTGGCCGGCCGCCGTCCCCACCATCACGCCCGGCAGCGCGGCGGCGGCCAAGGAACTGGCCCACGGTTCCGTCACCGTCCCCGCCGCAACCACCTACTCCGGCCCGGTGCCACCACCCGCCGTCGCCCCAGCCGCCCGCACCACCGAGACACCGGCCACCGTCCCCACCGGCCTCCGCACCACCGGGACCTCGGGCACCCTCGCCCCAGCCGCCGAGGCGCCGGCCACCGGCGCCGACCGGTCCGGCGGTGAGCTGCTGTTCGTCCAGGCGGCCAGGGTCGACCCCGCCCACTCGACCCGCGACGAGACCGGCCTCGACCCCACCTCCCTCCAGGCCATCACCGTCACGGACGAGCAGACGATCACCTGGACCGCCCCCGCCGACGGCGACTGGCTGCTCATCTCCTACTGGCAGCGCGGCTCCGGCCAGCGCCCCGAGTCGGGCCCGCACACCGCCCCCGAGGCGTACGTCGTGGACCACTTCAGCCGCGCCGGCACCCAGGCGGTGATCGACTACTGGGAGTCGGCGCTGCTCACCCCCGCCATCCGCAAGCTGCTCAAGCGCGCAGGCGGAGCGCTGTTCGAGGACTCCATCGAGATCGAGACCGACGCCCTGCCGTGGACGCCGGACCTGCCCGCCGAGTTCGAGCGGCGGCGCGGCTACCCGCTGGCGTCCATCCTGCCGGTGGTCGTGCTCGCGAACGAGGACCCGGTCTTCGCCTTCGACCCCGCCCGCACCCGGCACGCCCGCAAGGACTACTGGGACACGGTGTCCGAGCTGTTCAACGAGCATCACTTCACCGCGCTGCGCGACTGGGCGCACTCGATCGGCCTGCGGTTGCGGGCGCAGCCGTACGGGCTGCAGACGGACGCCATCGAGGCCGCGGCGATCCTCGACGTGCCGGAAGGGGAGTCGCTGGGGTTCAAGAACCTGGACGACTACCGCTGCCTGGCCGGAGGCCGGGACATGGCCGGGCGGGAGGTGCTGTCCTGCGAGGCGGGGGCGTACCAGGGCGGGGCGTACACGACGACGTGGAAGAAGCTGTTGCGCACGATGGGCGGGGCGTACGCGGCCGGCCTCAACCAGACAGTCCTGCACGGCTTCTCGTACGCGGAGGCGCCCGGCGCCGCATGGCCGGGGTTCGCGGCGTTCACGCCGTACAACGGGACGGTGGGCTATGCGGAATCGTGGGGGCCGCGCCAGCCCACCTGGGACCACATCAGCGACATATCCACATACTTCGCGCGGATTCACTTGATCATGCGACAAGGGCTGCCTCGCGCTGATGTGGCGGTGTTCCGGCAGACCGGTTACACCAAGACCGGCATCGGGGCCTCCTGGTTCACCGCGAGCGGCGTCCCGAGCGGCTGGACTCACCAGTTCGTCAGCGGCCCGCTGCTCGACCTGCCCGCCGCGCGGGTCTCGGACGGGCGGCTGGGCCGGCCCGCGTACAAGGCGCTGTTCGTCGAGGGCGACAAGTTCTACGCGGGCGAGTGCACGATGACCGTCGGCGTGGCGCGGCGCCTGCTGGAGTACGCCGACGCCGGCCTGCCCATCGTCCTGCTCGGCGACTGGCGCAACGCCTCGGTGCCGGGCATCCCGCGAGACGGCGACCGGCGCAGCACCGCAGAGCCGGGCGGCACGCTGGACGGCGAGAACGAACGGCTCCGCGCGATCCTGTCGGACCTGCTCGCGCGGCCCACCACGCGGATGGTCGCGTCCGCCGCGGACGTGTCCGCCGCGCTCGCCGCCCTCGGCGTCCACCCCGACGTCCGGTACGCGACCCCGTCCACGCTGCTCACCATGCGCCGCGTGGACGGCGACGTGGACTACTACTACCTGTGCAACGGCAAGCACCAGGAGAACGCCAAACCGCCCGTGACCGCGATCGACCACGAGGTCACGCTGGCCCGCAGCAACCGGGACAGCGTCCCGTATCTGCTCGACCCGTGGACGGGCCGCGCCTCGCGCATCGCCCGGTACGTGGCGGACGACGACGGCATCCGCCTGCGCGTGACCCTGCAGCCGGGCCAGGCCAGGATCGTGGCCCTCGGCCGGCCCGGCCTGTTCGGCGACCGCACGGGACGGCGCGCGCACGCCACCAGCACGGACGCCGACCTGGTGCGGTACAGCGAGGGCCGCCTGGTCGTGCGGGCCGCCAAGGCGGGCGTCTACACCACCACCCTCTCCGACGGCCGCACGCTCACCGCCGAGATCGGCCCCGTCCCCGCACCCGTCGAGCTCAACGCCTGGCGCCTCCGGGTGGAGGGCCGGGGCCCGGCGCCGGCCGCGCACTCCCTGCGGCTCGACCGGCTCGCGCCCTGGCCGGAGATCCCCGAGCTGGCCGATGTGTCCGGCGTCGGGACGTACACGACCACCGTCGAGTCGGACGGTCCCGCCTATCTGGAGCTGGGCGAGGTGAGCGACACCTGCCGGGTGAGCGTCAACGGCCGGCGCCTGGGTCCGGTGGACCAGATCCACCCCGTCCTCGATCTCGGCCCGCACCTCAGACGCGGGTCGAACACCATCCAGGTGGAGGTGGCGACGCCGCTGGGCAACCTGCTCAGGGTGGCGGACCCGGCCGTGTACGGCGGGCTGGCGCGGCAGCCGTACGGGCTGGTCGGGCCCGTCAGGCTGGTCCCGTACGGCGAGGCGCCGCTCCGGTAGCCCCCTGGCCGGCGACGTACCTGTCGAAGAAGGAGAAGGTGCGTCGCCAGGCGTCGTCCGCCGCCGGTCGGACCAGGCCGTGACGGAGCGGGAACAGTGCGAGGTTCGCGATCGGGTGGTGCCCGTCGGTCATGAAGGAATGGCCGGCCTCCTGGTAGATCGTGACGTCGTGGTCGATGCCGAGTGCCCGCAGGTGCTCCCGCAGCCGGGCACCGTGCGCGCGGAAGCCCTGGTCGCGGCCGCCGTAGGAGGCCACGACCGGGCACACGGAGGCCAGCTCTGCCTCGCGGCGCGGAGCCGCGCTGGTGGAGGGCCTTGGCCAGGCACTTGACTCTGGAGCCGTGGCTGTAGAGATCGGGCAGCACTGCCGCGTACCCGTGTTCGGCGAACGACCGCGCCACATCCAGCATGTCTGGTTCGACGCCATAGATCTCGTGCACGACCACGACTCCGGGCCAGCCGGAGGCGGGTGCGGTCCCCTCTGGCAGCGCCAGCGCCGCAGCCAGCGAACCGCCGTCCGGCAACGGAATGCGCACGTTTCGCATCAGTCAGCATCACTCCTTCGCGGCCTCTGCGGCCCTGAACGCTCTTGACCTCGTCCTCTGGCGTCTGAATGCCCGCGGCTGCAAGCGGCCGCAACGGCACCGCTACGCCGGCAGGCCGATCAAGGCGGCGCTGTCCTGCCAGAGCGCCTCGCCTGCCGCGCGGTCGCATGCCGTCTTCGACGGTTCCGGCCAGGTCAGCCGGCCCCGTACGAGCGAGGCGTACCGCTGGCCGGCGGGCGGGGTGATCGAGCCGAGGCAGAGGTCGGCCAGCGTGTGGCCGGCGGCCCGCCGGCTGTTCATGCGCGGGACCAGGGCTCCCAGCCGAGTGCCGAGCAGGGACCAGAGGAGCCGGATGGGCAGGCTGAAGTTGCGGGACAGGCCGGTGCCGGGCGTCGGCCCGGGGTCGTAGGCGAGCACGGTGAGCTGCTTGGCCAGGGCCTCGGGGCGCGTGGCGAGCGTCCGCGCGGTCATCAGGCCGCACAGTTTGGACGCCGTGTACGCGTGACCGCCGGCCGCCCGGGGATCGGTGTCCCGGTCGGGGTCCAGTTCCGGGTTGGCGAGCAGTGTCGCGGTGGCGTGCCTCGGGGGCGGCAGTGTCCCGCCGAGCTCGGGGTCGTGGACGGAGCTGCTGGTGATCACCACTCGGCCGCCGCGGGCGAGCTTGGGCAGGAGCCGGCGCAGCAGGAGATAGTGGGCGAGGTGATTGACGGCGAACGTGGTCTCGTACCCGTCGGCGGTGCGCTGGTCGATGCCGTGGAAGGACACGCCGGCGTTCAGCACGAGCACGTCGATGGGGGTGGATCCGAGGTGGTCGCCCACCGCCGCGGCGAACCTGCGTACGGAATCGAGCCGGGCCAGGTCCAGGGCCGGTAACCCGTCCACGGTGTGCGGGCCGGGGCTGCGCGCGCCGACCAGCAGCCGCGCGCCGGCGGCGGTCATGCGGGCGGCGGCGAGCTCGCCCAGCCCGGAGGTGGCTCCGGTCATCACGATCGTGGTCATGGGTGGCACCAGCCTCACGCCGTACGGCCGCGGGCGGCACGCGGCTGCCTGCCGGGTCCGGCTGCGCCGATGTGGGCGTGGAAGACGCCCATGGCCAGCACGCCCACCGCACCCGCGGCGAGCGCGGCGACCGGGTGGGCGACGACGTCGGCCATGATCGTCAGGACGGCGGCCAGCACGTACATGAACCATCCGGCGACCAGGTTGACCAGCGGGCTGGGGCCGAGGAGCGTGGGGAACTCCTCCTTCGTGATGCCCTTCACGAAGTGCGGGGTGGCGTTGGCGGCGAGCAGGCCGGCGACGAAGCTGAGCAGGATCGTCTGCGTCATGGGGGCTCCTGTGATCAGGTGAGGCTTCCGACGGTGATGTCGACGAGTTGCCGCAGCCGCGTGCGCAGCACGTGTGCCTCCTCCTCCTGCTGGGAGATGCCGGTCAGGGCCGCCAGCAACAGTTCGGCGGCGTCATCCGCCGACAGGACGGTGCCGAGCCGCGGCAGGTCGTCCTCGGCGGCGAGCAGAACGGACTTGATGACGGCGACGTGACGTTCCTTGAACGAGCGCGTCAGGTCGGGGGCGAGCACACTCACCTCCGCGAGCATCTCGCCCCGGAACCCCGCCTCGACGCTGCCCGTGACGAACTCCAGCTTGAGGTTCAGGGCGCGGAACACCCGGTCGGCGACGTCGCCGTCCTCCTGGCCGATCTCCGCCGCCTGGGCGATGAGCCGGTCGATGGCCCGCTCGGCCACAGCTCGGAAGATCTCTTCCTTGCCCGCGTAGTGCTTGTAGAGGGCGGGACGGGACACCCCGGCGGCCTGCGCGATCAGTTCCATCGAGGTACGGCGGAAGCCGTAGCGGCCGAAGACCTGGAGCGCGGCATCAAGGATCTGCTGCTTCTCTGCACTCTGTGACATCGTGACAATCTTATTCAAGATTGTCACAGCGTCAAGGCCCGGCCACCGCCGTGACGGAAGGACCGACAGCACAAGATTCCGGACCGTTCACCGGCGAGACGACGATGAGCCGTGCGCGCCGGACCACAGTGTGGCCATGACCGACTCTGCTGCCCCCGCTCCCGGCGCGGCCGATGACCCTGCCGGTATCCGGAACACCGCCCCCAGACCCGCGTGGCTGCGCGCGCTGACCGCCGTGGGCCACCGCTGGCCCAGCCTGCTGGCGCTCGCCTGGGCCGTCTACAGCCTGTCCGACATCGGCGACGGCCTGGAGTACATGATCCTGTTCGTCCTGCCCGCCGCGGGCTACCTGTTCCTCGCGGTGGCCGACCGGCCCCGCATCACGTGGGCGGTGGTGCTCGCCCTGCTGGCGGCGGTCGTGGTCCTGCGCGCGCTCGACATCGACCCGTGGCCGCCACTGGCGTCCGTCGTGATCGCCCTCGCCGCGCTGGGCCTGGTCAACGGCCGGCTGCGCGGGCCACGCGTCTTCGCCCTGCAGGCACCGGGCGCGCTGGCCTTCATGGCCGCCGGCCTGCTGGTGCTGTCGGTTCCGCCTGCGGCCGGAGGGTATCTGGTGGCGGCGGGGCTGGTGGGTCACGCCATGTGGGACGGCTTCCACTGGCGGGCCAACAAGATCGTCGCCCGGACGTTCGCCGAGTGGTGCGGCATGGTGGATCTGGTGCTCGGTCTGGGCCTGCTGGTCGTGCTCATCGCCCGCTGACACCCTTGGGCGCGCTCCCGCCGTTCCAGTCGTTCCCGCCGTTCCAGTCGTTCCCGCCGTTCCAGTCGTTCCCGCCGTTCCAGTCGTTCCCGCCGCCCGCAGGACGCCGGCCCTCTCCGTACCGGTGTCGAAAAGCTCCCGCCTGCTCCGACCACCTCCCGAAACGTCGAAACAACAGGGAGTTCTCGAGTATGCGTACCAATCGAGCGTGGTGGGGGCTGGTCGTTCTCCTGCTGCCGACCTTGCTCGTCGCGATGGACATGACGGCGTTGTTCCTGGCGCTCCCCCAACTGAGCGCCGAACTGGGCGCCACCAGCGTCGAACAGCTGTGGATCAGCGACAGCTACGGGTTCATGGTGGCCGGCCTGGTCATCACGATGGGCACGCTCGGCGACCGGATCGGCCGCCGGCGGTTGCTGATGATCGGGGCGGCGGCGTTCGCCGTGCTGTCGGTCGTGGCCGCCTTCTCGGCGGGCCCGATGATGCTGATCGTCTCGCGGGCCCTGCTGGGCGTGGCCGGCGCGACCCTGATGCCGTCCACCCTCGCCCTGATCACCAACATGTTCCCGGACGAGCGGCAGCGCGGGCGGGCCATCGCCATCTGGGCGACCTGCCAGTTCACCGGCGGCGCGCTCGGTCCCGTGCTCGCCGGATTCCTGCTCCAGTACTTCTGGTGGGGATCGGTGTTCCTGGTGGCCGTGCCGGCGATGGCGGTGCTGCTGCTCGCCGGGCCGGTCGTGCTTCCCGAGTACCGCAGCGACCAGGCCGGCCGGCTGGACCCGGCCGGCGTCGGGCTGTCGCTCGTGGCCGTGCTCCTGATGGTCTACGGCATCAAGCAGCTGGCAGTCGAGAGCGTCGCGGCGGTGCCGGCGGTGGCGCTCGTCGCCGGGGCGGTCATGGGGTTCCTGTTCGTACGCCGGCAACTGCGCCTGGAGTCGCCGCTGCTGGACCTGCGGCTGTTCCGGAACCGCCCGTTCACGGCCGTGATCGTCGCGCTGGTCTTCGCGGGCATCGCGATGGCCGGTACGGGCCTGCTGGTGACGCAGTACCTGCAGAGCGTCCTGGGCTTCTCGCCCGCCGCGTCGGCGGTGCTGTTCGCGCCCATGGGCCTGGGCACGGCGGCCGGCACTCTCGCGGCGCCCGCGCTGGCCCGGCGGATGAAGCAGACGACCGCGATCGCCGGCGGGCTTGCGGTGTCGGCGCTGGGCAGCCTGCTGCTGGTCGGCGTCGGCGTCGAGGCGAGCGCCCTGCCGCTGGTGATGATCGGCATCACCGTGCTGGCGCTGGGCACCGGCCCGCTGTTCGCGCTGGGCACCGGGCTGGTCGTCGGGTCGGTACCGCCGCAGCGCGCCGGATCGGCGGCGTCGCTGTCGGAGACCGGCAACTACTTCGGCGGCTCACTCGGCTTCGCGCTGCTCGGGCTGACGGCCGCGGTGGTCTACCGCGCCCGGATGGACGGCACGTCCGACTCGCTGGCCGGTGCGATCGCCACAACCGCGCACCTGCCCACCGGCGAGGGCGCGGAGCTGCTGCACGCCGCTCGGGAGGCGTTCACCGCCGGCCTACATGTCAACGGCGTCGTCGCGGCGGTCATCTTCGCCGGGCTGGCGGTGCTGATCTGGACCATGCGCCCGGCAACCCGGCCGGCACCTGAGCCTGCTCCTCATCACGAAATTCCATCACACTAGGTGAGCGCATCGATACGCTAAGCGCCATGCCGTCCCCAGCATGACCCTCGCCCTCGACTGGTACGTCGGGGTCCGAAATCCGGAAGCTCCTGGAGGAGATCATGGCGTCCACCGCCTGGCCGGTCTACAGTCCTTTCGCCCGCGAACACTTCGGCCGTGGCCGGGAAGAAGGCAAGGCCGAGGGCAAGGCCGAGGGCAAGGCCGAGGGCAAGGCGGAAGAGGCCGCCAAGTCGGTGCTGCTGGTGTTGGACGCCCGCGGCTTCGACATCTCCGACGACACCCGCGCCATGATCACAACCTGCACGGACCTCGCACAACTCCACGCATGGCTCACCCGCGCGGCGACTGCCTCCACGCCTCAGGACTTGTTCAGCGAGCCCGACGAACAGCATCACCAGGGCGAAGAGTAGGAGCTCACCGCACTCCGCTCCGCCGAGACCGTTCGGGGACAGGTAGCCGGGCCCGAAGCTGGTCACCGGTGAGGCCGTCCCCGGTCCTGGATCCGCTGCCTTCAGCCGGGCGAAGGAGTGCGCCGGTCAGCCGCTGTACGCGAGGGCCGGTCAGTCGAGCCCGGCGGCGCGCTCCAGGAACAGCTCCCGCTCGCGGGCGTTGCGGGTCAGCCCCGCCGCGCGACGGAACTCCGCGGCGGCCTCATCCGCCCGGCCGAGCCTGGCCAGCAGGTCGCCGCGGACGGCCGGCAGGTGCGCGTAGTCGCGTAGCGCGCGCTCCTCCAGGAGGGCGTCGGCGATCTCCAGCCCGCGCTCAGGACCGTGGGCCATGCCGACCGCGACCGCCCGGTTCAGCTCGACGACGGGCGAGGGCGTGAGGTGGGCCAGCAGCCGGTACAGGGCGGCGATCCTGGCCCAGTCGGTGGCCTGCGGGGTGAGGGCGCGGGCGTGGCAGGCGGCGATGGCGGCCTGCAGGCCGTACGGGCCGAGCGTGCCCAGTTGCTCGGCGCGCCGCAGGCCGTCCAGGCCGCGGCGCACGAGCAGCCGGTCCCAGCGGCTGCGGTCCTGGTCCAGGAGGAGGATCGGGGAGCCGTCGGGGGCGGTCCTGGCCGGGATGCGCGACGCCTGGATCTCCATGAGCGCCAGCAGGCCGTGCACCTCGGGTTCGGCCGGCATGAGCCCGGCCAGCACCCGGCCGAGCCGCATCGCCTCCTGGCAGAGCGACGGGCGGATCCAGTCCTCGCCCGCGCTGGCCGCGTACCCCTCGTTGAAGATCAGATAGATGACCTCCAGGACGGAGGCCAGCCGGGCGGGCAGCTCGGCGGGCGGCGGCAGCTCGATGGCGATCTTCTTGTCGGCGAGCGTGCGCTTGGCGCGGGAGATGCGCTGGCCGGCGGTGGGCTCGGGGGCGAGGAACGCCCGCGCGATCTCGGCGGTGGACAGGCCGCCGAGCAGCCGGAGGGTGAGCGCGAGCCGCCCCTCGACCGGGAGTTCCGGGTGGCAGGCGGTGAAGATCAGGCGCAGCAGGTCGTCGCCGATGTGGTCGTCGAGGGCGTCGTCGAGGTCGGCTTCTGCCCATTCCTGGCGGAGCTCCATGTCGCGGCCGATCTGTTGCAGCTTGCGCTGGTAGGTGTCGCGGCGGCGGAACTGGTCGATGGCGCGATGCTTGGCGGTCAGCGTCAGCCAGGCGCCGGGATTGTCCGGTACGCCGTTACGCGGCCATTCTTCGAGCGCCGCCACCAGGGCGTCCTGGGCCAGCTCCTCCGCCAGCCCGATGTCGTTGACCATGCGGGCCAGGGTGGCGATGACCCGGGCGGATTCGATGCGCCAGACCGCCTCGACCGCCCGGTGGGAATCGGCTACCGTCATGCGTCCTGAATATCGTGATCAGGCGGGTGGTGCGAAGTCCGCGGGGCCGAACAGGCGGAGCACGTCCGCCTCCCCCTCCCAGCCGGGCCACAGGTCGCGGTGCAGCTTGACGAAGCGGGAGGCCCATTCCACGGCCTCCTCCTTGCTCCTGACCTCGTACACGGCGTAGCTGATCATCTCCTTGGCCTCGGCGAACGGGCCGTCGCTGACGATCAGCCGGCCGCCGGAAACCTCGACGCGAGCGCCCTCGGAGCTGGGGGCCAGGCCGCTGGTGTCGAGCAGGGCGCCGGACTCGGTGGCCTCCTGGCCGAGCTTCATGATGGCCTCCATGAGGTCGGCCGGGGGCGGGCCGTCGGGCTGGGCGGTGACTTTGAGGGTGACGAGGTAACGCATGGTTCGACGCCTTTCAGTGCGGGATGAGCTTTCGTGAGAGATGGGCTTTCAGCGCGACACGGGCTTTCAGGCAGTGCGGGACAGGTCCAGCGACAGTAGCGACACCCAGCTCCAGAGGGCCAGGATGCCGGCGACGAACGCGAGGTTGGACCAGGCGATCCCGCCGCCGCCGGCGATGCCGGCGAACGAGCCGAGGAAGAGCGTGCCGGTGATGCGGGAGTACCAGGCCCAGCCCTTGCGTCCGTCGCGGGCGTAGCGGGAGGCGACGACGTAGCAGGCCGCGACCGCGCACAGGAAGCCCACGCCGCCGACGGCCATGTGCAGGATGCCGGAGAGGGTGACGGCGCCGGGGCCTTCCGGGGTCCCGGCGGGGAATCCCATGGCGGGGTCGGCGGGGAAGAGGGCGGCGCCGATCATGCCGGCGCCGAACGCTCCGAGGAGGACGGGGGCCCACCGGGCGCCGCGTCCCGGTGCGAGGGCACGGCGCAGGCCGAAGGCGGCGGCGATGGTGGCCAGGGCGGTGAGGACGAAGTTGAGGGTCTGGATCCAGCCGAGGTCGCCGTTGGCCAGGAAGCTCCAGGGGTGGCGGGCCAGGTCGAAGCCCTCCCTGGTGAAGGCCTGGGCCAGGGCGACGGTCACGTACATCGGGCCTGCCAGGACGCCGCAGCCGAGCAGCAGGCGGGGGCGGGAGATCGGGCGGGAGATCGGGTGGGAGGAGGTCTGGGCGAGCTGAGCCATGGTCGTCCGCCTTGCGTCGCGGGGGCCGGCCGGTCCGGCCCTCTGGCTAGGCAGCGAACGAGCCGGGCCGGTTTCGACACGGCCCGCGGATTTCTTCTCGATTTTTTTCCCGAAGCCGCGGGAGCACAGCTCGGCGTCCGCATGCGGAGGCGCGATGGTCGCCGCGTGGCGAGCCGCACACCGAGCGGCGGACTCGACGACAAGCGCCCGCCGCGCCTTGATCGCCATGCTCGATCGGCTGTGATCGCGTCTACAGGACGTAGCCAAGGGACCGCGCCGCTCTGCGGAAGGCGGCCTCGTCCTCAAGGGACACGCACAGGTGACGGTCGCCGAGGAGGCGGCACAGCTTGCCGGCCTTGCGGTCGCCCGCGATGAGGGCCGCCGTCGCGGCGTCGTCGGCCTCGATGAGCCGCACCAGTCCCCTGTCCCGCACCTGGCGGGCCTTGCGCTCCACGTCCGTGAGCAGCGTGGCCACGGTGCCGGGCAGCGGCTGCCCGCTCCGCTCGTCCAGGAACGCCCGCAGCCGCCCCAGGTCGCCGCCCTTGCCGAGCGCCTCCCGGAGTGATCGTGCCGACAGGGTCCAGACGCGGTCGGAGGTCTGTACGGCGTAGGCGTCGAGGGTCAGCCGATCCACCGGCGGCAGGGTGCCGGTGACGACGACGTCGAAGTTCGGCAGCACCTTGAGCCCCAGGTCGGTCGTGCTCTCGGGCGGCTCGTAGGTGTCGCTGCGCCCGAGCGCGAAGGCGCCCAGATCGTTGATCCGGATGGCCCGCAGCCCGTCGTAGCGGCTGAGCCGCTCCAGCCCGTCCGATCCCCAGTTGTCGTGGTAGTCCTCGCGCGCCCCTTCGGGCTCGACGTAGGCCACGTCGATCAGGCCGAGCGTCGCGGCGTACTCGAACACCACGGCGAGCGTGTAGCGGCCCTCGAGGATCGGCCAGTCTCCGAAGCCGTCGTATCCCAGGCTGCCGTACTGCGGGTCCAGGAGGTACAGCTTCCACATCGCCCGTGCGCTGCGCGCGATCACGGGAGAGAGGCCCTGCCTGCGCATCAGGGCGAACAGGTCGTCGATCGCCACCCACTCGCCCTGCTCGCACAGCGCGAGCGCGGCGGCGACGTTCTGCCGTCGCGGTTTCACCGCCGTCAGCACGTTCTTGCCGCGCTGGCCCTTGATCTCCTCGATCCGGCTGAACTCGTCGATCAGCGTGTTGTCCGTCCAGCGCCGCCACAGATCTCTGATGGTCTCCGCAGCGGGCCTGGTGAGCGCCGCGCGCCCGCGAGCGGTCAGCCGCAGCTTGCCCTCCGTCAGCGCGGCCAGCCCGCCGGCCTGCAGTAAGAGCGGCCAGGCGAACGCCGCGATCGGTTCGCCCGCGTAGAAGTCGCCCGCGGCCAGGACCGAGGTCACGGCCGTCACCGTCGCCGCGCTCGGACGGCGGGTCTTCTCGCTGCACCGCAGCTTCCCCGCCGCGCAGAGCTGGAGCACGGCCTGGAGGTTGGCGGGAGCCTCCGCCGCGGTCACCCGTACTGCCGCCTCGCCGTCGTCGTACGTCACACGGCGACACTACAGACGCCGGACGGGATCGACTTGCCGGTTCATGCGCGAGGACAGGGCTCACAACTCTTGACCGGACCTGTTAAGCGGTCTACATATATATTCACTCCTCATTATCCATTCGTGCACAGAGAGGCCGAATGTGAAGGCATCGATCCCCGTTCTCGTCACAGCGCTCGTCTTAGTCACGACCCCGGCCGCCGCGGAGACCGCCCCCCGGTTCTCGGCGCCGGGACGCGGCGGGACCTGCGTGGACGCCCCCCTGACGATCACTTTCCCGCAGCCCGTCACCCTGGGCTCCTCGGGAGCGATCGAGATCCGGCGCGCGGACGGCACGCTCGCCGACCGCATCGAGGCGGCCACCGCCAAGACGGACAAGAAGAACATCGGCCAGGCGATCTCGGACACGGGGCTGCCGCACGACTTCTCGTACGAATCGATCATGGTGGAGGGCGACACCGCCACCATCCATCCGCACCGTCAGCTCGAGTACGGCCAGAGGTACACCGTCACCGTCGACGCCGGCGTCTTCCCCGGGCACGACGCGGCGAGCTGGCAGTTCACGACCAGGAAGCACCAGCCGCGCAACCCGCGCCACCTGACCGTCTCCGCCTCCGGGGCCGGCGACTTCTGCACCGTCCAGGGCGCCATCGACGCCGTGCCCACCGGCAACACGCGGCCGGTCACCATCGACGTCAAGCGCGGCGTCTACACCGAGATGGTCTACGTCCGCGAGGACCGGCCGCACCTGACCGTCAAGGGCGCGGGCGCGGGCCGCACCGTGATCCGGTACCCCAACAACGACCTGCGCAACGGCGACAAGGCGCTGGTCAACGGCGGCCCGGCCGACGTCTGCCCGCGCCGCGTGCTGGAGACCTCCGACCTGCACAACTGCTGGCGGCAGACGTTCGGCGTGGACGCGGCCGACTTCCGGCTCGCCGACCTCACCGTGCACAACACGACCCCGGACGGCGGCTCGCAGGCCGAGGCGTTCCGCGGCAACAACGACCGCATCGTGCTGGAGCGCGTGAACCTGTTCAGCAACCAGGACACGCTGCGGCTGCAGGGCAAGGGCTTCGTCACCGACAGCCACATCCGCGGCGACACCGACTTCGTCTGGGGCACGGGGACGGTGTTCATCCAGGACTCGGTGCTGGAGTCCACCGACCGCGGTTACATCTCGCAGAGCCGCAGCGACCACACGCGGCCGGGCTACGTGTTCGTGCGCACCAAGCTGACCAGGGCGCCAGGGGTGCCGGACGCGTCCGTGGTGCTGGGGCGCACCGCGGTGTGGCGGTTCACGCACAGCCAGGCGGTGTTCATCGACACGACCATGGACGCCCACGTGGCGCCGGTGGGCTGGCAGATCGATCCGAACGACTGCGAGCAGGCCCGGTCGGCCTCGTTCTGGGAGTACGGCAGCACCGATCTGGACGGCCGCCCGATCGACACCTCGCAGCGGCTGGCCTGCTCCCGCCAGCTCACGCCCGAGGAGGCGCAGCAGTGGAGCGACCCCTCGTTCGTGCTGGGCGGCTGGAATCCCCTGGATGGAGTGACGCGATGACGGACCTCGACGCGAGCAGGCGCAAGGTGCTCGGCGGCGTGCTGGGCGGGATCGGCGCCGCGCTCGCCGCGGGCCTCCCGGCGGGCGCCGCGCACGCGGCCGTCCCCGGCGGGAGCGGCGCCGCGGGGGCGGTCGCCGGCGGGAGCGGTGTCACCACGCACGGCGGCAAGCGGCCGCCGCGCCCGGTCGCGCCGGTGAACCAGGAGGCGGCGGCCAGGTTCGGGCCCGAGTACAGGACGCTGCCCACGGCCGTGGCGGGCGTCGACGTCGAGCCGCTGATCGGCATCGCGAAGGCCGAGGACATCGCCGCCCGCCGGCAGAAGATGGTCGACTTCATCTGGAAGGGCGCCGGCCTGCCCTCGGCGGTCCCGACCGTCGAGACCGGCGTGAGCGCCCCCGAGTTCGCCTCGCTCACCGGCGTACGCAGGATCGACCGGCTCACGGTCCCCCTGCAGTACAAGATCACCGCCAAGGTGTACGACATCCTGCCCCGCAAGGCGTGGAACCGCCGCCTGGCCCTGTACCACAACGGCCACGGCGAGCCGCTCGACACCATGCTCCGCACCGTCCAGGCCCTGCTCGACCGGGGTTACCGCGTGATGGCGTACGCGATGCCGTTCCACCACTGGAACGGCGGCCAGCAGATCGAGGACCCGCGGAGCCCGGGCACGATGCTGCCGAGCCCTTCCCATCGGGAGCTCGTGCCGTGGGAGAGCGAGACGTTCTCCACGCTGACGTTCTTCCTGGAGCCGCTCGTCGTCACGCTGAACCACGCGCAGGCGGCCTACCGCCCGGCGTCGGTCGAGATGCTGGGCCTGTCCGGCGGCGGCTGGACGACCACGGTGTACGCGGCGCTGGATCCGCGCGTCAACCACAGCTACCCGGCCGCCGGCTCGCTGCCGTTCTTCCTGCGGGCCGCCTCCCCCAAGCCCAGCCCCACCACCGGCGACTGGGAGCAGACCAGGGCGTCGTTCCCCGGTTTCTACTCCTCCATCACGGCCGGCACGGCCGACGACTACCTCGAGATGTACGTCATGGCCTCGGTCGGCGAGAACAGAGGGCAGCTCCAGATTCTCAACCGCTTCGACGACTGCTGCTTCAACGGCGTGAGCCACCGCGTCTACCAGGCCCCGGTGCGCGACCGGGTGGCGCTGCTCGCCGGCGGGCGGCCCGAGCGGGGGCGGTGGGACCTGCTGGAGGACGCCACGCACGACGACCACACCATCTCGCCGCACGCGCTTTCCGTGATCCTCTGGGATCTTGACACGGCAAATGTCACAACATAATATCAGAATATAGATACATTGCTGAATAGATATTCAGGCGGAGGTCGCATGGCGGACAGGACTTTTTCCCATCGGCGCCGGGTGATCATCAACACCGATGCGAAAAACGAGGCGGACGACCAATTCGCCATCGTGCACGCCCTGCTCTCCCCGAGCCTGGACATCCGCGGCCTGGTGGCCGCGCATTTCGGCAACCGGCGCACCCGGTCGAGCCTCGAGGAAAGCCGGGCGGAGATCGAGCTGCTGCTGCGGCTCATGAAGCTCGACGGCCGGGTGCCGGTGGCGGACGGCGCGCCGTACGCGCTGCCCGACGCCGGCACCCCGGTCCCGGCCCCGGGCGTCGAGCTGATCGTCGAGGAGGCCATGCGCGACGTGGCCGAGCCGCTCTACGTGGCCTTCCTCGGCCCGCTGACCGACATGGCCTCGGCCCTGATGCTGGAGCCGCGCATCGCCGAGCGGGACGTGACCGTGATCTGGATCGGCGGCGGCGGGTACGACGGCGTCGGACCGCAGAACGGCAGGCCCGAGTTCAACCTGTCCAACGACATCGTGGCGGCCAACATCGTCTTCTCCTCGGCGCTCAAGGTGTGGCAGATCCCTGCGCCGACGTACCGGATGACGGCCGTCGGCTACGCCGAGCTCGACGCGAAGGTCGCGCCGTGCGGCGAGATCGGCGACTACCTCGTGCGCCAGCTCGTGGAGTGGAACGAGCGGCAGCACGGCGGGTCGATCGAGTTCCGCGTGCTCGGCGACTCCCCCGCGATCGGGCTGATGCTCCACCCCGACTGCGGGACCTGGGTGGAGCGGCCGGCGCCGGCCTTCCGTTACGACGGCACGTACGACCACTCCGCCGCCGAAGACGGCAACCGGCCGATCCGCGTCTACGGCTCGATCGACGCGCGCTTCATCCATGAGGACTTCTTCGCGAAGCTACGCGCCTTCGCGGATCACCGCTGACAGGGAGGGACGAGGACCATGCTGACGTTCGGCGCCGGGATATGGGCGTTCGGGCAGATCGTCGACCGGTACGCGACCGACGGTTACGGCCCGGCCAGGACGATGACGCAGATGCTGGACCTGGCGGCGGCCGTGGACGGGCTGGAGTGCCTGGACATCAACGTGCCGTTCGCCGAGGGCATCTCCAAGGCGTCGGAGCTGGCGCAGGCGCTGGCCGAGCGCGGGCTGCGGGCCAGGGCGATCACGCCGCACCTCTACACCAGGGAGTTCGCCAGAGGGGCGTTCACCAACCCCGAGCCGGAGGTGCGCCGCCGCGCCGCCGAGCGCGTGCACGAGGCCGTCGCCGTGGCCAGGGAGCTGGGCGCCGACTACGTGAAGTTCTGGCCTGGTCAGGACGGGTTCGACCTGCCGGGTCAGGCCGACTACGCGCGGCTGTGGGAGCTGACGGTGAGCGCGATCCGCGACCTCGCCTCGGCACATCCCGACGTGCAGTTCGCGATCGAGTACAAGGCCAAGGAGCCGCGCGTGCGCATCACGCTCGCCGACGCGGCCCGTACGCTGCTGGCCATCGACGAGGCCGGGCAGCCGAACGTCGGCATCGTCATGGACTTCGGCCACTCGCTGCTGGCCGGCGAGACGCCGGCCGAGGCGGTGCAGCTCGTGCACCGGCGCGGCCGGCTCGTCTCGGTCGAGCTGAACGACAACTGGCGCGGCTGGGACGACGACCTGCCGGTGGCGTCGGTGCACCTGTTCGAGACCGTCGAGTACCTGCTGGCCGTGCGCCGGATCGGCTGGGACAAGCCGGTCCTGCTCGACCAGTTCCCGTTCAGGGAGGACCCGGTACGCGCCCTGTCCGAGAGCATCAGGACCATCCGGGCGCTGGAGGAGGTGTGCGACCGGATCGACCTGGAAGCGCTGGAGGACGCGCAGGAGCGGCAGGACGCGCTCGCCGCGCAGGCGATCCTCTGGTCGGCGATCGGGATGGCACGTGCGACCTAGCCAGACGACGATCACGGCCACCCCGCCCGGCCGGGACGTCACCGACCTCCTCCCCGACCGCGAGGCCATCGCCGAGTGGCGGCGGCTGCGCGAGCGGCTGGCGCACGCCGGCAGGGACGACTCGGCCGCCACCCTGGCGGCCCTGGCCGGCGGCATCCGCCGCACCGTGATCAGCACGATCGCGGCGGCGGGCCTCGGCCACGCGGGCGGCGACCTGTCGGTGACCGACATCCTCACCACCCTGTACGGCGCCGTGCTCCGCGTCGACCCGGCCGACCCCCGATGGCCGGAACGCGACCGGCTGGTCATGAGCAAGGGCCACTGCTCGGTCGCCCTCTACACCACGCTCGCCACGTGCGGCTACTTCCCCGCGGAGCGGCTGAGCACGTTCGCGGCCCCGATGTCGCCGCTCAACGGCCACCCGAGCCGCAGGTCGGTGCCCGGCGTCGAGACCAGCACCGGCCCGCTCGGGCACGGCCTGCCGGTGGGCGTCGGCATCGCGGTCGGCCTGCGGATGCGCGGCTCGGCGGCCAGGACCGTGGTGGTGCTGGGCGACGGCGAGCTGCAGGAGGGCAGCAACTGGGAGGCGGCCATGGCCGCCGGGCATCGGGGGCTCACGTCGCTGACGGCCGTGATCGACAGGAACGGCCTGCAGCAGGGCGCCAGCACCAGCGCGACCAACGAGCTGGAGCCGCTGGCCGACAAGTGGCGGGCGTTCGGCTGGGAGGCGGTCGAGGTGGACGGCCACGACCACCTGGCCCTGCTGGACGCCCTGACCGCGCCGCGCGACGCGGGCCGGCCGCGCTGCGTGATCGCCAGGACCGTCAAGGGCCGAGGGGTTTCGTTCATGGAGGATCGGGTGGAGTGGCATCACAAGGTGCCGGACGCCGAGCAGGCCCGCATGGCACTCGAGGAACTGCGTTGATCCTCCGGCGAGCACACGAGGAGACGCACGACTGCAGGGACGCCTTCGCGGACGAGCTGGTCCGGCTGGCGCGCGCCGACAGCCGCGTCGTGGCCGTCTGCAACGACTCGGTGGGCTCCAGCAAGCTGGGCGCGTTCGCCGCCGAGTTCCCCGACCGGCTGGTCAACGTGGGCATCGCCGAGCAGGACATGGTCGGCATCGGCGCCGGGCTGGCCAACGCGGGGCTGGTGCCGTTCGTGTGCGGGGCTGCGACGTTCCTGACGGCCAGGGCGCTGGAGCAGATCAAGGCCGACGTGGCCTACAGCCTGGCGAACGTCAAGCTGTGCGGGATGAGCCCCGGCCTGGCGTACGGGGCGCTGGGGCCGACGCACCACTCGACGGAGGACCTGTCGTGGCTGCGGGCCATCGCCGACCTGCCCGTGATCGTGCCCGCCGACCCCGCGCAGACCCGCGCGGCGATCAGGTGGGCGGCGGAGACGGAGGGGCCGGTGTTCCTGCGGATCGGCAGGTACCCCGTGCCGGACGTGTCGCCGCCGGGCGCCCCCGCCTTCACGTACGGGCGGGCGGTGCGGCTGCGCGAGGGCGTGGACGCGACGATCGTGGCGACGGGCACGATGGTGAGCCGGGCGATGCAGGCAGCGGCGCTGCTGGAGGAGCGCGGGGTGCAGGCCCGGGTGGTGAACGTGTCCACCATCTCGCCCCTCGACCGGGAGGAGATCGTGGCGGCGGCCCGGCAGACGGGAGCGGTCGTCACGGCCGAGGAGGCGGTGCCCACCGGCGGGCTCGGGGCGGCGGTGGCGGAGGTCGTGCTGGAGACGCGGCCGGTGCCGATGCGGCTGCTCGGCACCCGCGCGTTCGCGCCGACCGGCGAGACGGGTTTCCTGCTGGAGTACTTCGGGCTCACCGCCGACGGGATCGCCCGGTCGGCGTTGGAGGTGCTGGGGCTTGACCACGCATGAGAACCCGCTCGGCCCGAGGACGGTGACCGCGTGACCGCGCTCGGGGACCCGCTCGTGCTGGGTGTGGACCAGGGCACGAGCGCGACCAAGGCGATCCTGGTGGACGCGGCGGGCGAGCTGGTGGCGCGCGCCTCGGCGCCGCTGTCCAGGCGGCATCCCGAGCCGGGGCTGGTCGAGCAGGACGGCGAGGAGCTGTGGCGCAGCGTCCTCGACGCCGTGGCCGGCTGCCTCGCGCAGGCGCCTCCAGGGCGGATCACCGCCGTGGGCCTGAGCGTGCAGCGCGAGTCGGTGATCCTCTGGGACCGGGCCACGGGCGCCCCGCTGGGGCCGCTGGTGAGCTGGCAGGACCGCCGGGGCACCGGCCTGTGCTCCCGCCTGGCCGCCGGGGGCGCCGCTCCCCTGGTACGCCGGGCCAGCGGCCTGCCCCTGGACCCGATGTTCTCCGCGGCCAAGGCGGCCTGGCTGCTCGACCACCACGACCCCGCGCGGGCGCGATCCCTGAAGGGTGAGCTGTGCCTGGGCACGGTGGACTCGTGGCTGCTGCACCGGCTGGGCGGCCGGCACGTGATCGAGGTCGGCTGCGCCTCCCGTACGCAGTTGCTGGACGTGCGGCGGCGGGCGTGGAGCCCGGAGCTGCTCGACCTGTTCGGCGTGCCGGTGGAGGCGCTGCCGCACGTGGTGGCCTCCACCGCGACCCACGCCGACGCCAAGGCGCTGCATCCCGCCCTGGCGGGGGTGCCGGTCGCTGCGGTGCTCGGCGACTCGCACGCCGCCCTGTTCGCGCACGCGGCGGGGCAGCCGGGGCGGGTCAAGGTCACGTACGGCACGGGCTCGTCGGTGATGGGGCTGGTCTCGGGGCCGGAGACGGTGAGCGACGAGGGGCTGTGCCTGACCGTCGGCTGGGACGACGGCGTGCCCGCGTACGCGCTGGAGGGCAACATCCTGTCCACGGGGGCCACGATCGCCTGGCTGGCCGGGGTTCTGGGGACCCGGGCCGAGGAGCTGGCGCGGCTCGCGACCGCCGGCCGCCGGGGTAGGCTGCAGATCGTGCCGGCGTTCGGCGGCCTCGGGGCGCCGTGGTGGGACGACCGGGCAGAAGCGATCATGACGGGTTTCGGCCTGGACAGCCGGCGGGAGGACATGGCGAGGGCGGCGGTCGACTCGATCGGCCTGCAGGTCGGCGACGTCGTGTCGGCCATGGAGCGCGCGGCGGGGCCGATGGCGGAGCTACTGGCCGACGGCGGGCCCACCGCCAACGCCGACCTCATGCAGTGGCAGGCCGACGTGACCGGTCACGCCGTGCGCGTCGCGCGCCGGCCCGAGCTGTCGGCCCTCGGGGCCGCGCACCTCGCAGGGGCCGCATCCGGTGTATGGTCCCGCCGGGAGCTGTCCGGGCTGCCGCGCCATGGCCGGCGCTACACACCCGTTCTGCCGGTGTGCGAACGGCGTCGCGCCCTAGCAGAATGGCACTCGGCAGTGGCCCGGGCTCGCCACCGGACCAGCAGGAGCGGCGGAGCCGAAGCGGAGGCCAGCGATCGTGGGAGCTGACAGTCAGTTCGAGAAGGGCCGCGCGGAGTCCGTGCGGTTCGGCGGGCGCAGGCTCAGCCAGGAGTCCGAGCGCATGCGGCTGCTCGTCCGCGTGGCCCGGCTCTACCACGAGCACGGCGTGCGGCAGCCGCAGATCGCCGCCCAGCTGCGCATCTCGCAGCCGCGCGTGTCCCGGCTGCTGAAGGAGGCCGCCGAGATCGGCATCGTGCGCACGGTGGTCGTGGTGCCCAGCGGCGTGCACGCGCTGCTGGAGGAGGACCTGGAGCGCAAGTACGGCGTGGAGCAGATCATCGTCGTGGACGCCTCGGGCGACAGCCACGACGTGGTGGCCGCGCTGGGCTCGGCGGGCGCGACGTACCTCGACGCCACGCTGATCGGCGGCGAGCACCTCGGCATCTCCTCGTGGAGCGCGAGCCTGCTGGCCACGGTGGAGGCCATGCAGCGCCGCCCGGTGCGGGTGGCCGAGGAGGTCGTGCAGCTCATCGGCGGCGTGGGCAAGGGCTCCGCGCAGGTGCAGGCCACCCGGCTGGCCGCCCACCTGGCCGACCTGACCGGCGCCGAGCCGGTCTTCCTGCCCGCGCCGGGGCTGGTCGGCTCGGCGGTGGCGCGGCAGGCGCTGTCCGACGACCACGTGGTGCGGCAGGTGGTGGACGCCTGGTCGCGGCTGACGACGGTGCTGGTCGGGATCGGCAGCCTCAACCCGTCGCCGTTGCTGCAGGAGAGCGGCAACGCGATCGGCGAGGAGGAGATGGAGACGCTGCGCGGGCTCGGCGCCGTGGGTGACGTGTGCCTGCGCTTCTTCGACGCCGAGGGGCGGCTGGTCGACTCGCCGCTGGAGGAGCGCATCCTCGGCATCCCTGCCGCCGACCTGCTGCGCGTGCCGCGGCGCATCGCGATCGCCGGCGGGCGGCGCAAGACCGCCGCCATCAGGGCCGCGCTCAGGGGCGGCTGGGTCAACACGCTCATCACGGACGTGGGCGTGGCCGAGGAGCTGCTGAAGGACTAGCCCCGCCCCCAGGACAGGGCCGTCGTGCGCACGCCGCACGGCGGCCTTCGCCGTTCCTGGACGAGTCCTGGGAATTTACCGGCGCGTCATCTGGCGGAGAAACCGCTCTTGACAGTCACATCCGTGTCGTTCACGATGTGATGCAATCCACTCCATTCATGGCTGAATAAAAATTCTCACCTATCGACAGCGTGGTCCGGAGTGTGCCGATCCACGGCACAGCCCTGCCTGTTTCCGGGGCGGAAAGAGAGCGTTTCGATGACCGAGGCCCCTGGCTTCGATCCCCAGCAATCAGAATTCAGCCGCCGTGCTTTCGTGCGCTCGGCGGCGCTGGCCACCCCCGCCGTGGCGCTGGCCGGGCAGGCCGGCACGGCCGCCGCCGCCTCGGCGCCCACGCCGTCCCCGTCGCCTGCTCCGAGCACCCGGGCGAGCGCGGCGGCGCCGAAGATCGCGGCCTTCCCCGGCGCCGAGGGCGCGGGCAAGTACACGACCGGCGGCCGGGGCGGCGCCGTGTACGAGGTGACCACCCTGGCCGACGACGGCCCCGGCTCGCTGCGCGAGGCGGTCGCCAAGTCCGACGGCACGATCGTCTTCCGGGTCGCCGGCACCATCAAGATCAAGGGCGGGCTCGACATCACCGGGTCCAACCTCACGATCGCCGGCCAGACCGCCCCGGGTCACGGCGTCACCGTCGCCGGCAACGAGACGGCGATCAAGGGCGACAACATCATCCTGCGCCACCTGCGCTTCCGCGGCGGTGACGAGATGGGCACCCCGATCGACACCTTCGCCGCCCGCGGCGTGAAGGATCTGATCATCGACCACTGCTCCTTCTCCTGGGGCGTGGACGAGTGCTTCTCCGTCTACGGCAACACCAACGTGACCGTGCAGTGGTGCATCATCTCCGAGGGCCTGACCAACTCGGTGCACGACAAGGGCCGGCACGGCATGGGCGGCCTGTGGGGCGGCGACACGGTCACCTACCACCACAACCTGCTGATCCACCAGAACGCGCGCAACCCGCGCTTCAGCTTCGAAGAGGGCATGGCCCTGGTGGTGGACCACCGCAACAACGTGATCTACAACCACGGCATCACCTCCTGCTACGGCGGCGAGTGGTCCAACGGCATCAACCTGGTCGGCAACTACTACAAGCCGGGCCCCAACACGCTGCCGAAGACCGCCAGGGAGATCGTCGCCCCCGGCCGGTTCGGCCAGTGGCACGTCAGCGGCAACGAGATCGAGGGCCACGCCGACGTCACGGCCGACAACGCGCTCGGCATCACCTACCCGGTCGGCGGCATCACGCTGCTGCCCAAGCCGGTGGAGTTCGAGAACGGCATCACCGAGCAGAGCGCGCAGCAGGCGTACGCGGCCGTCCTGGAGCAGGCGGGGGCCACCCTGCCGCGCCGGGACGCCATCGACGCCCGGCTGGTCGGCGAGGCGCGCACCGGCACGGGCCGGCACATCAACTCCCAGAAGGACGTGGGCGGCTTCCTGCCCTTACCCACCGAGGTGCCCGCGCCGGCCGACACCGACAAGGACGGCATCCCGGACGAGTGGGAGACCGCGCAGGGGCTGGACCCGAACAACGCCGACGACGCCAAGGCGGCCGGCGGTGACGGGTACACGAACCTGGAGCGGTACCTGAACTCGATCCAGCGAGCCGGGGCCCGCAACCCGGAGGTGACGATCACCTCCCCCCAGATCGACCAGGTGTTCGCGGCCAACAAGGACAAGCAGCCGGTCACGATCACGGCCGACGCCAAGGCCCTCGACGGGGCGAGCATCGCCAAGGTCGAGTTCTTCCACGGCGACGAGAAGATCGGCGAGTCGACGGCGGCCCCGTACCAGGCGACCTGGAGGGGCGTGACCGACGGCACCTACTTCCTGACGGCCAGGGCCACCGACAGCACGGGCTCGGCCACCACCTCCTCGCTGGTGCCGATCCACGTCAACCGCACCAGGACGCACCCGGGCTGGCAGGTCAAGGACATCGGCGAGGTGCCGATCCCCGGCAACACGGCGCTCAAGGACGGCGTGTTCACGATCAAGGGGTCCGGCAAGATCGCCGGCTGGAAGGACGCCTTCCACTTCGCCTACAAGGCGGTCGGGTTCAGCAAGCGCGGCGAGGTCCTCGAGATCACCGCCCGGCTGGACGGCGTGAGCAAGAATCACGTCGACGCCGTGGCCGGCATCATGGTGCGGCAGGACCTGGAGCCCAACTCGCCGTTCATGATGGCCGGCATCGGATACTCGGCCAGCAACGAGGACGGCTCCCGCAAGCGCGCCAAGGCGATCAGGGTCGCCTCCCACGGCACGGCGCCGAGCGTCGGCGTGTACCCGCCGGCCGGCGAGGACCCGCTGGACGACAAGCCGTACTGGCTGCGCCTGGTCTGCCGGAGCCTGCCGACCGGCGGGGACACCGAGTTCGAGGCCTTCCTCTCGGAGAACTCGCTCAACTGGGAGCGCATCGGCTACGAGCGCATCGTCATGCGGACCGGCCGGTTCTACATCGGCCTGGCCGTGGACGGCAACCAGGAGGCGAACGGCGTCCACGTCTACACCACGGCGACCTTCAGCCAGGTCAAGGTCAATCGTTAGACCTCCAGAACGGAGCACCCATGACAGAGCACGCGTTGACGAGGAGGAGCCTGCTCCGCGGCGGGGGACTGCTCGCGCTCGCCACGGCGAGCGGCTGCAGCTTCTTCGACACCAGCCCGGACACGGGCGCCGCCGGCGCGGCGCAGGCCGCCGACATGTCCGCCAAGGAGGCGCCGGCGCTGGCGGAGCTGGTCAAGGCCGGCAAGCTGCCGCCGCTGGAGCAGCGCCTGCCGAAGAACCCGCTGACCGTCACCCCGCTGCAGGAGCCCGGCAGGTACGGCGGCACGTGGAACTCGGCCCTGGTCGGCGAGGACGACTGGGACTGGTTGACCTTCACGCTCTACGAGCCCCTCGTCCGGCTCAAGCCCGGCACCAACGGGCAGAAGGGCCCGGACGACATCATCCCCAACGTCGCCGAGTTCGAGGTCAAGGACGGCGGCCGGGAATACGTCTTCCGCCTGCGGGAGGGCCTGAAGTGGTCCGACGGGCAGCCCTGCACGGCCGACGACATGCTGTTCGCCTTCGAGGACGTGGCCACCTACCACGACCTGCACACGACCGGCATCTACGACCTCTACCTGGAGAACGGCAGCACCACCGAGCGGGTCAAGGTCGAGAAGGTGGACGAGCGGACCGTCCGCTACGTCTACAAGGAGCCGAAGGCGGGCCTGCTGTTCCAGATCGCGGTGGCCACGTTCGAGCGGGGCGGGGCGAGCGGGTTCCTGCTGCCCAAGCACTACCTCAAGCAGTTCCACAAGAAGTACAACCCGGACGCCGACAAGCTCGCCAAGGAGCAGCAGCTGGAGGACTGGACCCAGCTGTTCATGCAGAAGAACGACGTCCCGCACAACGCCGACATCCCCACGCTGCACGCGTGGAAGATCAGCAACGCGATCGGCAAGGGAACGGCGGTGGTGGCCGAGCGGAACCCGTACTACTGGAAGGTCGACCAGCAGGGGCGCCAGCTCCCCTACATCGACCGGTTCAGGTCGGAGATCCTCGGCGACGTCGAGGTGGAGCTGCTGAAGATCATGAACGGCGAGCTCCACATGCAGCTGCGCAACTTCAACACGCCGGAGAACAAGCCGCTGGTCGCGCAGAACGCCACCAAGGGCAAGTACCGGCTGTTCGACGTGCAGAGCCGGCTGAGCAACACGATGATCATCCAGTTCAACCAGACCATCTCCGACGAGAACCTGCGCGAGCTGTTCAGGAAGAAGGACTTCCGGGTCGGGCTGTCGTACGCGATCAACCGGAAGCAGATCATCGACGGCGTGTACGCGGGCCAGGGCGAGCCCTGGCAGGGCGCGCCCTCCAAGGCCAACGCCCTCTACGACGCGGACTTCGCCAAGCAGTACACGGAGTACGACGTCGCCAGGGCCAACGAGTTCCTGGACAAGGCCGGGCTGACCGAGAAGGACGCCGACGGCAAGCGGCTCGGCCCCGACGGCAAGCCGCTGATGATCACGGTCATGGCCGACACGGAGTTCCCCCACCACGTGCAGGCGCTGGAGTTCGTCAAGAAGGACTGGGAGGCGGTGGGGGTCGGGCTGCGGGTCGATCCGGTGGCGTCCACGCTGTACGACGAGCGCACGATGGGCAACAACCCGCAGGCGTCCGCGTACACGTGCAGCGACTTCGACGTGATCACCGGCACCGGCGGCGACCACTACTACGTGCCGAGCAACTCCGGCAGCGCCCGCTACGCCATCCGCTGGGCCCAGTGGTACGGCAGCAAGGGCAAGAGCGGCGACGAGCCGCCGGAGGAGGTGCGCAAGCAGCTGGAGGCGTTCACCACCATGCGCACCGAGCCCGACTTCACCAAGGCGCTGGAGCATGCCAAGGAGGTCGTGCGCATCTCCAAGGAGCAGTTCTACTCGATCGGGATCAGCTCGTACCCGAACGAGTACGGCATCGTCTCCAACAGCTTCAAGAACGTGCCCGAGTCCATGGCCGCCGCCCCGGTGAACCCCGGGCCGACCATGCCCGAGCAGTACTCCCTCTGAGGGGCCGACGTGCTGGGTTACTTCGGCCGCCGCCTCCTCTACGTGGTGGTGACGCTCTGGGCGATCTCGATCGTCACGTTCGTCATCATCAACCTGCCGCCGGGCGACTACGTCTCGACCCTGGTCGCGAACGCGGATTCGGGCGGCGAGGGCATCACACCCGCGGAGGCCGCCAACCTCAGGCAGCGCTACGGCCTCGATGACCCGATCTTCGTCCAGTACTGGCGGTGGATCTCCGCCATCGTGCTGCACGGCGACTTCGGTCAATCGTTTGCCTGGAACCAGCCGGTTGCCACGCTGATCGGCGAGCGGGTCGTCCTGTCGGCGGTGCTGTCGATCGCCTCGCTGCTCCTGGTCTGGGCGATCGCGTTCCCGATCGGGATCTACAGCGCGGTCAAGCAGTACTCCTGGGGCGACTACGGCTTCTCCTTCCTCGGCTTCATCGGGATGGCGGTCCCCGAGTTCATGCTGGCGCTGGTCCTCATGTACGTCGGGTTCCGCTACTTCGGGCAGAGCGTGGGCGGGCTGTTCTCACCGGAGTTCCAGGACGCGGCCTGGAACCTGGGCAAGGTCCTCGACCTGTTCGGCCATCTCTGGGTGCCGATCGCGGTCATCGCGGTCTCCGGAACGGCCGGCATGATCCGGGTGACCAGGGCGAACCTGCTCGACGAGCTCTACCGGCCCTACGTGCACACGGCCAGGGCCAAGGGGCTGCCGGAGTGGAAGCTGCTGCTGAGGTACCCGGTGCGGATGTCGCTCAGCCCGTTCTTCAGCACGGTGGGCTGGTTGCTGCCGGGGCTGATCGGCGGGGAGACCATCGTCTCGGTCGTCATGAGCCTGCCGACCGGCGGCCCGCTGCTGCTCAGCGGGGTCATGAACCAGGACATGTACCTGGTCGGCAGCTTCATCATGATCCTCAGCCTGCTCACCGTGGTCGGCACCGTGATGAGCGACCTGGCGCTGGCGTGGTGGGACCCGCGAATTCGCAAACGGTACAAGAGAGAGTAGCGCCGCATGTTTCTCAGGCGACCCACGACGAAGGAAGTAGGGACGCTGCCGCAGTGGCGGCTGATGTGGCGGCAGTTCCGGCGGCACCGGCTCGCGATGGCCGGCGCGGCGATCCTGATCCCGGTGTACTTCGTGGCGATCTTCGCGGAGTTCTTCGCGCCGATGTCCAGCTCGACCGCGAACACGTCGATGACGTACGCGCCGCCGCAGGTGCTGCACTTCTCCGGCGAGCACGGCCTGCACGTGTACGGCTACACGACCGAGCGCGACCCGGACACCTTCGAGCAGCGCTACACCGAGGATCCGGCCAAGGTGATCGAGGTCGGGCTGTTCGTGCACGGCGACGAGTACAAGCTGCTCGGCCTGATCCCGTCCGACATCCACCTGATCGGCCCCGTGCAGCAGGGCGAGCCGTTCTTCCTGCTGGGCTCGGACCAGAACGGGCGGGACCTGCTGTCCAGGCTGATCCACGGCGCCAGGGTGTCGTTGTCGATCGGCCTGGTCGGGGTGGCGGCCAGCTTCCTGCTCGGCATGCTCATCGGCGGCATCTCCGGATACTTCGGCGGCGGCGTCGACAACGTCGTGCAGCGGGTCATCGAGTTCCTGATGGCGATCCCGACGCTGCCCCTGTGGATGGCGCTGTCGGCCGCGCTCCCCACCGACTGGGGGCCGCTGACCCGATATTTCGCCATCACGGTGCTGCTGTCGCTGATCGGGTGGACCGGGCTGGCCCGGGACGTGCGCGGGCGGTTCCTGTCGCTGCGCGAGGAGGACTTCGTCACGGCCGCCCGGCTGGACGGCGTGGGCCGGCTGTCGATCATCTTCCGGCACATGATCCCGTCCTTCGCCAGCCACATCATCGCCTCGCTGTCGCTGGCCATCCCGGCCATGATCCTCGGCGAGACCAGCCTGAGCTTCCTCGGCCTGGGCCTGCAGGCCCCCGCCGTGAGCTGGGGCGTGCTGCTGGAGGGCGCGCAGAACGTGCGCGTCGTCGCGAACGCGCCGTGGCTGCTGGCGCCGGGCGTCGCGGTGGTGGTCGTGGTGGTCGCCATGAACTTCTTCGGGGACGGCTTGAGAGACGCCGCCGATCCGTACGGAAACAGGAAGGTGAGCAGGCGTGCCCGCAGACGACGTGCTGCTTGAGATCGAGGACCTGCGCACGCACTTCCTCATGGACGACGGCGTCGTGTGCGCCGTGGACGGCGTGAACCTGAAGGTGCGCAGGGGCGAGACGCTGGCCATCGTCGGCGAGTCCGGCTGCGGCAAGAGCGTCATGGCCCGCTCGATCCTGCGCCTGGTGGACCCGCCGGGGCAGATCGAGGGCGGCAAGATCACCCTGCACCGCGAGAGCGGCCCCGTCGAGCTGGTCGGCGCCGATGCGAAGCTGCTGCGGCAGATCAGGTGGAACGACATCGCGATGGTCTTCCAGGAGCCGATGGCCTCGCTCAGCCTCGTGCACACCATCGGCAGCCAGATCGTCGAGGCGGTGCGGCTGCACGAGAACGTCGGCAAGGCCGAGGCCCGCAGGCGCGCGATCGAGATGCTCGACCGGGTCGGCATCCCCATGCCGCAGCGGCGGGTGGACGCCTACCCGTTCGAGCTGAGCGGCGGCATGCGGCAGCGGGCCATGATCGCGATGGCGCTGGCGTGCAACCCCGGCCTGCTGATCGCCGACGAGCCGACGACCGCGCTGGACGTCACCACCCAGGCGCAGATCCTGGAGCTGCTGCGGGACCTGCAGGGCGAGTTCGGCATGGCCATCATGCTGATCACGCACGACCTCGGGGTGGCGGCGCAGGTGGCCGACAGCATGGCCGTCATGTACCTGGGGCGGGTGGTCGAGTACGGCTCCGCCGAGCAGGTGCTGGCCGCGCCCCGCCACCCCTACGCGCAGGCGCTGCTGCGCTCGATGCCCCGGCTGGGGCGGGCCAGGCAGCGGCGGCTGACGGCGATCAAAGGCATGGTGCCGCCCCCGTACGCGCGGCCGGACGGGTGCTTCTTCCACCCGCGCTGCGACCACGTGGTGGCCGGGCGGTGCGACGCGGTCGAGCCGCGCCTGCTGCCCGTGGGCGACCGCGAGGTGTCCTGCCTGCTCTACGAGGAGGACGAGTGAGCAAGGAACCCCTGCTCAGGATCGAAGGCCTGACCAAGCACTTCCCCATCCGCAGCGGCCTGCTCGGCCGGCAGGTCGGCACGGTGAAGGCGGTCGACGAGGTCGATCTGGACATCGCGGCGGGCACCACGCTCGGCCTGGTCGGGGAGTCCGGCTGCGGCAAGACCACGCTGGGCCGGTGCATCGTGCGGGCGCACGACCCGACCGGCGGGCGCATGCTCTACCGGCGGCCCGACGGCTCGGTGATCGACGTGGCGGGGCTGAAGGAGAAGGAGCTCAAGCCGTACCGGGCCGAGGTGCGGATGATCTTCCAGGACCCGCACTCGTCGCTCAACCCGCGCAAGACCCTGCGCGAGATCATCGGCGAGCCGATGCGGGTGCACCAGGTCGGCACCAAGGAGGAGATCGACGCCCGGGTCGGCGAGCTGCTCGAACGCGTCGGCCTGCGCCCCGAGTACGCCAACCGCTACCCCCACGCGTTCAGCGGCGGTCAGCGGCAGCGGGTGGGGATCGCGCGGGCGCTGGCGCTCTCGCCCCGCCTGGTCGTCGCCGACGAGGCGGTCAGCGCGCTGGACGTGTCGGTCCGCGCCCAGATCCTCAACCTGCTCATGGACCTGCAGGAGGAGTCGGACCTCGGCTTCCTGTTCGTCAGCCACGACCTGGGCATCATCGAGCACGTCGCGGACGTGGTCGCGGTCATGTACCTGGGCCGGGTGGTCGAGCAGGGCCCGACCGAGGAGCTGTACGCGCGGCCCCTGCACCCCTACACCGAGGCGCTGCTGTCGGCCGTGCCCGACCCGGACCCCGCGGCCAAGCGGCACCGCGAGCGGATCAAGCTGCTGGGCGACATCGCCGACCCGGCGCACGTGCCGCCCGGGTGCCCGTTCAACCCCCGCTGCGTGTACGCCAGGGACACCTGCCGCACCGAGCGGCCCCCGCTGCGCGAGGTGCGGGGCCGGCGGGTGGCCTGCCACTTCGCCGAGGAGCTGGAGCTGCGCGGCGTCCCCGATCCCGACGTACGAGAGGACCCGGTGGTCAACGTATGACCGACCCCCGTTTCGACGGCATCGTACGGCCGTCCGCCATGCTGGCCGGCGCGCGCGAGGCGCTGCTGCCGGCGCCGCACGGCCCCGACAACCACGCGGCCAACCTGCTGCGCACGCGCGGCGGCGAGCTGCTGTGCGCCTGGTTCAGCGGCCCCCAGGAAGGCGATCCCGGCACGAACGTGGTGGTCTCGCGCCTGACCGGCGACCGCTGGCAGGAGCCGCTGCTCGTGGCGGCCGACCCGCTGCGCAGCGAGCAGAACCCGGTGCTGTTCGAGGACGGCGGCGGGCTGGTGTGGCTGCTGCACACCTCCATGGAGCCGCACGACCAGACCACCGCGCACGTGGTGGCCCGCACCTCGGCCGACGCCGGCCGCACGTGGAGCGAGCCGCGCGTGCTGCTGTCCGAGCCGGGAATCTTCGTGCGGCACCCGCCGATCGTCCTGGACGACGGCGCGTGGGTGCTGCCCGCCTACCACTGCACCGCCGGCGGCGACCACAGCGTGGCCGAGGTCAGCGCGGACGGCGGGCGCACGTGGACCGAGCACCAGGTTCCCGGGAGCGCGGACCTGGTCCAGATGACGATCGCCCAGCAACCCGACGGGCGGCTGCTGGCGATGTTCCGTGACCGGCGGGCGGGGCGGATCTACGCCTCCACCTCCTCCGACGGCCGCACCTGGTCCGCTCCGACGCGGACCGAGCTGCCGAACAACGACTCCTCCGTCCAGCTCACGAGGCTCGGCGACGGACGGCTCGCGCTCGTCTACAACGACGCGAGCCTGGAGCGCGACCAGTTCAGGTGGGTGACCAAGAACGGGGAACGGCGCAAGAAGGCGCTGCGCACCCCCTTGGTCGTCGCCGTCTCCGAGGACGGCGGCGCGAACTGGCCGCACCGGCGTGTACTGCAGGATTCCGACTCCGAATATTGGCAGAGCGAGCTCGGCTATTCCTATCCGAGCGTCACCGACGGCCGGGAGGGGCGGCTGGACGTCGCCTTCTCCTATTTGCGGAAGACCATCAAGTATCTGGAGATCGACGCTTCATGAAAATTCGGCAGAGCCTTTTATACGGTGCCCTGGCGGTGGCCGTCGGCGTGCCCTCGTACGTGACGGGCGCGCACGGCGACGGCGACGTGCAGGTGGCGCCCACCGGCGCGTACGCCTGCCGCCAGGACGTGGCGGCCCCCGACCCGAACGTCCCCAAGGTCCACGCGGCGGCCGTCACGCAGGCCCCGACGGGTGACATGCTGACGGTCTACTACGGCGGCACGTCGGAGGGCGCCGCCAACCAGGCGCTCTACCTGTCGCGGCTGGCGACCGGCAAGAAGAGCTGGTCCAAGCCGGAGGTCGTGGTCGACGAGCCGGGCAAGGCCGACGGCAACCCCGTGCTGTGGTCGGACGGCAAGCGGGTCTACCTGTTCTACGTCGTCATCGAGGGGCACGGCTGGGAGCAGGCCTCCATCCGGCTCAAGACCTCCGACGACGGCGGCCACACCTGGAGCGAGCCCACCGTCATCCGCTCCGAATGGGGCTGGATGGTCGGCACCAACCCGATCCGCATGTCGAACGGCGAGGTGCTGCTGCCCATCTACGACGAGGCCAGCTCCAGCTCCGGCTTCTACGTCTTCAGCCAGGACCTGAGCACGTGGAAGGCGTACCCGGAGGACACCGGGGCCTGGATCCGCACGCCGGAGGGCTCGATCCAGCCGACCGTGGTGGAGGTGGAGCCGGGACGGCTGGCCGCGTACATGCGGACCGGCGACAAGGCGATCTACAAGAGCGAGTCGACCGACTTCGGCCGCACGTGGAGCGCTCCCGTGGCCGAGCCGATCGGCAACCCGAACTCCCGCGTCGCCGCGCTGAAGCTGGACAGCGGCAAGCTCGTGCTGGCCTACAACCCGTGGGTCGAGCACCGCTCCCCCATGCGCCTGTCGCTCTCGCCGGACAAGGGGCGCACGTGGGAGCACTCGGTGGACGTGGAGGCCCAGTCGGGCCCGCAGTTCACCTACCCGGTGCTCACCCAGAGCGCCGACGGCTTCATCCACCTGGTCTATTCCTACAACCGCAACAACATCCGGCACGTGGTCTTCAACGAGGAATACCTGCGCAACGCGGTGGGCCTGCTCTCGAACTGGCCCGAGCACACGATCACCGAGTTCAAGAACGGCGTCCGGCGCAATGTCGTGCGCCAGTGCAGTTATTCCCCCGTCAAGGAGAGTGAATGATGAGCAAGGTTCGTGGGATCGCGCTGCTGGCGCTCGCTCTGTCCGTCACCGCTGTGCCCGCCGACGCCTCGGCGGCCGCCTGCAAGGACGTGGGGAACAAGTACAACCTGCCGTTCCAGGTCTGCGACGACGAGCTGTTCATCTTCGCCGCCAACTACAAGCCGTTCGAGGCGACCGTCGACGAGTCCCGGCAGGGCACCCGGGTCTTCGACGAGATCATCGGCAACAAGCTGCGGGCGGCGTTCCCCGACGTCAAGATCAAGTACGCGACGTGGGACCTCCCCGTGCGGTACGAGGACCTCAAGAAGGCGGGCGTCACCCCCGACATCATCATCGAGGACCCCAAGTCCCGCATCGACCGCGACCTGGAGCCGATGGGCTGGGTCGGCGACCTCACCGCCGACCTCCAGAAGGCCGGCATCGACCTGAACACGCTGAACAAGGCCGCCGTGGAGCTGACCAGGTCGCGCTCCGACGGCGGGATCTACGGCGTGCCGCTGTTCATCGACGAGCACGTGCTGCTCTACAACAAGAAGATCTTCGACAAGTTCGGGGTGCAGCACCCCAAGCCCGGCATGACGTACGACGAGGCGTACAAGCTGGCCAAGAAGCTGACCAGGGACGACGGCCTGGACCACTACAAGGGCTACATGCAGCACCCCGACCAGTACCTCGAGTTCAACCAGGCCGGCCTCTACCCGTTCCAGCCGACGGCGGGCGAGGAGCCGAAGCCCGAGGAGCTCAAGGTCGACATCACCGGTGACGGCTGGAAGCAGTACGTGGAGAACCTGTACCGCTTCCTGACGATCCCGCGCAACGAGTTCACCACCGTCACGGACTTCTTCAAGGGCGACATGAGCCAGCCGGGCCACCTGGCCATGGCCGTCGAGACGGTGTCGCGGCTGAACATGTACGCCGGCAACGAGCTGTTCATCGAGGACGGCGACGAGGAGTCGTTCAAGGAGCAGGCCAAGAGCGTCGACATCGGGGTCACCGCGATCCCGGTGCTCAAGCGCGGCTCCACGACCATCTACCAGCCGAACACGCGGGCCGCGTTCGTCCCGCCGTCCGCAGCGCACAAGGATCAGGCGCTGCGGATCGTGAAGTGGCTGGTGTCGGAGGAGGCCCAGACGGAGATCTCCAAGCAGGGCATCAAGGCCGTGCTGCAGACCGAAGGCGTCGTGTCGAACTTCGGCAAGAGCGTCCCCGCGCTGGCGAACCTCGACACCTCGGCCGTCTACTGGGGCGAGAACGCCGCGGTGTCGAACTACCAGAACACCGAGTTCTGGGACCTGCCGCTGTGGTCGGTCTTCCGCCAGCACGTGCTGCGTGACGGCATGACGCCCGAGCAGTCGCTGGCCGTCTCCGAGCAGCAGGACATCCCCAACTACATCAAGGCGCAGGCCGCCGCGGGGAAGGATTGGTAACACTGTCCCCCACCGTGGAACGCTGGGGCGTCCACGAGATCGAGCTGGCCGGGCCGTCCGACGGCAACCCCTTCGCTGACGTTCGTCTGTCGGCCCGGTTCCAGTTCCGCAATCGCATCGTCGAGGCCGACGGCTTCTACGACGGCGACGGCGTCTACCGCGTCCGGTTCATGCCGGACGCGGTGGGTCCGTGGAGCTACACCACCGTGAGCAACGTGACCGAGCTGGACGGCCACGCGGGCGCCTTCGAGGTGTCGCCCGCGTCCGAGGGCAACCACGGCCCCGTGCGCGCGTCCGGCACCGCATTCGAGTACGCCGACGGCACGCCGTACCTGCCGTTCGGCACCACCGCCTACCACTGGACGCACGACATGGACGACGAGCGCGAGCGGCAGACGCTGCGCACGCTCGCCGCCTCGCCCTTCAACAAGCTGCGCATGTGCGTGCTGCCGACCGGCGCGATGACGCCGCCGCAGGTGCCGTTCGCCGGGAAGGACCCGGACGGGCTGGACAAGACCCGGTATAACCCGGTCTTCTTCCGCCACCTGGAGTCCCGCGTCCGGGACCTGCTCGACCTCGGCATCGAGGCCGACATCATCCTCTTCCACCCCTACGACTTCGGCCGGCGCGGCATCGAGGACATGGGCAGGCAGGCCGACCACGCCTTCCTGCGGCACGTCATCGCCCGCCTGGCCGCCTACCGCAACGTGTGGTGGTCGGCCGCCAACGAGTACGACTTCAACACGGCCAAGACCGTCGAGGACTGGGACGACATCCTGCGCACGATCGCCCGGCTGGACCCGTACGAGCACCTGCGCTCGATCCACAACGGGACCCGCATGTACGAGGTCGCGACCCTGTACGACTTCACCAAGCCCTGGGTGACGCACCAGAGCATCCAGCACTGGGACGTCACCCCCACCGACGAGTGGCTGCGCGCCTGCCCCAAGCCGGTGGTGCTCGACGAGATCTGCTACGAGGGGAACATCGGCAAGCGCTGGGGCAACGTCACCGGCGAGGAGCTGGTGGACCGCTTCTGGGAGGGCATGGCGCGCGGCGGTTACGTGGGCCACGGCGAGTCGCTGGCCGGCTTCCAGGAGCGGGCCTGGATCGGCAACGGCGGCGGGCTGTACGGGCAGAGCCCCGCCAGGATCGCCTTCCTGCGGCAGGTCATGCAGGCGCGCCGCGAGGGCGTGCTGCTGCGGTACCTGGGGCGGCGGCAGGCGGCCTCCGTCACGGTGGACCTGCCCGACGACGGCTGCGCCTACGAGGTCGAGCTGATCGACGCCTGGAACATGACGATCACCCCGGTGGACGGCGCGTACCGGAAGCAGGCGCGGGTGGCGCTGCCGCGCCGGCCGTACCTGGCGCTGCGGATGACGAGGGTTGCACCATGATCATCGATGGGATGGCGACGACCGCCCTCGCCTGGCACCTGCAGGGCGCCAACCGGCGCGCGCGGACGCTCGCCACGCTGCAGGCCTCCCCCTTCGACCGGGTGCGGATGGCGGCGCTGGCCGGCCGGTGCACGCTCGACTCGCTGGAGGAGCGGGTGGCGGAGCTGGCCGGGATCGGGGTGACCGCCGAGCTGGTGCTGCTGCACCCCGACGACGGCATCGCCGACGTGGCGGCCGCGACGCGCTACCTGGAGGAGGTGGTCCCCCGCCTGGCGGCGCACCCGAACGTGTGGTGGTCGCTGTCGGCCGGCCCCGCGCGCCTGCCCGGCATCTCCGAGCACGACTGGGTGCGGCTGGCGGACCTGGTGGCCGAGGAGGATCCCGGCCACCATCCGCTGTCCATCACCGTCCCGGCCGACTCGCCGCTGCTGTGGCGGCGCGGCTTCACGCACGGCAGCGTGACCGCGCGCAGCCCGCGCGACGCGTGGGTCCAGACGCGCGACCACCACAAGCCGGTCGTCATGGACATGTGCGGCTACGAGGGCGACGCGCCCGATCCGTGGCTGAGCCTGACCCCGCAGGAGGTCGTGACCCAGGCCTGGGACGGGGCGGTGCGGCGGCGGTGCGTCACGCACGGGGAGTCGTACCTGGACGAGGACGGGCTGACCTGGTCGCAGAGCGGCGGGACGCTCGTCGGCGAGGCGGTGCCGCGGCTGCGGCTGCTGCGCCAGGTGCTCGTCGCGATCCCCGAGCAGGCACGGTACCGGGACAGGGACGCGCCGATGCTGGAGCTGCCCGGGGAGTTCTACCTGGAGTTCTGCGGTGAGCATCGGTTCCCGCAGCGCGAGTACGACGTGCCGGAGGGGCGCTACGAGGTCGAGGTGATCGACACGTGGGAGATGACGGTGACGCCGCACGGGGTCCAGGAGGGCCCGGCGGTGAAGGTCCCGCTGCCCGGGACGGTCGGGCAGGCCGTCCGGCTGCGGCGGGTGCCATGACGCCGGTACGCGACTCCACGCCCGCCGGCGTGCTCGCCGCCATCGCCGAGCCCGGCGGGAAGCTCGTCGAGGTGGTGGCGGGCCCCGGCGGCCCCGAGGTGCGGCTCGGCCGTCGCGACGCGGCCGGCCCGCACCTGCGGGCACCGCTGCGCGGCCTGCTCACCGCCTCGGCGGGCCGCCCGTGGCGCGTCGAACCCGCCGAACCGGGCACCGTGCGCCTCCAGCGGGGGACGGTGGTGGTGACGGCGCGGGCCGGCGGGCTGAGCGCGGGACTGGAGCTGGCCTTCACCCCGGACGGCCTGCTCACCCTCACCACCACCTGGCGCAACGACTCCGCCGCCGCGATCACCGACGTGGCGGCCGGCCTCCTGCTCCCCCTCCCCACCCAGGACGCCCACGTCACCATGCCGGGCGTGCTCTACAACGACAACCCCTCCTCCGACCCGGCGAGGAAGGTGCCCCGCATCCCGTACGTCGCCGAGGAGCATCGCCTCCCCGTCCCCGCCGTGAACGCCGCCTGGGACGGCCGCTACGTCAGCCTGTTCGCCCACCCGGAGGCCACCCGCGGCCACGACGGCAGGGTGACCTACGGCTCGCTCGGCGTCGTCCGGTCCCCCGGGCTGACCGTGGCCGCCCTGACGGGCGTGATCATGTTCGACGGCGAGCCGGACGTCTGTTACGTCAGCAAGGCGCAGGTGGCGGACCGCCCGATCGGCTACCGGGACCTGGCCCCGGGCGAGACGATCACCACCCGCCACACGCTGGACTGGGGCCCGGTGGAGCCGCGCGGGTTCGGCTTCAGGACGCTCGTGCACACCAGGCTCTACCGCGACGAGCCCGCCAGACCGCTCTCGGCGGACGACATCGTCCGGCTGAAGACGGGCGCCATGGACGCGCGCTGGAACGGCGACGGCTACCTCGCCTACGAGGGCACCCGCCACGGCCGCCCCCGCTCGTACCTGTACGGCTGGACCGGCCAGTGCATGAAGCTGGCCCTGTGCGACGCCCTGCTCGGCATCGAGCGGGGCGAGCCGGAGCGGGTCGAGCGGGCCCGCCGCGCCGCGGACTTCTACGTCGAGGGCAGCGCGACGCCGGTGCGCGGCCTGCGCGCCGCCCGCTACCTGGTCGACGAGGGCAGCTGGGAGATGTTCCGCAAGGACGGCGCGGACTTCGTCTCCAGCCGCGCCCACGGCGAGACGATCACCGACCTGGCGGCGCTGGCCCTGCGGTTCAGGGACGCGGGCCTGGAGGTGCCGCCGGAGTGGGCGGAGGCGGTGGCGGACGCCGCCTCGATCTTCTGGCACACCAGGCTGCCCGAGGGCGTCGTCCCGCTCGGCTGGACGCCGATGGGCACCCCGGTCTCGCCGATGGTGAGCGCGGCGGGCATCTCCTGCGTGCAGGCGATGCTGGGCGCGTACCGGCTGAGCGGGGAGCGGATGTGGCTGCTGCGCGCCGAGGAGGTGCTCGGCCACTACCACCGGCTGCACGCGGCCACGTTCGAGCGGCCGTTCGCGCACGCCACGCTGGACGCCTCGGGGGAGGACAAGGAGGCCGGGATGTACTTCTTCCTGGCCGCCCACGAGCTGTTCCGGCTGACCGGGCGGGAGACGTACGCGCGGTGGGCGGAGGCGGCGGCCGACTGGCTGCTGACGTTCGTCTACGTGTGGTCGCCGGAGTTCGACGAGGGCAGCACGTTCGAGCGGCGCGACTTCAAGGCGTGCGGCTGGCCGTCGGTGAGCGTGCAGAACCACCACCTCGACGTGTTCTTCCCGACCTCCGAGCTGATGGAGTTCGGCCGGGCGACCGGCAGGGCCGACTACGCGGAGCAGGCGGACCGGATCCTGCACGCCATGGGCCAGGGCATCTGCACGGAGCCGGGCGACTGGGGCTTCCTGACGCCGGGCGAGCAGGGCGAGGGGTTCTTCCAGACCAACTGGCAGCGCACGGGTGAGGCGAACACCTGGAACCCGTCCTGGGTGATCGCGCTGCCCCTGTATCACGCGCTGCGCATGAGGAAGGTGGCATGAGCTTCGTGACCGAGGAAGAGGCCTGGCGGTACGCCGACGAGCTCCGGGAGCGGGTGCGCCCGCCGGAGTTCCCCGACCGCTGGTTCGACGTGACCTCCTACGGCGGCGGGGAGAAGTGGACCAGCGCGTTCCGCGCCGCGATCGCGGCCTGCCACGAGGCGGGCGGCGGCCACGTCCTGGTGCCGCCGGGGACGTACCCCACCGGGGCGATCCACCTGCTCAGCAACGTGGACCTGCACGTGGAGGAGGGCGCGACGATCCTGTTCAGCACCGACCCCGCCGACTACCTCCCGGCCGTCCACACCCGCTTCTCCGCCATCGAGTGCTACAACTACTCCCCCTTCGTCTACGCCTACGGCCAGGAGAACATCGCCATCACCGGGGGCGGCACGCTGGACGGCTCGGCCGGGCCCGAGCACTGGTGGCCGTGGGTGGGCACGCCGGAGTTCGGCTACCGGGAGGGCATGCCGTGGGAGGACGAGGACTGGGCCGAGCTGCAACGCATGGCCGCCGAGGGGGTGCCGGTCGAGCAGCGCGTCTTCGGCGCAGGCCACTACCTGCGGCCGAACCTGATCCAGCCGTACCTGTGCAGGAACGTGCTGGTGGAGGGGGTGCGCATCGTCCGCTCCCCCATGTGGGAGATCCACCCGGTGCGCTGCGAGAACGTGCTGGTCAGGAACGTGTCGATCTACTCGCGCGGGCCCAACAACGACGGCTGCGACCCCGAGTCGTGCAAGTCCGTGGTGATCTCCGGCTGCGTGTTCGACGTGGGCGACGACTGCATCGCCGTCAAGGCCGGCCGCGGCCCTGACGGGCGGCGGGTCGGGGTGCCGTGCGAGGACGTGCTGATCGAGGACTGCGAGATGCGCTACCGGTACGGATCCGTCGCGATCGGCACGGACACCACCGGCGGCATCCGCAACGTGTTCGTGCAACGCTGCCGCTGGGGCGGGGAAGGGCTCTACTTCGGGCTCTACATCAAGACGAACTCGGTGCGCGGCGGCTTCGTGGAGAACGTCTTCGTGCGCGACGTGGAGATCAGCGAGCTGACCAAGGAGGCCGTCTCGATCGATCTCTACCACGGCGACGGGCACAACGGCGACGATCCGCCGCCGATCCGCAACATCCACGTGGCGGGGGTGCGCAGCGACCGTACGCGCAGCGCGTACCTGCTGCGGGGCTATCCGGAGCAGCCGCTGCGGGACGTCACGATCAGGGACAGCTCGTTCGCCCGGGTGTCGCGTGCGGACGTGGCCGCCGACGTCGAGGGCCTGTCGATCACCGGGGTCACGGTCGGCTAGCAGTTTCAGGCGCCCGGCGGAGGCCAGTGGCAGAATGTGACCATGCGGCCACCCGGAGCGAAGTACTTCAACACCACCGGCCCCTGCGGCCCGCGGCACCACTACATGTTGCCTCCCGCGCAGCGGCTTCCCGAGGCGCGGGTGCTCATCGAGATGGATCGCTACTTCGTGCTGCACGCGCCCCGGCAGACCGGCAAGACGACCACACTGGACGCCCTGGCCTCCGAGCTGACAGCTGAGGGCGACATCGCCGCCCTGATGTTCTCCTGCGAGCGCGCCGAGTCGGCCGGTGACGACTACGCGGCCGCGGAGGAGATTCTGCTGGACTCCCTCCGCGAGGCCGCGGAACGCACGGGATGGCCGGCAGAGCTGTTGCCGCCGGATCCCCGGCCGGAGGCCCCGGCGGGCGCCCGGTTCGGCTCGGCGCTGACCGAGTGGTGCCGCCGCTGCCCGCGCCGGGTGGTGCTGTTCATGGACGAGATCGACGCCCTGCAGGGCAACAGCCTGGTCAGCATCCTCAGCCAGCTCCGCCACGGCCACAACGCGCGGCCAGGGGGCCATCCGTTCCCCGCGTCCGTGGTGCTGTGCGGGTTGCGCGGCCTGCGTGATTACGAGGTCGCCTCGGGCGGCGAATCCGGCCGGTCTAACTCGGGCAGCCCGTTCAACATCGTCGCCGAGTCGCTGCGCCTGGGCGACTTCACCGCCGATGAGATCGCCGAGCTGTACGGCCAGCACACGCAGGCGACCGGCCAGGAGTTCGCCAAGGACGCGGTGGACCGGGTCTTCGAGCTGACCCAGGGACAACCATGGCTGGTCAACGCCCTCGCCTACGAGGTCGTCACCGAGATGGGAGTGACCGGCACCATCAACGCCGGGCAAGTGGAAGACGCCAAGGAGCGGCTGATCCGGAACCGGGCCACTCATCTCGACGCGCTGGTGGCCAGGCTGCACGAGCCGCGGGTCAAGCGGGTGATGGAGCCCGTGGTGGCCGGGGTCTTCCCGCCCATGGACCTGACCTTCTCCGACGATCTGTCCTACGCCCGTGATCTGGGCCTGATCAAGCAGAAACCCCCGCTGGAGGTGGCGAACCCGATCTACCGGGAGGTCGTCCTGCGGGTGCTGGGTGACCCGACGGAACAGTACGTGATGGCCGATCCGCGCAGCTTCGTGCTGCCGGACGACCGTTTCGACCTGCCGCGCCTGCTGCAGGAGTTCGTCGTGTTCTGGCGCGAGCACGGCGAGGTGCTCATCCAGCAGGAGGGCTACCACGAGGCCGCCTGCCAGATCATCCTGATGGCCTTCCTGCACCGCCTGGTCAACGGCGGCGGCCAGCTCGACCGCGAGTACGCCGCCGGCACCAAACGCCTGGACGTCCTGGTCCGATGGCCCTACCCCGGCCCAGAAGGCGACCGCCTCGTGCAGCGCGAAGCCATGGAGCTGAAGGTCTGGCGGGCAGGCGAGAACGACCCCCTGCCCGACGGCCTCGCCCAGCTCGACCGCTACCTGGACCGCCTCACCCTCTCCACCGGTGTACTGGTGATCTTCGACCGGCGCCCCGAGGCCCCACCGTGGAAGGAACGCGGCGCCTTCGAACAGGCGGTCACCCCGTCCGGACGCCAGGTCACCGTCCTGCGGGCGTGACGGGCCTTCGGAAGGCTTGCGGCCGCGTCAGTGCATCGGCGCCCAGATCGTCATCGGGCCGGTGCCGCGGTTGGCCCAGGTGTAGTACGGCACGAACGTGAGGCCGACCGGGCCCTCGTGCTCCGGCTCCCGTGGCGCGCCTGCGGCGCGGTACGGGAAGCCCGCGTCGTCCGCGCGGTGCACGTGCGCCCTTCCCCGTGCGGTGACCGGCACCACCTCGGCGGGCAGGCCCGTCATCGGGGTCCCGTCGCGCAGGCCGGGGTCCGTGGCCAGGCACAGGTCGTCCACGATGACGCCGGGGTGGTCGGCCTGCTCCAGGCAGTAGACGAGCGGGCCGCGCTCCACCGCGACCTGGCCGCGGGCCACGTCCAGGCGGGGCACGGCGACGGTCAGGCGGGGCCGGACGGCGAGGTCCAGCGTGACCCGGTCACCGGGCCGCCAGGTGCGCCTGACACGGTGATACCCGCCGGCCTCGACCGGCCGCCCGTCCGCGCCGGACGCGACCGGCCGCCCGCCCGCGCCGAACCGCGTTTCCACACCGGCCCCGTCCGCCCACGCCGGGATGCGCAGCGCGAGCGTCCACGGGCGATCGGGCGTCTCCCGGACCACGAGCTCGACGCGCCCGTCCCACGGGTAGTCGGTCTCCACCTCCAGCAGCACGTCCCCCGTCCGGATCGTGCCGGGCGCGTACAGGTGGACCTGGACCCCCTCGGCGTCCCGGGTGGCGAGGTAGTGGCCGAGCGAGGACAGCAGGCGCATGACGTTGGGCGGGCAGCAGGCGGTGCCGTACCAGTCCTGGCGGCCCCGGGCGGCGGCGCGGCGGTCGTCGGGGTTGGCGTCGGCGCGCACCCGCAGCGCGTTGACGTAGAAGAAGCGGTCGCCGCCGAGGGAGATGCCTGGCAGGACGGCGTTGAAGAGGGTGCGCTCCATCAGGTCGGCGAAGGCGGGCTCGCCGGTGGCCAGGAGCATGCGCCAGGACCACTGCACGCTGCCGACGGCGGCGCAGGTCTCGCAGTAGGCGGTCTCGGGGGTCAGCTCGTGCGGGCCGCCGAACTGCTCGCCGTACCAGACGGAGCCCAGCCCTCCGGTCAGGTACGTCTTGGTCGCCACCATGTCGCGCCACTGCCGGGCGAGCGCGGCGAGCAGGTCGCCGTCGGCGGTCTCGACGGCGACGTCCGTGGCTCCGGCGGCCAGGTACATGGCGCGGACCGCGTGCCCCTCGACCGTGGTGGCCTCACGCAGCGGCACCCGGTCCTGGCGGATGCCGGGGCCGTGGTGGCCCTTGAGCGGCAGGCTCTCCCGGCCCCGGTCCGTGACCATGCGGGCGGCCAGGTCGAGGTAGGGGCGTGCGCCGGTCTCGCGGTAGAGCTCGGCCAGGGCGGTCTCGATCTGCGGGTGCCCGTCGAGCGCGGCGGCGGGCAGGTCCTTGACGAGGTGGTCGGCGAAGCGGGTCGCCACGCGCAGCAGCGTGCCGTCGCCGAGGGCGCGGCTGCCGGCGACGGCTGCCTGCATGAGGTGGCCGGCGCAGTAGAGCTCGTGGCTGGAGGCCAGGTCGGAGTAGGGTTCGCGGCCGGTGAGCTGGGTGTGGGTGTGCAGGTAGCCGTCCGGGCGCTGGGCGGCCGCGACCAGCGCGACGGCCTCCTGGTACGACCGCGCGAGCTCGCCGCCGTCGGCCCGGCCGCGCTCCCAGGCCACCGCCTCCAGCCACTTGTAGACGTCGGAGTCGGCGAAGACCTTGCCGCGGTGCTCCCCTCCGGCACCGCGGGCGGCCGCCTCCAGGTTGGCGAACGTGCCGGACTCGCGGATCCGCTCGCCGCCCAGCGGGATCGTCACGTCGCGGTTGACCCGCTGCCGCTCGCCCCAGAACCCGCCCTCGATCCGCACTCCGGAGGCGGGTCGCAGGGTGACTGCCGCTTCCGGGCGCGGCCGCACCACCGAATCATCGCTCATGCGGCCATCGTGCCTCAGTCTCACATATCCAACAAGATATGAATATTTATACAGATCTTGACGCGGGCGCCAGAAGCGAAGGAGGCTGAATGGGCAGTTTATGCGACCTTGAATATTTATGAGGTGTTGGCATGCCGGAGATTCCCGACACAGTGTTGCTGGAGGAACGGGCCGGGCTGGCGATGAACGCGGTGGCCGGGCTGCCCGACGCGGGCATGGGCGGCATCCCGTACTTCAGCGCCGACCTGCTGGCCCGCCCGGCCACGCTCCAGCACGGCGACTGGGACTGGGGCTCCAGCCACGGCCGGCTGCTCGACGCCTGCCTGCTGGCCAGGCAGATGACGGGCAAGGACACCTGGCGGGAGGTCGAGGACGGCTTCCGTACCAGGCTCATCGGCTTCTTCGGCGCCGACGGGCTGAGCTACCGGCAGGCCAGGCCCGAGCGCGGCTGGCCGGCCAACGCCAACCTCATCGACCAGCGGGCCGTGCTGCTGTCGCTGACCACGTGGTTCGTCTCCGACGGCGACCCCGAGGCCAGGAAGCTGGTGGACCGGCACGTGGCCGCGCTCAAGCGGATCGCCATCAAGGAGCGGGACGTGTGGTTCTACCCCGCCTCCGAGTACACCCCCGAGGGCTGGCCCTCCCCCAACGCCGTCGCGCTGCACCTGGCCCCCGACCCGGCCTCGTTCAGCGGCCGGTTGATCATGCCGCTGCTCCGCTACCACCAGGCGACCGGCAACGAGGACGCGCTGGAGCTGTGCGGGTGGTTCGCTCGGCTGATCGTGCACAAGAGCGGCGTGTTCCACGAGGACGGCAGCTTCAACGCCGCCCGCGCCTACCGCAGCGGCCACTTCCACACCCGGCTGGGCACCCTCGAAGGGCTGGCCCGCTACGCCCGCCACACCGGCGACCACGAGCTGACCGCGTTCGTGCGCAGGAGCTACGACTGGGCGCTCGGCCAGGCCACCGCGTTCGGCTGGACCCCGGGCGACCTGGCCGACCAGCGGTACGAGCACGAGAGCTGCTCGCTGGTCGACCTCATCGGCACCGGCACCACGCTGGCCGGGTCCGGGCACAGCGCGTACTGGGGCGTGGTGGAGCGGTTCCTGCGCAACCACCTCGTGGAGTCGCAGCTCCTCGACCTGGGCTGGGTCGAGTCCGCGCCCGACTCCTCCGGCGACGAGCCGGGCTGGACGACGCACGTACGGGTGGGCGAGCGCGTACGCGGCGCCTTCGCCGGCTACGGCGCGCCCAACGACTTCGTCTGCGACGTCGAGCTGGGCCGCGGCCACACCGCCGACGTGCAGGCGTGCTGCGTCGGCTCCGGCGTGCGCGGCCTGTTCTGGGGCTGGAACTCGATCGTCACCGGCAACCGGATCAACCTGCTCCTCACCCGGGCCACCAAGCAGGTCACCGTGCTCAGCCACCTCCCCCACGAGGGCCGGGTGGACCTCGACGTGCACGAGGACCTGCCGGAGCTGCGGATGCGGGTGCCCGACTGGGCGGGGTACGCCAAGGTCCGCGTGATCCGCGGCACCGAGGGCTTCGACGGCACCCAGGCCGGGGCGTGGGCCCCTGACGGTTACCTGTCGATCCCCGCCCCGCGCGCGGGCGAGCGCGTCACCGTCACCTTCCCCGTCCCCGAGACGACCAGCACCGAGGTCGCGGCCGGCCGGGAGTACCAGGTGCGCTGGCGCGGCGACGACGTGATCGGCATCAGCCCGGAGGGCACCGCCCGCCCCATGTACAGCGGCCGCAAGGTGCACCCCAGCGCCCCCCGGCGGAACTACGAGCTGGCCCGGCCCGCGAAGGAGTGGACGTGGTGAACACCATGCCGGACAACTGGTCGCTGCCCGAGCCTCCGGACGCCCCGGAGCTGACCCCGTACGACCTGCGCTGCGAGCACCGCCGCACCCCTCTCGGCATCGGCACCCGCACGCCCAGGCTGGCCTGGCGGCTGGCCTCCGACCGGCGTGGCGACGCCCCCGCCGGCCACCGCGTCACCGTGCACGGCCCCGGCGACGCCCTGGCCTGGGACAGCGGCTGGATCGACGGTCAGGACGTGAGCGCCGACTACGGCGGGGCGCCGCTGGTGTCGTTCGCCCGCTACACCTGGCGGGTCGAGGTGCGCGACGGCGGGTCGGCGCAATCGTGGTTCGACACCGGGGTGCTGCACGCCGACGAGTGGCGGGCCGCCTGGATCGAGCACGACCCGGAGACGGAGCCGCCGTTCGAGCCGCCCACGGACGACCGCGAGCCCCGCACCGTCCGCACGGCCCACCTCCCCGCGCCCCGCTACTTCCGGCGCGTCGTCGACCTGCCCCCGGCCACCGCCGTACGGATCGCCGTCACCGCCCGCGGCCTGTACGAGCTGCACGTCAACGGCCACCGCGCCGGCGACGGCGAGCTGACCCCCGGCTGGACCGACTACCGGCAGCGCGTCCCGTACCAGGTGTACGACGTCACCGACCTGGCCGGGGACGGGCCGCTGTGCGTGGGCGCGATCCTGGCGGACGGCTGGTGGTCGGGCAGCCTCGGCTGGGACGGCCGGCAGCAGGCCCAGCGCTACGGCCGGCGCCCGCAGCTCCTGGCTCAGATCGTGGCCGAGCACGCGGACGGCTCCCGCACCGTGATCGGCACGGACGAGCGCTGGCGGGAGACCACCGGCCCGCTGCGCTACGCCGACCTGCTCATGGGCGAGTGGTACGACGCCCGCCTCGACCTCGGCGGCTGGGACCTGCCGGGCTTCGACGACTCCTCCTGGGCCCCGGCCCGCGTCGCGGACACCGGCCTCACGGTGCTCGTGCCGTCCGTGGCCGAGCCCGTACGGGTGACGCAGGACCTCGAACCGGTCGAGATCCGCGCCCAGGACGGCAGGACGATCGTGGACCTCGGCCAGAACATCGCCGGCCGCGTCCGCCTGACCGTGCGCGGCGCCGCGCCCGGCACCCGCGTCACGCTCCGGCACGGCGAGGCGCTCACCGACGACGGCGGCCTCTACACCGCCAACCTGCGCTCCGCCGAGGCCACCGACCACTACGTGACGGCAGGCCGGGCGGAGGAGACGTACGAGCCGCGATTCACCGTGCACGGCTTCCGCTACGTCGAGGTCACCGGGCACGCCGACGTCGGCGTCGTGGGCCGGGCGATGCATTCGGACACGCCGGTGGCGGGCGAGTTCTCCTGCTCCGACGCCATGGTGCGGCAGCTCATGAGCAACATCTGGTGGAGCCAGCGCGACAACTTCGTCTCCGTGCCGACCGACTGCCCGCAGCGGGACGAGCGGCTCGGCTGGACGGCCGACGCGCAGGTGTTCCTGCCCACGGCCTGCTACAACGCGGACGTGGCGGCGTTCTTCACCGGCTGGCTGGCCGACCTGCGCTGCGCCCAGACGGCCGAGGGCGCGGTGCCGGACGTCGTGCCGCACGTCATCACCGAACGGCACGGCACCCCCGCCTGGGGCGACGCCGCCACGATCGTGCCCTGGCACCTGTACGAGGTGTACGGGGACGAGCGGGTGCTGCGCGACAGCCTGCCCAGCATGCGCCGCTGGGTCGACCACGTCGAACGCCACAATCCCGGCCTCATCTGGCGGAACCGGGTCGGCAGCCACTACGGCGACTGGCTGCAGGCGGACGTGCGCACCGACCGGGACGTGCTCGCCACCGCCTACTTCGCGCTCAGCGCGGACCTGACGGCCAGGGCCGCCGCCGTGCTGGGCGACACCGCGGCCCGTGATCGGTACGCGGGGCTGCGGGAGCGGATCGGGGAGGCGTTCGCGCGCGAGTTCGTCTCGGCCGACGGGCGCGTCACCGGCGACACGCAGACCGGCTACCTGCTGGCGCTCGCGCACCGCCTGGTCCCCGCCGGCCTCGTGCCCGCTGCCGTCGCCCACCTGGTGGCCGACCTGGAACGGCGGGGGCGGCGGCTGACCACCGGGTTCGCCGGGGTGGCGCTGCTCGGCCCCGTCCTGTCGGCGCACGGGCACGCCGACCTGGCCTACGCGCTGCTGCACGACGACCGGTACCCGTCGTGGGGGTACTCGATCAAGCGGGGGGCCACCACGATCTGGGAGCGGTGGGACGGGTGGACGGAGGAGACCGGCTTCGGCCCCGTCGCCATGAACTCCTTCAACCACTACGCGCTGGGCTCCGTCGGGGCGTGGCTGTACGGCGGGGTCGCCGGGCTCGGGCAGGAGGAGGGGTCGGTGGGCTTCCGCCGTCCCCGGATCCGGCCGCTGGTCGGGGGCGCCCTGCGGTGGGCGTCGGCCGCGTACGAGACGCCGCTCGGGCGGCTGTCCAGCCGGTGGGAGATCGACGGCGGTGAGTTGCGGCTGTCGGTGCGGATCCCGCCGGGAGCCCTGGCCACCGTGCACGTGCCCACCACGGACCCGTCGTCGGTGCGCGAGTCCGGCGAGCTCGTGACCGGGGTGGGGTGGACCGGGTCGGCGCTGGTGTGCCGGGTCGGGTCCGGGCGGTACTCGTTCACCTCAGCCTGGTGACGGCGGCCCTGGTGACGGCGGTCCTGATGATCGGGGCCCTCACGACGGCGGCCCTCACGACGGGGGCCCTCACGACGGGGGCATGGTGACGGTCGGCGGCAGGGGGGCGGTCGGCGGCCGTGCGGTGACCACCTGGGCTGCCGCCGCGGAGGCGCTCGGGGCTCGGCTGCGTGACGTGACCGTGCGGAACGTGGTGCGTACCTCCGTGGGCGGGGCCGGGCTGCGGGTGCGGCTGACCAACGCGTTCGGAGGGCGGGCGGTGACGTTCGGGCGGGTGTGCGTGGGGGTGTCTCGGGCGGGCGCCGCGCTGGAGCCGGGGTCGAACCGGGCGGTGACGTTCGGCGGATGTGCCGAGGTGACGGTGGGAGCCGGGGAGACGGTGCTCAGCGATCCGGTGGCGGGGCGCGTGGCGGGACGGCGGCGGCTGGCGGTGAGCGTGTACGTGCGGGGAGAGTGCGACACGCTGACGGGCCGCAACCGCGCCACCGCCCCGTCCTACCCACCGCCTGCCGCACCATCCGCCGCATGGGACGCGCCCGGCACGCAACCCGCCGCGTGGGACGGACCCCGCGCCCGCTCCGGCGTACTGCCGGGGTCCGGCGCACTGCCGTCCGTCGGTGCGTGGGAGCCTGCCGTCTCGCCCGCCTACCGGTCCCTCCCGGGCGATCATGCCGCCGACGAGGGCGATGGCGCGTACGTCGAGCCCGTCGCGGTCTGGCACTGGCTCGACGCACTCACCGTGGTCACGCCCGAGCCGGTGCCCGTCGTGGCGGCGCTCGGCGACTCGCTCACCGTCGGCGTCGGCTCGGAGACCGGCCACGGCTGGGCCGACCTGCTCGCCCACCTCTCGGGGGTGGCGGTGCTCAACGAGGGGGTGTCGGGCGGGAAGGTGCTCGCGGCGGGGACGGGACGGCCCGCCGAGGCGCGGCTGACCGCCGAGGTGCTGACCAAGCCGGGCATCGGCACCGTGATCGTCCAGGCGGGCGTCAACGACCTCGGCGCGGGCGCGCGGGCGGGCGACCTCGTCGCCGCGTACCGCCGCATGGTGGCCTCGGCGCACGCGGCCGGGGTCCGCGTGATCGGCGGGACGATCACGCCGTTCGCGGGCGCCGACTACCACACCCGGGAGGGCGAACGGGCCCGGCAGGCGGTCAACGCGTTCATCAGGGAAGGCGGCGCGTTCGACGCGGTGGCCGACTTCGACGCCGCCCTCCGCGACCCCGCCGCCCCCGCCCGCCTGCTGCCCCGTTACGACAGCGGCGACCACCTGCACCCGAGCGCGGCCGGCCACCAGGCGATGGCGTCCGCGCTCACCGTGCCGCCGGCCGCCTAGGCCGGATACCTGATCGCCGGTTCCGGGCGGTGGATCCCCCGGGGCCGGTAGCCGAGGGTGTCCGAGATCCCGAGGTAGTCGGCCAGCAGCCAGATGATGGCCAGCCACATCTCCGTGCCCTGCAGCCCGGGCGTGCGTGCCGCGCCGCTCCCCCCGCTCAGCGCGAAGCTGAGCCCGGCGCCGTCGTGCCAGCCGCCCAGCGCGCGGGCGAGGTGCTCCCTGGCCCACGCCTCGCCCTCCGCCCTGCGGTGCGGGGTCTGCCGGCCGAGCAGCCACAGGGGGTGGATGACGTCGAGCACGTTGCAGGCGTTGCCGGTGTCCGGGCCGAAGTAGCGGGGGTCGCGGGCCTGGGCGAGCACGGTGTCCACGGCCCGCTCCGGGTACGGCAGCGGCATCCCGAACTGCGCGAACGTGCCCCGCGTGAGCCGGTAGAAGCCGTTGACCACCATCAGCCAGCCGGAGTCGTTGTCCGGCTCGCCCCACATGCCGTGGGTCTGGCGCACGCGGGTCAGCAGCCACCCGTACAGGGTCTCGACGTCGCCGCGCAGGCCGAAGTCGGCGAGGTTGCGGTAGAGGCCGGTGCCGATCGCGTCCACCACCGAGCCGGACGTCCACGCCTCACGCGTCCAGTCGAGGCCGTCGAGCAGGGCGGTCAGGTCCTGGGAGCGGAGGTCGTGGACGGCGTGGACGGGGTGGTGGAAGGCGGTGCCGAGCAGGTTGAGCGCGTATCCGACGCAGAGCACGTGGTACGCGGTCACGCCCTCCAGCTCCGGCCGTCCGCCGTCGCCCGCCTCGGGCGAGCCGGGGGCGCCGAGCTCGGGGACCAGGCCGGTGCCCGGGTCCTGGCGGTCGCGGAGGAAAGCGACGATCTCGTCGCGGGCCGGGGTCGGCGGCGGGCCGCCGAGCAGCAGGTCGGCGATCTCCACCGCGTCGCACCAGGCGCGCACGGTGGGCTGGGCGCCGGGCCGGTCCACGTACCGGTCGCCGGTCCAGCAGCGCGCCAGCACCGCCTCGGCCTGCTCCCGCGCCCGACCGGCGAACGCCACCAGCCGCCCTTCCAGATCCCCGCCCGCCGCACCACCCGCCACGCCGCCTGCCACGCCCGCGGAAACCCGGACCCCGCCCGCCGTAGGCAGCTCTCCGCCGACCGGCGGTGCCTCACCCGCCGTGGGGCGGGGGGTGCGGCGGTCGCGGAGGGGGCGGGCCGGGTTGCCCGCCACCATGGCCCAGGCGGGCACGTCCTTGGTGACGACCGAGCCCGCGCCGATGATCGCGTGGTCGCCGATCGTCACGCCGTCCAGCACGACGACGTTCGAGCCGATCCACACGTCGTCCCCGACGCGGATGCCCTTCGAGGTGATCGGCTGGCGGAAGACCGGCCGGTCGGGCGCGGTGCCGTGGTTGAAGCCCAGCAGGGACGTGTGCGCCCCGATCCGCACCGCGTCCCCGAGCTCCACCCGCCCCCGCACCACCGCGTACGGGTTGACGGTGCAGTCCTCCCCCATCGAGACGTCGTCCGTGACGTACGCGTGGGCGGCGATGTAACAGAAGTCCCCCATGCGCAACCGGTCGGTGTGCACGGCGGCCAGCGGCGAGACGAACACCTTCCCCGCCGCGTCGAGCCCGATCCGGTCCCGGAGCCCGGCCTGGTGGAGCTCCTGGGCACGGCGGTCCTCGTCGGTCGCGTGGTCCCAGAACAGCCACGGGCAGAAGTCGAACTTGGACGGTTCTGTCATGCGATCAGCTTCCTCTCGCCACGGTCAGCGTCATGGACCAGGAGTAGCGGCGGACCTCCAGGCGGTACCGCTCGGGCAGCGCCGGGCCGCAGGAGGCGCTGCCGATGCCCTGCTGGCCGTGGTCGAGGTTCAGCCACACGCGCCCCGAGTCGGTCAGGTCGTGCGGGCGGCGGGCGGCCTGCAGGGCCTCGCTCGTCCAGCGGCGGGCGGTGAAGTCCAGGTGCGGTTCGCCGTCCACGCGCAGCATGGGCAGCCCGGGGCCCGACAGCTCCAGCCAGCGGGTCTCGACGTGGTTGCCGTTCTCCTGGGGGACCGGGTACGGGGTCTGGAGCGCGTCGATGGACCGGGCGTACCTGCCGACGCGGGCGGCGGCGCGGCTGTCGGCGTACGACTCGCCCGGGCCCCGGCCGAGCCAGGTGACGTCGGTGTAGCCGCCGGGCAGCGACCATCTGGTGCCCATGCGGGGCGGGTTGACGGTGAGGTGGCCGTAGGCGGTGTCGTCCCAGTCGCCCACGGGGTCGGCCTCGACGAGGAGGTGGAGCGCGCCGTCCCGCCAGCGGTAGGTGTAGGTGGTGCGGAAGCCGAGGGTGCGGGTGGCGGGGCCGCTGCGGCCGCGGACGACGAGGGTGTGGTCGTCGGGGCGCTCGATGCCGCCGCCGCGGTGCAGGAAGCGGTCCAGGCCGACCGCCTCCCAGTCGGCGGCCAGGGCGTTCCTCGGGCCCTGGCCGCGGTCGTTCTCGGTGGGGGCGCGCCAGACGTCGAGCACGGGTCCGTCCAGTTCGAGCCCGCCGAGGCGGGTCAGGCGTCCGGTCCTGCCGTCGAACGCCGCCTCGCCGAGGCGCACCTCCCCCGCCCGGCTGCCCGCGCCGGTGGGGTGCGGGTGGCGGGGTGAGCGGCGGTGGGGGGTCCGGCGGTGGGGGGTGGCAGAGCCGAGCCTGGCCTGGCCCCAGGCGATCACGTGGCCGGCCCGAGCCCAGCGGGCGTCCTCGGCGAGCACGGCCTCGACGGTCAGCCACATCTCACCGGACGCTTCTGCCGTCCGCGGCTCGCCACCGCACGGCGTCGCAGGCTGCCGCTCTCCGTCCGGCGCCGCGGGGTGCGGCTCGCGCATCATGGCGGCGACCTCGTCGGGCAGCGGCACGCGCACCTCCGACCGCGGCGGGCAGCCGGGCACCACCAGCGGCCCCGCGGCCCGGCGGATGCCGTCCACCTTCACCCGCCACCGGAAGCCCAGGTGCGCCAGCGACACCGCGTCGTGCTTGTTGACGACCACGATCTCACCGCCCTCCACCGAGATCGACACCGGCTCGATGGCCTTGCGCAGCTCGGCCAGCCCGGGCGACGGCGTGCGGTCGGGGAACAGCAGCCCGTCCAGGCAGTAGCGCTCGCCGTTGGGCTGGTGGTCGATGTCCCCGCCGTGCCGGTAGTACCGGCGCCCGAGCTCGTCCACCCCCGTCAGCCCGTGATCGATCCACTCCCACACGAACGCCCCGCAGAACCGCTCGTACGACTCCAGGATCGCCTGGTAGTCCACGAGCGAGCCGGGCCCGTTGCCCATGGCGTGCGCGTACTCGCACAGCAGGAACGGCAGCCCGCGCCGCCGCACGTCGTCCGCCGACCCGGGCACGACCCCCTCGGGGGTCTCCTCCTTGCGCCGCCCGATGCGTTCGAGGTCGTCCAGCGACGGATACATGAGGCTGTAGAAGTCGGAGTGCCGGTAGCTGGGGTCGCGTTCGTAGTGCAGGGGCCGGGTGGGGTCGCGCTCGCGGATCCAGGTCTCGATGTCGGCGAAGGCGGGGCCGCTGCCGCTCTCGTTGCCGAGTGACCAGATGACGACGCTGGGATGGTTCTTGTCGCGCTCGACCATGCGGCGGGCGCGGTCGAGCAGGGCCTCGCGCCACATCGGCTCGGCGGGCGGGTTGCCCTCCCAGCCGGCGTAGATGAAGCCGTGGGTCTCGATGTCGCACTCGTCCACGACCCACAGCCCGTACTCGTCGCACAGCCGCAGGAACTCCGGGTGGGGCGGGTAGTGGGCGGTGCGGACGGCGTTGACGTTGTGCCGCTTCATCAGCTCGATGTCGCGGATCATGGTCTCGCGGTCGAGGGAGCGGCCCCTGTCGGGGTCGTGCTCGTGCCGGTTGACGCCGCGGAACAGGACCGGCGCCCCGTTGATCAGCAGCCGTCCGCCGGAGATCTCGACGGTTCTGAAGCCGATCGCCAGCGCGATCGTCTCCCCGGCGGCGGAGAGGGTGCCGTGGTAGAGGCGGGGGTGCTCGGCGCTCCACGGCTCCACCCGGCCGATCGTGACCTCCTGCCCGGTGGGCACGGTGATGCCCAGCTCCGGTACCTCCACCAGGCCGGGGGCGTCGGCGGTGACCAGGAGGGTTCCCGAGCCGGATGAGTAGGAGGCGCGTACGGTGAAGTCGTCGATGCCGCCCTCGGGCCGGGACAGCAGCTCCACGTCGCGGAAGATGCCTGGCAGCCACCACATGTCCTGGTCCTCGAGGTAGCTGCCCGACGACCAGCGTTGCACGCGTACGGCGAGGAGGTTGCCGCGCGGCAGGACCATCCCGGTGACGTCGAACTCGAACGGCAGCCTGCTGCCCTTGGAGTGCCCGAGCAGCTCGCCGTTCAGCCAGACGGTGCCGCAGGAGTCGACGCCCTGGAAGCGCAGCACCGCGCGCCCGCCCGGCCAGCCGGGCGGGAGGTCGAAGCGCAGCCGGTAGTCGCCGGTCGGGTTCGAGTCCGGCAGGTACGGCGGGTCGATGGGGAACGGGTAGGCGGTGTTGGTGTAGAGGGGCTGGTCGTGCCCTTCCAGCACCCAGTGCGACGGCACCCGGATCGTCTCCCAGCCGGTGTCGTCGAGGCCGGGGTCCGCGATCGACGGGCCGGTGCCGCCGGCCGTGCCGGAGAGCCGGAAGCGCCACTGCCCGTTGAGCGACAGCCGGGGCGCGTCGGAGACGAAGTCCGCGCGCGGCGCCCGCCGCCCTGAGCCCGGCCCGGGGTCCTCATGGAAGTCGAGCATTTCTTACGAGCGTCCCTCCGCCGAGGTGAGACAAACGTTTTAACCCTATAGACGTGATCGTCTTTCCACCAGATCTCATGAGCATTGACATCCGGGCATGAATAAATATATCATCTGGTAAATCGTTTTAAGATTCGCTGGGGATCTCATGACGCCATCACCCCCGACGAGCAGCACCGGCATCCGCTTCGGCACCGCCTACTACTGGGAATACCAGCAGTCTCCCGACCTCGATCGCGACCTCGACCTCATGGCGCAGGCCAGGATCGACACCCTCCGGGTCAGCGAGTCCGTCTGGTCCACCTGGGAGCCCCGTGACGGCGAGTTCGACCTCGACTGGCTGACCCCCGTCCTGGACGGCGCCCACGAGCGCGGCATGAAGGTCCTGCTCGGCACCCCAACGTACGCCGTCCCGCCGTGGTTGCAGCGCAAGCACCCCGAGCTGGCCGTCGTGCGGGCCGACGGCCGCCGGATCCCCTGGGGCGCGCGCCAGGAGGTGGACTTCACCTCCCCCGTCTTCCGCCGGTACGCCGGACGCGTCATCCGCCAGGTCGTCGGCCACCACGGCGGACATCCGGCCGTGTTCGGGATCCAGCTCGACAACGAGCCCGGCCTGCACCTCATCCACAACGAGCCGGTGTTCGAGCGGTTCAAGTCCTGGCTGGCGGAGCGGTACGGCGACGTCGGGCGCCTGAACGAGGAGTGGGGCCTGGCGTACTGGTCGCACCGCCTCGGCGCCTGGGACGAGCTGTGGCCGCCCGCCGGCAACACCACCCCGTCCTACGACCTGGCCTGGCGGCGCTTCCAGGCCGAGCTGACCACCGAGTTCATCGCCTGGCAGGCGGCCGTCGTGCGCGAGCTGGTCCCGCAGGACCGCGAGCTGACCACGTGCCTGGCCTACCAGCGCCCGGCCCTGCACGACGTCGAGCTGTCGGAGCACCTGACGGTCACCAGCGGGAACGCGTACTACCTGCCCCAGGACGCCCTGGCCCGCGCCTTGCCCCCGGAGATCACCTGGTTCGCCACCGGCCCGGCCGGGCTGTTCCAGGCGGCCGACCGGATGTACGCCGCCAAGCAGCGGCGCTTCTGGGTGACGGAGACCAACGCGGGCTCCATCGCCGGGTCCCAGCTCAACCTGCCGCCCTACGACGGCCAGCTCCGCCAGGCCGCGTGGGCGCTGGTGGCGCGCGGCGCGGAGCTGATCTCGTACTGGCACTGGCACACGCTGCCCTACGGCGCGGAGACGTACTGGGGCGGGATCCTCGGGCACGCCATGGAGCCGGGCCGCCTCTACCGCGAGATCGCGGCGCTGGGCGCGGAGCTGGCGCGGGCGGCCGAGGACGTCACCGGCCTGACCCCGGACGCCGACGTGGGGTTCGTGTACTCGCACGACAGCAAGTGGGCCCTGACCTTCCAGCCGCCGCTCACCCTCGACGGCCGCAACCCCGACAACGACTCCTACGAGCGCATCCTGGCCACCTTCTACCAAGGCGCGGCCGACGCGGGGCTGCAGGCGGCCTTCGTGACGCCCGCACAGGTCAAACGTTTGCCCGCGCTCGTCGCGCCCGCGCTCTACTGCCTGTCCGCCGCGACGGCGCGGGCGCTGGAGGCGTACGTGCGCGGCGGCGGGCACCTCATCATGACCTTCCGCACCGGCTACGCCGACGAGGAGGCCAGGGCGCGCACCGAGATCGCGCCCGGCCCGCTGCGTGCCCTGGCCGGGGTGCGGTACCTGGAGTACTCGACGCTGCTGGAGCCGGTCCCCCTGCACGGCCTCGGGAAACGGGACGTCGCCCGGCACTGGGCCGACGCCCTGGAGCTGGAGGGAGCCGAGCCGCTGGCGTTCTACGACCACCACCACTTCGGCCGCTGGCCCGCGATCACCCGCCACCGCGTGGGCGCCGGCACGGTGACCTACGTGGGCACCCTGCCCGGCCCGGAGCTGACCGCCGAGCTGTTCCGCCGGGAGCGGCCCGCGGGCCTGGTGACCACGGAGTCGCCGCGCGTCACCGTGCACTCGGCGGTCAACGCGCGCGGCGAGCGCCTCTGGTTCGCCCACAACTGGTCCGGCCATGAGAGCACGGTGACCCTGACCGCCCCGGCGACCGAGGTCACCGGCCGCCGCGAACCGCTCCGGCCGGGCCCCCTGCGCCTGGCTCCCTTCGACGTAAAAGTGGTGAAATGACCGAGTTCCAGCCCACCTGGGAGTCCCTGCGCGCGCACCGCATCCCGCAGTGGTTCCGCGAGGCGAAGTTCGGCATCTGGTCGCACTGGGGCCCGCAGTCCGTGGCCCGCTCAGGCGACTGGTACGCCCGCCACCTCTACGGCATGCAACCCTGGTCCGAGCCCTGGGAGCGCAAGCGCGCCGGCCGCCAGCACGCCCACCACCGCGCCCACTTCCAGGGCGGCGCCAAGGACCTGTTCCGGCACTGGCGGGCCGAGCGCTTCGACCCTGACGAGCTCATCGACCTGTACGTGGCCGGCGGCGCCCGCTACTTCGTCGCCCTGGCCACCCACTGCGACAACTTCGACCTGTGGAACTCCGGGCAACGCGGCTGGAACGCCGCCAGAGTCGGGCCGGGGCGCGACATCGTGGCGGCGTGGGAGCGGGCGGCCCGCGCGGCCGGGCTGCCGTTCGGGCTCAGCTTCCACCACAACTGGACCTGGCGCTGGCTGGACGTGGCCCACGGCCGCGACCCGGAGACCGGCGAGCCGTACGACGGCGCCCTGACCAGGGACGACGGCGCCGGCACGTGGTGGGAGGGCCTCGACCCCGCCGAGCTCTACCCGGAACGCCACGAGCCGGGCACGAAGCCGCCGGCCCGCGAGGCCGAGCGGTTCTACGCCCGCGTCCGCGAGGCCCTCGACCGCTACCGGCCCGACCTGGTCTACCTCGACGACGGCCGCCTGCCCTTCGACGCGGGCAGCGTGGTGGAGTCGCAGCCGATCAGCACGGCGGGCCTCGACCTGCTCGCCCACTACTACAACACCTGCGCCACCGGCGGCCTGGTCACGATCAAGGACGTGCCGGACGCGGACCGCACGGCCGTGCTCCTGGACTGCGAGCGCCGCCAGCTCGACGAGGCCCAGCCCCATCCCTGGCAGTTCGACACCAGCGACGGCGAGTGGTTCGACTGCTCCGACGACGACCCGATGTTCCACCCCCGAAAGAGCGCGCAGCAGGTCATCCACACGCTGATCGACGTGGTCAGCAAGAACGGCTGCCTGCTGCTGAACATCCCGCAGCACGCCGACGGCACGGTGGACGCCCGTGCCCGCGAGCTGCTGGCCGAGGTGGGCGCCTGGCTGCGGGTCTGCGGCGAGGGCGTGTACGGCACCACGCCGTGGCTGCGCGCGGCAGAGGGCACGACCGGGCTCGGCGGCGTCAAGGGGTACGAGGGCTACAACGAGGCCGACCGCGCCTACCGGGCGAGCGACGTGCGCTTCACCCGGCGCGGCGACACCCTCTACGCCACCCTCCTGGCCTGGCCGGAGGACCGGACGGCCACGATCACCAGCCTGAGCAGCACCGCCGGGCTGCTCGAGCGGCCACCCGTCGCCGTCGAGCTGCTCGGCCACGGCCCCGTCCCCTGGCGGCAGTCCGGCCGGGCGCTCCACGCGGACCTGCCACCGGAGCCGCCGACCAAGGCCGCCCACATGCTCAAGATCACGGGAGTGTGATGGTGAAGAACCTGCGTACCTGCGACCTGACCGACCCCCTCGGCCTGGAGACCACCCGCCCCGCCCTGAGCTGGCAGCTCGCGGGCGCCACCGCGCAGACCGCCTACCACGTGCGCGTGGACGGGCTGTGGGACAGCGGCGAGGTGGAGTCGGCCGACCAGCGCGTGCTCTACGGCGGCGAGCCCCTGACCAGCAGGACCGCCGCGCGCTGGCGGGTGCGGGTGCGCGATGCGGACGGGAACTGGTCGGGCTGGAGCCAGGAGGCGCGCTTCGAGCTGGGGCTGCTCTCGCCGGACGACTGGAGCGCCGCCTGGATCACCCACCCCGACTGGTACGGCGAGAACGACGACCCCCGCGTCGGCGAGGGCCGCCCGCTGCCGCTGCTGGCAGGCGAGTTCACCCTGGCCGGTCCCGTGCGGAGCGCCCGGCTGCACGTCGCCGGCCTGGGCGTCTACGTGGCGTCGGTGAACGGCTCCCCGGTGACCGACGCCGTGCTGGAGCCGCCGTACTCGGACTTCACCAAGCGGGTGGTGTACGCCACGCACGACGTGACGGCGCTGCTGCGCGAGGGCCGCAACGCCATCGGCATCGCGCTGGGCCCCGGCATCGCGCACGTGTTCCCGCACCAGGACCGCTACATGAAGTTCTTCGGCTCCAAGGCGGCCCCCAGGGCGATCGCGCAGCTCGAGGTGCGCTACGCCGACGGGACGACCGGCCGCTTCCGCACGGGTGCGGACTGGCTGGCCACCGAGGGCCCGACGACGCGCTCGCACTGGTACGGCGGCGAGGACCACGACGCCCGCCTGGAGATCCCCGGCTGGGACGCCCCCGGCACTGACCGCTCCGGGTGGCGCCCGGTGACCGTCCGGCCCGAGGGGACCGCGATGTTGCGGTCGAGGGCCTGCCCGCCGATCCGGGTCACAGAGGAGCTGCCGGCGGCGCGGAAACTGGTCGCCACCGACGGCACGGCGGTCTTCGACGTCGGCGCGGTCACGGCCGGCTGGGCGGAGCTGCGGCTCGACCTGCCGGCGGGCCGCTACCTGCGGCTGCTGCCCGGCGACCAGCTCGACGCGTTCGGCCGCGTGGTCCAGTCGAAGCCCACGACCGGCGCGCCGATCTTCAACACGTACGTCACCAAGGACGGCCCGCAGACCTGGCACCCCGCCTTCCGCTACGACGGCTTCCGCTACGTCGAGGTCCAGGGCCTGCCCGGGCACGTCGGCGCGGAGGCCCTGACGGCGCTGGTGCTGCGCGCCGGCAACGAGCACATCGGCCGGTTCGAGACCTCCGACCCGCTGCTGAACGACATCCACCGGATCATCGACCGCGCGGTGCGCGGCAACATGTACAGCGTCCTGACCGACTGCCCGCACCGGGAGAAGCTGGGCTGGCTGGAGCAGGCCCACCTGCTGTTCGACGTCGTGGCCTACAACTACGACGTGGCCGCCTACTGCCGGGAGCTGCTGGTCGGCATCGCGGAGGCGCAGACCGAGGACGGGCTCGTCCCGGACACCGCGCCCGAGTACGTGGTGTTCGACGGCGCGTTCAGGGACGACCCGAACTGGGGCGGCGCGCTGATCCGCATGCCGTGGCAGATCTACCGCTGGTACGGCGACACCACCGCCATGGAGCGGCACTACGACGCGATGGGCCGCTACCTGGACTACCTGACGGGCAAGGCCGAGGACGGCATCCTCGGGCACGGGCTCGGCGACTGGTTCGGCCTGGACACCTCGACACCGGTGCCGCTGGTGTCCACGTGGGGCTACTGGCGGGCGGCGGCCACGATGGCCAGGGTCGCGGGCGTGCTCGGCCGCGACGACGACGCCAAGCGCTACCGGGCGCTGACCGACGCGATCTCGGCCGCGTTCACCGGCGCGTTCCGCCGGGAGGACGGCGGCTTCGGCGGGCAGGCCTCGCAGGTGTTCGCGCTGGACATGGGCGTGGTCCCGGACGAGCTGGCGCCGGCCGCGCTGGACCGGCTGAGCCGGGACGTGCGCGAGGGCGCCATCACGGTCGGGGAGATCGCGCTGCCCGCCCTCTACCAGGTGCTGACCAGGGCGGGCCGGCACGAGGCGCTGTGGGGGTTCGCCACCTCGACCAGCCATCCGAGCTACGGCTACCAGGTGCGGCACGGCGCCACCGCGCTCACCGAGGCCTGGGACGGGCCGACGCGCGGCCTGTCGCAGAACCACTACATGCTGGGCGCCATCGACGCCTGGTTCTACCGGGGTCTCGGCGGCATCGGCCAGGCGCCGGGCTCGAACGGCTTCCGCAGGCTGCTCATCACGCCCGCCGCGCCGGGCGACCTGGAGTCGGTGCGGGCGGCCACGCGGACGCCTTACGGGCCGGTCGGCGTGTCGTGGCAGCGGTCGGACGGCGCGTTCGCGCTGGAGGTGGAGGTGCCGCCGGGCTCGTGGGCGGAGGTGCGGCTGCCGGACCTCGGCCTGCCCCGGCACGCGGCCCCCGAGGGGGCGGTCTCGGTCGGGGAACGGGCGTGGCAGGTGCCTGCCGGACACTGGACGTTCGGAGCGGCCACATGAGCGGCCCCGTGAGCGGCCCCGTGAGCGGCCACGTGAGCGGCCACGTGAGCGGCTACGACCCGGTGCGGATCAGAACCCCGCACAAGGCGGGCCGCCTGCTGATCGGCCCGTCCGGCGAGCCCGGCCGCTTCGACAGCCTCTTCGTGGACTGCCCGTTCGTCTGCTCCGACGCCGGCGAGTACCTGATGACGTACGTCGGCTTCGACGGCACCGGCTACCAGACCGCCCTGAGCCGGTCACCCGACCTGGAGACCTGGAGCCCGGGCGAGGTGATCTTCCCGCGCGACCCCGGCCACCCGTACCGCCGCTACAACGCCGCGCTCACCTCGATCGTCCGCGACAACCGGCTCGGCTCCCGCGGCCAGGTGACCTGGGTGGACGGGCGGGCGGTGGGCACCTACCACGCCTATCCGGAGCCCGGCATGGAGGCGGGCGCGGCGATCATCGGGTTCTGCGTCAGCGACGACCTGCGGAGCTGGACGGACACCGGCTCGGTGCTGCGCCCGCAGGACGGCGGGCAGTGGGAGCGCGGCGGCCTGTACAAGTCGTGGCTGCTGCGCCACGACGGCCTCTACTACTGCTTCTACAACGCCAAGAACCGCACCTACGACGGCTGGCGCGAGCAGATCGGCTACGCCGTCTCCCCCGACCTCGAACGCTGGGAACGTCCCCGGCGCACGCCGGTGATCCCGAACGGCGGCGCGGGCGCGTTCGACGAGCGCTTCGCCTCCGACCCGTGCGTGCTGCGCGACGGCGACTGGTGGGTGATGTTCTACTTCGGGCTCTCCTTCGACGGGCACGCCCGCGAGGGCTACGCGGTCTCGCGCGACCTGCGTACCTGGGAGAAGAGCGACGAGATCCTCGTCGACGTGGGCCCGCCCGGCTCCGCCGACGACACGTACGCGCACAAACCGGCCGTCGTGACCCGCGACGGCCGCCTGTACCACTTCTACACGGCGGTGCGGCGGGCCGAGCCGTACCGGGTCGGCGAGCACCCCATGGCCGAGCGGCGCGGAATCTCCGTGGCCCGGTCGTGACCCCCCAGCCCACGCAACGGAGGACATCCATGCAGCCCTTACCTCGCAGGAGTTTCCTGGCCCTGGCGGCGGCGGGCGCCGGCGGCGCCCTGGTGAGCGCGCCGGCGGCGTACGCGCAGGCCACCGGAGCGGCGGGCCCGGCGGTTCGGGCCGCCGCGGCGTGGGCGCGCGTGCCCGCCATCCGGCGGCGCATCCGGCCGCCCCGCTTCCCCGCCCGCACCTTCCCGATCACCGGCCACGGGGCCGTCGGCGACGGGACGGCGAAGTGCACCGAGGCGTTCAGGCTGGCCGTGGAGGCGTGCGCGGCGGCGGGCGGCGGGCGCGTGCTGGTGCCCGCCGGCACGTGGCTGACGGGCGCGATCCACCTGGCCGACAACGTCGAGCTGCACCTGGAGGAGGGCGCGACGATCCGCTTCAGCCGTGACCCGGCCGACTACCTGCCGGTGGTGTTCACGCGGTACGAGGGCATCGAGCTGATGAACTACTCCCCGTTCATCTACGCCCACGGCCGCACCAACGTGGCGATCACCGGCGCCGGCGTGATCGACGGTCAGGCCGACGCCACCCACTGGTGGGACTGGTCGAGCGACCCGGCGCCGTCGGAGGGCCCCGACAAGAAGCTGCTGGCGCAGCAGGCCGAGGCCGGCGTGCCGGTGGCGGAGCGGGTCTTCGGCGAGGGCCACCACCTGCGGCCGAACCTCATCCAGCTCTACCGCTGCCGCAACGTGCTCATCGAGGGCGTGACGGTCAGGGACTCCCCCATGTGGAACATCCACCCGGTCCTGTGCGCCAACGTCACGATCCGCGAGGTCACCGTGGACAGCCCGCACGGCCCCAACAACGACGGCTGCGACCCGGAGTCATGCGTGGACGTGCTGATCGAGCGGTGCGAGTTCAACACCGGCGACGACTGCGTGGCGATCAAGGCGGGCAAGAACGCCGACGGCCGCCGGGTGAACGAGCCGTCCATGAACGTGCTGGTCGACTCGTGCGTGATGCGCGACGGCAACGGCGGCGTGACGGTCGGCAGCGAGACGACCGGCGGCGTGCGCTGGGTGTTCGCGTGGAACTGCACGATGAGCAGCGCCCGCCTGGAGCGGGCGATCCGGATCAAGACGAACCCGGAGCGCGGCGGCTACGTCAGGGACCTGTACTTCAAGGACATCACGGTGGGGCAGGCCGCCGACTCGGTGGTGGAGGTGGCGCTCAACTACGAGAACAAGCACACCGGCCCCTACTTCCCCGACGTCGGCACGATCGACATCCGGGGCCTGCGGGCGGGGAAGGCGCCCAGGGCGTTCTACCTGATCGGCAACCCGGGCAACCCGATCGAGGGCGTGACCGTGCGCGACAGCGTGTTCGAGGAGATGGCCGAGGCCGACGTGGTGACCGAGGTGAACGGCTTCGAGCTGCGTAACGTGTGGGTGAACGGGCGGCGCGTGTAGGTCCCCGACCAGATGGCCGCCGCGGTCATCCAACCTGTCCTGGGGAACGCGCTCATCGACGGGGATCCGCAGCGGCTCGGCGGCTACTGGCCGGCCGGTCGCCTCGGGGCGGGCGACTGGCCGCCCGACCGGCCCTTCCAGCGGACCTATCCGGCGGCCGGGTCCTAGCCCTGGGGACTGGGTGACGGCGCGGCCGCGCCCAGGCCGCCGGACCTGCCCCGGCCCAGCAGCAGCGTGCCCAGCCACAGCACGGCCATGCCCAGAGCGACCAGGGCCGAGCCCCTGCCCTCCTCGAACGTGGCCACCGCCAGCAGCACCACACCCCCCGCGGTGACGGCGGCGCTGACGGGCGTGACGCGGCGCAACACGGCCAGGACGATCGCCTGCGCGAGCACCGCGGCGTAGAAGAGCTGCACCCCGGGCCCGTACACGACCGGCTCGACCCCGGGATACGCCTTGACGTCGTCCAGCAGGCCGCGCAGGGCCTCGCCGTCCACCGCGGCGAACCCGGTGTACAGGTCGATGACGAGCTGGGTGAGGTTGGCCGCCACGCTGAACAGCGCCAGGCCCGTCACCACCTGCACGGCCACCCGCGCCCCGCCCGTCACCGGCTCCGCCAGGCCGCGCATGGCCAGCGTCATCAGGCCGAACATCACGAAGGCCGCCAGCCAGACCGCGTGCGCGGCCGTCCACCAGAGCCCCGGTTCGAGGTCGCCGTGGATGGGGCGCATCAGGAACCAGCCGGCCAGCAGGGCGGCTGGTCCGGCGGTGAAGGAGATCTGGGCCAGGCGGTTCGCGGGGTTCATACTGCCACGATGCCTTCCGGTGGCCGCCCGGCTCATCGGTGATCGTCCCTGATTTCCCCCTGGCCCGGGATCAGGGACGAGCTCGGGTCGTCACAGGAAATACCGCATCCAGACGTACAGCCAGGCCAGCAGCGTGCTGAAGGCGGTGACGACGATCCCGTACCGGGTGAACTGCCAGAAGCTGATCTTGTGTCCGTTGCGGGCGGCGATGCCGAGGGCCACCACGTTGGCGCTGGCCGCGACCGCGGTGCCGTTCCCGCCGAAGTCGGCGCCCAGGGCGAAGGCCCACCACAGCGCCTGGCCGGTCTGCGGGTCGGGGGCGGCGGCGACCACGCCCTCGACGATGGGGGCGGTCGTGGCGACGTACGGGATGTTGTCGAAGAAGGCGCCCAGCACGCCCGAGCCGAACAGCAGCGCCGTCGCGGCCACGAAGTAGTCGTCGCCGAGCGTGTCCAGCGCCCACGTGCCGATCGCCGCGATCACGCCGGTGTGCACCAGGCCCGCGACCATGACGAACAGCCCCATGAAGAACACGAGCGTCGGCCACTCGACCTCGTGCAGCACCTCCGAGACGTTCGCGCGGGAGACCAGCAGCATCACGCCCGCACCCACCAGCGCCACGATCGACGGATCGACGTGCACCACGGCGTGCAGCCCGAACCCGGCCACGACCGCGGCCAGCACCACCAGGCAGCGTACGAGCAGCCGCGGGTCGGTGATGGCCCGCCGCTCCTGCAGCGCCATCACCTCGGCCACGCGGTCGGCGTTGTACTGGAAGGAGCCGGCGAACAGCCACCGGGCGCACAGCACGAACACGGCGAAGATGACGACCACGATCGGCGCCATGTGCACCAGGAAGTCGTTGAAGGTCAGCCCGGCGCGGCTGCCGATGATGATGTTCGGCGGGTCCCCGATGAGGGTGGCCGCGCCGCCGATGTTCGAGGCGAGGACCTCCGCGATCAGGTACGGCTGCGCGGCGATCCGCAGCCGGTTGCACACCACGATCGTGACCGGCGCGACCAGCATGATCGTGGTGACGTTGTCGAGGAACGGCGAGGCGATGGCGGTGATCACCATGAGCATCACCATCAGCCGGTACGGGCGGCCCTTCGACTTCTTGGCGGCCCAGATGGCGAGATAGTCGAAGACACCCGTCTGCTTGATGACGCCAACGATGATCATCATGCCGAGCAGCAGGAAGATGACGTTCCAGTCGATGCCCTCGTGCTCGGAGAAGAACACCTCGGCGCCGGGGATGAGGCCGAGCACGGCCATCAGCCCGGCGGCGATCAGCACCACCTTGACCTTGTTCGCCTTCTCCGTCGCGATGAAATAGAAGGCCACCAGGAAGATCGCCAGTGCGGCGAAGGCGCTCATCCTGCCTGCCCCGGCGGCCCGGACCGGCCTACCGCGCAGGATGAGTGCAGGGCGGGACAACAGCGGATCATGGTGACCTCCGTAGGGTGGGCATGCTTCGGCCCGGGCGGGCACGCGGCGCCCGTCCGGTTCGTGGGGAAAGGTGTCAGTCGTCCTGGCCGGAGAGCGCCAGGCAGGTCAGCAGCCGCTCCAGGGTGATCGCCCCGGCGAGCACGCCGTCGCGGCCGACGACCGCGACGATCGGGCTGCGCAGCCTGGCCATCAGGGCGGCCACTTCGAGCAGGGTCGCGTCGAGCGGCACGGTCGCCGGCGTGGCGGGCCGGCCCGGCAGGCAGTCGCCCACCGTCAGGTCGCCCAGCTCGCCCCAGAACAGGTCGGCGTGCGCCTCGTCGATCGTCCGGCAGAGCGCCGGATCCTCCTGGTACGCCCCCGGCACCGCCAGCCGCAGCACCTGCGTCCCCGGGAGCACGGCCGACGGCCGGCCCCTGCCGTCCACGACGATCAGGCCGGGCATCCGGCCCAGCGCCATGATCCGCACGGCCCTGGTGACGGGGTCGTGCGCGGTCACGGTCGGCAGGTTCACGGCGATGTTGCTGGCTTCCACGTCGCTGTCTCCCTCCGGCTCCGGTCCATCCTCCAGGCGGGCGCGGTGCGGGGGCCATCGGGTCCGGCACCCATCTGGGCAGGGATAGAACATGTAGGGACGTACTTCTTTATGGGGGTCAGACCGCATGGACAATCGCACTCTCGGACGAAGAGGCTAGAGGCGATGAACGATCGCGCGAAGGGCGGCACGGGGGACGCGCCGCCGGCCGGGACGCGTCGCGCGGGCGCGCCGCGCGGCGCGTCCCGGCCGGCGGCTCAGGGCCTGTTCCGCCGGCTGGTCGCCATCAACGGTCTGGTGTTCGCGACCGGCACGCTCGTGCTCGCGCTCTCCCCCGCCACCGTCTCCGCCCCGGTCGTGTGGGCCGAGGTGCCGGTCCTGCTGATCGGGCTGGCGGTGATGCTGGGCGCCAACGCGCTGCTGCTGCGCCGCAGCCTGGCCCCGCTGGACGCGCTGACCACGCTGATGCAGCGGGTGGACCTGCTGCGTACCGGCGACCGCCTGTCCGACAGCGGCAACAGCGACCTCACCCACCTGATCGCCACGTTCAACGCGATGCTGGACCGGCTGGAGGCCGAGCGCAGCGCCAGCAGCGCCCACGCGCTGGCCGCGCAGGAGGGCGAGCGGCAGCGCATCGCCCGCGAACTGCACGACGAGATCGGCCAGAGCCTGACCGTGGTGCTGCTGGGCCTGAAGCGGGTGGTGGACCGCGCCCCCGCCGACCTGAAGGAGGACCTGCACGGCGTGCAGGAGACCGTACGGGCCAGCCTCGACGAGGTACGCCAGGTCGCCCGCCGCCTGCGCCCCGGCGTGCTGGAGGACCTCGGGCTGCACAGCGCCCTCAGCGCCCTGGCCACGGACGTCTCCCGGATGAGCGGCATCCCGGTGACCCGCCACCTGCAACCCGACCACCCGGCCCTGGGCCCGGACGTCGAGCTCGTCCTGTACCGGATCGCGCAGGAGAGCCTGACCAACATCGCCAGGCACGCCCGTGCCACCCGCGCCGAGCTGTCGCTCGCGGACGAGGACGGCCGCCTGGTGCTGCGCATCACCGACGACGGCCGAGGCGGCGCCCTCCAGGACGGTGCCGGCATCCGGGGCATGCGCGAGCGCGCCCTGCTCATCGGCGCCCGCCTGACCGTCGACTCCCCGCCGGGCCAGGGCACCCGCGTCAGCCTCGTCATCCCTCAGGAGCGAAGGACGGCCCCGTGAACAAGACCCGGATCCTGCTGGCCGACGACCACGCGCTGGTCCGCCGGGGCCTGCGGCTGATCCTCGACGCCGAGCCCGACCTGGAGGTGGTCGCCGAGGCCGCCGACGGCGCGCAGGCCGTGGCCGCGGCCTCGGAGGAGGACGTCGACCTGGCCATCCTGGACATCGCGATGCCCCGCATGACCGGCCTCCAGGCGGCCAGGGAGATCTCCCGGCGGTCGCCCGGCATCCGCATCCTGATCCTGTCGATGTACGACAACGAGCAGTACTTCTTCGAGTCGCTCAAGGTCGGCGCGTCGGGCTACGTGCTCAAGTCGGTCGCCGACCAGGACCTGCTGGAGGCGTGCCGGGCCACGATGCGCGGCGAGCCGTTCCTCTACCCGGGCGCGATCACCGCCCTCATCCGCGACTACCTGCAGCGGGCCCGGGAGGGGGAGCGCATGCCCGAGAGCATCCTGACGCCGCGGGAGGAGGAGATCGTCAAGCTGATCGCCGAGGGCAACTCGGCGAAGGAGATCGCCGAGACGCTGGTCATCAGCGTCAAGACGGTCGATCGCCACCGGGCGAACATCCTGCAGAAGCTCGGCATGCGCGACCGCCTGGAGCTGACCCGGTACGCCATCCGCGCCGGCCTCGTCGAACCCTGACGACCCCGCCCTCCCCCTCCGAAGACGGCACCGGCCCCGCCGAATCCCGGTCACACCTGAACGCTGGAGATGGCCGCCGCGTCAGGTAGCGCTGCTGCGGCCGGCCGCCGATCCACCGCCGGCGTTGCGGCGTGACCATCCACAGCGGCATATCGCGGACGCCGCCCGCGATGCGGCCTTGATCGTCCGGTGGGCCTCGGTGTTACGTTGAGGGTGAGGCGTGCCCGACACCTGCGCGAAGGACGTGGTCACCGTGCTCTACCTCTTCGGCTTCGATCGGATCGGCGTGGCCGTGAGTGACATCTACTTCGTCGACCCCAACCCCCTCGAAGGCCAAGAGGGCGCCGAGCGCGGCGTCCGGCTGGAGCTGCGCCGGCTGGAGACCGGCGAGCTCAAGGGCTCGATCTACTCCTCCCGGCCCATCACCGTCGACCGGCCGATCTGGCGCGTCGACCTGCTCGAGTCGGTCACCGGCACGCCGGGCAGCTTCGACCGCACCCACCACCACCCCGGCGTCAAGGGGTGGGAGCCGGGGCGGCGGGTGTTCGACGAGCGGCTGTCGGAGGAGCCGCTGAAGTGGCTCGGTGAGCGGCTGGCCGATCTGGAGGGGGTGCTGGAGGAGTCCGGGGTGGGGCGCGACGAGGCCAGCCCGGCCGACGTGACCGGCCTGCGCGACCGGGCTCCGGAGATCGTCGAGACGGTCGCCCGCCTGCTCGACACCGTACGCGCCGCCGACCCGAACGGCCCGGTCGGCGCCGAATCGGCCACGAGCGTGCGGGCGAGCTGGTTGTAGCCGAGACGTCTTCGGACACGGGCTTCCCGCCGGCGTCGCACGCCCGCGGGGTGTCAGCTCGCCTTGCTGACGCGTTCGGCCAGCTCGACGACCGCGCCGACGAGCTCCCGGCCGTTCAGCAGGACCAGGTCATTGTGCCCCGCCCCGGCCACCTCCACGGTCGTCGCCCGCGCGGCGCCGGCGACCGCGCGGCTCAGGTCAGGAGGGACGATCGTGTCGCCGGTGCCGTACACGACCACGACCGGGGCCCGTACCGAGGCGATGCCGTCGGCGACGGGGAAGCGGTCGCGCAACAGCGCGCGCACCGGCAGGAACGGGTAGTTGGCCTGGCCGGCGGCGGCCAGGTCGGTGAACGGCGAGCGCAGCACCAGCCCGTCGGGCGGGTGCTCCAGCGCGAGCCTGGTCGCCACCGCCGCGCCGAGGCTCTCGCCGAAGTAGATCACCCGCGGGCTGCGGATGGCGTCGCGAGCGGCCAGGGCGTCGAGGTGGAGGCCCTCCTCGGTGGGGCTGCCGGGGTTGCCGCCGTAGCCGCGGTAGTCCATGAGCAACACCGGCAGCCCGTACGCGGCCAGCGCCCTGGCCAGCGGCGCGCGGTGCAGCCGGTTGCCCGCGTTGCCGCCGGTGACCAGCACGGTCACGTCGTGGTGGCCGGGCACGTACCAGGCGGCGAGCCGCAGCCCGTCGCGGGTCGTGAGCGTGATGTCGCGCGCCCCCGGCAGCACCGAGGCGGCCGGGGGCACGGGGGCGCTGTCGGGCAGGTAGATGAGCCGCCGCTGGAACACCCACAGCAGCCCCAGCAGCAGGATGAGCACCACGCCGACGACCAGGGCGGTGCGCGCGAGCGTCGTCACGACGACCACGGTACGCACGACGGCGCGCCGTGTCGCCCAGCACCCGGCGTCAGGCGTGCCCCCGGCACCTCAGCCGGGCACACCGCCCGACGTCACGCACGCCCGCCACGCACGAGCCGGGCGCACCGCCCGACGTCACGCGTGCCCGCCACGCACGAGCCGGGCGCACCGCCCGGCATCAGGCGCGCCCGTCGCGCATCCGCCAGGCGCACCGCCCGTCGATCACACGAGCGCGCCCGCCTGGACGACGTGACGCACGTGCCCGGGGTCGGCCAGCACGCCGATGTCCTCCAGCGGATCCCCGTCGAGCACGAGCAGGTCGGCGTGCGCGCCCACGGCCAGCGTGCCGATCTCGCCCGCCAGCCCGACCAGCTCCGCCGCCCCCGTGGTGGCCGCCCGCAGCACGTCGATCGGCCGCTGCACCTCGGCCCTGAGCCGGAACTCCTGGTTCTGGTGCCGGTGCATGCCGCCGAGCAGGTCGGTCCCGTACGCGAGCCGCACCCCGCCCCGCGCCGCCCGCTCCAGCGCGACGAGCCCCGCGCCGAGCACCTCGTCCACCTTGCGCCAGCTCCGCTCGGGCAGGCCGAACTCGCGGCCCTCCTCCTTGAGCGCCCAGTACGTCACGAGCGTCGGCACCAGGTACGCCTCGTGCCGCAGGAACAGCTCCACGCTCGTGTCGTCGATCAGGTTGCCGTGCTCGATGGAGCGCACCCCCGCCTCCAGGGCCCGGTTGACGGCGCGGGCGGTGTAGGCGTGGGCGGCGACGTACCGGTTGGCGGCCTCGGCCTCCTCGACGGCGGCGCGCAGCTCGTCCATCGAGTACTGGGTCGAGTCGATGCGGTCGGTCGGCGAGGCCACGCCGCCGGAGGCCATCACCTTGATGTGGTGGGCGCCCTTGCGCAGCTCGTCGCGGGCCGCGGCGCGGACCGCGTCCACGCCGTCGGCCACCCGGCCGACTCCGGCGCAGCACGGGTGGTCGTCCTTGAGGTGCTCACCCCTGCCGCGGAAGTCGGCGTGCCCGCCGGTCTGGCTCAGGCCCTTGCCGCAGAACAGCAGGCGCGGGCCGCGTACGAGGCCCTCCGCCTGCGCGTCGGCGAGGCCGAAGTCGGCGCCGGACGCGTCGCGGACCGTGGTGAAGCCACGGCTCAGCATGTCGCTCATGATGCGGGCGCTGTGGGCGGTCACGTACGCGGGCGACATGGAGCCGAGCGTGCCGAGGTTCGCGGTGGAGGCGGTGACGTGGACGTGCGCGTCGATCAGGCCGGGCACGACGCGGGCGCCCGCCAGGTCGAGCACCCGCGTGCCGTCGGGGGCGGTGAGCCCGGAGCCGGTCTCGGCGATGCGGCCGTCGGCACACCGCAGGTCGCTCTCGGCGTACTCACCGGTCCGCACGTCGAGCAGCAGGGCGTTCTTGAGCAGCAGGCTCATGCCGCACCGCCCCTGAGGCAGGCGGCGGCGTCCTTGGCGATGGCCTGGGCGGCGGCCACGGACGTGTCGTCGTAGGTCCCCTCGGCGTCGAGGATGTTGAGCACGCCGAGGACCTCACCGTCGTCCCCGAGTACGGGCACGTTGATGATGGACCCGCAGCCCAGGCTCTCGATCAGCTCGTGGTCGGCGAAGATCTCGCGTACGGCGGCCTTGTCCCTGCCGAAGTACGGCTGCCGCCCCTCGATGCAGGTGGCCAGCCAGTCCTGGGCCACCTCGACGGTCTTCTCGCCGCCCACCGGGTACTGCTCCGGGTGGCTGCTGTGCACGCGGCGCAGCGCCCGCCGCTCCGGCACCCAGGCGAGCACGGTGAACAACCGCACGCCCACCTCCCGGCGCACCCTCTCCTCCAGCTCGATCATCGGGTTGCCTCCTCAGTCGTCTCCGTCAGCTCTTCCAGTGATCGCCCTGCCGTGGCCAGACCGAACACGATCACGCACACCACCCCGGCCACCAGCACCGCGGTCGTCAGCCCGAACACGCCGGCGAAGCCCAGGCTCGCGGCCGACAGGCCGATGATCGTCGGGGCGAGGATGCTGCCGACCCGGCCGAACGCGCTCGACAGCCCGGTGCCGGTGGCGCGGATCCAGGTGGGGAACACCTCGGGGGTGTAGGAGTAGACGCCGGCGTACGTGCCGTTCAGGAAGAACGACAGCACCGCGCCCGCGAGCGTGATCATGACGGGCGAGTCCATCTGCGACAGCCAGAACGCGCTGACCGCCGAGCCCGCGAGGTAGAGCGCGATCGTGTTCTTGCGGTCCATCCGCTCCGACAGCCAGGCCGCGGAGAAGTATCCCGGGATCTGCGCCAGGTAGATGATGATCGAGAACTCGAAGCTCTTGGTGACCGTGATGCCGCGCTGCACGAGCAGCGTGGGGATCCAGGAGAAGAACCCGTAGTACGAGAACGTGATCACGAACCACACCAGCCAGATCACCGCCGTGCGCCTGGCCATGGCCGGGCTCCACAGGAAGCGCAGCGCGCTGAACAGGTTCACCTTCGGCGCGCCGGCGGAGGCGGGGGCGACGGCGGTCTCGGGCACCGGCGGCAGCGGCTGCCCCGTCGCCCGCTCGACGCGCCGCTCCAGGTCGGCGACCACCGCCTCGGCCTCACCCGTACGGCCCTGCTGGAGCAGGAAGCGCGGCGACTCCGGCAGCGAGCGGCGCCACCACAGCAGCATCACGATCGGCAGCGCGGTGATCACCTGGGCGATCCGCCAGCCGTCGTCGAACGTCGGCACGACGAACCGCCCGATCAGCGCCGCCATCACGAACCCGAACGAGAAGAACCCGGCCAGCGCCCCGATGAACCACCCGCGCCGCTTGGCGGGCACGAACTCCGACAGGAACGGGGCGATGATCGCGCTCTCCGCCCCGGCCCCGGCCCCGGCGAGCACCCGGGCACCGAGGAACACCTCGTAGTTCGGCGCGAACGCGGCCACCACGGAGAAGACCGCGTAGAAGGCGAGCGCGTACATCATCACCTTCTTGCGGCCGATGCGGTCGCCGAGCAGGCCCGCCACGGTCGCGCCGAACAGGAACCCGAACGGCGTCGCGGACCCGATGAAGCCGAGCTGGCCGTTGGACAGGCCCCAGGCCTCCTGCGCGCTCGGCAGCAGGAAGGCGACGACGGCCGAGTCCATGCCGTCGAAGGTGTAGCCGAGGCCGCCTATCAGGAGCAGGACGTAGTGCGGACGGCTCAGCGGGAGCCGGTCCAGACGGGCCAACAAGGTCATCGAAGCACACCTTTCACCAGGTCATGGCCCTGCAAGTCGATTGCGCAGCAACATATAGTGCAAATTGGTAAAATTGCAATGGTCTTTGCAAGTTGGCTTGGTCGCGAGCGCGTACCATGGCGACGTCCGGCCTCAGGAAGGGATCACGTGACGGAGCGCGCCACCGACAGCTTCCAGGACTGGCTGCGCGAACGCCTGCCGGAGCGCGGGCTGCGCGGCAAGGCGGCCGCCGTGCTGGAGCTCCTGCTCTCGCAGCCGCGCCGGGCCGCGTTCGGGTCCGCCGGGGAGCTGGCCCAGCTCGCGGGCGTCAACGTCGCCACCGTCACCCGTACGGCGCAGTCGCTCGGCTTCGCCGGCTGGCCCGCCCTGCAACAGGAGTTGCGCGCCCGCTACCTGTCCTCGCTCAGCGCCGGCCAGGTCGCGGCCGAGCACCGGGGCACCGGCTCGCCCTCCTCACGCTCGCTGCGCCGCGACCTCGACAGCCTGGCCCTGCTCAACCGGCGCCTGGACGAGGGCGTGCTGCTCACGATCGCCCGGGCCATGGCGGAGGCCCGCCGCACGGTGATCGTCGCCGACGGCAGTTACGCGGCCGTCGGGATCGCGCTCGCCCACAACGCCCGGCTGGCGGGCTACCCGGTGCAGGCCGTGACGGGCGGCGACGCGGAGCTGGCGAACGTGATGGCCGCGATCGGCGAGCGGGACGTGCTGATCGCGATCAGCTTCTGGCGGCTGTACGAGAGCACCGTGCTGGCCGCCAACGAGGCACGCTCGCGCGGCGTCCGCGTGTTCGCCGTCACGGACGCCGCCAGCCCCGCGCTGGCCGCCGCGGCGGAGGAGGTCGTGATGGTGCCCGCGGAGGGCGAGGCGTTCTTCCCCTCGCTGACGGCCGGCATCGCCGTGGCCCAGGCACTGGTCACCCAGCTCGCCGCCATGGACCCGGCACGCACGGGAGCCTCCATCGAGGCCGCGGAGGCGATGTGGGCCAAGTTCGGCCTCCTCCACCGCCGCCCGGTCTCCTGAGGCAGTGGTGCCCCGAACAGCCGTCAGCCTCCCGGGCTCACGGCGTCCAGGATCAGGTCGATCACCTCGGTGCGGCGCCGGGTCAGGTAGAAGTGGTCGCCGGGCAGGACGTGCAGCTTGAAGCCGGCGCGGGTCAGCTCGGCCCAGCCGCGGGCGTTCGAGGTGTCCACCTGGGGATCGCGGTCGCCGATGATGGCCGTGATGGGGCAGTCCAGCGGCTCCGCGGGGCGGCAGCGGTAGGTCTCGGCCAGGCGGTAGTCGGCGCGCACGATCGGCAGGATGTACGCGCGGATCTCCTCGTCGTCCAGCAGCTCGGGCTCGGTGCCGCCGAGCCGCCGCAGCTCGGCGGTCAGCTCCTCGTCGGTACCCAGGTGCACGATGCCGGGGCGGGGCACGTGCGCGGCCCGGCGGCCCGAGACGATCAGGTGGGCGGGGCGGACGCGCAGCGCCGTCTCGTACGCGAGCACCGAGCCCATGCTGTGCCCGAACAGCACGGTCGGGCGGTCGAGCAGCGGGCGCATGGCCTCGGCGATCAGGTCGGCCAGCACGTGCGCGTCGCCGACGGGCGCCTCGCGCGCGCGGTCGGCGCGACCCGGGTACTGCACGGCCCGCACCTCCACGCTCGGCGGGACCGACCGGTGCCAGTCCCGGTAGGCCGCGGCGGCGCCGCCGGCGTGCGGGAAGCAGAACAGCCGCATGGCGGCGTGCGGACGGGGATCGAACGTGTGGAACCAGGTCATACGGTCTCCTCGGGGGCCGGAGGCTCACGGTCGACTCCTACTGAACCAGCTCGGTTTCCGGCGCGTCACGCGGGCTCGGCCGCCGGCCCCGGCCGACACGAGCCCGCCCACCACGAGCACCGGCGACAGCAACCCCGTGACCGCGGCGCCGGTGAAGGACCCGGCCCGCTCGCGGATCCGGCCGCGACATGGTTCGGGCGTAAGCCGAAGCTCCTCCCCGGCGGCATCGCGGCGGGACCCGCACCCACGTAGGATCCGGTGGTGCCCTGCCTACACGTCGTCATCGCCGCGCCGGCGGACGCCGGGGGCACGTCCTTCACCCCACCCGAAACCACCCGGTTCGGCGGGTGCAGCGAGGTCCGTGCCAACTGACGGCGAGCCAGGAGCTCCGATGAGACCTGTGGATCGTGCCGAGTACCTGGGGTACACACCCGCCACCGAGAGCCGCCGCCTCATCGCGCACGGTCTGCCCAAGGAGCTGCCGGAGACGCTCGGTGGCCGGCACCGCTTCACCCCGCTCTCCCTGTACGTCGGCGACCGCCTGGCGGCCACGGCCTTCGCCCGGCTCGACGGGGTGGGGCTGTTCTGGCTCGACGTGTGGCTGCTGTCCCCGAAGCGCGGCGGCCGGTGGCACCTGCGTACCGGCGGCACCGTCGCGGCCGACCCGGACGACGAGAGCGTCCTGCGACCGCGCCCGGGGTGCACCGCGCTCGACGGGCACGCCCACACCGGGCAGAGCGCCCGGTTCAACGCCAGCCCGGTGCCGTGGCTGCGCCGGCCGTACCGGTGGGTCGGTTACGGGATCGTGCGGCTGTCGGCCGAGGTGGGGGTGGTGCGGCTCGGGGAGCGGGACATCATGGTCCCGGAGCACGGCCTGCAGGCGCTGGCCTGGCAGGCCGGCGGCACGGGGGTCGAGGTGGACCTGCTGGGTCACCGGGGCGAGCACCTCTCGGCCCTGACCCTGCGCTAGTTGTCAGCGACGCGCGAGACGGGCGACGCGCGGGGCGGGGTCAGCGGGGCGGGGTCAGCGGGGCGCGAGACGGGCGACGCGCGGGGCGGGGTCAGCGACGCGCGGGGCGGGCGAGGTGCACGGCGATCAGCAGCCGCCGCGCCTGGTGATCGACGATCTCAAGCATCCAGGAGCGGCTCCAGCTCGGCGACGGCGCGGTCGCGGTGGACGTTGAGCGTGGCCACGGCCTCGTCGGCGGAGCGGCGGCGCAGCGCGTCGAGTGCGGCACGGTGCTCCTTGACCACCCGCTCCCTGTTGCCCGCGTCGCCGTAGTACATCGACCGGTAGGCGTCGGTCGTGTCCCACAGTGTCCTGATCAGCCGGGCCAGGCGTGGCATGCCCGCGCAGTCGAACAGCGTCATGTGGAAGGTCCGGTTGGCCGTCGCCATGGCCGCCACGTCGCCCGCCGCGGCGGCCCGCTCGACCTCCTCCTGCGCCGCCTCGATCCGGTGGAGGTCGTCGTCGGTGAGCCTGGCCACCGCCGCGCGCACGGCCTCCTCCTCGAGCAGCTCGCGGATGCGGTAGACCTCGCGCAGGTCGTCGAGGGAGAGCATGGCGACGCAGTAGCCCTTGTGCGGCTTGTACGTGACCAGCCCCTCGCCTTCGAGCGTCTTGAGCGCCTCCCGCAGGGGGACCCGGCTGACCTGCAGCTCCTCGGCCAGCGCGTCCTGCCTGATGGGGGTGCCGGGGCGCAGCCGGCCGGTGGTGATGGCACGGCGCAGCTCACCCAGCACGAACTGCTGGGCCGTGGGCGGCCTGCGTCGTGCCTCGTCCGGACTCACCGGTCCAATATCTCACGGAGCCAGGTGTCGTCCTGCCCGAGCGCGGGCGGCGGGCGGTGGTAGGAGGGCGGGGTGGCGCTGAGGCGGATGGGGTTGGCGACCTGGCCGACGCCGTCGAGCTCGACGGCCGGCTCCAGGCCGAGGTCCTGGGCGAGGGCGAAGGCGGCGGCCAGGTCGTTGATCGGCCCGCACGGCACCCCGGCGGCGGTGAGCCTGTCGAACCACTCGTCCGCCGTGCGCCCGGCCAGGGCCGCGTTCAGGTCGGCGACCAGGGTGTCCCTGGCGGCCACCCGTTCGGCGTTGGTCGCGTGGCGGGGGTCCTGGGCGAGGTCCGGCCGGTCGAGTGCCGCGCACAGGGCCTGGAACTGGCGGTCGTTCCCGGCCGCGATGACGATCGGCCGGTCGGCGGCCCGGAACACCTCGTACGGGACGATGCTGGGGTGCCGGTTGCCCATGGCCTGAGGGACGACTCCGGCGGCGGCGTAGGCGGAGGCGTGGTTGGTCAGCGCCGACAGCAGCGACGACAGGAGCGAGACCTCCACGCGCTGCCCGGCGCCGGACGACCGCGCGGCGTCGCCCACCCGGCCGCCCTGTCCCGTGTGGTCGCGGTGGCGGAGGGCGGCCATGATGCCGAGGGCCGCGTGCAGGCCGGTGATCACGTCCACCAGCGCGACCCCGGCCTTCGTCCCCGGCCCGTCCGGCTCGCCCGTGACGCTCATCAGCCCGCCGACCGCCTGCGCGATCAGGTCGTACCCGGGCAGCCCGGCCCCGGCCCCCGACCCGAACCCGGTGATCGAGCAGTACACCAGCCCGGGGTTGAGCTCCCTCAGCGCCTCGTAGCCCAGGCCGAGCCGGTCCATCGTGCCGGGCCTGAAGTTCTCGACGAGCACGTCCGCCCGCGCGGCGAGCGCCCGTGCCACCTCCACGTCGGCCCGCAGGTCGAGGGTGATCGAGCGCTTGTTCCTGTTCACGCCCAGGAAGTACGTCGCCTCCCCGGCGGCGTACGGCGGCCCCCAGGCGCGGGTGTCGTCCCCGGTCCCCGGCCGCTCGACCTTGACCACCTCGGCCCCCAGGTCGGCGAGCAGCATCGTGCAGTAGGGCCCGGCCAGCACCCGGCTGAAGTCGGCCACCAGCAGCCCCGAGAGCGCTCCGCTCACGCCGGCGCCCCCAGGTAGACGGTGACCGTGCGGGTGTAGAACTCCCTGGCCGCCCGCCCCTGCTCCTTGGGCCCGAACCCGCTCTGCTTGGCCCCGCCGAACGGCACGTACGGGAACGTCCCCGCCGACTCCGAGTTGACGTGCAGCACCCCCACCTCCAGCCGCTCGACCGCCGACAGCGCCACCCCGAGATCCCGGGTGAAGACGGCCGCCGACAGGCCGTGTTCGCTGAGGTTGGCCAGCCCGAGCGCCTCCTCCGCGCTCGACGCCCGCACGGCGCCGACCACGGGCCCGAACAGCTCGGTACGCCAGAAGTCCACCCCGGTCCCGGGCAGGTCCAGCACGGTCGGCGGCACGAACCAGCCCTCGCGTTCCAGCGGCGAGGCGCCGGCCAGCGGCTTGGCCCCCTCGCCGACGGCCTGCCGCACCCCGGCCGACACCCGGTCCCGCGCGGCCGAGCTCACCAGCGGGCCCATCTCCACCTCCGGCGACAGCGGGTCGCCCACGACGAGCCGCGCGGCCCGCTCGGCCACCCGCTCCAGCAGCTCGTCGGCCACCTGCGTGGCCACGATGAGCCGGGAGGTGGCGGTGCACTTCTGCCCGGCCGACCGGAACGCCCCCAGGCAGACCTGCTCGGCGGCGTGGTCGAGGTCGGCGTCGGCGAGCACGACGGAGGCGTTCTTGCCGCCCATCTCGGTCTGCACCGGCTTGCCCAGCTCGCCGCATCGCGCGATGACGGCCCGCCCGACGGCCGTGGACCCGGTGAACGACACGGCGTCCACGCCCGGGTGGCCGACGATCGCCGAGCCCGCCTCGCCCTCGCCGTGGACGAGGTTGAGCACCCCGTCCGGCAGCCCGGCCTCGACCAGCGCATGCGCCAGCCGGTAGGCGAGCAGCGGCACCAGCGAGGACGGCTTCCACACCACGGTGTTGCCGTAGGTCAGGGCCGGGCCGATCTTCCAGGCGGGGATGGCGATCGGGAAGTTGAACGGGGTGATCAGCCCGGCGACGCCGATCGGCTTGCGGACGACGAGCACGTTCTCGCCGGGGCGCGGGGAGGCGAAGATCTCGCCGCTGTCCCGGTCGGCCTCGCTCGCGTAGTAGCGCAGGATGCGCGCGGCGCCCCTGACCTCGGCGACGGCCTCGGCCAGCGTCTTGCCCTCCTCGCGGGCCAGCTCCGCGCCCCACTCCACGGCGCCGGCGTCCACGAGCTCGGCGGCTCCCGCCAGCACGGCGGCGCGGGCGTGGTGCGGGGTCGCGGCCCAGCCGGGCGCGGCGGCGCGCGCCGCGACGATCGCCTCCTCCACCTCGCGCGCGGAGGCGAACCGCCCGCGCGCCACGACCTCGGCGGGCCGCGCGGGGTTGGTGTCGGCGAACTCCTCGCCCTCGCCCTCGACCCAGCGGCCATCGATGAGATTCAGAACGTCCATGGTCAACGCAGCCTAACTGTGCCATATTGGATTTTCAATATTGGATCCAAAATACGGAGAGGCCGATGATCGCACCCACCGCCCTGTTCGCCCTGGACACGCTGCTGACCGAGGAGGAACGCGAGATCAGGAGCACGGTCAGGCGCGTGTGCGACCGGGAGATCCGGCCGCACGTCGCCGGCTGGTTCGAGGCCGGCGAGCTGCCCGCGCGCGAGCTGGCCCGCACGCTCGGCTCGATCGGCGTGCTCGGCATGCACCTCGACGGCTACGGCTGCGCCGGGATGGGCGCCGTCTCGTACGGCCTGGCCTGCCTGGAGCTGGAGGCCGCCGACTCCGGGCTGCGCAGCCTCGTCTCGGTGCAGGGCTCGCTGGCCATGTACGCGATCTGGAAGTACGGCAGCGAGGAGCAGAAGCAGGAGTGGCTGCCCGCGATGGCGGCCGGCGAGCGCATCGGCTGCTTCGGCCTGACCGAGCCCGACTTCGGCTCCGACCCGGGCGGCATGCGCACCACGGCCAAGCGCGAGGGCGGCGACTGGGTACTGAACGGCACCAAGCTGTGGATCACCAACGGCTCGGTGTCGGACGTCGCGGTGGTCTGGGCGCGCACGGACGAGGGCATCCGGGGCTTCCTGGTCCCGGCCGGCACCAAGGGGTTCACCGTCAACGACGTCAAGCACAAGATCTCCCTGCGCGCGAGCGTGACCAGCGAGCTGGTGCTCGACGGCGTGCGCCTGCCGGCGCAGGCCATGCTGCCCGGCGCCAGGGGCCTGTCCGGGCCGCTCGGCTGCCTGAACGAGGCCAGGTTCGGGATCGTGTTCGGGGCGATGGGGGCCGCGCTCGACTGCCTGGAGACGGCCATCGCGTACGCCGCCGACCGCGAGGTGTTCGCCAGGCCGCTGTCGTCGTACCAGCTCACCCAGGAGAAGCTCGCGGACATGGCGCTGGAGCTGGGCAAGGGCCTGCTGCTGGCCGTGCACCTGGGCCGGCTGAAGGAGGCCGGCACGCTCACCCCCGAGCAGGTGAGCGCCGGCAAGCTGAACAACGTGCGCGAGGCGCTGGAGATCGCCAGGAAGTGCCGCACGCTGCTCGGCGCGAGCGGCATCACCCTCGAGTACCCGGTGATCAGGCACTCCGTGAACCTGGAGTCGGTGCTGACCTACGAGGGGACCTCCGAAATCCACTCGCTGGTCATCGGCAAGGCGCTGACCGGGATCGCCGCCTTCAAGTAGGCACTCAGAACGTCTGCCAGGTCGCCTCGGTGACCTGGCAGGGCCCGCCCCGGTGCACCCGCAGCCGCCCGGCCCGCAGGTCGAGCCCGATCGTCGCCACGGTCTCCCAGCGCTGGTTGATCGGCTGGGTGAGGTCGGGGTGGGCGCAGACGGGCGCGCCCTCGGGGGCGTGGCTGAGCATGGCCAGCGCCCGGCCGTTCAGCTCGGCACCGCTCAGCCCCTCGACGTTGGCCTCCAGGTGCCGCATGCGGTCGTAGGTGCCCGGCCGCTCGGTGGCGTGCCGCTCCCCCGCCGCCAGGCCGGCGTCGAGGAAGTGGTTGCAGTGCAGCAGGACGCCGTCGGGGCCCGGCGGGATGACGGCCACCCCTGCCGGGGAGATCTCGATGGAGGCCGCGTGCGACTCGGTCACCACCGTGATGACGGTGGAGGCCGACACCCGGGCCGAGCGGGCGATGTCGGCCGCCTCCTCCACGGTGGCCGCCTCGTCGAGGATGCGGCGGGCGATCAGGTGCACGGGCACGCCCAGCTCGGGGCTGTCGGACTCGTGGCGCAGGATGTTGAAGTGCACGCCGAGGCCCGCCGTGGTGGCGCCGATCTTGGCCAGCGTGCCCGCCTCGGTGAACGTGCGCACGACGCGGCCCGAGGCCTGCTCGTACTCCCACAGCACCGGCGCGTCGCGCAGGTGGTCGTGCCAGTCCCACGTCTGCACCGTGCGCGGCGGGCCGTCCTGCGGCAGCACCACCGAGGTCGAGCACTCGCCGTGCCCGACCATGTCGATGGCGGCCAGGATCTCGGTGCGGGCGTTGATCACGGCGACCTGCCACGGCTCCAGCCCGGCGCCCGCCGCGATGCCGGCGATCTCCTCGGCCAGCGCCGGCGCCCAGGCGGCGCCGGCGTCCAGCGCCCGCTCGCCCCACGCGCGCACCTGGGCGTCACCGGCTCCGGCGACCCGGAAGAGGTCGGTGTAGCCGGCGAGGTTGGCGGCGACCTGCTTGCGCAGGTGCGTGCCGAGTTCCTTGCCGCGGGCGCGGGGGTCGGTCTGGCTGGAGGTGAACGTGGGAAATGTCATGACCTGTCCATCAACTCGGCGAGTCTCGGGTTCTCAGCGCCGGCGCAGGCGCGCACGCGAGCGTACCGCTCGTCGTCGAGGTCCTGGCTCAGCTTGAACACGCTCTCCCGCGTACGGACATGTACGCGAAAGGCCACTACCCCGGGCAGCAGCGCGCGGAACCTCTCCCTGGAGGCGGGCGTCGGCTCCCAGGACGGCGAGCGCAGCGACTCCGCCGCCGCCACCGTGCGCTCGACCACCTCCAGCGCGTCGTCGATCAGCTCCACCCTGCCGGTCACGTGCACGGCCGCGTAGTCCCAGGTCGGTACGGCCGGATCCGTGCCGTACACGGTGGGCGAGACGTAACCGTGCGGCCCGGAGAAGACCACCAGCACCTCCGGCGACGACTCGAACGAGCGCCACTGCGGGTTGGCCCTGGCCAGGTGCCCGACCAGCGTGCCCGCCTCGCCCGGCAGGACGGGCGCGTGCGTGGCCACGGGCACCCCGTCCACCGTGCTGACGACCAGGGCGAGCGGTCGCCGCCCCGACCCGGCGGGTCAGACGAGGGCCGGTTCCACGGAGCGGGGGCCGCCCTTCACGTAGACCACGGAGCCCGGCTTGCGGGCCTCTCGGCGGATCCTGCCCAGCGCGAGCTTGCAGGTCGCCTCCTTGATCGCCGCGCCCGGGCGGCCGCCGATGAAGAAGTTCACCGCGGTGTCGTCCTTGCGGGCGAACTGCCGGATGCCCGTGTGCCGGCCGACGCTGACGCACGCCCCCGTGAAGCGCACGTTGATCAGCTCCGGTTCGGTGCCCGCGATGCGGCTCAGCACGGTGTCGGCGGCCTGCGCCCCGAGCGGCCCGGCGGCGTAGCAGCTCATCCGCAGCGGCCGGCCCGACGGTGCGGCGGCGTCCCCCGCCGCGACAATGCGGTCGTCGTCGATGCTGGTCAGCGTCTCGTCGGTGAGCAGGCGGCCGAGCTCGTCGGTACGCAGCCCGCTCGCGACCGCCAGTTGCGGCACGCCGAAACCGGTCGCCCAGATGGTCAGCCCGCTCGGTCGCGCCGCTCCCTCGGTGAGGACGACCGCGTCCGGCCGGACCTCGCTCACCGCGACGCCTTCGAGCACGGTCACATCGTGCCTGGACAGCCAGCTCGCGATGTACCGGCGACTCGACGCGCTGAACGTCGGCGCCAGGGCCTGACCGCACACCAGCGTGACCCTGCGCCCCTGCTCGGCCAGCTCGGCAGCCGTCTCGATGCCGGTCAACCCGCCGCCGACGACGGTGACGCGGGCATCGCGGGGCAACTCCGCCAGCCCGGCGCGCAGCCGCTGCGCCGACTCCCATTCGGCGATGTCGAACGCGAATTCGGCCACGCCGGGCACCGCCGGCGGTATCGCCCCGGTGCTGCCGACCGCGTAGATGACGTAGTCGTAGTCCAGCGCGCCCCCCGACTCCAGCCGCACCTCGCGGGCGGCGGTGTCGATGCGCGCGACGCTGTCCACGACGAGCTTGACGCCCTCGCCGAGCAGCGTGCCGTAGTCGGCCGTGGCCTCGCCGGTGCCGGCCACGTACTGGTGCAGCCGGATCCGGTCGACGAACTGCGGCCGGGGATTGACCAGCGTGATGTCGAGGTCGTCGCGCATCCGCAGGTGGTTGGCCGCGAGCGTGCCGGCGTAACCGCCGCCGACGACAACGATCTTGTGAGATGTGGACATGGTGAAGGTTCCCTTCTCGATATCAGCGATCACGAGGCCTTGAGGATGCGGCTGAGCTGGAGGAGGCTCATGCCGAACATCAGCACGCCCAGCGGGACGTGCAGGGTCGTCACGTGCGCGATGCCCAGCGCGACCTGCGCCAGCGTGGCCGCGAGGAACCCGGCCGCGTTCAGGATCGGCCTGGGCGGGCCGCCGCCCGGCCGCCACGCCAGGATCGCCGCCGCCAGGTGCACCAGGGCCACGGTGAACACGCTGTACGCCGCGGCGCTGTGCAGAACGTGCCCGCTGGGCGTGGTCAGCAGCAACCCGGCGGTGACCGGGGCGGCGAAGACGGCCAGGGTTTGCAGGGCGATCGCGACACGCAAGAACGTGAGGTTGCCCTGCTTGATGGTCGTGGGTGTGGACATGAGGTCTTCTCTTCTCCGGCTCGTGCCTTGCGCCAGGTGGCTCCGGTACGTCCGACAGCGCTGCGGCCGGGAATGTGAGGTGGCCGCCCCGGCCTCACAGTTCGCCGGGCCGTCTTGTCGAATGGGTGAAGCCCGACACGACCAAGGGAGTCAGCGACACGATGCCCACTCGACCCGATGCCGGACTGAGCGTGATCATGAGCGAGCGGCAGCACCTGATCAACCTCGGCTACCGGCTGCTCGGCTCGCTGGCCGACGCCGAGGACGTCGTCCAGGAGACCTACGCCCGCTGGTACGCGATGTCCCGCGAGGAGCAGGAGGCCATCGAGTCGCCCGGCGCCTGGCTGACGAAGGTGGCCGGCCGCCTGTGCCTCAACGTGCTCACCTCGGCCCGGGTCCGGCGCGAAACCTACGTGGGCGAGTGGCTGCCGGAGCCGCTGCCCGACCGTACGGAGTGGATGGGCGCCCGGCCGGGCGACCCGGCCGACCGGGTGACCCTCGACGAGTCGGTCAACATGGCCTTCCTCGTCGTGCTCGAATCGATGACCCCGGCGGAACGCGTCGCGTTCATCCTGCACGACGTCTTCCGCTACCCGTTCGCCGAGGTGGCCGAGATCGTCGGCCGCAGCCCGGCGGCCTGCCGCCAGCTCGCCACCTCCGCCCGTCGCCGCATCCGCGACGCGCACGCCCCCACGGCCCAGGAGACCCGGCAGGCCGGCATCGTCAGGGACTTCAAGCAGGCCTGGGAGGCCAAGGACATCAACGCCCTCGTCGCGCTCCTCGACCCCGACGCCACGGTGACCGCCGACGGCGGAGGCATCGTCAGCACCCTGCTCCACCCGGTCGAAGGCGCCGAGCAGATCGTGCGCGGGCTGACCAAGTTCACCACGCTGCTACGGGACGTGACGATCCTGGAGCGTATGGTCAACGGCCGGCCCGGCCTGATCGTCCAGCGCGACGGCGTCACCGTGACGGTGTGCGCGTTCGACATCGCGGGCGACCGGATCAAGCACATCTGGGCCGTGCGCAACCCCGACAAGCTCCGGCTCTGGACGGCGTCCTGAGCCGGTCGAAAGGACGGACAATGGCACGAACGCTGGAATCGCCGCCGCACATGCGACGCGACGGTCTCGACCCGGTCGAGGCGCTGGCCAGGGCCCGCGACGGCGAGGGGGTGGTGCGGGTCGAGACGCCGTTCGGCATGCCCGCGTACCTGGTCTGCCGCCATGAGGACGTGCGCGCGGTGCTGGCGGATCCGGCCCGGTTCAGCAGCGCGCTGACGCCGATGCCGGGCGCCGCCGCGCTGGACGCCGGCGAGCGGGAGCGGCTGCGCGCGGGCCAGCTCATCGGGTTCGACCCGCCGGAGCACACGCGGCTGCGCCGGATGCTCACCGCGGAGTTCACGGTGCGCCGGATGCGCAGGCTGGAACCGCGGATCGAGGAGATCGTGCAGGCGGCCCTGGACGATCTGGAGCGGGCGGGCAAGCCGGCCGACCTGGTGGCGCACTTCGCGTTGCCCGTGCCGTCGCTGGTGATCTGCGAGCTGCTGGGGGTGCCGTACGCCGACCGCGCCGAGTTCCACGAGCGTTCGGCCCGCATGGTGGACGCGTCGCTGCCGGCGGAGGAGCAGGCCGCGGCCCGGCGGGAGGACCGCGCCTACATGGCCGGCCTGGTCGCCCGCGCGCAGGCCGATCCCGGCGAGGACCTGCTGGGCATGCTGGTGCGCAAGCACGGCGACGACCTGTCCACCGACGAGCTGATCGGCATCGCGAGCCTGCTCCTGCTGGCCGGCCACGAGACGACCGCGAACATGCTCGCCCTGGGCACCCTGGCCCTGCTGCGGCACCCCGAGCAGCTCGCGCTGGTCCGCGACGATCCGGCGCGGGTCGAGCCCGCCGTCGAGGAGCTGCTGCGCTGGCTGTCCGTCGTACAGGCGCTGCCGCCGCGCACGACCACCACGGACGTGGAGATCGCCGGGCACACCATCCCCGCGAACTCGCTCGTCATCTGCTCCACCCCGGCCGCCAACCGCGACGGCGCCTTCATCGACGACCCCGACGCCCTCAACATCACCCGGGGAGCCGCCGGCCACCTCGCCTTCGGCCACGGCGTGCACCACTGCCTCGGGGCGCCGCTGGCGCGGATGGAGATGCGCGTCGCCTTCCCCGCCCTGCTGCGCCGCTTCCCCGGCCTCGCCCTGGCGGACCCGGACGAGCAGCCCGCGTTCCGCGCGTTCAGCATCGTGTACGGCCTGAACGCGCTCCGCGTGACCTGGTGAACGGCCGGAGCGGCCCCGCCGTGGCGCGTTGCCCGGCGGGGCCGCTCGTGGGCGGGGCGGCTAGCTAAAGTTGACGTCGCTGCAGAAGTAGTACGTCTGGTCCATGTGCGAGGCCTTCCACACCGTGAAGACCACGTGGCGGCCGGTGCGCGAGCCCTTGCTCAGGCCCGTGATCGGGTACGTGTTGGCGGGCGCGTACCTGGGCGTGGTGCGGACCAGCTCCAGGTGGTTCCAGCCGAGCCGCGTGGTCGTCGCGTCGTAACCCTGGCGGGTGATGTACACGAGGATATAGTCGGCCCCGTGGTAGGCCTGGTCGGTGAGGCGGATGTCGAACGTGCTGCCGAGGTTCGTCATCTTCCACGCGCCGGGCGTGTCCATGGAGCGGTAGCGGCCGTCCTGCGTCTGGCCGGCGCTGCAGAGCTGGCCGTTGGGGATGACGCCCTGGTGGTTGCCGCCGACGCCGTCGCGGTAGAGGCCGTTCCAGTTCCACATGGCGTTGGTGTTGTCCTGCCATGCCTGCCAGCACATGGGGTCCTGCTGCTGCATGGTGGGGTTCTGGAAGTCGCTGCCCCAGCGCAGCCAGCAGCCGTAGTTGCGGGAGGCCGGGTCGACGACCGAGCCGTGCGCCGAGGCGGTGCCGGTCAGCGGGACGGTGAAGATCATCGCCAGGGACATCAGCAGGATCAGGGCGCGCTTCGCCCGGCGGGGTGCTACTTGGGGCATGTGCGGTCTCCGTGTTTCCGGTCGGGGTTCCGGTGGTGAGGAGCGCTCCCGGTGGGGGACGGTATCTGACCGTCCGGGCGGGGCCAAGTGAGGGTGGTTGTCAGCGGCGGGCGGGACGGGGCGATGTCCCTGCTGAGCAGCGGAAAGGGCTTTCCGTGGATGGGTCACAGAGTTGAAAGTTTCAACCGGCGACCACCCCCGTCCGTTATGTAACGGCATCGAAACTTAAAGTGACGGAATTCGGGGAAGTAGCATGTGGGCGAGGGCGCGACTCCCGACAATGGGTGGGTGACAACCATGGCGACGATCGAACCGCACAGGACGAACCCGTTTCTTCCGAGCGGCCGACCGTTCACGATCGACGATCTGCTCGAGCTCCCCGACGACGGGAACCGCTACGAGCTCTTCAACGGGAGCCTACTGGTGAGCCCTTCCCCCACCATCCTGCACCAGCTGGCGATATCCAACGTGATGTTCATCCTGCAGGCCGCAGCACCGCCTGACCTGGTGACCTTGACCGCCATCAACTTGCGCGTGTCGGACAAGGATTACTACATACCCGACGTCGTCATCGTGCCGAGAAGCTCGGTGAGGATCAGGCAGCTCATGTTCACCCCGCAGGACATGCTGCTCGCGGTGGAGATAGGAAGCCCGAGCACCCGCCTGCGGGATGAAGATCTCAAAGCCAAGGTCTATGCGAAGGCCGGCATTCCCACCTACTGGCGAATCGAGCTGGACGAAGGTCCCGTTCTCTACGTTCACGAGCTCAACGGCGACACCTACGGCCCGCCGACCGCCTACAAGGCCGGCACCGTAGCGAAACTGGCCAAGCCCTTCCCTGTCAGCTTCGACCCCGCCCAGCTTCTCGAATAGACCTGGACCCCGGCTCTGCCGGCCCCCTCCTGCCGGGAGCACCGAGGTCCAGGAGCATCATTCCTGCTGGTCAGCAGGCGCCTGAGCGGCCAACGAAGTGTAGACGGTCACCTCGTCAGGGCGGACCAGGCCGTCCTGGATGGCGCAGATGAGCAGCTTCTCCTTGGTGGGCGCGGGCCTTCCGGCCGCCGCGTATTTGACCCGCGCCCGGTCTATGTACTGCCGCACCGTCCGTTCCTTGATCCCCATGCGCGCGGCCACCGACGCCTTGGACATGGACTGGAACCAGTACAGCAGCGCCGCCCGCTCCTTGTCGGACAGCTGGGGCCGGTGAGGGCCCTCGTCGGTGGCGATGGCGTGGGCCATCGGCGGCGTGACGGTGGGCCGGTCGGCGGCCACCTCCAGGATCGTCTCCACGCAGGACTCCCTGGTCGCGCGGCCCTTGCCGATGAAGGCCGAGGCGCCGGCGTCCAGCACCTTGCGGACGATCTCGGGCTCCTCGTGCTCGGAGAAGACGATCACCCGTTGCCCGCCCGCGCACAGCTCGGCGACCCGGTCCACGACCATGGTGCCGTTGAGGTTGAGGTCGAGCAGCAGCACGTCGGCGGTCGTGCCGCGGACGGACTCGATGGTGGGGCCCTGCGCGACGAGCTCGACCGGGGTGGGCGGCGCGAACCACGAGCGCACGCCGTCCACCACGACCTGGTGATCCTCCACCAGGGCGACCGTCACCGGCCCTGCCAGATGCTGTTGACCCATACCTCACCTCCAAGCCGCTGGTAGCTGACGACGACCCCGCTGGCCTCCCGGACAGGGGTGGGGCTGATGGGCAGGTCCTCGTTGTCCGCCACGACCGCCACGCTGACCATCGTGGACATGGCGGACACGGTGACCCTGGCGCGGCTCCTGGCGCCGTCCAGTGCCCTGACGGGCGCTCTGAGCAGGTCCTCGCGCACGCCGTCCGGCAGGGCGGGCAGCCGCTCGCCGAACGGCGGGGCCGTCACGAGGACCTGGCGCCGCTCGGCCGCGTCGATGCGCTCGCGCAGCACGGACACCAGCTCGTCCGGCACGTCCTCGCGCTCGGTGATGAGCCGCCGCAGGCGCATCGCGCCGGCCGTGCAGTCCTCGCGCACGCGCGGGTCGCCGGGGTCGGCGCCGTTGGCGAGCTGGGTGAGCAGCGACTCGGCGACGTCGCGGATGGCCTCGTAGCGGCGCAGGCGGTCGGCGTGGATACGCTGGGCCGACTCGCGCCAGGCGTCGTCGGCGGCGAGCCTGCGGGCCAGCAGCACGGTCTCCTCGGCGCGGGTGCGCAGCAGGTGGCAGCCCGCCATGTAGCCGAGCTGCATGGTGACGCCGCCGGCGATGACGACCAGGTACTTGGCGATGGAGACGCGGTCGAGCGCGCCCAGGACGGCCATGGCGGCCAGCATGATCCCGGCGTTCGCGGCCAGGAACACGATGATCTCGGTACGCCAGCGCGGCCGGCCCCAGGTCAGCATGACGCCGATCCAGCCGATGGAGCCCCAGCCCCAGTCGCTGATGCCGAGCAGTTCCTCGGGGCGGGAGGCCAGGATCACCGCGACGTCCACGGCGAGGGTGGCGAGGGCGAGCCCCAGGATGCGGTCCGGGCCGCGGGAGGTGTTCGACAGCGCGAGCGCGCCGACCACGAAGACGGCGGAGTAGAGCACCCAGGCGGCGAGGGCGACCCACGGCCAGCGGAAGGAGCTCCAGCCGGTGAGGGTGACGGTGAGGTCGTAGCCGAGGTGCCAGACGCCGGCGATGACGACCGCGCCGAGCGCGGTGTAGCGGGCGTAGCGGCGGGCGATCTGCTCGATCTCCTCGGTCATGGGCGCCACCACAGGCTCACCCGGGTGCCCCGGTCACCGGAGGAGATCTCCGCGCCGCCGTTCGGCAGGGAGCGCATCGTGTCGAGGATCGAGCCGCGCACGCCGAACCGGTCGGGCGGTAAGCGGTGCTGGTCGAAGCCGCGGCCGGAGTCGGCGACCTCGACCACGATCTCGCCGTCGCGCCTGCCGGAGACGAGCTCGGCCTCGCGGACGCCGGCGTGCAGGGCGACGTTCGCCAGGGCCTCGGTGACGGCGCGGGCGAAGCGCTCCGCGACGTCGCCGGGGACGGTCTCGGGGGTCAGGCGGCGGCGTACGTCGAGGCCGGCGGCCCGCCCGGCCACCTCGTCGAGCAGCGAGTCCAGGGCGATGGGAACGGAGCCGGCGTGCGGCTGGTCGCGCAGCTTCTCCAGCGCCGCCAGGTCGGTGGCGACCTGGTCGCGCAGGGTGGGCGACGGCTCGTCGTAGGTGCCGTGGCCGACCATGGTGAGCGTGTGCAGCGAGGTCTCGTGGATGCTGCCGACCTGGCGCAGCTCGTCCTCGCGGCGCAGCCGTTCCACCATGAGGGAGATCTGGGCGCGCGCGCTCTGCCGCAGGAAGGCGTCGGCCGAGGCGGCCGAGCGGCGCAGCAGCGTCATGAGCAGCACGATCGCGAGCAGCTGGACGAGGTGGATCCCGAGGGAGCCGTACGCGTCGTGGGCGGGCGAGGCCAGCCGCACGCCGGCCGCGAACGCCGCGGCCACGGCGAGCCCGACGGGGATCGCCGTCCTGGGTCGCCAGGTCACCCCGGCCATGACGACGGTCATCGTGACCAGCCCGTGCACCCAGCTCGACCCCGTGACGAGCGCCTCCACCGGCACGAGGTGGACCTGTGCCAGGCAGAGCGCGACAGTGATGGCCACATCACCGGCCACCAGCCAGTGGGGCAGCAGGTCCTTGCGCCAGAACACGCGCACGTACAGGAGCGTCGAGGCGAGGTGGATCAGCAGCATGGGTGCCAGCCACGAGGCGGAGACCGGCGCGACCGCCCCGAACAGGGCCGCCACGACCGCCACCGAGCCCACGGCGCTGCGTGCGCCCGCCCCCGTCCGCGCGACGGCCTTGGTCAGTTGCCTGGTGGCCGAGTCGTACCTCGTGTCGTATCTCGTGGAACCGGTGAGAGCCATGAGCCGTCCGCACGCGATATGGGCACAGAATGGATCTCACGATAATGGCTAAAAGAGCATGCGAAAGGGTTTCTTCCGCGCATGTCGCGGTTTTTGCGATGACGCGTGGCGTCGTGGGCCTCATTGTCGTCTTCCTCGGCTCTGCTGCGGTGGTCCCGCCCCAACCGAACCCTGTCCCGCGCCCCGCCCCGTGGCATGACGGCTGATCGGCCGTCAGGGTGCTACGACGGCCGAACGGCCGTCAGCCGCGTCCCTTCACAAGAGCGTGTACTAGGACGCGATGTGCCGCGGAGATCGCGGTGGGAGGGGACCTGATGACAGTGTTCGTGATCACGTTCCTGCTGGGCTGCCTGTCCGTGATGACGGTCAGGGGACGGCACGGGAACTGGCCGGCCGGAATGCCGGTGGCGCGACCGCGGCTGGTGGCGGTGGGGGGCACGTACGAGGGCGGGCAGGGGCGGCCGTCAGACGCGTACGTCGTCCAGGAACGGTTGATCGCGGCGGCCAGGGGTGTGGGCGGCGGGGATTCCGCCCAGGCGGCCGCCGCGCTGGCACTCGGCGCGGTCGTCGCGGCGCGCCCGCAGCACGGCGAGGAAGGGCTGGACGAGTGCGCGCGGGCGGCGCACCGCGCCGTCCGGACCGCGGCCCCGCCCGCCCCGGGCCTGACCGGTCCGACCCTGACCGGTTCGGCGGGGACCGGTTCGGCGGGGCCCGAGCCGGTCAGCACCCTGGACCTGGTCGTGCTGGAGCGGGCGGAGAACCCGCGGCTGCGCTTCGCGCACGTGGGCGACGGCGAGATCTGGCACTGCCCGAAGGGCGGGGAGCCGCGCCGGCTGACGACGCCGCACGTGTCCGGCGACGGCCCGCCGCCACGCGGGGCCGGCCTGCTCCCGGCACTGACCCCGGAGATCGGCTCGGTGGTGCTGCGCCCCGGCGACCGCGTGGCGATCGTCACCGACGGGGCGATCAAGGCGCTGGGCACGGCGCGGATGAGGGTGCTGCTCGCCGGAGGCGCGTCGCCGGCGGCCTGCCTGGACCGGATGTATGACGAGATGGCCGCCGCGGAGCCGAAGGGTGACGCGACGGTGATCATCGCCGAATTCGTGACGGCGTGACAGTCGCCTGACTTAAGATCGGCGTGTGACCGCACCGCACGGCATCAACCCGAACATCCCTCACTCCGCCCGCGTCTACGACTACTGGCTCGGCGGCAAGGACAATTTCGAGGCCGATCGCCGGGTGGCCGAGCAGACCATGGCCGCGGTGCCGGGGATCCGCGAGAGCGCCAGGAACAACCGGGCCTTCCTGGGCCGGGCGGTGCACCATCTGGCCGACCTCGGCGTGCGGCAGTTCCTCGACCTGGGCACCGGCATCCCCGGCCAGGGCAACACCCACGAGGTCGCGCAGGAGCGGGCGCCGCAGTCGCGGGTGGTCTACGTCGACAACGACCCCATCGTGATGGCACACGCCAGGGCCCTGCTGACCAGCACGCCCGAGGGCAGGACGGCCTACATCGAGGCCGACGTCCGCGAGCCGCGCTCGATCCTCGAGCACCCCGACGTGCTGGCCACCCTCGACTTCACCCAGCCGATCGCGCTGGTCATGGTCGCGATCCTCATGCACATCCCCGACGCCGACGACCCCGAGCGGCTGGTCAAGACGTACGCGCAGGCCCTGCCGCCGGGCAGCTACCTGGTGCTCAGCCATCTGACGCTCGACCTCATCCCGCGGCAGGTGGCCGACGACTACCTGGAGGCGACGCGGTCGCAGGCGATGCACCGCACGCCGCGGACCGGCGAGCAGATCGCCCGCTACTTCGAGGGGTTCGATCTGGTCGAGCCCGGCCTGGTGGCGGTCTCCAAGTGGCGCGACGAGCCGCTCTTCCCCGACGAGACGGCCTGGATGTACGCCGGGGTGGGGCGCAAGCGCTAGCCGCGAACCTGAGGGCCTTCACAGGTTGCGCGGCGCCGTCTCCTGCCGAGCCGTTTAAGGTGCAAGCTGTGTATCGGATCGGGGACGACGGGACCGCGGCGTGAGCACGGCGGTCGGCATCGAGCAGGCCGGGGCCGGCGAGCAGCGGAAACCGAAGCGGCGGCGCAGGCGATGGTTCACCTGGACGGTCGCCGTGCTGTTGGCCGTGTGGGCCGTCGTCCGGATCGGCGGCTGGGAGCAGGGCTCCTTCCCGACCCAGCTCATGACCGTGACACCGTGGGGCGCCGGGCTGGCGGCGCTGACCGCGCTGGTGTCGCTGCTGCGGCGCAACCGGTGGGCGGCGCTCGTGGCCGCGCTGGCATGCGTGGCGATGGTCGCGGTCGTGGCGCCGCGGACGATCGCCGCCGAGCAACCCGCGGCCAAGGGGCCGGCGCTCCGGGTGCTGGCGGTCAACCTGTTCGGCCGGGGTGACGCGCGGACCGTGGTGGACTACGTCCGCCGCAACGACGTCGAGGTGCTCAGCGCCCTGGAGCTGACCCATGCCGAGGCCGAGCAGCTGGACGCTGCCGGGCTGCGGCAACTCATGCCGTACCGGGTGCTGCAGCCGGAGTTCGACGTGACGGGCAGCGGCATCTACTCCAAGTATCCGGTGACGGAGCTGCCCGGCCTGTTCACGCCGATCGGGCACAACATGCCGGCCGCCGCCGTGTCGCTGCCCGGAGGCGGGAAGATCGAGTTCGTGGCCGTGCATCCCAACCCGCCCCTGGGCCGCAAGGAGGCGGAGTGGAACGCCGCCCTGCGCGCCCTCCCCTCCCCCTCCCCGTCGGTGGTGCGGGTGCTGGCCGGTGACTTCAACGCCGGCCTCGACCACCGGGCCTTCCGCGACCTGCTCGACCGCGGGTACGTGGACGCGGCCGAGCAGGTGGGCAAGGGACTGGTGCCGACGTGGCCGAACTTCCGCCCGATCCCGCCGATCATCTCCATCGACCACGTGGTGGCCGATCGGCGGGTGGCGGTGAGCCGGGTGGAGTTCCTGGACGTGCCACGCACCGACCACCGCGGCGTCTTCGCCGAGCTCCGACTGCCCTGACCCGCGTTCACCCGGCCGCGTTCACCCAGCCGCGTTCTTCCGCCGCCTGGCGGGCAAAGTACGCGGCGGGGTCCGCTAGGTGGCGGGCTCGTAGTCGAACCAGTCGAAGGCGACGCTGCCGCGCGTGACGTACATGCCGGCGACTCGCCCGGTGAAGCCGCCGGCGACCTGCGTGGCGACGTACCGGCCGTCGAGCTCGGCGAGCACCTGCCCGTCCACGGAGAAGGCGATCGTGTCGGGGCCGCCCGCGCCGACGCCGAGCGGCTCGGTGGCCGGGGCCGTCACGGAGGGCGGGAGCAGGTCCGTCGTGCGGAAGGTCAGGGTGAGCGTGACGGGCCCGGCAGGCACCGGCCGCTCGGCCACGCACTGCCGCACCGGCCCGATGCGGGCGATCACCCGGGCCGTTCCCTCGCCCACCTCCAGGTCGTAGTGGTGGGCCTCGTCCAGCCGGACCGACAGCCCGCCGGTGCCGGACCCCGGGTCGAGGCGGGCGCTGATGCGGCAGTCGGGATGCTGCTGCCGGCGGCCGATGAACGTGTACCCGGGCCGGTCGAGCGTCGGGCCGGTGGCGTGCAGGGTGAGCAGGCCCGGCCGCTCCGACAGCGACCAGGAGCCCTCGGGGCGGGTGCGGGGCGAGATCCAGTACGGGGCCAGCGTGCCGGCGTCGAAGTCGTCACGCGACGGCGCCGGCGGGAACGGGTGCCAGGCGGCGGGCGCCGGATGCCGTTCGAGCACCGGGCCCGCGACGGGCCAGCCGTCCCGCCACTCGACCGGCACCAGGAACGTCTCCCGCCCCAGCACGTGGAAGCCCGGAGTGTGCCCGCGCGGCCGGGTGCCGAGCAGCACCATCCACCACGTCCCGTCGGCGGCCTGCACGAGGTCGGCGTGGCCGGTGCACTGGATGGGCAGGTCGGTGCTGCGATGGGACAGGATCGGGTTCGCCGGCGCGGGCTCGAACGGGCCGCGCGGCGAGCGGGCGCGCGCGATCGAGACGGCGTGCCCCCGGTCGGTGCCGCCCTCGGCGATCAGCAGGTACCACCACTCGCCGATGTGGTAGAGGTGCGGCGCCTCCGGCCACTGCAGCCCGGTGCCGGACCAGGTCGGGAACGGCCCCTCCAGCACCTTGCCCGTCTCCGGGTCGATGCGCGCCAGCTTGACCCCGGACACGGCGCACCAGCACGAGCCGTCCTCGTCCCACGCCAGGTCGGGATCGACGCCCGGCAGGTCGATCCAGACCGGGTCGGACCACGGGCCCTCGGGGCGGTCGGCGCTGACGATGAAGTTGCCGCGGTCGCTCACGTTCGTGTCGACCAGGTAGAACCGGCCGTCGTGGTGGCGCAGCGTGGGCGCGAACACGCCGCCCGACGACGCGGTCCCGGGCGGGAGCCTGAGCTGCTCGGGCCGGTCGAGCGCGTTGCCGATCTGCCGCCAGTGCACCAGGTCGCGGCTGTGGAAGATCGGGATGCCGGGGAAGTACTCGAAGCTGGAGCAGGCGAGGTAGTAGTCCCCGCCGACCCGGCACACGCTGGGGTCGGGGTGGAAGCCACCGAGCACCGGGTTGTCGTAGGTCCGCACGTTCAGCCCTCCAGGAGGCGGGTTCGGGTGGTGAGGCGCCGCGCGCCACGCAGCTCGCGGGTGTCGCCGGTGAGCCGGATGACCTGGCGCAGCGGCGGCTCGTCCGCGGACGGGCCGGCGGCGAGCGTGACGATCCCCGGCTCGACGATGCGGCGCAGCTCGACGCCGGTGTAGGAGAACGCGTCCGCGGGCACGTCGAACGCCACCACGCGGCTCTCCCCCGGCGCCAGCGCCACCCGCGCGAAGCCGACGAGCTGGAGCGCGGGCCTGGCGACCTGCGCGACCGGGTCGGAGGCGTAGAGCTGCACGACCTCCTCGGCCGGCCTGTCGCCGGCGTTGCGCACGGTCACCGACACCTCGATCTCGCCGTCCACGGGGCACTCCGTGAGTCCGGTGGTCATGGCGACGTACTCGATGGCCGCGTACGACAGCCCGTGCCCGAACGCGTACGCCGGGGTCGGGTCGAGCACCGTGATGCCCTCGGCCTTCCTGCCCAGGGGCGGCTGCAGGTAGGTGGAGGGGTTGATGGCCGGCGAGGCGGGGATCTGGACGGGCAGCCGCCCCGACGGGTTCACCCGGCCGCTGAGCACGCCGGCCAGCGCCGCGCCGCCCTCGACGCCGGGGAAGAACGCCTGGATCGCCGCCGCGACCCGGTCCTTGTACACGCCCAGCGCGTACGGCCGCCCCGACACCACCACGAGCACCGTCGGCGTGCCGGTGGCCAGCACCGCCTCGACCAGGTCCGGCTGGAGGCCGGGCAGCCGCAGGTCGGCCGCGTCGCAGCCCTCGCCGGAGGTGCCGCCGCCGAACAGCCCGGCCCGGTCGCCGACGAACAGCAGCGCCAGGTCGCACCCGGCGGCCAGCTCCGCCGCCGGCCCGATGCCCGACCGGTCGTCGCCCGTCACGTCGGCCCCGGGCGCGTGGCACAGCTCCACGTGCGGGAACTCCTCCGCCAGCCGCTGCCTGACGGAGGGGATCGGCAGGCCCGTGCCGTGCTCGGGGTAGCGGTCGAGCACGTGGTTGGGGAAGGCGTAGCAGCCCAGCAGCGTGCGCGGGTCGTCGGCGCACGGCCCGATGACCGCGACGCGGAAGGTGGTGTCCGGGGGGAGGGGCAGGACGCGGGCGGTGTTGCCGAGCAGGACGATGGACCGTTCCGCGACGGTGGCGGCGAGGCGGCGGTTGCGCGGGCTGTCCAGGTCCAGCGCGTCGGCGGTGCCGGGGACCGGCGAGGGGGCCGGGCCGGCGCCGTTCCCGCCGGCCTGCGGGAGCGCCGCCGGGTCGCCGTCGAGGAGGCCGAGCTCGATCTTCTGCCGCAGCACCCGCCGCGCCGACTCGTCCACCAGCGTCTCGTCCACCCGCCCCGCGCGGACGTGGCCCACCAGGTGCTCGCCGTAGCCGTGGGTCTCGGGCAGCTCCACGTCGATGCCCGCCAGCATGGCCAGCGCTCCCGCCGCCGGCACGTCCTCGGCCACCCCGTGCATGGACGCCAGGAACGGGATCGACCAGTAGTCGGCCACCACCGTCCCCTCGAACCCCCACTCCTCGCGCAGCAGGCGGCGCAGCAGGTGCGGGTTCGCGCCGACCGGCACGCCGTCGAGGTCGGTGTAGGAGTTCATCACCGAGCGCGCCCCGCCCTCGCGCAGCGCCGTCTCGAACGGCGGCAGGATCACGTCGGCCAGCTCCCGCGGCCCGATGCTGACCGGCGCCTGGTTGCGGGCCGCGCGCGAGGCGGCGTACCCGGCGAAGTGCTTGAGCGTGGCGATGATCCCTGCGCCCTCCAGGCCGCGCACGTACGCCGCGCCGAGCTGCCCCACGAGGTACGGGTCCTCGCCCAGTGTCTCCTCGACCCGCCCCCACCGGTAGTCGCGCACCACGTCCAGGACGGGCGAGAGCCCCTGGTGCACCCCGGCCGCGCGCAGGTCGGCGCCGATCGCCGCGGCCATGCGCTCGATCAGGGCGGGGTCGAAGGTGGCCGCCCAGGCCAGCGGCGTCGGGTACGCGGTCGCCCCGTACGTGGCGAACCCGGTCAGGCACTCCTCGTGGGCGATCGCCGGGATGCCGTGCCGGTTGGCGGCCATCACCTGCTCCTGCAGCGAGCGCAGGCGGGCCGCGCCCTCGGCGGGGCTCAGCGGCGCGGTGCCGTAGACGCGGGTGAGGTGCCCGAGCCCGTAGCGCAGCCGCTCCTCCATGCCGCCGTCCACCACGAAGCGGTCCTGCAGGGGCGCGACGTTGCCGGGCTCGTCGCTCTGGATCCAGATGGATCCGAGCTGGGCCACCTTCTCCTCGAGGGTGAGCTCGGCCAGCAGGCTCTCCACCCGCTCCTCGGTCGTACGGGCGGCGTCCTGCCAGGGCGCGAGGCCCGGCACGTTGACAGATGTCATGGTTGCGACCTTCGAGAGATTCATCCCGATCATTAAGCCGGGACTTTAGGTGCCGGCCGCAAACTCGTCAAGAATATTTCGAAGCCGTACCGAAAATTTCGGTGCCACCTTTCCGGAAGACTGGACCAGATTCGTCGACCTGGGTTCTGACCAGCGATCCCCCTTCGTCGCTACCGGTGAAACTTTCAGGAAACCTGCCAGGAACGGAAGCGCCCGCCCCCTTACGGGGAGCGGGCGCCGTCGTGCTGCGGAAGGTCAGGCCACGTTGCTCTGCTCGGCCTGGCGGTTGAGCGTTTCGAGGTCGAACGCGCCGGACTTGACGGCCGCGGTGAACGCCTCCCAGTCACGGCGAGGAACTTCCAGCACCGTGTCCGGGTTGTCCGCGTGGATGACCTCCACGTGGTCGTTGATCCGCTTCGCCGCGACGCGGCTGGCGTCGTGTGACATCTGCAGCACTCCTCTCGGTGTACTTGCGGGGCTCCGCCCCGGTCACCCGTTCACAGGGGGACCGGGGCGGTTGCGGGCAGCCTCGCATCCCGGCGGGCGATCGGCCACCGGTACGTCGACCGCACCGGGTGAGGAAAACCCATCCACAGATGACGATCTTTAGACCTCGGTGGTAGAAAGGCTGACCGCCATGCCGGACACATCCGACATAGGCCGCATCCGTCACAGGGTTCGCTCCCGGCCGAGCATGGGGTCCGACGGGCCGCCGGCCGCGGCCCGGCCGGGTGCGCGGCGGCGGGCGCAATTCATCGGGACAAAGCATGGGAAGCGGGTCGGTTTCCGACTTGAGAACGATTAATGATCAGTGAATGACATCGGCACTTGACCGCGGTCGCGTGTTACAGGGTGGATGGCGTGAATCCGGATACGCGTCACGTCACCCCTGACGCCATCGGGGAGGTCCGGCGCAGCATCAGGGAAGAGCTGCTGCCGATCTTCACCGAGGTGCGCCAGATCTTCGAGGAGAACAAGGCGGTCGACTTCCCCGGCTGGGGGGCCGCGGGCGAGTGGACGGTCGGCGCGCTCTACCGGTCACTGCTCGACTCCTTCCTGCGCGACGCCGACGCCGTGCTCGCCGTGCTCGGCCGGTGGGAGGGCGAGGACCCGAAGCGCGCGGAGCAGAACTGGCGCACGGGCGAGGACCTGGCCGTCCAGCGGGCCAAGCCCTGAGCCGGCCGCTCCAGCCCGCGCCTGACCTGCCGGTGGCCGAGCTCCGGATGCCGGGAGACGTCCGGGTCAGGGGGCGTGCCGGTGCCGGTCCTCGACGGCCTGGAGTTGCTCGGCCATCGAGGCGGCGCGCGGCGCGAGCTCGACGTGCGCGAGCCGGCCCGGGGCGGGTTACCGGGCGACGGCCAGCAGGGCGAAGCGGCGGGCGGTGACCCTCAGGGGGCGGCCCCGGGCCATGTCCTCGTGGACGGCGCGCAGCCGGTCCTCGTACGCGGACACGTCGAAGCCCGGCACCTGCCAGGGGACGGCGCGCAGGAACAGCACGAGCGCGCCGATGTCGTGGAACGTGGTGGTGAAGGACGCCTCCTCGCTCCAGGTGATCTCCAGGTGGTCGAGGGCGGCCGTCGCCGAGGCGAGGTCCCAGGCGTGGTGCGGATGCGAGGGGCCGCCGAGCGCGGCATTGAGCTCCTCCAGGTCGCGCCCGGACACCTGCTGGGTGAGGTACCTGCCACCGGGGGCGAGCAGGCGGCGGACCTCGGCCGGGTCGTAGGACTCGTGGCGGTTGAGCACGAGGTCGAAGGAGGCGTCGGGGAACGGGCGCGTGTCCTCGGCGACCTCGACGCCCAGCGGCTCCAGGCGGGCCCTGGCGATCGGCAGGTTCGGCGCGTACCCCTCGGTGGCCGCCGTGCGCGGGGGCAGCGGCGCCAGGCCCGCCAGCAGCTCGCCGCCGCCCGTGCCCAGGTCGAGGAGGGAGGCGGCGTTCCGCAGGTGCTCGCGGGCCAGGCGCTCGTAGTCCCAGGGCAGCTCGCCCTCGTAGGTGACGCGGCCGCGGAGGAAGGAGAAGTCCCAGCCCTCGAAGGGGGTGGCCCGCGCCTGGTGGATCAGCTCCTCGAAGTCCATGCGCGTGATCTTGCCGCGTGGAGCCGGGAGCTCGCACCTCAATTGCGGGGCGGGGTGCTCTCCCGGAGGACGACGGTGGCCGGGAGGCGCGTCTCCTCCGGCGCGTCGTCCGACAGTGCCAGCCGCATCGCGCTCACCCCCGCCTCGCGCAGCGGCACCGCCACCGAGGTCAGCGCGGGCACGACGTCCACCGTCGAGGCGATGTCGTCGAAGCCCGCCACCCCGATGTCCCTGCCCGGCAGCACGCCGGCGTCGCGGAAGGCCGTCATCGCGCCGATCGCCATCACGTCGTTGACCGCGAACACCGCCTCCACGTCCTCGAATCCCCGCTCCACCAGCCGCCGCGCCGCCTCGTAGCCGCCCGCGCGGGTGAAGCCGGTCTCGAAGGCGAGCACGCTTCCCGCTCCGTCCAGGCCGGACAGGAAACCCTCGTGGCGGTCGCGGGAGGTGCGCAGCGAGGGCGGGGCGTGGAAGACGGCGAAGCGCCGGTAGCCCGTGCCCAGCAGGGCGCGGGCCAGGCCGGCGGAGCCGCCGTGGTTGTCGATGGTGACGGTGCCGAACGGCAGGTCGCGCTGGCTGATCAGGACGGCCCGGCCCCCGGCCGTCCGGTACGCCTCCAGCTCGTCGGCGAGCTCGTCCCTGGTGCCCGCCCCGTCGATGCGGCTGCCCGTGACGATGATGACGCGCGGGCGCTGGCCACGCAGGGTCCTGACGATCTCCAGCTCGCGCTCCGGCGAGCCGCCGGCCACCGCCATGGTGACGATGAGCCCGGCCTCCTCCGCCGCCTGGCCGACGCCGGCGGCGATGGAGGAGAAGTACGGGTCGGCCACGTCGCGCACCACCAGCGCGACGGTCCTGGTGGAGCCCTTGGCGATGGCCTGGGCCGACAGGTGCGGCTCGTAGCCGAGGCGGGCCGCCGCCGCGCGTACCCGATCGGCGTTCTCCGTCCTGACGTTGCGCGAGCTGCCGTTGAGCGCGCGGGAGGCGGTGGCGACGGACACCCCCGCCTCCCGGGCGACGTCGTGCAGGGTGGGCGCGGGCCCCTCGTCCATGGCGGTCATCTTGTCACCACGCGCAGCGGTTCGCTGCCGCGTCGTACCTGCCTTCCTCGTGGTGGGGAGCGGGCGTTGGCGAAGATCAGTGCACGACGGGGTTGGCGACGTCGTGGGCGCGCAGGTGGCCGCACATGCCCCAGCGCTCCTGCGGCGGGCTCTCCATCAGGGCGGACTCCTGGAGGTGCGTGCCGTCGCCGCGCTCCAGGGCGTCGAGGATCCCGGCGGTGCGGCGGGCCTGCTCGGCGACCGTCGACTCCCAGATCTCCCGCCAGCCCGCCACCTTCGGCCGGACCAGGGCGACCGCGCCGGCGTAGAAGCGCCGCAGCGCCTCGGGGCCGCCCTCGACCAGCCGGTGGAAGCCGTCCACGGCCAGCTCCCGCCGCCGCTCGACCGCCTGCTCGACATCGACGGCGGGCAGGCTCGCCGCGGCGGAGTAGCGGCCGGGGTCGGCCACCACCTCGGGCGGGAACGTCATGACGGCGTCCCCCGCCTCCGGCAGCCCGGCGTTCGACATCACCACCACGACCTCCAGCCCGCCGCGGTTGACCGCGCGGTGGATCGTGCCGGGCGTGAACCAGACGGTCGAGCCGGGGCCGAGCTCCGTCTCCCGCAGGCCGTTCACGTCGAGCGTCTGCAGCGTGCCGCGCCCGCCGATCACCACGTACGCCTCGGTGGAGGCCGTGTGCAGGTGCGGCGTGCCGCCTTCCAGGCCGTCGGCGCAGGCCCCGGTGTAGACGGTGAGCCGGCTGATCGACGTGCCGCCGGGGAAGCTCATCGCAGCGCGTCCCTGCCCTGCTTCGCCAGCACCGCGCAGCCGTCCTCGCCCCGGTCGCCGTCGGCGATCACGACCGCGTACCGGAAGCGGATGGTCTCGCCGCCGGGCAGCGGCACCTCCTCGCTGAAGAACGGCGCCGGGTTCAGGCAGGCGAACTGCTGCGTGCGGGCGAACCACTGCGGCGGGTGCTGCGGGTTGGCGGTGTCGTCCACGATGACGATCGTCGAGCTGTCGCCGGTCTCGTCGTGCTTGCCGCGGAAGCCGAACCACTCGGCGCGCTTGCCGCGCAGCTCGTCGCCGCCCGCCCCGTCAGGGGACTGGATGACGCCGTCGGTGAACGAGCGGGGCCCGCGCCAGAACAGGCCGCCGTAGCCGGCGTTCTCGCGGCCCTTCGTGGTCGGGGAGCCGAAGTCGATGGTGGCTCCCGACACGTTCGTCATGGCCGTCTCGAAGACCAGCGCCCAGGTCTCGCCGTCGACCAGCGTCGCGGTCAGCGCGCGCCGCTCCTCGATGACGGGCGCGCCGTCCTGGGCGGTCCAGTCGAGCGCGTGCCCGATCACGGCCCGGTCGGGCCCGGCCGTCAGGGTGGTCATCTCGCGGTGGGTGGCGCTGCCGTTGTTGTCGAGCTGGACGTACTCGCCCGCGACGTACGTGGGCCCGCCCCAGAAGTTGTGCTCGCCCACGCACGGTAGCGACCAGGCGATGCCCTTGTGCCAGACGTGGTCGTGCGGCCGGAACAGCGACACCAGCCGGCCGCCGCGGGTGCGGATCGGGTGCAGGTACGGCTTCGGCGACTCCAGCACCGGCGTGTCCGGGCGGTAGACGTAGGTGAACAGCTCGACGTCGCCCGCCGTGACGGCGATCGAGCGGCCGAGCGCGTGCGTGGCCTGCAGGGTCACTTCTCGTTCCTCCAAGGGGCGCCCGTGCCGTCCATGCGCAGGGCGAACGGGCTGTCTGCGGTGATCTGTCCGGCCTGGACGCGCTCGCCGGTGAAGGCGGAGGCGTACAGGGCGGCGATGAACTCCATCGTCCGCCGGGCGTCGGCGGTGCCGACCGGCGGCGCCTGGCCCTGGTCGAGGGCGTCGAGCACGGCCGCGAGCCAGCCGCCGTGGCCGCTGGAGGCGCTGCTGCGATCCTGGCCCCACAGCTCGGACAGGGCGTCGTGGCCGGGCGCGGGGGTGATCGTCCAGTCGTCGTCGGTGTAGCCGTACAGGTGCTCGACCTCGACCGTGGCGTGCTCGTAGTCGAAGCGCAGCTCGGAGGTCTGCCGCGGGGACAGCACCGAGTTGACCACGGTGGCGACCGCGCCGCTCTCGAACGTCACCAGCGCCATCGACACGTCCTCGGTGTCCACGTCGCGGGCCTGCCGCGCGGCCACGGCCGTGACCTCGCGCCACGGGCCGAGCACCGACAGCAGCAGGTCGAACTGGTGGATGCCGTGCCCCATCGTCGGCCCGCCGCCCTCCGACTCCCAGGTGCCGCGCCACGGGACCGCGTAGTACGCCTCGTCCCGGTACCACTGCGTGTCGCAGGTGGCCAGCAGCGCGCGGCCCAGCCTGCCCTCGCCGGCCAGCCGCCGCAGCCGTACGGCGCCCGCGCCGAAGCGGTGCTGCAGCACGGTCGCGACGCGCGCCGTGGAGCGCCCTTCCGCCTCGATCAGGGTGTCGAGCTCGGCGAGCGACAGCGTCGGCGGCTTCTCCACCAGCGCCGTCACCCCGGCCTCCAGGCACGCGAGGGCGAGCGGGGTGTGCAGCGCGGGCGGGGTGCACAGGTGCGCGACGTCGAGCTCCTGCGCGGCCAGCAGCTCCTCGGCGCTCCCGTACGCGGCCGGCACGCCGTACTTGGCGGCGAACTCGCGGGCCCGCCCGGCGTCCACGTCGGCCACGGCGACGAGCTCGGCCCGGCCGCCGGAGGCCTGCACGGCCTGGGCGTGCGCGTGGGCGATGCCGCCGGTGCCGATGATCGCGGCCCGGTATGTGCGTTGAGACAAGGTGTTCCTTCACGTCGATGGGGAGGGGGTCAGGCGCCGTCGATCCCGGCCTGGGCGGGAAAACGTATTCCGCAGTTTGCATGCCCCGTCACACGAGCGTCAAGGGTGTCGCCGAGGGAGCCGGGGCGGTTACGGGCGCCGGCGCGTGCTGTCGCGGACGATCAGGCGGCCTTCCAGAATCAGGCGCCGGGGAGCGTCCGACTTCTCCAGCGCGAAACGAATCGCCTGCACGCCCCATTGCGCGAGCGGCAGCGCCACGGTGGTCAGTCGCGGCGTCACGTCACAAGCGAGGGGAATGTCGTCGATCCCCGTCACGGAAATGTCGTCGGGCACCTTCACACCGGCTTCCCGAAAGGCCGAAAGGGCGCCTATCGCGAGCGAGTCATTGGTGGCCAGAACGGCCTGCCCGGGAGCCATTCCCCCGGCCGCCAGCCTTCGCGCCGCGTCGAATCCGCCCTGCCGGCTGACCGGGCAGCGAATGATGCGGAGATCGCGCTCGTCCACGCCTCCGGCCCGCAGGCCCTCGACGAATCCGTCCGTCCGCTCGGCCATGTTGCGCATATCAGGGCCGCCGGTCAGAATCACCGCCCGGCGGTGCCCGGTTTCCGCGACGAAAGCGCCCATCGACCGCCCGGCGCCGTGATTGTCGATGTTGATCGAATCGTAGGTCATGTCCGTATGACCGACGATCACGATCCGCCCGCCCTCCCGCTCGTACGCGGCCAGTTCCCTCGACAGCCGCTCGTCGTCGAGGTACCGGCTGGACGTCAGCACGAGCGCGCGCGGGCGCAGCGAGCGCAGCACGCGGACGGTCTCCGCCTGCCGCTCGGAGGCCGCCATGGTGGACGACACCGTGACGAACGCCCCCGCGTCGCGGGCCTCGTGCTCCATCGCGGCCACCACCATGCCCATCGACGGCGTGGTGAGGTCGTCGGCCACCAGCGCGATCGAGTCGCTGGCCCGGCGCATCGCCCTGGCCGAGGCGTCCACCGTGTACCGCAGGGCCGCCGCCGCGGCCAGCACGCGGGCCTCGTACTCCGGCGCCACCTTCCTGGAGCTGCCGCCCAGGACCCGGGAGGCGGTGGCGATCGAGACGCCGGCCGCCGCGGCCACGTCGTGCAGCGTGACCGTGGGCCTCGCCGCGTGGGGCATCCGCAGTGTCCTTCCCGAGAACGAGCCGGCCGCCGATGAGATCCGGCAATGAAGCGTACTGTCATTCCCGGCTCCGGACCCCGCGCTGTCAACAGGAGCGGCCGCACTCCGGATGACACCTGTCATACGCAGTGCATGACACGCACGACTGACCCGGAACGCCCCGTTTCCGGGAAGCTTGCGGCATGAAGATGCGAGTGTCTGGAAAGAGCACCTCCCGCCGCCTCGCGGCCGCCGCGATGACGCTCGGCGCGCTGATCGCCGCGGCCCCCGCGCCCGCCGCCGCGGACACCGGGCTCGACCGGCAGGCCCTGCGGCAGGCGCTGGATGCCGTGCACGAGGCCGGCATGTACGGCCTCTATTCCCAGGTACGCGACGGCTCGCAGACCTGGCAGGGCGCCTCCGGCGTGGCCGACGTGGCCACGAGCCGCCCCGTGAAGCCCGGCATGGCGCACCGGGTGGGCAGCATCACCAAGACGTTCACCGCGGTGGCCGTGCTCCAGCAGGTCGCCCGCGGCGCCGTCGAGCTGGACGCCCCGATCGCCCGCTACCTGCCGGACGTGGTGCCCGGCGAGCGCGGCGAGCGGATCACCGTGCGGATGTTGCTCAACCACACGAGCCACATCGCCGACCACGTCGCCCCGGCGTTCCCCTCGTTGCTGCAGGGCTCGGCGCAGAGCCTGGACGACAACCGGTTCCGCGTCTTCACCCGCCCGGAGCTGGTACGGCTCGGCCTCGACGCCGCCCCGACCGGCGAGCCGGGTGCCACGCCCGGCGTCTACTCCAACACCAACTACCTGATCGCCGGCCTGCTCCTGGAGAAGGTGACGGGCATGGGCGCCGAGGAGTACATCACCCGCAACGTCATCCGCAAGGCCGGCCTGCGGCACACGTCGTTCCCGCGCACGCCGCACATCCCCGGCCCGCACTCCAAGGCGTACGAGTCGTTGTTCGGCTGGGTCGACCCGCCCCGCGACTACAGCGTCTACAGCCCGACCTGGATCACCACGGCGGGCGCGATGGTCTCCACGATGGACGACCTCAACCGGTTCTACCGGGCGCTGCTGCGCGGCGAGCTGATCGGCGCGGCCGAGCTGGCCGAGATGAAGAAGACGGTGCCGGTGCTGGCGGGCGGCGTGCTGAACTACGGCCTCGGCCTCTACTACCTCGACCTGCCCTGCGGCCGGTTCTGGGGGCACAGCGGCAGTGTCTTCGGCATGGCCACGGAGTCGATGACCAGCGAGGACGGCGCCCGCCAGCTCTCCATGGGGGTCAACCGCACGAAGTACCAGAGCGTGGACGAGAACGGCAACGTCGTGCTGCACCCCATCGACTACGCCAGCGGCGACTACTTCCTGCTGGCGGCGTGCGGCCAGAGCACCGGAGCCCAGGCCAGGACAGCACAGCCGGCGTACGTCCCGTTCGCGGTGGACCGGGTGTCGGTCAAGCGCTGAGGTGTGTCCCTGATCACCTCCGATGTGTGGATTCCTCCACAGATGATCCCTTGCGGTCTCCGTAATGTCCCTGCTGCCGGAACAAACCCCGGCAGCACCGACAAGGGGGAGGAAACCCGATCATGCGTAAGACCCTCACGATCGCCGCTCTGGCCGGTTCGATGGCCGTCACCGGCCTGGCCCTGAGCCCGGCCGCCGCGCAGGCGGCCACGCAGACCGCCACCACCGCTTCCGCGAGCACCGTCACCCTCGTCAAGTGGGGCAAGTTCTTCTCCAGCGACGGCAAGGCCTACACCTACGGCAAGACCTGGAAGTCGGGCGGCAAGGTGTTCACGAAGTGGTACGGCGTGGACAAGGCCGGCGGCAAGAAGGCCTGGGTGTGGTTCGAGTACTACCAGAACGGCTCCTGGCACAAGTTCAACAAGGCCTGGGACGGCAAGGTCGTCGGCACCTGGGGCGGCAAGGGGATCAAGAAGGTCTACACGTTCACCTGCTGGGCCGGCAAGTTCGACAACTGCGGCAAGAAGTACCGCATCTACTAGTCGTTCCCGGGGCTGAGGCGGTGGGGGCCTCAGCCCCGTTCGTCCAGCGTGTCCAGCACCCCGGCGAGCTGCCGGGGCGCCGGCATGATGCGCAGCGCCTCGTCGATCTCGAGCTCCGCCCAGGCGCGGTGCCGCGGCTCGGCCCGGGGGTCGGTCGCGATCCGGGTCTGGAGCAGCAGGAAGTTCAGGCGGGATGCGATGAGCATCGAGAAGTCGGCCGCCGCGGCGACGCGGCCCGGCCCGCCCTCGCGCCGGTACGCCTGGTACATGCGGCTCATGGCGGCCAGGTCGGGGGCCGGGTCGCTGAACCAGTCGAACAGGGCCCTGGCCAGCTCCCGCCCCGGCTCGGCGGGGCCGAGCCCGTCCCAGTCGACGACCACCAGCGTGCCGTCGCGGCCGGCCAGCACGTTGCCGGGGTGAAGGTCGCGGTGGCAGACGATCAGCTCGCCGGGGGCCGGTGGGGTGATCGTGGCGCACAGCTCGGGCACCGCGGCCAGCCGTTCGCGCAGCAGCCCGGCCCAGGCCGCCCCTGACGCCAGCGCCGGCTCCCACGCGTGGAGGGCCGGCGGGCGGTGGAACCAGGAGGCGGGCGGCTCCCCGCCGGGCTCCGCCGTCGCGGGGGGCGCGCAGCGGTGCAGGCGGGCGAGCAGCGTGCCGAGCCGGTCCGGCGTGGCGGGCGCCGCCAGGTCGACCGGGGTCAGGTCGAGCCAGTCGTACAGGCGCAGCCACGTCCCTCCCGGCGTCCGCACCAGGTAGCGGCCGCGCAGGTCGGGATGGCCGGCGGGTGAGCGCACCCCCGCCTCGGCCGCCCGGCGCGCGAACGCGAGCTCCGCCGCGACCAGCGCCTCCGGTGGCGGCTCGCCGAAGATCTCCTTCAGCGCGTAGACGGCTCCCCCGGTCTCCACCCGCCGGATCTGCCCGAGCGCGCCCCGGCGCGGCTCGCCCACCGCGACGCCGTCACCCCACCCGAACGCCTCCCGCGCGTACGCCGTCAGCTCGTCCACCATGACGCCTCCCTCACCACAGCGTCCACCCGTGGCAGCGGAAGGGGAAGCCGACGGTCAGCGCTCGCCCTGGCGCACGCCGCGCCGCCACACGTCGGCGATGGCGCGGGTGGCGGTGATGTCGGTGGTCGGGTCCCCTTCCACGAGCAGCAGGTCGGCCCGCAGGCCGGAGGCGATCCGGCCGCGGTCGGCGAGGCCGAAGCAGCGCGCGGTGACGCCGGTCGCGGCGGCCAGCGCCTGCTCGGCCGTGAGGCCCGCCTCCGTCAGGAGCAGCAGCTCGCGGTGGAAGCCCGCCCCGTGCACCGGCCCGAACGGCGTCGCGTCCGTGCCCGCCAGCACCGGCACGCCCGCCCGCAGCAGCGCCAGCGCGGAGCGGGAGGCGTTGGCCACGCCGGCCGAGTGCATGGGGACGCCGGCGACCTGCTGGTCGAACGTGGCCTTCGACCGCTCCGACATCCGCCCGGCCACCCGGGGGTCCCGCAGCAGCTCCCCGCCGCCGGTGCCGCCGGTGACCGCCTCGATGTAGACGATCGTGCTGATCACGAAGGCGTCGTACGAGGCGATCCTGGCCGCCGTCTCCTCGGCCTCCTCCCCGGGCACGTCCGAGTAGAGGTGCGCCAGCCCGTCCACGCCCGCGTCCAGGGCGATGAGCGCCTCCCTGGCGGTCACCGTGTGGGCGATGACCTTGAGCCCGGCGGCGTGCCCGGCCTCCACGAGGGCGGCGGCGAGCTCGGGGGTGAGGACGGGGAGGTCCATGCCGGACACCGCCCCGTCGTCCACGGCGATCTTCAGGTAGTCCGCCCCCTCCGCCAGCCGGGCCTCCACGAACGCCCGGGCCTGGCCGGGGTCGGCGACCGTGTCGAGGCCCGCGCCGGAGTCGCTGCCGAGGGCCCGCAACAGGTCCGGGGTCATGAGCTGGCTGGGGTGGCCGCCCGGCGCGGTGGCGATCATGCTGGAGCTGCGCAGGTCGGCCACGTCGTCGCGCTCGGCGGCCAGCCGGCGCTGGGCGGCCAGGATGGGCGGCAGGTTGTTCATCTCCAGCTCCGTGGTGACACCGAACGTCAGCGCCTCGGCGAGGTCGCCGTCGTAGGCGTGCGTGTGGGCGTCGATGAGGCCGGGCAGCAGGGTCTTGCCGGTGCCGTCCACCTCCACGTTCACCGCGCTGCCGTCCGGCTCCGCGATGCGGTCGCCGTCGATGAGCACGTCGGTGCCGGGCACGGTCCGCTCGCCGTCGAAGACGCGGACGTTCCTGATCAGGGTGCGCATGGTTCTTCCCGTCGCTGTAGTTTGACGTCGAACTAAGTTGATTCCATCCAGAATAGTACGTCATCTAACTATCTGGCGCGCAAGAAGAGGGCCGCCGTCGCGGGGACGGCGGCCCTCAGCGAGACGTCATCGCATCAGCGGGAGAATGCCTGGAACTCCGCCGCCCTGACGTGTTCCCTGGCCGGGCTGGCCGTGGCGCAGTCCGTCGCCGAGTTCGGATCGTTGTCCTGCTCGCCGGCGTACAGCGGGTTGCCCGTGCACTGCGTGGTGAGCGCCCGCAACATCAGGTGCGTGGCGCTCGTGCTCCGCACGTCGAACGACTTGATGAGCATGTCCGCGCCGCGCGGCCGGGGCAGCGTGGTGTCGAACGCGTTCGCCTTGCTGGTGTAGATCTTCGTGAAGCTCGCCGGATCGGCGCAGTTCGCGCTGCAGGCCAGCACCTCGAAGGAGCGCAGGCTGGAGAAGCGGTTCTGCGTGCCCGGGTCCGCCGGGTCGGTGCCGGGCCGCAGCATGGCGCTGACCTGCACCCTGCGGATCCTGACCGGCTCGTCGCCCGCCAGGTCCACCACGACCGACTTGCCGGCGGGGGCGCCGGTGCGGGAGGCCCAGTTCGTGGCCTCGGTCTCGTCGATCAGCATGGCCTGGTTGACGCCGTCGCCCGTCGCGGTCGCCCCGCTCGCCGCCGAGGCGTGGTTGCGGGACAGGGCCAGCGGGAGCGGCAGCTCGACGCCGGGCAGGACCGCGTACTTCAGCCGCTTGTGGCCGAAGCCCGCGCCCGCGACGACGAAGTCGTACAGGCCGGGCGTCATCTCGACCGTGTCGCCGAGCTCGGTCGCCGGGTCGGTGTCCGCGACGGGGACGACGCGGCCCTCGTAGTCGCCCACGTACAGCCGCAGCGCCGCGCCCTTCGCCTCGCCCAGCGGCTTGAGCTGCAGGGAGCCGTTCTTGCCCGCCGGGTTGACGAAGCTCGGCGTCGCGTCGGCGTCGTTCGGGCCGTTGCTGGCCGCGTTCGCGCCCAGGCCGTGCTCGGCGAAGGCGCGCCACATGATGTCCTGGTTCGCCCCGCCGAAGCGGATCGTGTCGGCCGCCAGCAGCGCGTCACGGTGATCGACGTAGTCGACCGCGCCCGAGGCCATCAGCAGCAGGGCGTCGAACGAGAGCTGCGCCCAGCGCCGGTTGCCCGGGCACTTGTCCACGGGGGTGCTGCCCTCCGCGCACGAGCGCTGCAGCCTGGCCGAACCCTGGCCGTACCGCTTGACGAAGGCCGCCCGCACGTCGAACTGCGTGGCCGACCAGATCTCGCCGTCCGCGTGCACCTGCGTGCCGACGATGTCGTAGCCGAGGTTGCTGTAGTTGAGCGGCGACTTCGACATGTCGTAGTTCCTGATGCCGCGCGACTTGTCCCCGGTGACGTAGCCACCCGTGACGTACGGGGTGTCGCCCGCGGGGCGGTGGCCGTACTCGAAGAGCTGCTCCATGGAGAACAGGTCGGAGGTGCTCTCGTTCATGGCCCCGGCCTGGGCGCCGCTCCAGCCGGCGGTGGGGCCGCCGATCATGCGGCCGGAGATGGCGTGCGTGTACTCGTGGCCGATGACCGACATGTCGTAGTCGCCGTCCACGCAGGGCGCGTAGAACGACCCGGCGATCGGCTGCCACAGGTACATGTTGGTGATCGGCGCCGTCCCGTCGGGGCCGGTGATCTGGTTGGCGTTGTCACGTACGGTCAGGATCCGCGCCCCCGCCTGGGCGTTGCCCTGCTCGGGGTCGTTGCCGAGGCCGCCGCGCCCGCCGTTGTCGGCCTGCATGTTCCAGGCGGTCTCGGTGAAGCCGAGCCGGTAGGACCAGTCGTGCATGCGGTTGTGCATGGCGTTCAGGTTGGCGATGGCGGCTTCGAGGTCGGCCTCGCCCGGCTGGTCGAACACGGCCGGGTCGCACTTGGCCTCGTGCCAGGTGTTCTTCCAGGGGTAGGCGTAGTTCCTGCTCGGCGTGAGCACGTTGGGCCGGGTGCCGACCGTGAACGGGTCGCCGCTGGCTCGGTTCTCGAAGGTCCTGGCCGCGTTGCCGAGGCTGGTGAACGTGGGCTCGTTGGTCGCGTGGTCGACGTCCCACGCCTTGCCGGTCGCCGGGTCGCCGCCGGTGGCCTCGTCGCAGCCGGGGCCGGGCGCGTGGCACCAGGTCTGGCGGGTGTCCTTGGAGGAGTAGTCGCCGGGCGGGTTCGCCGGGAAGACGTCCCAGCGCGGGTTGTCCGGGTCCTGGTGGTGGTCGACGAGGTTCTCGCGCGTGATGATGCCGCCGCTGACCGCGTCCACGTGCGTGGTGTAACCCGCCTCGGCGCCCTGAGCCCCGCCGATCAGAACCACCTGGTACGCGCTGTGCACCCCGTCGGGCGCGGGCACGGCCACCGGCGTGGCCTGCTTGGTGACCGCCGAGGCCAGGTCGATGCCGCCGTCCCTGGCCGCGATCTCCATGGCCTGCTGGGCGCTGATCCGCGCGGCCGGCGGCGCCTCGGTGCGGCGCGACAGGGAGGACGTGACGTGCCTGACCTGCCCGCCGGACACGCCGATCGCGACGAGGCCGTCCACGCCGGCCGGCAGGTCGCCGAAGCGCTGCCGCAGCAGCACGGCGGCGCCCGTGCCGATCGGGTTGACCGCGACCGTCTCCAGCGCGTCCACGGCCTCGGCCGTCAGCCCGAAGACGGCCTCGTTGTCCTTGAGGTAGGCGCGCGCGGCCTGGACGGGGTCGCTGCCGAGGCCCTCGGCCAGCGGCTCGGCGCTGACGATGGCGGCCGGGGTGCCGAGAGCGTTCCAGCGGATCTTGCCGGTCGGGCCGGCGAGGCGCAGGTTGGCCGGGGGCTGCACCCGGCCCTGGCGGTTGTCCACATCCGGTCTGCCGGAGTTCTCCGCCTGGAAGTCGTGGATCTCCGGGGCCTGCCCGCCGGGTTCGCCCCGGGCGGCCCCGGCGAGGGGGAGGATCGACGCGGTGAGCGCCGTGACAATGAGCGTGCTGCGTAACCAGGACTTGGTCGACACGTTTTCCCTCCTGCGTGCCAGGGATGCGCAGGTTTCGCGCATCTCGCAAGAGGTAACACCGCACTCAGAGGCTGACAAGATCTTGTAAAAACGGAAATATCAGCGTATAAGCAGTTGATAAGTGCGGGACAGGCGGCCGGCGCCTCGACGAACCAGAAGAGTCGTTCTCAGCGACCATCCCTTATCTGGAATGAGGGTGTCGTCCGCCGCGCCCGGCGCAGTTCCCGCACTGATCATTAAACCGCCGCCCCCGGCGGGGCCGCAACGGATTTATCGGTCGGCGAAGACGGAGGCGTAGACGGGCCGCCCGTGCTCGGTGACCACCTGCCCCGCCAGCCCGTCGCCGGTGAGCGTGGACAGCCGCAGGTCGAGGTAGCGCTCCTCCTCGACCAGCCCCACCTCGCCACCGGGCGCGGGCAGCCAGGAGGCCACCTCGGCCAGCCGCGCCGCCCGGTCGCGCGCCAGCTCGGCGCGCAGCTCGGCCAGGCTCCCCGCCTCGTACGGCTCCGCCGCCGCCCGCTCCGGCTCGGCATGCCAGGCGGCCACGCCGTACGCGAAGCAGACCAGCGCCATCCACACCTCGGCGAAGTACGCCGGATCGGGCGCCAGCTCCAGCCCCGCGAACCGCTCACCGACGAAGAACAGCGCCCCGAGCTGCCCCGGCATCAGCTCCAGCCGGCTCTGGAACTGCGTCAGCACCGCCCGCTTGCGCGACAGGATCTGCTCCAGGTGCCCCCGCGAGGGCAACCCGTACGCGCGGTTGAGCTCGCTGATGTCCGGCCAGAGCTTGGCGTAGTCGTGGCGGCCGCGCAGCCGCATGGCCTTGCCGCGCAGCTCCAGCGGCAGCACGAAGAACCACTGGTCGCGCCCCTCCAGGTAGCCGCCCTGACCCGCCTGCACGCAGCAGGCGTCGTCGAAGCGCCTGGTCTGCCCGGCGCCCAGCAGCGCCGAGGAGCACAGGGCGTGGTTCTGGGCGGCGTCCTGGATGTAGCCGATGTGCAGCGGCACGATCGCCACGCCCTCGCGGGCGCCGTTGGTCAGCTCCACCTGCCCGTAGCCGACGACCCGCTTGAGCTTCAGCCCGGAGCGGGGCGGCACGATGCCGGGGCGGACGGGGCCGTAGACGGGCACCATCGTCAGCGCTCCGGCGCGCTGCGGGGTGCCCGCCCGGTAACCGCCCAGATCGAGCGGCGCGGGCAGGATCGTGGTCAGGCTGGTCATCACCGTCCTCCTTCCAGCCGGGTCAGCATCGCCGTACGGATCCACTCGGCGCCCGCGCCGAAGTGGGCGAACACCCACGGCAGCAGCGCGGCGAAGTCGTCCTGGTGCCAGAACGGCCGGTGCGGCAGCTCCGGCGCCGGGTCGCGCAGGGTCAGGTCGTCGCCCCGGGTGAAGGCCGCCAGGCACAGCACCACCGGCGTCGTGACACCGGCGCGCGGCAGCGTGGCCGCCACCCTCGCCAGGTCGCCGGGCAGGTGGTTCTCGTAGCCGTCGGTGACGACCACTACCAGGTCGGGGCCCGGGCCGAGCGCGTCGAGCAGGGCGCCCGCCAGGTCGGCCGAGCCCGCGGGGGCCTGCGCCGTGCCGCCGGTCTCGACGACCGTCAGCCGCTCGCAGACCTCGGACAGCACCAGCCGCAGCGCCATGGCCTGCGACATGACCGCCCATTCGCGCTCGCCGTACCCGCGCATGGAGCGGGAGGTGTCCAGCACCAGCGCCACGTTCGCGGCCAGGCGCGGCAGCCCGCGCGCCGCCTGCGCCACGTACCCCGCCAGGGCGGGGCGCAGCTCGGCGGCCGGTCCGCCCCGGTACAGGTGCACCAGCGTCGCGGCGATGTCGCCCCGGTTGGTGGGGGTGACGATCGGCGGCTGCTCGGTGACCGGGTCGAGCGGCGCCGGCGGCTCCTGCGGGGCGGGCGCGCCGTACGTGCCGGGGCCGTAGAGCGCGCGCAGCCGCACGATCGCCGCCGCCGGGTCCGCGGTGAACCGCAGCAGGCTCCTGCGCAGGTACGCCGAGCCGGCGCCGCCCTCGGAGACCAGCCGGGCGCAGGCGCGCGCGGTCGCCTTGCCGAGCGCGTGCTCCAAGCAGTCGATCAGCGCCGGGCGGCGGGCCTCGATGAGCGCGTCGGCGTCCGGGTGCTCCAGCACGAAGGTGACGATCGCCCTGGTCGTGTGCTTGTGGTTGGCACGCAGCCGCCGCAGCGCGAGCAGCGCCGTGATGGCGTACGCGGGCGGCAGCCCGAACATCAGCGCCCTGGTCACCTTGGCCAGGGTGGCCCGGGTGGCCTCGCCGAGGCCGTCCTGGGACGCGGCGAGCGTCTCCAGGAGCACCCGGGCGCGCTGCCACGGGAGCGCACCGGGCACCAGCGCGAGCAGCGCGTATCCCTCGGGGTCGCTCAGCCGGGCACTCCGGTGGAGCTCCGCGTCGTCCCAGACCGGCTCGCCGCCCCTGGAGAGCTCCAGCGGGACGTCATGAGTCCGGAAATGCGTGAGAAGAGTTGGGGTGTCCACGAAATTCGAGTTTAAGAATGATCTTCCGGAAATGACACTGATTTTTCGCCGGGTTACCGGCGCATCGCATTTCCCTTTCCCGATCCCGTGTCACCCGCATTTCACTGGGCGGCGAGCATCCGCACGGCGTAGTCGATCGTGGCGGCCAGGCGGGCGGGGTCGTGACCGGCGCGTTCCCGCACGCGCAGGCCGAGCACGGTGGTGAAGAGCAGGTCCACGGCGGCGTCGAGGTCGAGACCCGCCGGCAGCTCGCCCGTGCGGCAGCCGCGGCGCAACAACGATTCGAGGGCTCTCCTGGTGACCTCGAACGCGGCCTCGGTCCGCCGCCGCACCTCCGGGTCGGTGGCGCCGAGCTCGGTGGCGGTGTTGACGACGAGACAGCCGCGGCCGGCCTCCTCGCCGACCATGCAGGTCAGCCAGTCGCGCAGCACCTCGCGGACGGGACCGGGCCGCTCCAGCAGCTCTTCCGCCTGGGACGACTCGGTGGCCCGGTAGTGGTCGAGAGCACGCAGGAACAGCCCGCGCTTGTCATGGAAGGCTCGATAGAGGCTGCTCTGCTTGAGCTCCAGCTCGGCGCCCAGCTCCCGGACGCCGGTCGCGGTGTAACCGCGCCGCCAGAACAGCCCGGTAGCCCTGGCCACCACGTCCTGCTCGTCGAACTCCCTCGGTCGCGCCATGCCATCACCCTACCCCAGTTGTGGAGCGATCGCTCCCATACTAGGGTGAGCCGCCATACGGGAGCGATCGCTCCAAAATTGTGAACCTGAGGAGATCTCGTGACGACGACTTCCGCGGCAGAGCCGGACGCGCCGGCGAGGAGCCACTGGCCGGCGGTGGTCACGGTGACCGTGGCGACGTTCCTGGTGGTGACCGCCGAGCAACTGCCGATCGGGCTGCTGACGTCCGTCGGCTCCGCGCTGTCGGTGTCGGAGGGCACCGCCGGGCTGATGGTGACGCTGCCCAGCCTGGTCGCGGCGGTCGCGGCGCCGGTGGTGCCCGTGCTGGTCGGGCGGATGGATCGCCGGCTGCTGCTGATCGGGCTGGTCGCGCTGACCGCGCTCGCGGGGCTGGCCTCCGCCCTGGCGCCGACGTACCCGCTGCTGCTCGCCGCCCGCGCGGTGGTCGGCGTGGCGATCGGCGGCTTCTGGGCCGTCGCCGGCGGGCTGGCCGTCCGGCTGGTCCCTGCGGCGCACGTGCCGCGGGCCACGGCGGTCATCTTCGGCGGCGTAGGGGCCGCGAACGTGCTCGGCGTGCCGATCGGCGCCGTGATCGGCGAGCTCGCCGGCTGGCGGGTGGCGTTCGGCGCGCTCGGCGGGGTCGGGCTCGTCGCGCTCGTCGCACTCCTCGCGGTCCTGCCTCCCCTGACGGCCGCCCAGCCGGTCGCGCTACGGCACCTCGCCGAGCAGCTCCGCAACCCGGGCGTGCGGGCCGGGGTGGTGGCGACGTTCCTTGTCGTGATCGGCCACTTCGCCGCCTACACCTACGTCAGCCCCGTGCTGCAGGACCTGTCGGGCATCGGCGCGCAGCTCGTCGGCCCGCTGCTGTTCGCCTTCGGCCTGGCGGGCATCGCGGGCAACTTCGTGGCCGGCGCGGCGGTGGCGCGCAGGCCGCACAGGACGGTGCTCGTCATCGTCGCCGCCCTGGCCCTGACCGTGCTGCTCTTTCCGCTGGTGGGCACCGGGCCCGCCGGGGGGATCGTGCTGCTGGACGTATGGGGGCTGGCGTTCGGCGGGGTCTCGGTGAGCCTGCAGACGTGGATGATCAAGGCGGCGCCGCGGGCGGTCGAGGCGGCCTCCGCGCTGTGGGTGGCGGTGTTCAACCTCGCGATCGGGCTCGGCTCGCTGGTCGGGGGGACGATCGTCAACGCCGTCGCGCTCCGGGGTGATCTGTGGGCCGCGGGTGGCCTGCTCGCGCTGGCCGGGGTGGCGGTGTGGAGCGCCCGCCACAACCCCAGCCTGCGGTGACCGGCCTGCTCCTGGAGCGCCCATCGGGATCCCGCGGGCCTGCGGGATCCCGGCCCGTTCGCTGGGTCAGGGCGTCCTGACGTCCAGCCAGACCAGGCGGTGGTCGGAGCTCGGGAACGGGAAGACGCCGGTCAGCCGCGACAGCGGGTCGGCCGCCGGAGGCCAGAACACGCCGCCGCCCACGGTCCTCAGCCGCCTGGCCGGCAGCACGTAGTCGGCGCGCAGGTTGCCGGGCGCGGTGTCGGCGAAGTCGGCCGTGTCGTGCTTCGGGTCGCCGGTGTGCGTGGCGTTCGCGCCGCCCTGCAGCGCCGCCGCCTCGGCCGCGCCCGCGCTCGACGGGGCGGCCCTGCCGTCGATCCTCGGGTGGTCGAGGAGCTGGTGGATGGCGTCCTGGTAGCTGTCGCCGTCGCTGGGGTCGGCGTTCTGGTCGCCGGCGATCACGAAGGCCGCCCCGGCGTCGAGCCCGCCGCGCCTGCCCCGGTCGTCGTAGAGGTAGCCGCCCCCGCCGGGCCGGGTGTAGTCGGCCCAGAGCCTGATCTCGTCGTGGTTGCGGCGGCCGTTGCGGTCCTCCGCGCCGTCGAACGTGGGCGGCGTCGGATGGCTGACCAGGAAGTGCACGGTACGGTGCCCGACGCGTACGGGCAGGTCCCAGTGGCTCTTGGAGGACAGCCGCAGCACCTGCTGCTCCTCGGCCGAGTACCAGCCTGCGGGCATCGCGTTCCCCGGCATGTCCTTCCACAGGAAGTTCTGGAACGTGCGCACCCCGCGCGCGTCGATCGGGTACTTCGAGTAGACGACCATGCCGTACTGGCCGGGGAAGGCGCCGAACCCGAGCGCGTCGTCCCCGTAGCCGGGGGCGCCGGGCGTGGTCACCACGGTGCCGTCGTTGTTGAGGTCGAAGCCCGAGGCGATGCCGGTGTTGCTGGGGGCGGTGTAGCGGTACCGGTAGGTGATCGGCCGCGCGCCGCCCTGCCCGATCGACAGGTAGTTGTCCTGGAACAGGCGGGCGGCGCGGCCCGCGGCGTCGTGGTCGAACTCGTTGATGAGCAGCACGTCCGGGCGGTTGCGCTGGACGATCTCGGCGATGACCTTGGCCTGGGCGTCGCCCGGGGTGGACAGGTCGCTCACCAGCTCACCCTCGGCGGCCCGGTTGAGCGAGGCGTTGAAGGTGGCGAACCTGACCCGGCTCGTGGCGCCGGCGGGCAGCGGGGTGAGGATCGCCGCCGCCACCACGGCGGCCAGGACAAAGCGGAAGAACATCGCGTCTCCCCTCGGATGGATCTGGGCGGGATCATGGCATCCCGGGGGGCGGCGCACCACTACATCCAGGTGAAGTTTTCCCTCAGCCCAGCACTCCGCCCCCGATCGCGACCGCCGCCTGCGGCGCCACCCTGCCGGCCCAGGCCGTGACGACCTCCGCCAGGCGCGGCAGCTCGGACTCCAGCACCGCCAGGCCCGGCGTGGGCACGGTGGCGCCCAGCTCCACCAGCAGCGGGCGCAGGTGCACCTCGACCGCCAGCGCGTGCCTGGCGTCCCCCATCACGAGCAGCGGCAGCGCCGCCTTGCCCGCCAGGGCCTGCGGTGGCAGCCGGTCGAGGAACGCCTTGAGCAGGCCCGTGTAGGTGCCCTTGTAGGTGGGGCTGGCCACCACCAGCACGCTCGCCTCCGCCACCAGCTCCAGCGCCACCTCCACGCCGGCGGACGCGCCGGGTGCGAGCAGGTGCGGCCCGAGCGCCGCCAGGTCCACCACCTCGCAGGTGTCTCCTCCGTCCAGCCGCTGCCCGATCGCGCGTGCCGCCTCGACGGCCACGGTCAGCGTCCTGGAGCCCGCGCGCGGGTTGCCCACCAGCGCGACGACGCTCATCGGGCCACTCCCAGCTCGCCAGGCATCCAGCGCTCCTGCGTCCGCTCGTCCGGCACCCAGTCCTCCTCCGCCTCGTCGTCGGGCAGGTCGTACCAGTGGATGTCACCTTCGTACTCGCGCAGCCCAGCCATCTCAGGCCGCCACCTTCCGTCCCCGTGCCACCGCGATCTCCTCGCGCAGCAGTCGTCCCACGTGCCCGCGCGGGCTTCCCGTGAGGGAGCGCACGTCCACGACTTCCTTGATCCGCCCCGGCCCCGAGGTCATCACCGCGACCCGCCGCCCCACCCGGACGGCCTCCTCGACGTCGTGCGTGACGAGGAGGACGGTCGTGCCGGTGCGTTCCCAGACCCGTACGAGCTCATCCCCCACCCACTCGCGCGTGCCCCGTTCCAGCCCCGCGAACGGCTCGTCCAGCAGCAGCACCCCGGGCTCGAAGGCCAGGCTGCGGGCCAGCGCCACGAGCTCCCGCCTGCCGCCGGACAGCTCGTGCGGGTAACACTCCTCGTACCCCGACATCCCCACGATCGACAGCAGCTCACGCGCCCGCTCCCGCCTGGCCTCCGGCCTGCCCTCCAGCGCGAACGCCACGTTGCCGAGCGCGGTGCGCCACGGGAACAGGGTGTACTGCTGGACGGCCACGCACCGGCCCAGCGCGGGCCCGGTGACGGGGACGCCGTCGATGCGGATCTCGCCGCCGGTCGGCTCGGTGAGGCCGGCGATGAGGGCGAAGAGCGTGGACTTGCCGCAGCCGCTGGGGCCGACGAGCGTGAGCAGCTCGCCCGGGCGCACGTCGAGGCTCAGGCCGGACAGCGCGGTGAACGGCTCGTCGCCGTGGAACGTCTTGGTCACGTCCCTGATGCTGAGATGCGGGCCCTGGCTCATGCGTACGAAGGTACGAGCCCCCGCACCACTAAGTCAACATTTCCTACATGATAACTAGAGAATTGGCCGATAGTCTCGTCCCGTAGCGCCGCCGACCAGCCAAGGAGCGTTTCAGATGATCTTCATCACCGCGAAGTTCCGCGTCCTGCCCGAGCACGCCGACCGCTTCCCGGAGATCACCGCCGCCTTCACCTCGGCCACCCGCGCCGAGCCGGGCTGCCTGTGGTTCGACTGGTCGCGCAGCCTCGACGACCCGAACGAGTACATCCTGGTCGAGGCGTTCAGGGACGGCGAGGCGGGCGCGGCCCACGTGCAGTCGGCCCACTTCAAGCAGGCCCAGCAGGAGCTGCCGCCCTACCTCGCCGAGACGCCCCGCATCGTCAACACGACCATCGACCAGGACGGCTGGTCCGAGCTGGGCGAGATGGCCGTGCCGAAGCGCTGACCCGCCAGCCTCAGGGCCCGCGCCCTCACTTCGGCGATCAGCCGAACAAGGGTCAGGGGATCTGGGCGAGCGCCCCGGCTGCCCGCTCCTCCAGCCGCACGGCCCGCGCGACGAGCGCGGCCACCTCCGCCAGCGGCTCCCGTGCGGAGGCCGCGGCGGCCACCCGCGACCACTGCCGGCCGCACTCGCGGTAGAGCGCCGCCGCCTCGGCATGCCCGGTCTCGGCCAGGAAGTCGGCGTAGAGCGGCCTGGTGGCGCCGGGCGCGGTGTAGTCGACCTCCAGGCACTCGGCCAGCCGGTCGAGCGCCGGCCCGAGGTCGGCGAACCTGCGGGTCCAGCCCTGCCTGCCGGTGGTGTCGGCGAGCTGGGCGGCCAGCTTGCGCATGCCGGACAGCCCGAAGTTGACGTCGAAGGTGTTGCCCAGCACCGGCCCGGTCAGCCTGGCGGCGGTGTCCTTGATCGCTGCGCGCACGTCGGGCTCGCCGCCGGCGGGGCCGGTGACCTCGATGAGCAGGTGCTTGGACTTGGGGACGGCCGACCAGGCCGCCATGAAGCCGGCCAGCGGCAGCTCGCCGGGGCCGTCGTCGCGCACGCGTACGGTGTCGCCGGACAGCCCCGTCACCGCCACGTCCACGGGGTCGGGGAACGGCAGCGTCTCCCGCCAGGGCAGCAGGTGGCGGCCGACCCGGCAGATCGGCCGGCGCCCGGCGTCGAGCGCGGCCCGCAGGTTGCGCTCGGCGACCCTGGCCGAGCCCGTCCGCCGGATCTCGTGCGGGACGCCGGCCCGGGCGAGCGCGAGCGGGATCATCGGCTCGGGGTGCGCCTGGGCGACGACCGTCAGCATGGGCGGGTGGCCGGCGTACTCGAACACGAAGTACATGAACCCGATGCCGCCGCCCAGCCCGAGCAGCATGGCCTCGGACAGGCCGCCGCCCAGCACGTCACGCAGCAGCGCCGACTCGTGGTGGTGACGGCGGGCGCGGCCCGCGACGTGGCGCAGCGCGGTGGTGTAGGACTCGCCCGTCCTGGCCATGCGCTCGCGTACGCGGCGCTTGAGGTGCTTGTGATCGGTCATGGCAGTGCTCCCTGGGGCGGCCCCGTGCGCCGGACCCACGCTCCCGCACGCACGGCTCGCCGCACGTGGAAGAACCGGCACGATCGAGTCGTCGCCCCGAGGACATCGATCCCCTCTGCCTCCGCGTCGCCGCACGGCGTGGGTGTGCGGTCAGGAGGTCGGGCGCGGGACGGCGCCGGTCGTCGAAGCCTACTACCAGCACCCCGTTACGCGAACGTTACGAGTGGCGCCAATCCCCCGGCACGCCTATCCTCGCAGCTCACAGCCCTGATATCGGGACGGGTAAGTTTTTTTCCGGGTTATTGACGAAAAACACTGGGCGTCGGCAGACTCTGCGTCATGTCACAACCCCGTGGCCCCCTGTCACAACTCCGGCGCGGGCACGAAGAGCTCGTGCTGGGCCTGCTGCGCAAGCACGGCCCCCTCAGCAGGGGCGAGCTGGGCAAGCGTTGCGGGTTGTCCCGTACGACCCTCTACGACATCCTCGCCGAGCTCGTCGCCGGCGGCGCCGTGGTCACCGCCACCTCCCAGGAGGCGCCGCGCGGCCGCGGCAGGCCGGCCGAGACGCTGACCCTCAACCCCGACGCCGGCCAGGCCATCGGCATCGACTTCGCCCGCCGCGCGCTGCACGTCGCGGCCGTCAACCTGGCGCACGAGGTCGTCGGCTCTGCCAGCGAGCCGCACGACGCCGACCTGCCGTGGGAGCAGCGGGTCGAGCTGGCCGCGCGGCTCGTCGGCTCGCTCACCGGCACCGGCGCCGGCGCGCTGCGGCTGGGCGCGCTCGACGCGGTCGGCGTCGGCGTGGTCGGTGTCGTGGGGGCGCAGGCCGCGGAGGAGGACCAGAGCGCGCCGCACCCCGTGCAGGTGCTGCTTCGCGAGCGGTTCGGCGTCCCGGTGCTGCTGGACAACAACACCCGGCTGGCCGCGCTGGGCGAGGCCATCTGGGGCGCCGCCGCCGGCGGGCAGGACGTGCTGTACCTGCGCCTGTCCCACGGTGTCGGTGGCGGGCTGGTGGTCGGCGGGTCGCTGCACCGCGGCGCGTACGGGCTGTCCGGCGAGTTCGGCCACATCACGGTCGAGCCCGGCGGCGCCCCCTGCGACTGCGGCGGCACCGGCTGCCTGGAGACCGTCGCCTCGATAAGAGCCGTGCTGGACGCCTTCCGCGCCGCCGGCGGCCGGGCCGCGGACGTGCCGGAGCTGGTCAAGGCCGTCCGGGCGGGCGACCAGGCCGCGCACACCCTGCTGAGCGGCGTCGGCGCCAGGATCGGCGAGGTGCTGGCGGCCCTGTGCAACGCCATCGGCCCGAGCGTGATCGTGATCGGCGGCGAGCTGGCCGAGACGGGCGCCGCGCTGGTCGAGCCGATCGAGCGGGCGCTGCACGACCACGTCATGCCGGTCTCCCGGCACCGGGTGAGCCTGCGCCGCGCCACGCTCGGCGAGGTCGCCGGCGCCCTCGGCGGCATCGCCCTGGTGCTGCACGAATCCCCCCTGCTTTCCCGCTATCCGGGCGGCCCGGATCTCGCGGAGGACCCGATCCCCGACAAGGAGTCTCGATGACCGAGCTCACCGCGCTGGGCAAGTCGCAGGCGGCGCAGCCCGCCCGGCGCGCCCCCAGGCGCTCCCAGCGCGCCATCGCTCTCAACCTGATCGCCGTCGTCATCGGCCTGGTCGTGTGGACGTTGCTGGCCACCCTCGGCGTGCAGGGCCTGCCCGGGCCGCTCGAGGTGGCGGCCAAGGCGGGCGAGCTGATCGCCGACGGCACCCTGTTCACCGACGCGCTGGCCAGCCTGCGCAGGGTGCTCATCGGCTTCCTGCTCGGCACGCTGCTGGCCATCCCGGTCGGCTTCCTGATGGGCTGGTACGCCACCGCGCGCGGCCTGCTGGAGCCGTACGTGCAGTTCTTCCGCACGATCCCGCCGCTGGCCATCATCCCGCTGGCCATCGTGCTCATGGGCATCGACGAGCGGCCGAAGATCTTCGTGATCTTCCTGGCGGCGTTCCTGTCCAGCGTCGTCTCGACGTTCCAGGGCGTCGTGGACGTGGACAGGACCCTGATCAACGCCGCCCGCGTGCTCGGCGCCTCCGACCGCACCATCTTCCTCAAGGTCGTGGTGCCGGCCTCGACGCCGTTCATCCTGGTCGGGATGCGGGTCGGGCTCGGCTCGGCCTGGGGCACGCTGGTCGCCGCCGAGCTGATCGCCGCCCAGGAGGGCCTGGGCTTCCGCATGCAGCAGGCCCAGCTCTACTACGACCTGTCCACGATCTTCGTGGGCCTGATCACCATCGGCGTGCTCGGCCTGCTGATGGACCGCCTGCTGCTGCTCGCCGAGCGTCACCTCACCGACTGGCAGGAGCGCCGTTGAACGCCAAGATCTCGTTCAGGGACGTCGTCAAGACCTACCCCATGAAGGACGACACCTTCACCGCGCTGGACCACGTGTCGCTGGACATCGCCGACCGCGAGTTCGTCACCGTCGTGGGCCCCTCGGGCTGCGGCAAGAGCACGCTGATGAGCATGGCCGCCGGCCTGGTCGAGCCCACCTCGGGCGAGGTGCTGGTGGACGGCTCGCCGGTCGACGGGCCCGGCCCCGACCGGGGCGTGATCTTCCAGCAGTACGCGCTGTTCCCGTGGCTGACCGTGCGCAAGAACGTCGAGTTCGGGCTCAAGCTCAAGGGGCTGCCCGCCGAGGAGCGCAGGCGTCGGGCCCAGCGGGCGATCGAGCTGGTCGGGCTGGCCGACTTCGCCGACGCGCTGCCCAAGACGCTGTCCGGCGGCATGAAGCAGCGCTGCGCCATCGCCCGCGCGTACGCGGTCGACCCGCAGGTCCTGCTCATGGACGAGCCGTTCGGCGCGCTCGACGCGCTGACCCGGGTGCAGCTCCAGGACCAGCTCCTCGACACCTGGAGCAAGGACCAGCGCACGGTCATGTTCATCACGCACGACGTGGACGAGGCCGTCTACCTCGCCAACCGCGTGATCGTGATGGCCGCCAGGCCCGGCCGCCTCCACAAGGTCATCGACGTGGACCTGCCGTATCCGAGGACCGAGGAGATGCGGCTGTCGCCCGAGTTCGGGCGCATCCGCAACGAGGTCTGGCACGCCGTCTACCACCAGGCTCCGGCCGTACCCGCGGCCTAGCAACCCTCCCCCCAGAAAGGACTGATCCGCCATGCGTTCTCTTCGCCGCGTCCTGACGGCCGCCACGGCGGTGAGCCTGCTCGCACTCTCCGTGACCGCCTGCTCCGACGACGGTTCCACGGTCCGGTTCGGCTACATCAGCGACTACAACGGCGCCAGCCTGCTGGCGATCGCCCAGCAGCAGGGCCTGTGGGAGAAGCAGGGGCTCACTCCCGAGATCAAGGTCTTCACCAACGGCCCCCTCCAGATCCAGGCGCTCGGCGCGGGCGACCTCGACTTCGGCTACATCGGGCCGGGCGCCATGTGGCTGCCCGCCACCGGCAAGGCCAAGGTCGTCGCGATCAACACGCTCGCGTACGCCGACCGCGTCATCGGCCGGCCGGGCGTCAAGTCCATCGCGGACCTCAGGGGCAAGAAGGTCGGCGTGCCGGAGGGCACGTCCGGCGACATGGTGCTCAACCTGGCCCTGCAGAAGGCCGGCATGACGGTCAAGGACATCCAGAAGGTGCCCATGGACCCGGCCACGGTCGTCTCGGCCTTCGTCGCCGGGCAGATCGACGGGGCCGGCATCTGGTACCCGCTGATCGACAACATCAAGCAGAAGGTGCCGGACATGGTCGAGCTGGCCAGCACCAAGGAGTGGCCGGACAGCTCGTTCCCGACCGCCTTCGTGGGCGGCACGCAGGTGAACGAGGAGCTCACCAACAAGGTGATCAAGGTGCTGCAGGAGGCCAACGACTGGCGGGCCGCGCACTACGAGGAGTCGATCACGCAGGCGGCGTCGCTGCTCAAGCTGGACGCGGCCAAGGTCAAGGCCGACGCGGCGAACGTCACCGTGATGACGACGCAGGACCTGGTCAACAAGACCAAGGACGGCACCGTGGCCAAGTGGCTCAACAGCCTGGGCGACTTCTTCGTCAGCACCGGCAAGCTCAAGTCCCGGCCGGAGCCCGCGACGTACTACACCGGCGATCTCTACACGAAGGCCTTCACCAAGTGAACCTGCTGTTCCTGATGACCGACCAGCACCGCGTCGACACCCTGGGCTGCTACGGCAACCCGCACGTGGCCACGCCCCACCTGGACAGGCTGGCCGCCACCGGCACGCGGTTCGATCGGTTCTACACGCCAACGGCCATCTGCACGCCCGCGCGGGCCAGCCTGCTCACCGGGCAGGCCCCGTTCAGGCACCGGCTGCTGGCGAACTACGAGCGTAACGTCGGCTACCTGGAGGATCTGCGGGAGGACGCGTTCACCTTCCCCGAGGCGCTGAAGGAGCGCGGCTACAACCTCGGGCTGATCGGCAAGTGGCACGGCGGGACCAGCCGCAACGCCGCCTCCTACGGCTTCGACGGCCCCGACCTGCCCGGCTGGCACAACCCGGTCAACCACCCCGACTACCTGGCGTACCTGGAGGAGCGGGGGCTGCCGCCGTACCGGATCTCGGACCTGATCCGGGGCACCACGCCGAACGGCAACCAGGGCAACCTCCTGGCCGCGCGGCTGCACCAGCCGGTGGAGGCCACGTTCGAGCACTACCTGGCGGACCGGGCGATCGAGCACATGGAGCGGTACGCGGCGGAGGGCAGGCCGTTCTTCCTGGCCACCCACTTCTTCGGACCGCACCTGCCGTACCTGCTGCCGGACGAGTACTTCGACATGTACGACCCGAGCCTGGTCGAGCTGCCGCCGTCGATCGCGGAGACCTTCGAGGGCAAGCCGCCGGTGCAGCGCAACTACAGCGAGCACTGGACGTTCGACACGATCCCGATCGAGGTCACGCGCAAGCTGATCGCGGTCTACTGGGGTTACGTCACGCTGATCGACCAGCAGATCGGCCGCATCCTCGATCGCATGGACGAGCTGGGCCTGTCGGAGCAGACGTCGGTGTTCTTCACCTCCGACCACGGCGAGTTCACCGGCGCCCACCGGCTGCACGACAAGGGCCCGGCGATGTACGAGGACATCTACCGCATCTGCGGCATCGTCCGGATCCCCGGCGCGCCGCCGCAGGTCAGGAACGAGTTCGTGACGCTCACCGACTGCACGGCGACGATCCTGGAGCTGGCGGGCTGCGACCCGAAGCCGGCGGTGGACAGCCGCAGCCTGGTGCCGCTGGTGCGCGGCGAGCACCCCGAATGGCCGGGCGAGCTGCTCGCGGAGTTCCACGGCCACCACTTCCCCTACCCGCAGCGCATGATCCGCGACGACCGCTACAAGCTGGTCGTCAACCCGGAGTCGGTCAACGAGCTGTACGACCTGCACGCCGACCCGCACGAGCTGAGCAACCGGTACACCCATCCGGAGATGGCGCCCGTCCGGCGCCGCCTGATGCGCAGGCTGTACGACCTGCTGCGCGAGCGTGGCGACAACTTCTACCACTGGATGACCCCGATGTACGACATCGGCGCCCTCGACTACGACCCCACCCTGAGCTCCTTCGAGAAGGAAGGCACTGGATGAGGAGACCCCGCGGCGGTGAGGACATGGTGACCTGGGAGTACGCCGGCGAGGTGTTCACCGTACAGACCGGGCCCGCCTGACACGGGGACCCGGCTCCCGGTGGCTGCTGGGCCATCGGGGGCGATTCCCGTTCTGCGAAACGTGTCCCCTCCGGTACGTCGAGTGTGCTTGACTCCCGCCTGGCGACCTCTGGGAGGGTTCATGGGGGAGTTGGTGGGGATCGACCCCCGCGGCGCGCATGACCTGATCCGCCGGATGGAGGCGGTGAAGGCGTTCCTGGGCAGGACGCGGCCCGGGCTCGACGCGGCGATCGCCGAGGCGGGCCAGGACTGGGCCGGCCGCCAGGGCAGCACGGCCCTGCACCGCGCCTGGGCGTTCCTCCACGAGTCCCAGCACGACCTGAAGTGGCGCATCGACACCGTCGAGCAGCTCGTGCCGGTGCGCGAGCGCGGCATGCTCACGGCGACCTTCCCGTTCGGCGCGGAGTCCGAGGCCCGGCGCGAGGCCGAGCAGGCGGCCGCCGCCATCCGCGCGGCCCTCGACGACCCGGCGGCGGTGGAGCGGGCGGTCTCGGCCGCCGCAGGCAGCGCCGGCGACCCGGCCTACGCGGCGGCGCTGCTGACGGCCCTGAGCCCGCGGACCTTCACCCGGCTCCTGGACGGCAGCCAGAAGGAGGTCCTGGCCAGGGCCTTCGCCAGCGCCGAGCGCACCGGGCGACTCGGCGAGGAGTGGCACGACCTGGCGCGGACGGCGCCGCCGGAGGCCCTCACCGCGCTGGTCTCGCTCGCCGGGCAGTCCGGTACGTTCCTCGGCCAGGTCGCGCTCACCCTGCTCGACCGTCCGGAGCCGGGCCGGGACCTGCACGGCCTCGTTCTGGCCTACGCCGCCAACCCGCTGGCGTTCCAGCAGTTCCTGGCCGAGCATCCGCGCGAGACCGGGATCCTGCTGGCCACCGGCGACCCCGCGCTGCGGGCAGCGCTGGACGAGGCGCTCAAGCCCGGCGCCGGCGCCGACGGGCTGCGGGAGCGGGCGTGGGCGAACGTCCGGAGCCTCGGCGGCGGCTGACGATGCCGACCAAGGACCAGCTGCTCCGCGAGGCCGCCGACAAGGAGGCGCTGGCCGTCACCTTCCTGCGCTACGCCAGGACGCTGCCGGAGGCGTTGGAGGGCATCCCGGCACGGCCGGGCGACTGCGAGCCGTTCTGGCGCGGGCCGGCCGCGCAGCGGTTCGTCACCCAGGTCCGCAGGCTGCGCCGGGAGCTGGACGACCTGGAGGACGACTGCCTGGCCACCGCGGAGAGTCTGCGCCGCCGCGCCAGGCGGCTGCGTGAGCAGGCCGCCCGGGCCGCCGACCCCGCCTGAGGGGTCAGTGCGGCCGGGCGCATCGTGGCGTCCAGCACCGCCGAGTGGATCGGCCGGGTCGCCGTTCCGCGGCGAGGCCGTGTCGCCGTTCCGCGGCGAGGCGGGGTTCGACGTGCATCCGTGCGACGGGCTGCCGCTGTCGCTCGTCGCCGCAAACGACGCAAGCCACTTGCGTTCTCAACGCAAGGATTTGAGGTATCGCTGAAAGTAGTTCACAGGGCCTTGTGGAGCGGTGTGCGGGCGGCCTAAATTCGCCTCACCCCCCGAGAGAATCGAGCACGCATGCCCCGCCTCACCCTCACCGCGGCGCTCCTCGCCGCCGCGCTGGCCTGCGGCCTGCTGGCCCCGCCCGCCTCCGCCGACTCCGCCGCGCCTGTCGTGACCAGGGCGGCCCTGGATCCGGCGCTGGTCGCGGGCCGGGGCGCCACCGTGGCCTTCACCGAGCAGGAGGCGGAGAACGCCGTGACGTCCGGCACGATCATCGGGCCGGACCGCACCGCGTACACACTGCCCGCCGAAGCGTCGGGGCGCAGGGCGGTGCGGCTGGCGCCGGGGCAGCACGTCGAGTTCACGCTGCCCGCCAGGGCGAACGCGATCACCGTGCGCTACAGCATCCCCGACGCGCCCGGCGGCGGCGGCATCACCGCGCCGCTCGACGTCACCGTCAACGGCGGGCGCCGCACCACGATGACGCTGACGTCGCAGTACGCCTGGCTGTACAACCAGTACCCGTTCTCCAACGACCCCGGCGCCGGCCTGCTGCACCCCGACTGGTGGATCACCGAGTGCGCCTGCGTGCCCAGCGCGACCACGCCCCCGCCGGTGATCGCCAAGCCGTTCCGGCCGAACCACTTCTACGACGAGCAGCGCCTGCTCCTCGGCCGCGCGTACCGGGCGGGCGACCGGGTACGGCTGACCGTCCCGGCGGGCAGCAAGGCCGAGTGGACGGTCATCGACCTGCTCGACTCCGAGCTCGTCGGCCCGCCCAGGATCGAGCTGCGGGCGGCCAACGTGCTGGCGTTCGGCGCGGACCCGACCGGGCGGCGCGACTCGGCCGGGGCGATCGACCAGGCCATCGCCTACGCCAAGCGCAAGCGGCTGAAGGTGTACCTCCCGCCGGGGACGTACCAGGTGAACCGGCACATCGTCGTGGACGACGTGACGATCACCGGCGCGGGCAACTGGTACACGATCGTCAAGGGCCGCGAGGTCGCCCTCCCGAGCCCGGCGCCGGACGGCTCCGTGCACACGGGCGTCGGCTTCTACGGCAGGCCCGCCGCGGAGGGCGGCAGCCGCAACGTGCACCTGTCGGACTTCGCGATCGAGGGCGACGTACGCGAGCGCATCGACACCGACCAGGTCAACGGCGTCGGCGGCGCGATGAGCGACTCGACCATCGACGGCCTGCACATCCGGCACACCAAGGTCGGCATGTGGTTCGACGGCCCGATGACGAACCTGCGGATCACGAACAACATCATCGTCGACCAGATCGCCGACGCCATCAACTTCCACACCGGCGTCTCCGGCTCGCTCGTGGCGAACAACTTCATCCGCAACACCGGTGACGACGCCCTGGCCATGTGGTCGGAGAAGAGCGCCAACACGGGCAACACGATCGACCACAACACCGTGCAGACGCCCGTGCTGGCCAACGGCATCGCCGTCTACGGCGGCACCGACAACACGATCTCCAACAACCTGGTCGCCGACCCGATCAGGGAGGGCAGCGCGCTCCAGGTCGGCTCCCGCTTCGGCGCCGAACCGTTCGCGGGGCGGCTGGACATCACCGGCAACACCACCGTGCGGTCCGGCACGTACGAGCTGAACTGGAACATCGGGCTGGGCGCCATCTGGTTCTACGCGCTGGAGCGCGACATCTCCGCCGACATCCGGGTGACCGGCAACGACTTCCTCGACAACACCTACAACGCGATCATGCTGGTCAGCGAGTGGTCGGTGAAGGATCTGTACGCGATCACCGGCGTGCGCTTCAAGGACATCCGGGTGGACGGCACCGGCACGTCGTTGGTCAGCGCCCGGGTGAAGGGCTCGGCCACCTTCGAGAACGTCGACGCCAGGAACGTGGGCGCGGTCGGCGTCAACAACTGCGGCTCGTTCGGCTTCCCCGCCACCGGCTCGGAGTTCTCGCTCGCGGACCACGGCGGCAACGACGGCGGCTGGCTGGCCCCCTGGCTCCTGCCCAACACCATCACCTGCGACGACCGCCCACCGGTCGTCCCGCCCCCGGCCCCGTCCCCCTGGTGAACCGGCCGTGCCGCGCAGCGAGGCGCGGCGGGGCCGTCAGGGGGCGGGGAACAGGTCGCGGAAGTTGCGCACGACCGGGTTCGGGTCGCCGGTGCGCCAGGTCAGGTCCAGCGTGACGACCCTGGTCGCCGGCGACAGCGGCCGGAACACCACGTCACCCCGCCGCAACCGGGCCACCGACTCCGGCACGATCGACACCCCGATCCCCGCCGCCACCAACCCCACGATCGTCTGCATCTGCACGGCCTCCTGCACGATCACGGGCTCGAACCCGGCCGCCCTGGCCACGGCCGTGATCCGGTCGTACAGCGCGCTCCCGTACCGCCGGGGGAACATCACGAACGGCTCCCCCGCCAGCGCCGACACCGGGAGCGGCGCGCGGGCGGCGAGGGGGTGCCCGCTGGGCACGGCGGCCAGCAGCAGCTCCCGCGCCACCGTACGGGTGGACAGCACCTCGGCGGCGGGCCCGGCCAGCGGCGCGTGCAGGAGCCCCACGTCGAGCAGCCCCTGCCGCAGCTCCTCCGCCTGCTGCGCGGTGGTCAGCTCGCGCAGCTCGACCTGGACGCCCGGGTAGCGGGCGCGGAAGCGGCGCAGCACGCGCGGCAGCGTGAGGTTCGTGGCCGACCCGACGAACCCGATCGCCAGCCGCCCCGCCTCTCCCCTGCCCGCCCGCCTGGCCGCCTCGGCCGCCAGCTCGGCGTGCGCCAGGCTGGTACGCGCCTGCGCGACGAACGCCTCGCCCGCCGCGGTGAGCCGCACCTGCCTGGTGGTGCGCTCGAACAGGCGCACGCCGAGCTCCTCCTCCAGCTTGCCGATCTGCTGGCTGAACGGCGGCTGCCGGACGCCCTCGCGCAGGGCGGCCCGGCCGAAGCTGAGCTCCTCGGCCAGCGCCACGGCGTAGCGGAGCTGCTGGAGATTCATACGCCTTGTATATCAATGGCGGCCGGCTCATCTCTCGAAGCCGGGTAATGGGGGTGGTCCGGCCAAGGTGGGGCGCATGAAGGTGATGATCGCCGGACTCGCCCGTCTCACTCGTGACGTGGGCCGGGTGGTCGCCTGATCGCCTGCACCTGACACCGCCACGCGGCTTCCTGGCCCGGCCGGTCAGCCCAGGTCGGGCACGCCCCTGACCACCGTGGTCGACAGCGTGCCGATCTCGCCGATGCCGATCGTGACCGTGTCGCCGTCGTGCAGCGTGAACGGCAGGTCAGGCACCAGGCACGTGCCGGTGGCCAGCACGGCCCCGTCGGGGAAGACGTCGGCGCGATAGAGGTAGCCGGCCAGGTCGTCCAGCCGCCGGTTGAGCTGGGAGGTGCTGGCCTTGCCCGCCCACACGGTCTCGCCCGCCCTGGCGATGCTGAGCGAGATGTCCAGCGCGTACGGGTCGGCGACCTCCCACGCGGGCCTGATCGCCGGGCCGACCGCGCAACCGCCCAGGTAGATCTTGGCCTGCGGCAGGTAGAGCGGGTTGACGCCCTCGATGGTGCGCGAGCTGACGTCGTCCACGACCGTGTAGCCGACGATCTCGCCCGACGCGTTCAGCACCAGGCCGAGCTCCGGCTCGGGCACGTCGATCTCGGAGTCCTCGCGGACGGCGATGCGCCCGCCGTGCCCGGCGACCTTCCACGCCACCGACTTGAAGAACAGCTCGGGCCGCTCGGCGTCGTACACCAGCTCGTACACGTCGGCGGCCCGCTCGCTCTCCAGCACCCGCGCCTCCCGCGAGCGCCGGTACGTCACGCCGGCCGCCCACACCTCCATGCGCCCGTCCACCGGAGGCAGCAGCGGCACGGAGCCGGACGGGTGCCGCGTCCCGTCCGCCGACGCGCAGCGCTCCCGCAGCTCATCGGACGACAGGCGGAGCAGCTCTCCCACACTGGTGATCCCCGCCAGCTCCACCACCTGCTCACCGTCGTCCACACCTACCGCGTCGGCGCTGGTCAGAGGGCTGGTGAACCGTACGATCTGCATGCCTGCTCCTAGCTCCATCAGACGAGGGGGCACTTGTCATCCGATGAATGTCCCCTATGGGATCAACTTAGTAGTTCGCCGGGGTGAGCGGGAGGGCTCAGACGACCTCGAAATCGGCCATCATCGCCATGTCCTCGTGTTCGAGGTTGTGGCAGTGGAGCATGTAGCGGCCCCGGTAGCCGTCGAAGCGGGCCAGCACGTCCACGACCTCGTACGGGCGCACGTCCACGGTGTCCTTCCAGCCCGCGTCCGTGGCGGCCGGTCGCCTGCCGTTCCTGGCCAGCACCTGGAAGTGGGCCAGGTGCACGTGCACGGGGTGGTGGAAGTCGCTGGTCAGCCGCCAGATCTCGGCGGTGCCGAGCCGCGGGCGGGCCAGCGGCGCGCCGGGCCGGTAACGGTGGCCGTTGATGGTCCAGGAGTCGTTCGTCCTGCGGAAGTCGAACGTGCGGGTGGTGACCGGGCGTGGCCGTCCGGGCGGGCGGGACAGGGTGGCGGGTACGGCGGTGTCGTCGGGCGCCTTGCGGGTGACGACGAAGCGCATGACGTTGCCTGCCGGGCCGTCGGCGAGGGTGTTCAGCAGGGTGATCCTGCTGCCGGGCGGGTAGGCGGAGAAGTCCACGACGACGTCGTACCGCTCGCCGGGGGCCATGGTGATCGTGTCGTGCACGACGGGCGCGGCCAGCAGGCCCGAGTCGCTGCCGATCTGCGTGAACCGGCCGTCGGGGGACAGCCGGAGCCGGTACCTGCGGGCGTTGGAGGCGTTCACCAGGCGCAGCCGGTGCCGCGTGGCCGTCACCTCGGCCACCGGCCAGGGCGCGCCGTTGACCAGGATCACGTCGCCCTCGACGCCTTCCATGTAGTCGGCGTCGAGCGCGTACGTACCGCCGGCCGGCCCGTGCGCGCCTCCGCCGTGCCCGGCTGCGCCCCCGCCGTGCCCCGCTGCGCCTGCGCCGTGCCCCGTCGGGCCTGCGCCGTGCCCGTCCGCGTGGTGTGCGGCGTGCGGGTAGCGGAAGGAGCCGTCCTCCTCGAACGCCCGGTCGCAGATCATCAGCGGCAGCTCCCGCTCGCCCCTGGGCAGCGGCAGCGCGTCCTCCTCCTCGTCCCGGACCAGCACCATCCCGGCCAGCCCGCGCCACACCTGCGGCGCGGTGAAGTCCATCCGGTGGTCGTGGTACCAGAGCGTGGCGGCCCGCTGCTCCACCGGGTAGCGGTAGTCCCTGGCGACCTGGTGGTGGACCTCGCCCGGGTGGGCGTGCGGGGAGGAGGGGTAGCCGGCGGGCACGACGAGGTCGGTGGGGTAGCCGTCCGACTCGGGCGGGGTGACGCCGCCGTGCAGGTGGGTGGAGGTGGGCACGGGCAGCTCGTTGCGCACGCCGAGCACGGCGGGGGTGCCGCGCCGCAGCTCGAACGTGGGCCCGGGGAAGGTGCCGCCGTACCCCCACACCTCGGTACGCAGCCCGGGCAGGATCTCGGCGGTCGCCACCCGCTGCGTCACCTCGTACCGGCCGGGACTCACCGGCCGGGCCACCTCGGGGATCGGCAGCGGCACGGTGAACGGCTCGGGCAGCCGCGCCCTGCTGGCCAGCGACTCCCCCGCGCTCTCGCGCCCGCCGCCGCACCCGGCCACGGCCAGCCCGGCCCCGCCCAGCACGCCGAGGAACGCCCGCCGGGAGACTCCTCCGGACCGTGGAGTCATGCCGCACCCGCCACGCCCGCGCGGCGGAAGGCCAGCCACGTCCAGGCCGTGAAGACGGCCGACAGGCCGAAGATCGCCATCCCGAGCGGGAAGTGCCCCGCGATGATCCGGTACTGCCCCAGCACCACCTGCACCGTCTCCAGCGCCACCAGCACCGCACTGGCCAGCGCCGGCCACAGCGCTCCCCTGCCGGGCCGCCACAGCAGGACGGCCGCCAGGAGCTGCAGGTAGAGCAGGCTGTGGGTGACGCCGCCGTTGTTGCGGTGCCAGGTCAGCAGGTCGACGTCGCCGGTGACGAACAGCCCGGCCAGGGCGGCCTGCGCGAGCACGCCCGCCAGGTGCGCCGTCGCCGTCACCCGCAGCGACCACGAGATCCAGCCGGGCGGCGCCGGTGCGGAGTTCGAGGAGGTCATGCCGGGAATGCTCCTCCGGCGGGCCTCCTGGCCACATCCCACGCCGGACGGCACCACGCCGTACTCCCGGGGTCGTACGCGGCACGTTCGGAGCCGGAAACGTACGCCCCGGGGATGACGTCTCCCCGAAGGACGATCGCTACCTTGTGGGCATGGACAGCCGCAGAACGGACGCGCTCATCGCGCTGGGCAGCCTGGTGACGATCGTGCCGGCCACGTACGCGAACCTGTCGTGGACGGGCCCCTACGAGCGGCCGCTCGACCCGGCGGGGCTGATACTGATCACGATCGCGGCCCTGTCCCTGGCCTTCCGGCGCACCGCTCCGCTGGCCGCCGGGATCGTCGCGGCGGCCTGCGGCGTCGTGTACTACGCCGCCCACTACCCGGGCGTGTTCGCCGCCGCGCCGGCGCTGGCCGCGATCTACACCCTGGCCGTGCTGGGCCGGCGCGCGGACGCGATCTGGCTGGCGATCGGGCTGGCCGTGCCGGTGTACGGGCTGATGGCGCTGTCGTCCGACGACCCGGCGGCGGGCAACTGGATGACGCTGCTGAGCGGCTGGCTGGTGGCCATGGTGGTGGTCGGCGAGATGACCCGGAGCCGGCGCGCGTACCTGCACGCGGTGGAGCAGCGCGCGGAGGCGCAGGCGCAGCGGGCGAGGGCCGAGGCGCAACGGGCCGAGGCCATGACGCAGCGCGCGGAGGCCGTCGAGCAGCGGGCGCGGGAGGCCGAGCGCAGCCGGGAGGAGGCCGCGCTGCGGCGGGCGGGCGAGGAGCGGCTGTGGATCGCCCAGGAGCTGCACGACTCGCTCACCCACAGCATCTCCGTGGTCAACGTGCAGGCGGCGCTGGCCATGGAGCTGCTGGACAGGAAGCCGGAGCGGGTCAGGGAGGCGCTGGCCGCGATCAAGGAGTCGGGGCACGAGGCGATGAACGAGCTGCGCGCCACCCTGGGCGTGCTGCGGCAGGGCGAGCCGGAGGGGGCCGAGGCAGGGCTGTCGGGGCTGCCGCGCCTGGTGTCCAGGGCGGAGGGGGCGGGCCTTCGGGTGGCGCACACGGTCTCGGGCGAGCCGTACGCGCTGTCGCCCGAGACGGACAGGGCCGCGTACCGGATCGCCCAGGAGGCGCTCACCAACGTGCTGCGGCACGCGGGCGCGGCGGCGGTCACGGTGGCCGTCGAATACGATCCCTCGAAGGTCGTGCTGCGGGTGGAGAACGACGGCGAGCCGGGCACGCCGGGGCCGGGGATGGGGTTGATCGGGATGCGCGAGCGCGCGGTCGCCGTCGGCGGCTCCCTCACGGCGGGCCCCGGGGAGCGCGGCGGCTTCACGGTACGCGCGGAGCTCCCGGCCGGAGCGGTGGCATGACACCGCAACCCGTCAGGGTGCTGCTGGCCGACGACCAGCCGCTGATCCGCGCCGGTTTCAGGGCCCTGCTGGAGCTCACCGACGACATCACCGTCGTGGGCGAGGCCGGTGACGGCGCGCAGGCCGTGGAGCTGGCCAAGCGGCTGCTGCCCGACGTGGCGCTGCTCGACGTGCGCATGCCGCTGCTCGACGGCATCCAGGCCACCCGCAGGATCGGCGCCACCCCCGAGCTGAACGGCGTGCGCGTGGTGATCCTCACCAACTACGCCCTCGACGAGTACGTCTTCGCCGCGCTCAGGGCCGGCGCCAGCGGCTTCCTGCTCAAGGACATCGAGCCGGGCGACCTGCTGCAGTCGGTCAGGGTGGCGGCGCGCGGCGACGCGCTGCTGTCGCCCTCGGTGACGCGCCGCCTGATCGAGGAGTACGTCAGCACCCCGCCCCGGCCGGTCCCCGTCCCCGGGCAGGACCGGCTGACGGTCCGCGAGCGCGAGATCGTCGCCCTGGTCGCCAGGGGCCTGTCGAACGAGGAGATCGCCGAGCACCTGGTGATCAGCGCCGCCACGGCCAAGACCCACGTGAGCAGGTCGATGATCAAGCTGGGCGTGCGTGACCGGGCCCAGCTCGTGGTCTTCGCGTACGAGTCGGGCCTCGTCGTCCCCGGCACCGCCCCCTAGATGGCCAGCAGGAACTCGTAGGCGTTCAGCACCCACACCAGCAACCACAGGGCGATGGCCGGGAGCCGGTGCAGCCCCCGCCAGGCTTCTTCAGCAGGCACCCGTTATCACGTCACCTTCCCCTGTGCCCGGGAGCGCCGCCCACGCGCCCATCCGGCGAGCACAAAGCTTTTCTCCGAATTCGCCCCTCCAACGGACCCGGTTTATATGCTCAATTGAACGGGACGGCACTCCTGTTTCCCCCATGGTAAATCGCCCGGGCCGCAAAGGGAGCATTCATGGACAAAGGATTCCCCGTCCTCAGCTCCGGGCTCCACCGGGGCGAGGCGGCCGGCCGGCCCGGCCACGCGATCGCCACCTGACCCCCGCCCCCCTCGGCCTCGGCCGCTGCCGGCCGCACGGGATCGTCGATCTCCTGGGGTCGGTCAAGCTGTTCCCCGGCCCGCGTCACGTCCTCGCCATTCCGGCGGTCGCCAGGAACGCGGTCGAACCATGGCTTCGCCATGAAATATCCGGAATTCGTATTGGACGCCGCCAAAGTGCTGGAAATCGGCGATGAATGCCCGGACACAATGCTCCGGCTCCCGCTGAACCTCATGCCCGTCCACCCCGGCGGACTTCCGATGGCCGACGCGGGCCGAGCCGCGGCAGGCGACCACCGGCCCGGCGGCGCGTACCAGCCGGGCACCCGTCCGTTCACCCGTTCACGGGCTTGCCGAGCGCGCTGCCGGCCAGCCAGTCCTCCCACGACTTGGCCCACGGCGTCGGCCCGTTGCCGAACTGCAGCTTCCTCGACGTCCCGGTGACCTCGATGATGTCCCCGCGCTGGGTGAACTCGTAGAACCACTTGGCGTTGGCCGGGCTGGCGTTCACGCAGCCGTGGCTGACGTTGGAGCTGCCCTGCGCGCCGGTCGACCAGGGGGCGGCGTGGAAGAAGGTGCCGCTGTAGGTCATGCGCACGTTCCACTTGGTCTTGATGCGGTACTCGCCGGGCTCGCCGATCGTGGCGGAGTCCATGACGATGTCGGAGGCCTTCTCCTGGGCGATCATGACGCCCGAGTAGCTGTCGTCGCCGGGCTTGCCCAGGCTGACCGGGATGGTCCTGACGACCTCGCCGTTCTCGCGCACGACCGCCCGGTGGGTCCTGGCGCTGACCTTGGTGATGTGCTCGGGACCGACGGTGAAGGACAGGCTGCGGTCCTTCGTGCCCCACAGTCCGGGCCCCGCGCGCAGTCCCGCCAGGTGCGCCACGACCGTGACCCGCTCCCCCACCGGCCAGTACTCGCGCGGCCTGAACTGGACCTCGCGGTCGCTCACCCAGCTCCAGGCGCCCTCGACCGGTTGCGACATGCGCACCACCAGCGACCGCTCGATCGCGGCCCTGGCCTGCCGGGAGGTGATCGGCTGGGAGAGCAGGAGCTGGACGGGCATGCCGACGCCGACCTTCTCGCCGTCCAGGGGCGACATGCCGCTCTCCAGCACGCGTTTCGGCTTGAGCGTGGTGAAGGTGGAGGTGCCGGTCACCTGCTTGCCGTCCGTGCCCTTCGCCTCGGCGCTGACCGTGTACGCGGTGGACGGCTTCAGCGGCCACTGGGGCCGCCACTGCCCGTCGGCGCCCACGGCGCCCTTCACGGCGCGGCCCTTGGCGTCGGCGACGGCCACCTTCGTGACCTGGCCATCGGTGACCTTGACGCTGACGCCGGTGTCGGGGGCGACCTTCTTCGTGCCGTCGGCGGGCGTGATCGACAGCTTGGCCACGGGCCCCCGCTCCTGCGACGGCTCACCGGGCGCCGCGCCGCCGCCACCACCCGGGGAGGTGCATCCGGCGGTCACGGCCAGCGCCGCCGCGCAGATGGTGACGAGTGTCTTGATGGTCCGGCCGTTCCGCATCACTGATGCCTCCCGCGCCTGACAAATAGGCAATCATTCACAGTAGTCAGTTATCGGCGATCCGGCGGACTCCTTCCCGTATTGACCGAACCCATGCGAACACGGCGGCGCGGCGCGTTGCGATGATCTTGATCTGGCGTTCCGCCGCCCACAATCATGGGCCGGTGGACTACTACCTGATCTCCGCGACGGCGGGCGATCGATCGCCCGCAGGGCTCCTGGTGGAGGAGTTCGTCCTGTGCGACGACTACACGGCGGCCGGCATCGACGGCGCCGAGTGGGTGGCGGAGATCAGGGCCTGGTCCGCCTCGGCCGAGCTGAGCCGGGCCATCCGAGCCGACACCGCGCTGCGCTCGCGGGTGAAACCGGTGAGCAGGCAGGAGGCGGTCCGGGCCTTCAAGCTGCTCGGCGGCGGCGGGCTGCCGGAGGAGGCCGGGCTGCGCACGCTCTTCCAGGAGCGCCGCCCGCTGCCCACCACGGCCCCGCTCCACCTGGGCAACGGCTCCGCCAAGGCGCGCCGCTACCGCATCCTGTTCGCCGGCGAGCTGGGCGAGACCGGGCTGGCGAACGCGAGCACGGCGCTGCGCCTGGAGCCCACCGGCGACTCGCGCGTGGTCGGCACGGCCTCCGCCAGCGCCGGCGGCCACGGCTTCAGCTGGGAGCTGCGCCGGATCGGCGCGGGCATCGCCTGGTGCGTGGACGTGACCGCGCGCCTGGGCTCCGGCCCGATCACGGCCCTCGGGGCGCTGCTGCACCACCACCGGCAGGCCGTACGCGAGCAGGGCCCCATCCCCGTCACCGTGGAGCGCTTCGCCTGACGTTCCCCGGCCGGTGAGTGTCACGACTCGCCACCCCTGCCCGGTCCCTCTTGCGACGAGGCAACCGAGCCAGGTGCGGGGTGACGATGAAGGCGAGCTCACTGATCAGGGCGCTGGACGAGCGGGTCGGCGGCGCCCGGTTCCTGGACCGGGCGATGCGCAAGGCCTTCAACAACCACTGGTCGTTCCTGCTGGGCGAGATCGCCCTGTACGCGTTCGTGGTCGTGCTGGTCACCGGCGTCTTCCTGACGTTCTTCTTCAAGCCCGGCATGAAGGAGGTCGTCTACGACGGGGCGTACGTGCCGCTGCGCGGCGTCACGATGAGCGAGGCGTACGCCTCCTCCCTGGAGATCAGCTTCGACGTGCGCGGCGGCCTGCTGATGCGGCAGATGCACCACTGGTCCACGCTGATCTTCCTCGGCGGGATCGTGGTGCACCTGCTGCGCAACTTCTTCACCGGATCCTTCCGCAAGCCGCGCGAGCTGAACTGGCTGATCGGCGTGGCCCTGTTCGGCCTGGTCATGCTCAACGGGCTGTTCGGCTACTCGCTGCCCGACGACCTGCTGTCCGGGGCCGGGCTGCGGATCCTGCACGGGGTGCTGGTCTCGGTGCCGCTGGTGGGGACGTACCTGGCGATGTTCCTGTTCGGCGGCGAGTTCCCCGGCCAGGACATCATCCCCCGGCTCTACAGCCTGCACGTGCTGCTCGTCCCCGGCCTGCTGCTCCTGCTCATCCCGCTGCACGCGGTGGTGCTGACCTGGCGGCAGACGCACACGCAGTTCCGGGAGAAGGGGGTGCGCAACCACCAGGTGAGCGGGGCGCCGTTCTTCCCCGCGTTCATCGCGAAGACGGCGGCCTACCTGCTGTGGGTGGCGGGGGTGGTCGCGCTGCTGGCCACCGTCTTCCAGATCAACCCGATCTGGCTGTACGGGCCGTACGTGCCCAGCACGGTCAGCGCCGGCTCGCAGCCCGACTGGTACATGGGGTTCCTGGAGGGCGCGCTGCGGCTCATGCCGCCGTGGGAGTTCACCGTGTTCGGCCACACCGTGACCATGAGCGTGCTCATCCCCGCGCTGGTGGCGCCCGGGCTGCTGTTCACCGGGCTGGCGCTGTACCCGTTCATGGAACGGTGGATCACCCGTGACCGCGCCGTGCACAACCTGCTCGACCGGCCGCGCGACGTGCCGAGGCGGACGGGGATCGGGATCGCGGGGATCGTCTACTACGGGGTGCTCTGGACGGCCGGCGGCAACGATGTGATCGCCGCCAACTTCCACATCTCGCTGTACGCGACGACGTGGATCTTCCGGGTCGCGCTGCTGCTGGGCCCGGTGGTGGCGTTCGAGGTCACGCGGCGGCTCTGCCTGGGGTTGCAGGCCCGCGACCGGCACCTGGTCGAGCACGGCGTGGAGACCGGCCTGATCGTGCGCGGGCCCGGCGGCGAGTACACCGAGGTCGAGCGGCCGCTGACGGAGGAGGAGAGGGCGGTGATCGCCGACCCCCTGCCGAAATCCGTCGGCCGATGAGTGTCACAATTCGCCGCCCTGCGACGTCTTGGTTCTGACGAGACAACCGAGCCGTATGCGGGGTGGCAATGCAGGGCAGCTCACTGGCCAGGGCGCTGGACGACCGGGTCGGCGGCGCCGGGTTCCTGAAGAAGGCGATGCGGAAGATCTTTCCCGACCACTGGACGTTCCTGCTCGGGGAGATCGCCCTGTACGCCTTCGTGGTGATCCTTCTGACAGGCGTCTTCCTCACGCTCTTCTTCAAGCCGAGCATGCGGGAGGTCGTCTACGACGGGGCGTACGTGCCGCTGCGCGGCGTCATGATGAGCGAGGCGTACGCCTCGTCGCTGGAGATCACCTTCGAGGTGCGCGGCGGGCTGCTGATGCGGCAGATGCACCACTGGGCGACGCTGATCTTCCTGGCCGCCATCGTGGTGCACGCCCTGCGCAACTTCTTCACCGGCGCCTTCCGCAAGCCGCGCGACCTGAACTGGCTGATCGGCGTGCTGCTGTTCGTGCTGGTGATGTTCAACGGATTGTTCGGCTACTCGCTGCCGGACGACCTGCTGTCCGGGGCGGGGCTGCGGATCCTGCACGGCATCACGATCTCGATCCCGCTGGTGGGCACGTACCTGGCGATGTTCCTGTTCGGCGGCGAGTTCCCCGGCCAGGACGTCATCCCCCGGCTCTACAGCATCCACGTGCTGCTCATCCCCGCCATCCTGCTCCTGCTCATCCCGCTGCACGCGGTGGTGCTGACCTGGCGGCAGACGCACACGCAGTTCCGGGCCAAGGGGCTGAACGAGCGGGTGGTGCGCGGGGCGCCGTTCTTCCCGACGTTCCTGGCCAAGACGACGGTGTTCTTCCTGTGGGTGACCGGGGTGGTGGCGCTGCTGGCCACCCTGTTCCAGATCAACCCGATCTGGTTGTACGGGCCGTACGTGCCGGGTCACGTCAGCGCGGGCTCCCAGCCGGACTGGTACATGGGGTTCATGGAGGGCATGCTGCGGATCATGCCGCCGTGGGAGTTCACGGTGTTCGGCCAGACGGTGAGCATGAGCGTGGTGATCCCGGCGCTGGTGGCGCCCGGGCTGCTGTTCACCGGGCTGGCGGTGTACCCGTTCGTGGAACGGTGGGTGACGCGTGACCGGGCCGTGCACCACCTGCTCGACCGGCCGCGCGACGTGCCGGTGCGGGCCGGGCTCGGGGTGGCCGGGGTCGTGTACTACGGGGTGCTGTGGGCGGCCGGCGGCAACGACGTGATCGCCACCACCTTCCACATCTCGCTGTACGCGACGACGTGGATCTTCCGGGTCCTGGTCGTGGCGGGGCCGGTGCTGGGGTTCGTCGTCACGCGGCGGATCTGCCTGGGGTTGCAGGCCCGCGACCGGCACACGGTCGAGCACGGCGTGGAGACCGGGGTGATCGTGCGCGGGGCCGAGGGCGGTTACACCGAGGTGGAGCGGCCTGCCGACGAGGAGGAGACGGCGGTGCTGGTGCCCGCCGCGCGGGCCGAGCTGCCGCCGGCGGACTACGGCGACGTGCCGCCCCCGCCCAAGCGCCGGCTCCAGGACGCGTTGCAGCGTTCCTGGAACCGGTAGCCGGGAGCGCCGGTAGCGGGGCGGTGTCCGGGCCTTTCGTGGTGACCGTCCGCCCCCGCGTGCCTGTCACCCCCGCGCGAGCGTCACCCCCGCGCGAGCGTCACCCCCGCGCGGCGGGAACGGTGGCGTCCACGCCGCGCTCCAGGCGAAGCCCCCGCGTCTCCCTGAACGACGTCAGCACCACGACCAGCGACACCACCGCGATCACGATCATGTAGAAGGCCGGCGCGATCGCGCTGCCCGACGCCGGCACCAGCCCCGTCGCGACGAACGGCGCGGTGCCGCCGAACAGCGCGTACGCGGCGGTGTAGCCGCTGGCCCGCACCTTGGCGGGGTTGGTGATGCTGTAGCCGAACAGCGTGGCGATCTGCCGCCCGCAGCGCCGCACGGCCTCGCGCAGCGGCGCCGGCTCCACCTCGTCGTGCTGCTCCAGCGACCGGAACACGGGCGCGTACTCGACGATGAACGCCGACGCGCCCGTGTACTCGCCGGTGGAGAAGCCCTGGGCGCAGCGCAGCAGGAACAGCAGGATCGGCGCGGCCATGCCCCAGGAGGCGTAGGTGGGCAGGATCCCGATGAGGAACGTGGCGCCGCTCATGGTGAGCAGGGTCAGGGCCAGCATCCGGTTGCGGCCGAGGCGGTCGCCTACCGGCCGAAGGATGCACCGAGCGCGTCCCCGACGTGCTGCTGGAGCTGCACGAGCTCACCACGGCCAGCCAGCTCGCCAAGCTGCGCGCCGAGGAGCTGGACGCGGGGCTGGTGCGCCACCCCTGCGACACGGTGGGGCTGGAGTCCAGCGAGGTCGTGCACCGGCGGCTGGGCGTGGTGCTCCCCGCCGGTCACCGGGCGGCCCAGCAGGACGTGGTACGCCTGCGCACGCTCGACGGCTCGCCCCTGGTGATCTTCCCCAAGCAGATGGCGCCGCAGCTCTACGACCACGTGCTGGAGGCGTGCCGCGACAAACGGCTACCTGCCCAGCGCGATCCGGCACGCCCGCAACCCGCACTTCGTCCACGGCCTGGTCATGTCGGGGCTGGGGGCGCACCTCAACGAGGAGCCGTACGACGAGCTGCCGGCCGGCCTGGTGTGGCGGCCGATCGACGAGCCCCGGCTGACCTGGTCCACCTCCGCCGTGTGGCCGCCCGTGCAGGGCGGGGAGGTGGTGGGCGCGTTCGCCGAGGCCGCGCTGGCGGGGCTGCGCTCGGTCGGGCACGCCTGAATCCCTGTCATCCGGTTCGCATTCCGGTGCGAACCAGGAGCGGACGACGCTAGTCCAACCCTTTGGAACGATCCTGGCCTGCCTGGCGGGGGTCGTCCTTCAGGGGACATGCACCGGGGGCGGTGCTCGTACAGGGGGATTCATGGACATCGGCGCGACGTCGCGCCGGCCTGGGCCGGCCGGCGCGAGACGGGGGACCGCGGGGGCGATCGCCGCGGTCGTACTGACGGCGGGGCTGGGGGGCGCGGGCACGCTCGTCACCACCGCGGAAGCAGCCGAGGCCGCCACGGCGGCGGCCACTTCCGCGACGGTGGCGGCCACTTCCACCGCGGCGGCGGCGACCACGGCGACCACGGCGGCCACTTCCACCGCTTCCACCGCTTCCACCGCTTCGACCGCCGAGGCGGCCTTATCCGCGAGCGCCCGCGCCGCCGCCGATGCCAAACCGGTGAACTGCCGGCGCGTCAAGTGCGTGGCGCTCACCTTCGACGACGGCCCAGGCAGGTACACGGACGCGCTGCTGCGGAGCCTGGCGGCCTACCGGGCGCGGGCCACGTTCTTCGTCGTCGGGCAGAACGTCGCCGCCTACCCGGGGATCGTGCGCAGGACGTACGCGGCGGGGCACGAGATCGGCAGCCACACCTGGTCGCACCCGGACCTGACGAAGCTGCCGGCCGCGTCGGTGCGCTCGCAGTTCGCCCGTACCGACAAGGCGATCAAGAGGGCCATCGGGATCAGGCCGGAGCTCGTCCGCCCGCCGTACGGGGCGTTCAACGCGACCGTGCGGCGGCAGGCCAAGCGGCCGGTGGTCATGTGGAGCGTGGACACCCTGGACTGGCGGTTCCGCAACAGCGCCAGGGTGGCCCGCAAGGCCATCAAGTCGGTACGTCCGGGCAGCGTCATCCTGTTCCACGACATCCACCCCTCGACCGTGCGGGCCATCCCGCGGGTGCTGAAGAGCCTGTCCAAGCGCGGCTACCGGTTCGTCACCGTCAGTCAGCTCTTCAGGGGCAAGCCGCCGCGGGTGGTCTACAGCCGCGGCTAGCGGTTTCGTGAGCGGGCGCGAACTTCTCTCGCGTCCGTTGAACCCCGCACGCCGGGCCGGCGTATCCGTCCATGTGAGCGGTGATCGCGCATGAACCCCGACCGGAAAGGATGCGGCACCGGCAGCAGGGACACCGCGCAGGCCGGGCGGCCCGGCCTGCGCGGGCTGCGGGCGGCGGTGTTCGCGGTCGTGTGCGTGCTCGCCGCCCTCGGGATGCACGTGCTGGCCGGAGGGCCGATCGCCGGCCTGGGCACGGTGGTCGCGGCCACGGTCGCGACGGGTGCGGGCGCGTTCGTGCTGGCCCGGCGGCGACGATCCCCGGGGACGCTGCTCGCCGCCTCGTTCGCCGCCCAGTACGGCATGCACCAGCTCTTCACCGGCGGCGCCGGCTCCCTCACCGGCCTGCTCACCACGGTCACCGCCCCGTTCACCACGGTCACCACCCATCACCACTCCCTGGGCCCGCCCGACCACCATGGTGGCGGCCTCTACGGCGGGATGGGGATGTTGCTGGCGCATGTCCTGGTGGCCGCCGTCTCGGCGTGGTGGCTGGATCGCGGCGAGACGGCGCTGGCCACGCTGCTGCGGTTGCTGGCCTGCTCGTTCCACGACCTGTGGGTTCTGCTGGCCGCCCGCGACACTCCGCCCTCCGCCACGCTCCCCCGCCGGCTGCCGGCGACGGTGTGCGCGGGAGCCGGCGGTGTCCTGACCGCCCAGGTGCTGGCCTGGGCTCTGTGCCGGCGGGGGCCGCCCCGGTAGGTGCCAGGGAATCGACTTCTCGGCCGTTCGCGGTTCGCAGCCGCGACCCAGGTGACCGGCGCGGCGTGGCACGCGAGCGCGCCCGCCCCGGTCACGCCCGACCTTCCCATGCCCTGCACGGGACAGCCCGTGACCTCGTGACACGCGCCCGTTCGCTGTCCGCCTTCGCGCGGCACGCGCCTGTTCGCAGTCTCTGCGGCACGCGCCTGTTCGCGGGTTCGCGAGACACGCGCCTGTTCGCTTCTCGTGCGGCGGGCACGCGCCTGTCCTCGTGCATACACGCACCTCCGGAACGGAGCCCCCCATGACCTCTGTCGAAACGCGCCCGGAAGCAACCCTCCCCGCCCCCGCGAGGGCCTCGTCGTCCTCCTCGTCCCAGCGCTACCGCGCCGTGTGGCGCTGGCACTTCTACGCCGGCCTCTTCGTCGCCCCGGTGCTGCTCGTCCTGGCCGTCACCGGCGCCGTCTACCTCTTCAAGGAGCCGTTCGAGGAGTGGCGCTACCAGGACGTCCGCACGCTCGCCCAGCCCGCCGCCACGGCCCGCCCCCTGTCGGAGCAGATCGCCGCGGCCCAGCAGGCACGACCGGGCGCTGCGGTCATGTCCGTCATCCCGCCCACCTCCCCCGACCGCACGACCCGCGTCATCCTCCAGGGCGCCGACACGGGCCCCTGGGCGCAGGGCATCTCCGTGTACGTGGATCCGGGCACGGCCACCGTGGTCGGGCAGATCGACGACGGTGCCACGTTCATGCGCGTCGTCCGTACGATCCACGGCGAGCTCATGTCCGGCACGGCCGGCGACCGCGTCGTGGAGACCGCCGCCTGCTGGGCCCTGATCCTCATCGCCACCGGCACGTACCTGTGGTGGCGCGGACGGCGTACCCGCAGGAAGCCGACCCGCCCAGGACGCGGGCGGCTGCGGCGGCTGCACATCCTGACGGGGCTCGGCGGAGGTGCGGTGGTCGTCTTCCTCGTCCTGTCCGGCCTGCCGTGGTCGGGCGTGTGGGGTGACGGCCTGCAACGCCTCCAGGCCGGTACGGGCTCCACCTACCCCAGCGCCGACGACTACCCGCACACCTCAAACCCGCCTCTGTCCGGCGACCTGTCCACCAACCCGGACGCCAAGGTCCCCTGGGCGGCCGAACGCCTCCCCGTCCCGCCCTCCCAGGACGGGCACGCCGGGCACGGCACCGCGCACGGCGTCCTCCAGCCCGGCGCCCTGCCCATCGAGAACGCCCTGGCCGCCGCGAGGCCCGCGATCCGGTCGTGCCCGCCGGCCGAGTGCGACCTCAAGGTCCTGCTACCGGACGGCCCCCAAGGGGTCTACACGATCGTGACCGACCCGCGCCGCGACCCGTCGTCCGCGCAGACGCTCCACGTCGACCAGTACAGCGGCCGGGTGCTGGTCTCCTACGGCTGGGCCGAGTACGGCGTGCTGGCCAAGGCCGTCGAGCAGGGCGTCGCCCTCCACGAGGGCCGCCGGTACGGCACCGCGAACCTGATCGTGATGCTGGGAGCCTGCCTGACCATCATCACGCTGGTGGTCACCGGCGCGTGGATGTGGTGGAAGCGCCGCCCCCGAGGCCGCGCCGGCGCCCCGGCCCGCACCACGGACCGGCGCACGACGTACGGGGTGATCGCCGTGATGGCGGTGCTGGGGGTGCTGTTCCCGCTGGCGGGGCTGACCATGGTGGCGGTGCTGCTGGTGGACTGGCTCGTGGTGCGGCGGATTCCCCGGCTGGCACGCGTGTTCGGCTGACGGCGGCCAGCCGCCGGTGCGGGACCCCCGCCATGAGCCGGTCCTCAGTCCGTCCGAGGACCGGCCCACTCCGCCGGCGCTCGCTCGACGCCGCCCGGTAGGGCAGCCCGCTCCGTCAGCGCTCGCTCGACGCCGCCCGGTAGTGCAGGTCCTGCACGTACGGCGTCGCGGTGACCGGGTACGGCGAGACGACCTTCGCGACCGTGGCCGAGCTCCTGGACACGGTCGCGGACACGGCGCCGGCCTTCAGCGGGAGCGTCCTGGCGGACACCCCGGCGGGCGCGTCGTAGGTCTGCGTCGTGCCCCCGATCGTGACCGACACCTTGGCCGCCGCGGTGAGCATGCTGAGCACCTCGACCGTGTCGCGGGCCGCCGTGCTGCCGCTGCGCAGCTTCATCAGCTTGGTCTGCGCGTACGACGGCACCGCCGCCACCGGCTGGATCCGGTGCGTGAGGTAGGCCGAGTCGTTGGTGATCTTCGGGCAGCCGAGCTTGTAGCAGGTCAGGTAGTAGGCGTTGATGTCCAGGTACGTCCACCCGGCATTGCGCGACGGCGCGAACTGCGTGTTCTCCGAGTAGTCGTTCCAGGTGGTGAGCTGGACCCAGTCCGCCTTGCCGTCGATGGCGCCCTTCCAGGAGGCCCGAAGGTTCTCGGTGTTGCCTGCCTCGTCGAAGATGCCCTGGTTGGGGCGCTCGTCCTGGATCGACACCGGCTGCATCCAGATCTTGCCCATGCCGTGCGCGGTGGTGATGTTGGCGGTCAGGTTGGCGTTGGCCGCCGGGTTCCGGCCGCCCCAGTTCGCGAAGCCGTAGCTGATCGAGGCGAACGCCTCCCGGTTCTTGTTGAAGTCGAGGAAGCAGGGCACCAGGGCGACCTTGATGCCGTGCGTGGTCTCCATGGTCTTCATCCACGACGACCACCAGGCGGCGGTGCGGCCCTCGGCCTTGAAGGGCGCCACGACGAGGCGGTCGTCGGCGAGCCGGTAGACCGACTTCGACGCGGCGAGCTTGGCCATCGCGGCGGCCAGGGCGGCGCTGTCGACCGAGACCAGCCCGTTCATGTCCGGCATGAGCACGATCTTGAAGCCGGGGTCGACCGCCTCGGCGGCCTTGACGAGGTTCTGCACGCGCGTCCAGTGGGCGCTGGTCACGGAGAGGATGTCGACGGTGAAGCCGTCCAGCCCGGCCGCGATGGCCTGCTTCACCTCGGTCTTGAGGTCGGCCAGCGCGTAGTCACCGGTGATCGGCGAGCGTCCCGGCGGCCGATCGCGCAGCAGGCCGCCGTACGCGGCGTGCTTGCCGCTCTCCCCCTCGGGCTTGAGGTAGTTCCGGGCGTAGTAATCGTTTTCGGGAGCGGCGTTGTCCAGCGAGATCGGATACGGCGTGAAGTAGTGCGCGAACACCTTCTTGCCGGAGGCCCGCAGCGCCGCCGTTCCCGGCAGGGTGAAGGGCAGCGGCCCGTCGGTCTGCTCCTCGCCCGTGCCCTCGGTGTAGGTGATCGTGAGCTTCGGCCCCCGGTCGCCGGTCTCCCGCGAGGACATCAGGACCGTCGCGGTGTCGGACGTCCCCGTGAGGGCGAAGGCGTAGGTGCCGTCGCCCCCGACCGCCGCCGAGACGTCCAGCTTGGCCGTCGTGCCCGTGGTGAAGCCGGTGTGCGAGTCGAGGGCCGCCTCGCCGAGCCCGGGCCGGGTGTTCCAGGTGGTGGCGGCCTCCGTCCAGGCGCCCGTGACGGGGCGGACGGAGACGGTGGTGTCGGTCGTCCTGGCCGAGATCACGTCGAGCGTGACCTGGACGTCCTCGGCGTCCTCCGGGATGCCGGTGACCTTGAAGCGGACCAGTGCCGCCCGCTGCCCCGCCGTCGTGCTGCCGCAGCCGGAGCCGCAGACGCTCAGCCACGTCGCGGTGGCGAAGCTCTTGGCCGGCTCGGCCTGGCTGACGAACACGTCCTCGGCGGCGGCGAACGTCGCGGTGACCGGCGCGACCGCGGACGCCTGCGAGGGGGCGACGGCGGCGGTCCCCAGCGTGGCGAGGGCCGTCACCGCCGTCAGCAGCGTCCGATATCGGTTGACCATGAAACTCCCTTGGTTCCCGTGCGGCTCCGAGACGGCGGAGCCACCTTGCACGGCAAGGATGAGCCAAGATCAACCGGTTGTTCAGCACTTTGTCCCAAACCACCGTTTTGGAACGTCATCAAACTCGGTTCGTGTACGGGCGATGACTCTGTGGGTGGGCTGCGAGACCCTGACCGGGCAGCCTGATCCACCGGCCGGGCCACGGGGTACGTGACCCGGCCGATGGTGACCCCTCAGAGCAGGAGGCCCGCCACCGCGAGCACCGGCTCGGGGTGCTCCGCCAGCAGCGCGCTCACCTCCTGGTGCTCGTCCGCCACGGCGCCGGCCACGCGCCACCCGCCCTCGCACCCGAGCAGCCCCGCCACCGCGTCGCACGCGTCCGGATGGGCGGCGAGCAGCGACGCCACCGGCCCCGATACCACCGGCGCCGACGCGGCGGCGGGCTTGGGGCGGGCCGTCCACGGCGGCACCCACGAGTCGACGGCCGTCAGCGAGCCGGGGAACGTGCGCCCCGCCTCCCGGATCAGCACCGGCATCAGCTCCGCCGCCCCGTCCCGCAGCGTGGTGATCAGCTTGGGCAGCCACGGCAGCAGCACGTTGTCGGGCAGCCGCCCGAACGCCTTCGAGATCACCTCCACCACGAACCCCGACAGCCCGGGAGCGGGCTCCATGGCCTGCACGAACCCCATGATGTAGTGCGGGAACGACGGGACGACCAGCGGGTTGGCCAGCAGCTCGTCGCAGTGGGCCCGCAGGTCGGCGATCGGCAGGAGCCCGAGCTGGTGGTGGGCCGCCCACAGCAGCGCCACCTTGCCGGGCGCCTCCGGATGCGACTGCTGCACCGCCAGCTCGAGCTGGGCCCGGTCGCAGCCGAGCGCCAGCGCCAGGCTCTCCATCGTGAACAGGAAGCCCAGCATGGCCGCCACCTGCCGCACGCCCGTGTCGTCGTCCACGAAGGCCGTCGGCAGCAGCGTGCAGTAGTGCGCGTACCCGGCCGTCACGAACGACTCGCACCAGGCGGGCAGCTCGGGCTCGTTCGCCCGGTAGTAGGCGAGCAGCCGCCGGATGCGGCGCAGCACCTCGGGCGCGTCGTCCACGGTGCGCTCGGCGGCGAGCAGCTCCACCGCCCGCGCCCCCAGCTCGTCGGCGAAGCGCCGGCTGCCGAGGAACAGGATCGAGTCCTCCACCGCCGCCAGTGCGACCGCCGCCGTGGCCTTGGGGTCGTGCACCGAGCGCCGCAGCCGCTGCTCCAGCACCTGCTCGATGGTGACGCCCTCGTAGCCGAGCTCGATGATCGAGCGCTGGTACTTGCCGAACGCCAGGTCCCAGCTCTCCTGGATGGAGCGCTCGCCCAGCCTGCGCTCGCCCATGATGGGCCGCACCGCGTCGGACGGCAGCAGGTACCGCAGCATCCACAGCAGGTCGGAGCAGGGCACCAGGTCCGGCTCGGCGTTCAGGTCGAGCAGCGCCCGCTGGATGGTCCGCTTCTCCAGGTCCAGGCCGAGCGGCTTGAGCCGGTCGTAGACGTTCCTGGCCAGCGGCGGCAGCGCGTCGTAGCCGACCTCGCCGACGCGGTCGCCGCCGAGCAGGATCTCGCACAGCCGCCGGATGTCGCGCCTGCCCGGCACGGCGTCCTTCTCGATGCACGTGACGGCGGCGTCCTGGAAGTCGTACGGGGTGGGCCTGGCGCGGTTGCGCATGCCCGCCAGCAGGATCGAGGTCTCGTAGACCGCGATCGCGTCGGCCGTGCTGGCCAGGTAGCCGTTGCGGCGGGCCAGCCGGACGATGTCCACCGACCAGCCGACCAGCTCGGCGTCGTCGAGCGGGTCGAGCGCGGGCGGCCTGGACAGGAACCCGGTCAGCTTGTCGGCCACGTCCGCCCGGGGAGCGGGCGCGGGCAGCTTGGCCGCGCGCTTGCGTGCGCCCTTCTGCCCTTCGAGCTGGAACGGGGTCAGCCTGTTTCGCGTGAGCGCCTTGGTCCAGGTCGCCGCCGCGATCGACACCGAGCCCGAGGCCAGCCCGAACTGCGCCTCGATGGCCGAGTGGCTGGACGGGATGAGGCCGTACAGCCATTTCGTGCCCGTGCGCGGGCTGATCTCGAAGGGGGCCGTGGACCTCAGGCCGAACTGCTCGACGCGGCTGGCGGCGTGGAAGGCGCCGCACACGTACAGGCAGTCGGCGGGGTCGGCGCCGGACGCGGCCAGGTGCTCGCGCATCCTGGTCCACATGTAGCGCTCGCGGTCCTCGTCCACGGCCACCCGGCGGTCGTCGTCGGGGCGCAGGCGGCGGAACAGGCTGCCGATCAGCACCATGACCTGGCGGTAGGTGTCGTAGTCTGCGCCGGACAGGGGCTGCTCGACGTACTGGTCCCACCACTCCGACCAGTGGCGCACCTTGCCGTGGTGCAGCAGGTGCTCCTCCAGCTCGGCGAAGCGGGGGCGCAGGTCGCCGATCTCGACGCCGACCGCGTCGCCGTGCAGCCCGGCCCCCTCCTCCTTGGCGGCCGGAGGGCCGGCCGGCTCCTCCTTGGGCTCCCACTGGAAGACGTGGTCGGTCGAGCGGTCCACCAGCACCAGCTCGACGCCGGGGGTCTCCAGCGCGTACGAGATGGCCTGGTACTCGGCCGACGCCTCCGTGATCGGCGCCACCACGCTGAGCGGCGCCGACTCCTTGGGGAAGCCGTCGAGGTCGGTCGCGAACGCCTGCAGCGCCACCGGCAGCCGGCAGTTGCGCAGCTCGGTCAGCAGCGGCTGGAGGTCCTCGCACAGCTCCAGGTAGATGACCTTCGGCTGCTTCTCGCGCAACCTGCGCACCATCGCCAGCGCGGAGGCCGGCGAGTGGTGGCAGACCGGGAAGATCTCCAGCTCCTCGCGCAGCGCCCGGTCCACGTCGTCCACGAGGCCCGACAAAATGCCGGACACGGCGACGGGGCTGCCGGCGAACTGCTCGGCGGCGTCGAGGAGCTGCTCGCGCAGCGCGCCAAAGGGACCGTTCATGACAGGGTCGAGATGGCCTCGCGGCCGCCCTCGAGGAACTCCGGCCACTGCCCGCCGTCCTTCTTGCTGCGGGGCTCGACCACGCCGTGCCAGTACTTGTTGAGGATGGCCAGGTCCTCGGGGCTGCGCCGGGCCAGCGAGCCGACCAGCGACGAGGCCAGCGTCTGGGCGCGCAGCACCTGGTCGCCGAAGAAGTGGCTGTGCAGGATGGCGTCCTCCAGCACGCCGATCTGCTCGGCCGTGGACAGCGCCGACTCCAGCTTCTCGTCGTCGCTGGTGGCCGAGGCCGCCGCCGAGCGCAGGTCGGCGAAGCTCTGCAGCAGGATGTCGAGCAGCGTGGGCGGCAGGTCCAGCTCGATCCGATGCCTGCGCAGCAGCTCCTCGGTACGGAAGCGGACGATCTCCGCCTCGCTCTTCTTGTTCGTCACGACCGGGATGCGGACGAAGTTGAAGCGCCGCTTGAGCGCCGAGGACAGGTCGTTGACGCCCCGGTCGCGGCTGTTGGCGGTGGCGATGATGGAGAAGCCGGGCTGGGCGAAGACGATGTTGTCGTCGTCGAGCTCGGGGATGGAGACGTACTTCTCCGACAGGATCGAGATGAGCGCGTCCTGCACGTCGCTGGTGGAGCGGGTCAGCTCCTCGAAGCGGCCGATCACGCCGCGCTCCATCGCCGTCATGATCGGCGAGGGGATCATCGACTGGCGGGACTGCCCCTTGGCGATGACCATGGAGACGTTCCACGAGTACTTGATGTGGTCTTCGGTGGTGCCCGCCGTGCCCTGCACCACGAGGGTCGAGTTGCGGCAGATCGCGGCGGCCAGCAGCTCGGCCAGCCAGCTCTTGCCGGTGCCCGGGTCGCCGATCAGCAGCAGGCCCCGGTCGGAGGCCAGGGTCACGATGCTGCGCTCGACGAAGCTGCGGTCGCCGAACCACTTCTGCGGGATCTCCCGCTCGATGCCGTCGGAGCGCTCGGAGCCGAGGATGAACACCCGGATCATGCGCGGGCTGAGCCGCCACGAGAACGGCTTGGGGGAGTCGTCGATCGACTCCAGGTAGTCGAGCTCCTCCGCGTACTTCACCTCTGCGGGGGCGCGCAGCATGTCGTCACTCATTTCGCGGGTCTCCTAAGTGAGGAAGTTCTTGAGCTCGAAGACGAGCTTGTGGATGTGGCCCGAGATCACCGGGGTGCCCAGGTCCTTGAATTTCTTGCGGAACCACGGATCGACGCTCTGCACGCCCGAGCTGTTGACCGAGCCGACGGGGATGAACTTCACGCCCGAGCGGTAAACGGCCTCGATGCCCTCGTAGAGCGGCTGGGAGGCGCCGAACTCGTAGAAGTCGGAGATCCACACCATCACGGTGTTGCGCGGATCGCTGATCTTGGGGCGGGCCATGGCCATCGCCACCGGCCCGTTGTTGCCGCCGCCGAGGTTCGTCCGCATCAGCACCTCGAACGGGTCGTGCACCCAGGGCGTCAGGTCGATGGCCCGGGTGTCGTACGCGATCAGGTGCACGTCCACCTTCGGCAGGCCCGCGAAGATGGAGGCCAGGATGGTGCAGTTGACCATCGAGTCCGTCATCGAGCCCGACTGGTCGACGACCACGATGAGCCTGGCCGGCGTCGTGCGGTGGGCGGTCTGCTTGTAGTAGAGCCGGTCCACGTACAGCCGCTGGTCCTCGGCGTTCCAGTTGGTGAGGTTCTTCCAGATGGTGCGCTGGATGTCGAGGTTGCGGAAGACCCGCTTGGGCGGCACCGAACGGTCGATGACGCCGGCGCTGGTCTTCTCCACCTGCGTGCGCAGCACCTCGGCGACCTCGTCCACGTACTTGCGGATCAGCGCCTTGGCGTTGGCCAGCGCGACGCCCGACAGGTTGGACTTGTCGCGCAGGAGCTGCTCGATGAGCGACATGCTGGGCGTGAGCCGCGCGGCCAGGGCCGGGTCGGCGAGCACCTCGCGCAGGTGCATGCGCTTGATCAGGTCGCCCTCCAGGCCGGCGAGGACCTTGGCCAGCTCCTCGTTGCCCTGGCTGTGGCGCAGCCCGCCCGGCTCGCAGCCCATGCCGCGCTCGAACCAGGCGGCGTCCTGCTTCCAGCTCTCGAGCTGGGCGGCGGAGACGTTGCCCGAGCCCGTCGCGAACACGTTGAGCAGCAGCTTGGAGACCAGGGCCGCGCGGCGCACCTCGTCGCCCGCCTCGTGCTCCTTCTCGGCCATCAGGCCGTCGAACTCGGCGGCCAGCTCGGGGAAGCGCTGCACCAGGTTGTCGACCGACACCGCGGGGTCGAGCAGGGTGAGCGGCAGGCCGAGGTCACCGACGATGCCGAGGCTGGCGTTCTCCAGCGAGGGCTGCTCGTCGGTGCCGAACAGCCGGGACATCAGGCGCCAGTAGAGCACCTGGCGCCGGGTCTCGTCGGCGCTCTGCCCGGCAGTCCCGGCGCTCTGCCCGGTCGTCTCTGTGGTCATGTCGGTCATTTCCGCAGCAGCCGTCCCGCCCGCTCGCGCAGCACGGCGACCACGTCGCCGTTCTTGCTCTCGGCCTTGGCCACCTTGGGATCGGTGGGGCCGAGCGCCCAGTCGCCGTTGTGCGCGGCGACCGGCTGCTTCTTCACCGACGCCTGCACGGCGAGCGGTTGCAGCGACCACTGCCCGCCGTCCCAGCGCACCACCCCGATGCAGGCCGTGGACGCCTTGACCAGCGCCGGGGTGAGCGGGCCCGCGGACGGCAGCCGGTCGAGGTCGAGCGCCAGCTCGGCGCCGCCGAGTTTGATCGTCCGGCCGTCGGTCTTGTAACCCTCGACGAAGACGGGCTCGGCGATGCGTACGGGGTGCCGGTCGAGCGGCGTCACCGCCGGCGGCGTCGCTGCGGCGAGCTGCACCCGCGCGATCGCGAACGGGTCGGCCTCCTCCCCGGCGCGCGCCCGGTCGTCGTGCCACACCAGGTCGCCGCCGGGCAGCAGCGGCATGTCCGCGATCTCCAGGCTGCGGTGCCCGGCCAGCGCGGCCAGCAGCACGGGGTGGCCGGCGAACAGCCGCCACACGGTCGGGCCGACGATGGTGTCGACCTTGGCGGCGGCCACGCCGGTGCGGACGAGCCTGCTGGGCGCGCCGCTCCGCTCCAGGATCGCGTGGATCTGGACGCGTACGACGGTGGCGTGCTCGTGCACGTCGGCGCCCAGGATCAGCAGCCGGCCCGACACCTGCTCGGCACCGCCGCCGTGCCACGGCCCGTGCTGGGACAGCAGCATGGCCCGCGTCCACAGGTCGGCCCACCTGCGGGCGGGCAGCCGGTCCATGGTGGCCACCGGGCTGGACGCCCGAAGCTCCGTCGCCAGCCCGTCGAGCAGCACCGCCAGCCCGCGCAGCTCGGGCACCGCCAGCAGCGCCTCGATGGTCTGGTCGGCCGCGGAGACCAGGTCGTGGTCGACGCCGCGCCAGCCGACGATGGCCAGCTCGCGCAGCCAGATCCGGCAGCCGGCCAGCAGGTTGCCGGGCGCCTCCGGCTTGCCCTCGGCGGGCTCCCAGGCGGCGCGCGTGCGGCCCAGGGCCGCGTCGAGCCGGGCGAGCAGCGCGTCGTGCACCGCGCCGAACAGCGCGGCCCGGCCGCCGGCCAGCGCCGCGAGGTGCTCGTCGGCGACGGACCCGGCGGCCACCTTCTCCACGGCCTCGCCGACCCGCTCGCCGATGGGGCTGCCGGCCAGCGCGCCCGCCATGGCGGCCAGCGCCGCGGCCGGCTCCTCGCCGAGCCTGGCCAGCCCGTGGGTGAGCGCGTCGTCGAACCCCGCCACCAAGTCGAGCGCCTCGCCGGCCCCCGCGGGTTCGTCGCCGAGCAGCTCGCTCAGCTGTGCGTCGAGCATCAGCACACCGCCTTGTCTGACACGTACGTGATCGGCATCAGCGCACCGCCCCCGTCGCCGGGAACCAGTGCAGCTCGGCCAGCGGCTCGGTGCTGTCGGGCACCTCCAGGTAGGCCAGGTGGCGCAGGAACCGGCTGAACACGACGGCCGCCGGGGTGCGCTCGACGTGCCCCTTGATCTCGTGCATCAGGTGGCCGCCCTCGGGCACCTCGACCCGCAGGTAGCGGGCCACCCGGTCCAGCCCGTACTGGACGACGGCCTCGTCGGCCAGCAGGCGGATGTGTTTGCACGCGTAGCCGTGCAGCGCGCCGCACGGCCGGTTGTTGTTGGTGCTGCAGCTCAGCGCGTGGGTGCCCGCGGTGATCGACGAGACGTAGACCCGCTCGATGTCGGATCCGCTCGACACGACCCCCTGCAGCCGGCCGTCGGCCAGCTCGACGAAGGGCACCTTGGCGAGCTTGCGCGGCTCTACGGGTGATACCACCCGGACCACGCTGCGCTGCTCCCACGCGGTTTTGTCCGCGTCCACGACCTCAGAACCTCCCGCCCCGCCGGCTCGTCGGCGCAGGCGGAAGTGCCCGCGCCCGTGCGGCCGGCTGATCAATTGCTTCGGGAACTTACCGGAGGCCACCGACAGACTCGGGGCAAATGATCAAAGCGCCTGGCGGGTGAGGATGCGCACCATCCGGGAGAGATTGTCCATAATATTGTCTACCAAGACACGGAGGAGGTTCGCGTGAGCTCAGGGCCCCCGCGCGCGGAAACGCTGACCGACCGGGTCAGGGCGGCCATACTCGGCGGGGACTTCGTGCCCAACCAACGGCTGGTCGAGGCGGACGTGTGCGAGCAGTTCGGCGCGCCGCGCGCCGCCGTGCGCGAGACGTTCAAGGAGCTCGCCGGGGAGGGGCTCGTCGAGATCCTACGCAACAAGGGCGCCCGCGTCCGGGCGATCTCGAAGGCGGAGGCCATCGAGATCATCGAGGTGCGGATGGTGCTGGAGGGCCTGTCGGCCGCCAAGGCCGCCGAGCGGGTCACGCCCGAGCAGGCCGCGCGGCTCCGCGAGATCGTCGCCGGCATGCGGGTGGCTGTGGAGCGCAACGACCTGGACCGGTATTCCGAGCTGAACGCCGTGCTGCATGCCGAGGTGCGCCGGATCGCCGGGCACCGTACGTCCGCGGCCATCATCGAGCGGCTGGGGGCGCAGGTGGTGCGGCACAAGTTCCGGCTGGCGCGGCAGCCGGGGCGGGCGGCGGTGTCGCTGCCGCAGCACGAGCTGATCGTGGCGGCCATCGTGGCCCGCGACCCGGAGGCGGCCCAGACGGCCATGCAGCAGCACCTGCGCAGCGTCGCCAAGGCGCTGGAGGCCACCCCCGACTGACCTTTCACGACGGGCCGGGGACGGGCGGGACGCCGGTACGGGTGACCTCGTCGAGAGTGGCGGCCGTGGCCCGCGTCATGGTGTCCGGCACGCCGAGCGACTCCAGCATGCGCACGGCGGCCTCCATCTCGTGCACCCGCCGTACGCCGTGCTGCCCCGCGCCCTTGAGCAGCCGCACCACGAACTCCTCGTCGGCCGCCGTGACCGTCTCCAGCAGATGCCCCCAGAACCACTCCCCCAGCCCGGCCTCCTCCGCCGCGCGCTGCGACTCGATGACCAGCGCGCTCAGGCCCTTGACCAGCACGCTGCGCAGCAGCTTCCTGGCGGCGGCGTCCCCGGGCGAGCCGCCGATCGGCGTCACGGACATGCCGAGACCGCCCGCGACGGCGGCGAAGCGGCCGGCCTCGGGCCCGCTGGCCAGGATGGGGGTCGCCAGGCCGCGCAGCGGGATCGGGGCCATGATCGCGCCGTCCACGAGCGCCGCCCCGGCCGGCTCCAGCAGCTCGGCGAGCCGCCGCTTGTCGCCGGGCGCGCCGGTGGACAGGTCGGCGTAGAGCGTTCCTGGCGCGAGGTGCGGACGGGACTGCTCGCAGGCGGTGAGGCTGTCGGCGCCGGTGGTCACCGCGATGACGAGGTCCGCCATGCGCACGGCGTCGGCGTTGCACGCCACCAGCTCGCACGCGTCAGGCAGGCGCGTCTCCCCGTCCATCGGCCCGTCCATCGGCCCGTCCATCGGCCCGCCCGGCGGCCCGTCCGGCGGATACGCGGGGTCGTACACGCGCAGCGGTACCCTTCCCGCCAGTCCAGCGGCGAGAACATGACCGACCTCGCCGAAGCCGAGCAGCGCCACCCGGGGTGTCTCCATGCCGCCATCCTCTCGTCGAGGCCCTTATCGTTGACAATATTGTGCGATATTTCATGACGTCGCCACCTAACTCACCTCAGAAGCGACATTGGCAATGAAAGCGTTGACAATCTGATGGGCACGCTCCTAGCGTCAGCGGGGTGACCTCTTCTCGTACCCTGTTGGTGATCAGCGCCCACGCGGGTGACTTCGTCTGGCGCGCGGGCGGCGCGATAGCCCTCGCCACGAGCCGCGGCGAGCGCGCCAAGGTGGTGTGCCTCAGCTACGGCGAGCGCGGCGAGTCCGCGAAGGCGTGGCGCGCGGGCAGGACGCTGGAGGAGATCAAGGCGATCAGGCGCGAGGAGGCGGAGAACGCCGCGGCGGAGCTGGGCGCCGAGATCGAGTTCCTCGACGCGGGCGACTACCCCCTGGTGGAGAGCCAGGAGCTGGTGGACCGGCTGGTCCGGGTCTACCGCGACGTGGTGCCCGACGTGGTGCTGACGCACCCGCTGGCCGACCCGTACAACGGGGATCACCCGGCCGCGGCCCGCATGGCCCTGCAGGCGCGGGTGCTGGCGCAGGCCATCGGCTACGAGGCGCCCGGCGAGCCGCTCGGCGCGCCCCCGGTGTTCTTCTTCGAGCCGCACCAGCCCGAGCAGTGCGGCTTCAAGCCGGAGGTGCTGCTCGACATCACCCCCGTGTTCGGCAGGAAGCGCAAGGCGATGGAGTGCCTGCCGGCCCAGCAGCACATGTGGGACTACTACACCGACCTGGCCAAGCGCCGCGGCGTGCAGCTCAGGCGCAACGCGGGCCCGAACCTCGGCCTCGCGCACGACACGATGGGCGAGGCGTACATGCGGCTGTACCCGCAGGTCACGGACGTGCTGTCGTGAGGAACGTGGTCGTCACCGGCATCCCGCGCGCCGACCTCGGCCGTATCGACACCCTGGCCGCGTACGGCGTCGCGACCGTGCACGAGGCCCTCGGCCGCACCGGCTACCTCGGCCCCGGCCTGCGCCCCGCCTGGCCGGGCGCCAGGATCGGCGGGAACGCGGTCACCGTGCTGTCCTGGCCGGGCGACAACCTGATGATCCACGTCGCGGTCGAGCAGTGCCGCGAGGGCGACATCCTGATCGTCACCACGACGTCGCCGTCCACGGACGGCATGTTCGGCGAGCTGTTCGCGACCGCGCTGCGCCATCGCGGGGTGCGCGGCGTGGTGATCGACGCGGGCGTGCGCGACGTGGCCGAGCTGCGCGCCATGGGCTTTCCCGCCTGGAGCGCGGCCGTCAGCGCGCAGGGCACCGTGAAGGCGACCCCCGGCGCGGTGAACGTGCCGATCACGATCGGCGGGCAGCTCGTCAGGCCGGGTGACACGATCCTCGCCGACGACGACGGCGTGCTCGTCTGCCCGCGCGAGGACCTCGACCGGGCCGTCGCCGCGTCCGCCGCCCGCGCGGAGAAGGAGGCCGCCACGCGCGCGGCGTTCCTGAAGGGGGAGCTCGGCCTCGACCGGTACGGCCTGCGCGAGCGCCTGCCCGGGCTGGGCATCACCTACGAGGAGTACGACGGTGACCGATGACGGTGTGCGCTGCATGCTGACGCGCGGCGGCACCTCGAAGGGCGCGTACTTCCTGGCCGACGACCTCCCCGACGACCCGGCCGAGCGCGACGACCTGCTCCTGCGCGTCCTCGGCAGCCCCGGCCCGCGCCAGATCGACGGCATCGGCGGCGCGCACCCGCTGGCCAGGCTCATCCTGGCCCCCGACTGGCGGACCGTCACGTGGACGGAGGCCGAGCGCGCCAAGGGCCAGGCATGGGGCCTGAGGACGATCGCCTCCTTCCACACCCACGGGACGCCCCCGGTCACCCCGGCTTGACGGCCTCCCAGGTGGGATGCTCGCCGGGCGCCAACTCCAGGAAGTCGGGCAGCTCGCGCAGCGCCTCCTCGGCGCCGCCCGGCGTGTACGTGGCGATGATCCGCATGGGGCGCCACCCGGTGTTGAACGTCGAGTGCAGCGTCCCCATGGGGATGTAGACGGCGTCCCCGGCCGTGACCGCGAACTCGGGCCCGTCGCCGGCCGTCTGCCGTCCCTCCCCTTCGATGATGTAGAGCACCTCGTCGGAGAAGGGATGCTGGTGGCGGTCGTGCCCCTGGCCCGGGTTGATCACGACCTCGCCGAACGTGGACGAGGCGCCCGGCACGGTGCCGGGCGTCACGTGCCACTTGATCGAGCCCCAGCCGAACAGCATGGTCGGCACGTCGTCAGGACGGCGATGCATGGGTACTCCGTTCTCTAGAGGGCCTTGAAGGCGCGCAACTGGTCGGCGATGGCCCGCTCGGCGGGCAGGCGCTCCATGGAGGAGGCGCCGAAGAAGCCCGCGACGCCGACGGTGCGCGCCTGGATGTAGGCGACGTCGTCGGGCTCGGCGATGGGGCCGCCGTGGCACAGGACGATGACGTCGGGGTTCACGGCCACGGCGGCGTCGCGCATCTCCTGGACGCGCACGGCGGACTCGTCCAGCGTGAGGGCGGTCCTGGCACCGATGCTGCCCTTGGTCGTCAGGCCCATGTGCGGCACGATGATGTCGGCGCCCGCCCGCGCCATGGCCGTGGCCTGCTCGGGGGTGAACACGTACGGGGCGGTGAGCAGGCCGCGCTCGGCGGCCAGCCGGATCATCTCGATCTCCAGGTCGAAGCTCATGCCGGTCTCCTCCAGGTTCGCCCGGAAGACGCCGTCGATGAGGCCGACGGTGGGGAAGTTCTGGACGCCGGTGAATCCCATGGCCTTGAGCTGGTCGAGGAAGTGCGGCATGAGCCGGAACGGGTCGGTGCCGCAGACGCCGGCCAGCACGGGGGTGTCCTTGACGACCGGCAGCACCTCGCCGGCCATCTCGACCACGATCGCGTTGGCGTCCCCGTACGGCAGCAGCCCCGCCAGCGAGCCGCGCCCGGCCATCCTGAACCGGCCCGAGTTGTAGATGATGATCAGGTCCACGCCGCCGATCTCGGCCGCCTTGGCGGACAGCCCGGTGCCCGCGCCCGCCCCGATGACGAGCCGGCCGGCCTTCCGCTCGGCCCTGAGCCTGCCGAGTGCCTCGTCGCGGTTCATGCCGCCCCTTTCTGGATCAGCTCGTGCAGCCGGTCGGCGGCGGCGACCGCGAACCGGGGCTGGTTGATGTCGTCCTCGCTCTCCACCACCTGGACGTCGCCGCCCGCCACCGACTCCAGCACGGCCGCGAAGCAGGCGGCGTCGGCCTCCGGGTCGTGGAACGGGCCGCCTGCGACGTCCACGGCCGAGACGCCGCCGCGTGGCACGAACAGCGCCACCGGCCCGGTCGCCGCGGCGAGCTTCGCGCCGATCTCCCTGCCGATCGCGGCGCACTCCTGCGCCGTCGTCCGCATCAGGGTCACGGTCGGGTTGTGCACCAGCAGCCGCCGCTGCCCGAACCGCTCGGGCACGCTCTCCACCGGCCCGAAGTTCACCATGTCCACCGCGCCCAGGCTGACGACCTGCGGCACGCCGGCCGCCCCCGCGGCGGTCAGGCGCCCGGGCCCGGCCGACAGCACGCCGCCCACGAGCTCGTCGGCCAGCTCGGTGGTGGTCAGGTCGAGCACCCCGGCGAAATACCCGTCCCTGACCAGCGCCTCCATGGCGCGGCCGCCCGAGCCGGTGGCGTGGAAGACGACGACCTCGTAGCCCAGCTCCTCGAGCCGGGCCCTGGCGGCGTTCACGGCGGGCGTGGTCACGCCGAACATGGTGGCCGCGACCAGGGGCCTGTCGCCACGGGGTGCCTCGCGGCGGCGCGCGTCGCAGGCGGCGGCCATCGCGGCGATCGCCGCCGCCGCGTTGCCCAGGATCGGGCGGGAGATCGCGTTGATCCCCGCGACATCGACGACGCTGTACATGAGCGTCACGTCGCTCTGCCCCACGTAGGGCGTCACGTCGCCGCTTGCCATGGTGGAGACCAGCAGCTTGGGCACCCCGACGGGCAGCGCCGCCATGGCGGCCGCCGCGATCGAGGAGCCGCCGCTGCCGCCGAGCGCCAGCACGCCGCTCACCCGGCCGCGCTCCCACAGGTCCCGGACGATCTTCGCGGCCCCGGCGGCCATCACCCCCAGGGCAGCGCCGCGATCGCCGTCGCTCCTGAGCCGATCGAGGCTGGTGCCGCCCGCCTCCGCGACGGCCTCCGCGCCGATGTCGGGGACCGGGCCCGCGACGCCGGCAGCCGGGCCCGCGCCCGGGGCCGGATCGCCCATGACGCCCGCGTCGAGCAGCACGACCTCCTGCCCCGCCGCCGCGACGAGGTCACGGACGAAGGCGTACTCCGCGCCCTTCGTGTCGAGGGTCCCGAGCAGTAACACCGCCATGACCGACCTCCTCCGGGGTTCGCCGCCACCCAGCAACCTCCCCCACCCGGCGGGCCGTCACGCCTCTCAGGGCACGTGCGCCTTGATCGCCACACTGGTCAGCGCGAGCAGCAGCTCCAGGTCCGGCTCGGCGTCCACGTACACGGCCACCCAGGCCTGGTCCTCGCACGCCTGCACCTGCTCGCACGTGCTCAGGTAGGGCCGCAGCCGGTCGATGGCCGGGGCCGTCAGGCGCACCCGCACCTCGTCGCGGCCGGTGAGCCGGACGATCTCGGTGCCGTGCACGGCGAACGTCGTGCCGCGCCGGCCGTCGCTCACCGCCAGCGCCGGCCACGACCTCAGCTCCGCCACCGCGCGGGCGACGTACGGCCCCCGGCGTTCAGCTTCCCGCCGCCAGGCGGTCATCCCTGCCACACCCCCATGCTGAGGGATGCGCGTACGGAACGTCAGTGTCCGTTCCGCAACCGTTATCGGCGCGCACGAAGCACTACTCCGCTTTACTGGGCGATTTCACGATCTGAGCGACATGTATTGACTCGTTCCGCAGGGTGGGGATACCGTCGGCCCATAACTAAAAGGAAACTTTACTAATAGTTTCCTAGGCATCCCACCCCCCATACACCCCCCAACGGATGTCGGAGCATCATGAGACACACCATCCTGAGCAAGGTCCTCGCCGGGCTGGCGGCGCTGGCGCTGCCGCTCACCGCGGCGGTCGTCGCCCCGCCGACGGCCTCCGCCTCCTCGGCCGTGCGGATCGCCGCCGCCGACTGGGCGGCCTGGACGGCGTACGCGGCGGGAGCGCGCGTCACGTACAACGGCGTCGAGTACGAATGCCTGCAGGCCCACACCTCCCAGCCCGGCTGGGAGCCCCCGAACGTGCCGGCCCTGTGGAAGGTCGCGACCGGCGGCGGCACGGACACCACCGCGCCGACCGTGCCGGGCAACCTCCGCTCCACCAGCGTCTCCAACAGCAGCGTCACCCTCGCCTGGGACGCCTCCACCGACAACGTCGCCGTCACCGGCTACGAGATCTACCGCGGCGGCACCCTCGTCACCACCGTCACCGGCACCACCCACACCGACACCGGCCTGACCGCCAACACCGCCTACAGCTACACCGTCCGCGCCCGCGACGCCGCCGGCAACCGCTCCGCCGCCGGCAACGCCATCACCGCCACCACCACGGGCGGCGGCGGCACGGACACCACCGCGCCGACCGTGCCGGGCAACCTCCGTTCCACGGGCGTCTCGAACACCAGCGTCACCCTCGCCTGGGACGCCTCCACCGACAACGTCGCCGTCACCGGCTACGAGATCTACCGCGGCGGCACCCTCGTCACCACCGTCACCGGCACCACCCACACCGACACCGGCCTAACCGCCAACACCGCCTACAGCTACACCGTCCGCGCCCGCGACGCCGCCGGCAACCGCTCCGCCGCCGGCAACGCCATCACCGCCACGACCACGGGCGGCAACGGCGGCGGCGGGAACAAGGTGCTCGGCTACTTCGTGCAGTGGGGTGTCTACCAGCGCGGCTACCACGTCAAGAACATCGACACCAGCGGCTCGGCGGCCAAGCTCACCCACATCAACTACGCCTTCGGCAACGTGCAGAACGGCCAGTGCACGATCGGCGACAGCTACGCCGACTACGACCGCTTCTACCAGGCGGGCGAGAGCGTCGACGGCGTCGCCGACACGTGGGACGCCGGCGCGCTGCGCGGCAACTTCAACCAGCTCCGCAAGCTCAAGAAGAAGTACCCGAACCTGAAGGTGCTCTTCTCCTTCGGCGGCTGGACCTGGTCCGGCGGCTTCGGCCAGGCCGCGCAGAACCCGGCCGCGTTCGCCGAGTCCTGCTACCGGCTGGTCGAGGACCCGCGCTGGGCCGACGTGTTCGACGGCATCGACATCGACTGGGAGTACCCGAACGCCTGCGGCCTGACCTGCGACACCAGCGGCCCGGCCGCGTTCAGGAACCTGATGTCGGCGCTGCGCGCCCGCTTCGGCTCCGGCAACCTGGTCACCGCCGCGATCACCGCCGACGGCACCGACGGCGGCAAGATCGACGCGGCCGACTACGGCGGCGCGGCGCAGTACGTCGACTGGTACAACGTCATGACCTACGACTTCTTCGGCGCCTGGGCGGCCCAGGGCCCGACGGCCCCGCACTCGCCGCTCACCTCCTACAACGGCATCCCGATCGCCGGCTTCCACTCCGACAGCGCGATCCAGAAGCTCAGGAGCAAGGGCGTGCCGGCGAGCAAGCTGCTGCTCGGCATCGGCTTCTACGGCCGCGGCTGGACCGGCGTCACGCAGGCCGCGCCCGGCGGCACGGCCACGGGTCCCGCGCCGGGCACGTACGAGCAGGGCATCGAGGACTACAAGGTGCTCAAGACCCGCTGCCCGGCCACGGGCACGGTCGCGGGCACGGCGTACGCGCACTGCGGCAACCAGTGGTGGAGCTACGACACGCCGGCCACGATCGGCGGCAAGATGAGCTACTCGAAGAACCAGGGCCTCGGCGGCGCGTTCTTCTGGGAGCTCAGCGGCGACACGACGAACGGCGAGCTGATCACGGCCATGCGGAACGGCCTGGGCTAACCCGCTGAAAGACCGGGGCCGGCCCTCCGCGCCTGGGGGCCGGCCCTTCCCTTCAGCCCAGCTCGCTCAGCTGCTCGGCCGTCAGCCCCACGGTCGAGGCGCCCAGGTTCTCCTCCAGGTGCGCGATCGAGGACGTGCCGGGGATCGGCAGCACCATCGGCGACCTGGCCAGCAGCCAGGCCAGGCTGACCTGCGACGGCGTGGCGCCGAGCGCCTTGGCCACGTGCTCCACCGGGCTGCCCGGCCCCGTCAGGGCGCCCTTGGCGACGGGGCTGTAGGGGATGAAGACGATGCCCTGCTCCGTGCAGTGGTCGAGGACCGGCTCGGAGAAGCGGTTGGTGAGGTTGTAGCGGTTCTGCACGGAGACGATGCCGGTGACGCGCCGCGCCCGCTCCAGCTCCTCCACGCTCACCTCCGACAGGCCGATCTCGGCGATCTTGCCCTCGTCGCGGAGCGCGCCGAGCTCGCCGACCTGGTCCTCCAGCGGGACCTTCGGGTCGATGCGGTGGAGCTGCAGCAGGTCGAGCCGGTCCACGCCGAGCCTGCGCAGGCTCATCTCGACCTCCTGCCGCAGGTACTCGGGCCGCCCCACCGGGTGCCACTGGCTGGGCCCGGTGCGGACGAAGCCGGCCTTGGTGGCGATCAGCAGCCCCTCCGGGTACGGGTGCAGGGCCTCGCGGATGAGCTCCTCGTTGACGTACGGGCCGTACGAGTCGGCCGTGTCGATGAAGTTCACGCCCAGCTCGACGACCCGGCGCAGCACCCGGACGGCCGCGTCGCGGTCGGCGGGCGGCCCCCAGACGCCCGGCCCCGTCAGGCTCATGGCCCCGTAGCCGAGGCGGTGCACGGTCTTGCCGCCGATGGCCAGCGTGCCGGTGGACGGGAGCGAAATGGACATGCGGTTCCTCACCTCGACGTGCGACGTTCCAGGGTCCGTGATGCAACGGATACGTGGTCACTCTTCCCTACCACGTGACCCATTCATGCGTTTCGGGGCATCTGCGCCTTTGGCCTGATTCTTGGCGGAAGGGCCGTATCCCGGCCGGTCAGGAGGCGGGGCGGGGCTGGTGGCCGTACCGGACGGGCTCGGGGCCGCGGAGGCGGACCTCCGGGTCGGGCATCGCCTGCTCGCGCCCCGCCCGCACCACCGCGGGCTCGATGGCCGGCGAAGACCCCTCGGCCTCGGCGATCCGCCGCACCAGCCGCTCCCGCAGCTGCGCGGCCACCCCCACGTGCGAGGCGTACCCCGCCAGGTTCACCAGCTCGTGCGGGTCGTTCTCCAGGTCGTACAGGGCCTGCTCGCGGTAGGCGGGCGCGCCCGGGTCGTCCCAGGGGTGGGCGTCCTCGGCGACGGCGTAGTACTTCCACCGCGACGTACGGATCCCGCGCCCCACCTCCGACTCGCTCACCTGGAAGAACACCTCCTCGGGCCAGGACGCGCCCCGCGGGTCGCGCACCAGCGGCAGGAACGAGCGCCCCTGCATGTCGGAGGGCACCGGCAACCCGGCCGCCTCCAGCAGCGTGGGCGGCAGGTCGAGGGTGCTGACCGGGCGGGAGATGGCGCCGCCGCCGTCGAAGCCCGGGCCGCGCAGCGCGAGCGGCACGCGCAGGGACGCGTCGTGGCAGGAACGCTTGTACTCGCCGTTGCGCGTCTTGAAGTGGTTGCCGTGGTCGGAGGTGTACGCCACGATCGTGTCGTCCAGCAGGTCCATGCTGCGCAGCGCGTCCAGCAGCCGCCCGAGCCCTTCGTCCAGGCGCTTGACCTGCCCGAGGTAGCCGCCCATGTGCTGGTGGGCGGTGCCGCCGAGCGCGGCCAGGTCCGGCGGCATCCAGCGGCCCTGGTAGCGCTCCTCGTAGCCGTCGGGGGCCGGGTAGTTGTCCACCTCGTTCTGGTGGTGCGGCTCCAGGAACGACAGGAACAGGTAGAACGGCTCGCCGGCGTGGTCGGCCACGAAGCGGACCGCCGCGTCCACGAGCGCGTCGGAGCGGTAGCCGGGCAGCAGGACGGGCTCGTTCGCCTCGTCGTAGACGATGGTCCGGTACGCGTCGGAGGTGTGCTCCAGGGCGTTGGCGGCCAGCCACGACCGGTAGCCGCCGCGCCGGTCCTCGGGTACCGGCTCGGTGCCGGCCAGGTGCCACTTGCCGATGTAGCCGGTGGCGTAGCCGGCCGCGCCGAAGTGGTGGGCCAGCGTGCGCTCCTCGGGGGGCAGCACGCGGCCGTTGCGGTAGACGCCGGTCGTGGTCGGGTAGCGGCCCGTCTGGATCGCCGCACGGGCGGGGGCGCACACCGGCTGCGGGGTGAGCGCGACCGTGGCCTGCGTGCCGCGCCTGGCCATGGCGTCGAGGTTCGGGGTGAAGGGGCCGACGGTGTCCCACCGCTGCTGGTCGGTGAAGACGACGATCACGTTCGGGCGCAAAACGGAAGACTCCTTATTTCAGGCCGGTCAGGGCGATGCCCCGGACGAAGTATCTCTGGGTGAGGACGAACAGGACGGCGGTGGGCACGAAGAGGATCACCGAGCCGGCGGCCGTGAGGTGCCACAGCGTGAAGTACTCCTGGTTGAACAGGGTGAGCCCGACCGGGATGGTGCGCATCTCGGGCGTGGACGTGGCGACCAGCGGCCAGAGGAACTCGTTCCACTGGAAGACGAACGTGAACAGCCCGAGCACGGCCAGCGCGGGCCGCGTCTGCGGGAGGATGACGCTCCAGTAGACGCGCAGCTCGGAGGCCCCGTCGATGCGCGCCGCGTTGATCAGGTCGTCGGGGATGGGTTGGATGAACTGCCGCATGAGGAAGATGCCGAACGCGTCCATCAGGAACGGCGTGATGAGCCCCTGGTAGGTGTTCAGCCAGCCCAGGTTGGCCATGAGCACGTACAGCGGGATCATCCGCACGAAGAACGGCACCATCAGCGTGGCCAGCAGCGCCACGAACAGCGTGTTGCGCAGCGGGAAGCGGAACTTGGCGAACACGTACCCGACGAGCGGGTCGAACACCAGGTGCGCCAGCGTGATGGCCCCGGCGACGACCAGGCTGTTGACGATGAAGTCGCCGAACGGCGCCCTGGTGAACAGCTCGGCGTAGTTGCCCCACTGCGGCGACTCCGGCACGAGCACGGCCTCGGCCGACAGCGTCTCGGCCTCCGTCTGCAGGGACAGCGAGAGCATGTAGAGCAGCGGCACGACCGTGATCAGCGAGGCCAGCCCGAGCACCGTGTAGAGCAGCGGCTTGCGCAGCATCAGTACGTCACCTCCCCGCGCCGCCCGGCCCTGAGCTGGATCACGGTGAACACCACGATCACGATCAGCAGCAGCACCGACTGCGCCGAGGAGTAGCCGAAGTCCCTGGTGCGGAAGGCGACGTTGAAGATGTGGAAGACCGACAGGTCGGTGGCGTCGCCGGGGCCGCCGCCGGTGATGATGTACGCCTGCCCGAACGCCTGCAGCCCCGAGATGACCGCCATCACCGACACGAACAGCGTGGTCGGCGCGAGCAGCGGCAGCGTGATCCGCCAGAAACGGTGCCAGGCGTCCGCCCCGTCGATCTTCGCGGCCTCGTGGTACGTCTCCGGGATGCCCTGCAGCCCGGCCAGGAACAGCACCATCGTGTAGCCGACGCTCTGCCAGAGCGTGACGACGGCGATCGTGAGCAGCGGCGCGGTGTTCAGCCACTGCTGCGCGGGCAGGCCGGCCGCCATCAGCACCCGGTTCAGCACGCCGAGCTCGGGGTCGAGGATGTTGCGCCACAGCAGCCCGACGATCGCGACGGAGGTCAGGTACGGCACGAGCAGCACCACCCGGAACACCACCCGCCCCTTGAGCGGCTGGTCGATGGCCAGCGCCAGGGCCAGCCCGAGCACGATCGAGCCGATCACCACCATCACCGAGAAGCCCGCCGTGACCAGGAACGAGTGCCGCACGGCCGGGTCGGCCAGGGCCTGGGTGTAGTTGCCCAGGCCCGTCCACTGGTCGGCCATCGGCCCGGTACGGAAGCCGGTGGCCACCACGTTGCCGATCGGCAGGTAGAAGAAGGCCGCGAAGAACAGGATCGCCGGGAGGAGGAACAGGTAGGCCGTCCTGGCATGGCGGCCCTGAAGCGTGCGGGCCCTCACTTGAGGAAGCCCTCCGCCGCCTTGACGAAGGCGTCGAGCGCCTCGGCGGCCGGCTTGTTCTGGATGAGCACCTGCTGGTACATGACCTTGAGCTGCTCCTCCCACTTGCCGAGCTGCCCGGTCAGGCGCACCTCCTGGGAGGAGTCCCTGGCGGTGGGCAGCGCGTCGGCGAAGACCTTGGTGACGGGGTCGGACTGCACCTCGGGCAGGTCCACCCACGACCTGCGCGGCATGAGCATGCCGGTCTCCTTGGTGGCGGCCTGCTCGACCCGCAGGGCCGTGATGCGCTTGATGAAGTCCCACGACAGCTCGGGCCTGGTGGCCTTGGCGGGCACGAACATGCTGACGCCGGCCGCCTGGGTGGCCGCCGTCTTGTTCCTCAGCGGCGGCGCGACGCCGAGCTCGATGTCGGCGCTGGTCTTCCTGATGGGGTCGAGGTCCCACGGTCCCGTGAAGATCATCGCGGCGCGCTTGGCGGAGAACAGCTTCTGCGGGCCGGAGTAGTCGGTGCCCGCCGTCGGCACGGGGGCCACCTTGTGCTTGTGGACGAGATCGGCCTGGAACTGCAGGGCGGCGACCGCGTCCGCGCGCGGTTCCATGATCGCCTTGGTCTCCAGGTCGTACGGGGTGACGCCGGCCTGTACCATCCACGGCCACATGTAGGTGTAGTCCTGGTTGAGCGCGACGCCGTACACGCCGTCCTTGGTCAGCTTCCTGGCCGCGTCGAGGAACTCCTCCCAGGTGGTCGGCACCTCCACGCCGGCCTCGCGCAGCATGCCCTGATTGTGGACGAGGGTGTTGCAGGTCAGGTGGAGCTGGACCCCGTAGACCTTGCCCTGGTACGAGTTGCGCTCCACGGTCACCGGCTGCCAGTCGGCGGGGAAGCCCATCGCCTGGCCGTCGCGGTCGACGAAGTCCTGCAGCGAGCGCGCGTTGCCGGACACGGCGAACTCCTGCACCCACCCGCCGGGCTCCTCCACCAGGTCGGGCACGGTGCCGGAGGCGAAGTCGGCCAGCAGCCTGGTCCGCAGGTCGGGCCACTGGTACTTCTGCAGGTTGACCTTGACCTTGTTGGCCTGCTCGAACTCGGCGATCACCTTGCGGTAGGCCTGGTAGTCGTGGCCGGCGTTCCAGTAGACCGTGAAGGTGCCCGGCACGGCGCTCTGCGTGGCCGGCGCGCCCGCGCACGACGACAGGACCGGGACGGCGGCGGCGGCCCCGGCGAGGCGGAACAGGTCACGGCGTGAGGGGTGGGAGGACATCTGGGGGATTCCCTTCTAGGACGAGCCCCGCCGCACGAAGGTCCACGAGCGGACGATCTCGCGGGCGGGTGGCGGCTCCTCGGCCTGGAGGCGGTCGAAGAGCAGGCGTACGACGTCGGTGTAGTCGTGGCGGAGCGGACCGACGGTGCTGAGCTGCGGATTGCTGATGAGACCCTCGTCGATGTTGCCGACACCGACGATCGCGACGTCGCCCGGCACGCTGAGCCCGAGGTCCCTGGCGGCCCAGATCGCGCTGATCGCCGCCCGGTCGGAGGCGGCGAAGATGGCGTCGGGCCGGTCGGGCGAGCTGAGCAGCTCGGTGGCCGTCTGGTACGCGGCCACGCGATCGTCCGCGCCGCCGGTGACGACGCGCTCGGTCACGCCGTGCCGTTCCAGGGCGGTGAGGTAGCCGAGCAGCCGTCCCTCGGGTTTGTCGCTGTAGACCTCGTACCGCTGCCCCATGAACGCCACGCGCCGCCTGCCGGTGGTGAGCAGGTGCTCGACGGCCTCGGCGCACGCCTCCATCTCGGGGGTGCGGACGACGTCACAGCCCTCCAGCCCGCTGCCGTTGCTCATCACCACCATCGGCAGCCCGGTGTCGGCCAGCCCGCCGAGCAGGCCGTGCTCCAGGTTGCCGCCGGTGAGGCGGATCAGCGCGCCGTCGGCGATGCCGCCGCGCAGCACCTCGACGGCCGCCTGGGCGCGGGCCTCGTCGTAGACGGAGAGCGTGACCACCGAGTAGCCGCGCGCGTCGGCCATCTCGTGCAGGTCCGTGGCCAGCCGCGCGTCGGTGGGCACGCCACCGAACGAGCTCAGCACCAGGCAGACGCGCTGGGTGCGGCGTTTGCGCAGGCTCCTGGCCGCCTGGTTGGGGGTGTAGCCGAGCTGCCTGGCGGCGTCGAGCACCCGCTTCCTGGTCTCGGCGGCGACGGGACGGTCCTTGCCGCTGAGGACGTAGGAGACGGTCGCCACTGACACGTTCGCCAGCTCGGCCACTTGTCGCGCTGTTGGTCTCATGTTAGTCGAATAACCTAGCATTCCCTACAGGATTATGGTGGATTCTGATCGCTGGACCTCGGGATACAGGCAGGAGGAAGGGAAGTCTTCATCTGTTGGCCGCTGGCCGGTGTTAAACGATTAACACCATATTTCGCACCGGCCGCCCGATCAATAGGTGAGTTCCCGGCTCGCCGTCCCGGTGGGCCCGGCCGCCGCTTCCCCCTCCCTGCGGCCCTGGGAGTGCGCGGCTCCACGGCGCCGCCAGGACCTGGTCGATCTGCAGCGTGGCGCGCGGCATTCGTGATCACTCTCCGTTACCTTGCCAGGTGAATGGGGGGATCCGCAATGAATGGTTCGTATCGGGGCTTGTCCCGCAGGTTGTTCGTGACCGGCATGTTCGCCGCGCTGGCAGGCGCGGTTCCAGTGGCGGCAGGCCGCCCGGCGGCAGGTGCCACGGCCAGGAGGCCGCACCGGGGCGCGGTGCTGCGGGCCAAGCCCGCCAAGGTCTCGATCGGCCCGCGCACCGTCACCACCTGGACCTACGACGGCCTGCTCCCCGGCCCGCGCATCGAGGCCACGGCCGGCGGGCTCGTACGCGCCAAGCTGGTCAACGGCCTGCCCGCGGAGACCACCGTGCACTGGCACGGCATCAGGCTCGACGCCCGCATGGACGGCGCCCCCGGCTACACGCAGAAGGCGGTCCCGCCGGGCGGGACCTTCGACTACGTGTTCACCGTCCCCGACCCGGGCACGTACTTCTACCACTCGCACGTCGGCATGCAGAACGACCGCGGCCTGTACGGCCCGCTGATCGTGGCCGACCCGCACGAGCCGCTCGGCTACGACCAGGAGTTCACGGTCGTGCTCGACGACTGGGTGGACGGCGTGGGCGGCACCCCGGACGACGCGCTGCGGCGGCTGAACGCCAGCACCGCGCACGACGACACGCTGCGCAGCACCCTGCTCGGCGGCGTCGTGGGCGAGCTGCGCCATCCGTACCATCTGGTCAACGGCCGGGCGGCGGAGACGCCGGAGGTGTTCGTCAGCAAGCCGGGGCGGCTCGTCAGGTTCCGGGTGATCAACGCGGCGGCCGACACCGCGTTCCGGGTGGCGCTGGGCGGCCACCGCATGGCCGTGACGCACACCGACGGGTTCCCGTGCGCGCCGGTCGCCGTGGACACGTTCCTCATCGGCATGGGCGAGCGCTACGACTTCCTCGTCCGGCTCGACGACGGGGCGTTCCCGCTGGTGGCGGAGGCGGAGGGGAAGCGGGCGCGGGCGTTCGCGATCGTGCGCACCTCGCCCCGGGCGGCGGCGCCCCGCAGCGACGTGCGGCTGCGCGAGCTGTCCCAGCGCATGCTGCGGTACGCCGACCTCACCTCCCGGCAGGCGGACACGCTCCCGCGCCCGTCGAGGAGCGTCACCGTGACGCTCGGCATGCGACCGTCGGGCAACGAGTGGACGCTCAACGACCGCCTGGCCGCCGACCCGATGCGCCTGCAGGTGGAGCGCGGCGAGACGATCAGGATCGTGCTCGACAACCAGTCGCCCATGTGGCACCCGATGCACCTGCACGGCCACACCTTCCAGGTGCGGACGTCGTCGGGCCCGCGGGGGCCGCGCAAGGACACCGTGAACATCCTGCCGCGCGAGCGCCTGAACATCGACGTGCGCGCCGACAACCCCGGCGAGTGGATGTTCCACTGCCACAACCTCTACCACCAGGAGCAGGGGATGATGGGCACGCTCGGCTACGGCCCCGCGACGCGGAAGATGAAGCACTGAGCCAGGTGCTCACCGCAGCACGCGCAGCGGTAGGCGTAGATGGTGTCCGGTGTACGCATGTCGCGCACGCTGTACCCTAAGGTAGGGGGGAGAAAGGAGCCCCTCATGCCCGAAGACGACAAGCAGATCCCCTCGGTGTGGGCCCGCCCGCGCAAGGAGCGCCAGCAGCCGCTGCTCACCCGCGAGAGCATCGTGGCAGAGGCGGTGCGCCTGCTCGACGAGGAGGGCGCCGACAACCTCAGCATGCGCCGCCTGGGCAGCCGGCTCGGCGCCGGCGCCACCTCGCTCTACCGCCACGTGGCCAACAAGGACGAGCTGCTGGAGCTGGCGCTCGACGCCGTCCACGGCGAGCTGCCGCTGCCCGGCACCGGCGAGTGGCGGGCGACGATGAGCGAGGTGGCCCGCGCCCTGCGCGCGACGATCCTGCGCCACCCGTGGCTGGCCGCCAAGCTCGGCGAGGCGGGGCTGGCCTATCTCGGGCCCAACATGCTGCGGCAGAGCGAGTTCATGCTGGGCGTGATGGAGGACGCCGGGTTCCCGCCGGCCGAGGCCGACATGGCCGTGACCACGGTCACGGCGTACGTGGTGGGGGTCTCGACCGGCGAGGCCGCCTGGCTGTCCATGGTCGCGCGCAGCGGGCAGAGCGAGCAGGAGTGGACCGAGAGGCTGTGGCCCGCGGCCGAGCGGGCGGTCCAGGACTTCCCGCGCCTGCGTGCCCGCTACGCCGCGCAGCGCGGCGGCGACACCTCCAGCAGCAACGAGGAGACCTTCGAGTACGGGCTCCAGCGCGTCCTCGACGGCCTGCAGACCAGGCTGGGCTGATCGGGCCCGCCGGCCACGCCCGCCTGATCGGGCCTGCCGCACACGCCCGCCTGATCGGGCCTGCCACACACGCCCCCCTGATCGGGCCCGCCGGACGCGCCCGGCCGCGGGTCAGCCGGCCAGGCCACCACCCCTGACCAGCTTGCCCACGCTCTCGCCGGCGGCCTGCTCGAACGCCACCGCGACCAGGCCGCCCAGCCGGTCGCGGGCGGCCAGCTCGGCCGCCCGCCTGCGGTCCGCCTTCGGCAGCGCCTTGGCGACGAGCCGCGCGGCGTGCGCCAGCGAGACGAGCGCCACCGTGCGCCGGTCGGGCTCGGCCGCCCCCGGCTCCAGCGCGGCGAGCACGCGCCGCCGTACCGACTCGCGGGCAGCCGGGTCGGCCTCGGGGAACAGCTCCTCCTTGATCAGCTTCAGGTACGTCCGGGTCTCGGCGGTGATCGCGCCGCGCCGGGCGAGCCGCTCCAGCAGGCGCACCCGCCGCTCGGGCGTGTACATGACGGGCCACCAGTCCTCGAACGGCGGCGGCTGCTCGCGCATGGAGAGCCGGTCGAGGGTCTGGTCCAGCTCGGTGTCGCCGGCGGGAGCGGAGTCCGTCACGACGATCCGCCCGTCGCGTAATTCGATCCGGGACAGGATCATGAGCTCGGCGAGCACGCCCGCGCTGAGCGTGTAGTCAAGCAGCTCCAGGTTGACCAGCGGCTTGCCCTTCGGCGTGTAGCCGAGCAGCAGAAGTTCTTCGGCGATGAGCAGGTCCATGCCCTTCAGACTGCCGCATCGGCACGTCCGCGGCGCTCTTGCGAGGCGGCCCCGGGCTGCGAAAGGATCTCGGAATCGAACCCCCCGCCCCTTGCATGACGACTGGAGAGGCCTGTCGTGCGCACACAACAGAACATTGAGCAGTTCGGTTACCGGCAGGAGTTACGTCGCGGGGTCGGGCTGACCGACCTCGTGTTCTACGGCCTGGCGTTCATGGTGCCCATCGCACCCTTCGCGATCTTCGGCACCGTCTATGCGGAGTCCGGCGGCATGCCGGTCCTGGCGTACCTCGTCGGGATGATCGCGCTGCTGTTCACCGCCGCGTCCTACGCGCAGATGGTCAAGGCGTTCCCCCTGTCGGGCTCGGTCTACAACTACGCCGGGCGCGGCATCGCCCCGCCGGTCGGGTTCATGACCGGATGGATGATCCTGCTGGACTACATCCTCGTCCCCTGCCTGCTCTACCTCGTGGCGTCCGTGGCCATGAACGCGAGCGTGCCGGACGTGCCCGTCTGGGCCTGGCTGCTCATCTTCGTGGCCGTCAACACGGTGATCAACCTGCGCGGCATCCGGATGACGGTCAAGCTCACCCGAATCATGATCGTGTTCGAGCTGGTGGTGCTGGCGCTGTTCCTCCTGATCGGTCTCTGGGCGCTGCTCCAGGGCAGGGGCAACGGCTTCAGCCTCTCCCCGCTGTTCAACGCGGACTCCTTCTCCTGGCCGGTGGTGTTCGCGGCGGTTTCGGTGGCCGTCCTGTCCTTCCTCGGCTTCGACGGGATCAGCATGCTGGTGGAGGAGTCCACCGGCGGCTCAGCCCAGGTGGGCAGGGCCATGCGGGTGGCGCTGCTGCTGGCGGGCGTGCTGTTCATCGTGCAGGTCTGGGTCGCCGCGCTGCTCGTGCCCGACCCGGGAGGGCTGCTGAACCAGCCCAGCGACACGGCCTTCTACGACGCGGCCGCCGTGGCCGGCGGTGAATGGCTCAGGCACGTCACCTCGTTCGCCACCGCGCTGTCGTGGGGGCTGGCCAACACGATGGTCGCGCAGGTGGCGGTCTCGCGGCTGCTGTACGCGATGGCGCGCGACAGGCAACTGCCGTCGTTCCTGGCCAAGGTGTCGGTCAGGCACTCCGTGCCGGCCAACGCCATCATGCTCGTCAGCCTGCTCTCGATCGGCGTCGGCATCTGGATGTCCACCCGCGAGGACGGCGTCGCCCTGCTGTCCAGCCTGATCAACATCGGGGCCATGGTGGCGTTCATCGTGCTGCACGTGTCGGTGATCGTGCACTACTCGCTCCGCAACGGCTCGGACAAGGTGTGGTCGCATCTGGTCGCGCCGCTGGCCGGGGCCGGGATCCTGGTCTTCGTCGTGATCAACGCGAACGTGCTCGCCCAGGTGCTCGGCCTGGTCTGGCTCGGCCTCGGCGTCCTGGTGCTGATCACCCTGTACGCTCTCGGCCGCCCCCCGGCGCTGCAAGGCATGTCCGACGGGCCCGAACGCCTGAAGCGGGGCGTCCCCGACTGATGGACCGGCTGCCGCTCCACCACGACCTGTACCTGATCGCCCACGATCAGGCCGGCAGGCTGCTCATCCACCAGTCGTCGCTGGCACTCGGGCTGGCCGGCGCCGCCCTGCTCGATCTGCTGCTCGCGGGCCGGCAAGCACCGGCCGACCCCAGGTCGGAGCTCAAGCGGGCGGCGGCGGACGGCGTCTACGACCGCACCCGCGAGGGCCTGCTCGACTCGGGGGTGCTCGTCCGGGTGAGCAAGCGGCGCATGGGCGTGCTGCCGTACACGCGTTACGAGCTCGCCGACATCGCCTCGGTCGTGCGGGCCTCCTCGGGGGTGCGCTCGGCGGTCGAGGGCTGGAAACCGCCCGACGCGCGCTGCGCCGGGCTGTGCGGGCTGGTGGCGGTGCTGCGGCTGGAGTCGGAGCTCTACCTCGACCAGCCGGGGAACCGGCTGGTCGCCCGGCTGCGCGAGATCGCGGCGGCGGCGGGACCGCCTGTCGCCGAGCTGGTGGAGATCGTGGACACGCTGGTCGCCGAGGCCGCCGTCGCCGTGTACCGCTGACCGCTTTGCCGCACTACATGGACGCTGCCCCTTATGCGAGTTACGCTCCGCTGGCTACCCGTCGGGGGACCATCACCAGCTCGCATGGGGGGACTCCATGAGCTACACACTGTTACGCGGCAGCTTCGTGATCCGGTATCCGGATCTGCCGCGCCAGGGCCCCGAACCGGACGGCGACACCGTCAAGTTCCTGCCCGACTCGCCCGCCCTGGTCGAGGCGCTGCCGCGGCGCTCCGGCCGGCCGCCGAACATCAACGCCCGCGGCATCTCCGTACGGCTGGAGGCCGTCGACGCGCTGGAGACGCACTTCGCCGAGACCCACCAGGAGCTCGAAGGGGCGAACGCGGCCCGCGACGAGCTGCTGCGCCTGCTCGGCTTCACGAACGTGCGCTTCTGGGAGGACCTGCCGAACAGGGTGCGCTCGGCCGACCAGGACTCCGTCCGCGGCCACGTGCTCACCAACGGCATCGACGGCAACGGCCGGCTGATCGCGTTCGGCTACGCCGGGGATCACCAGGGGGCGGACGGCACCACCGTGTTCGTGGACGGGCCGCTGGTGGACCGTTCCGTCAACGCGCAACTGCTGGCCGCCGGGCTGGTCTACCCGGCCTTCTACGCCACGCTGCCCGCCGAGCTGCGCACGCATCTGGCGGAGGTGTCGCAGGCGGCCCGGCGCAAGGCCATCGGCCTCTGGCCCCGCTCGACCGCCGACCCCAACGGCGCGGCCACCGTACGGGATCTGAGCGGGCTGGAGCGGCTGGTGGTCTGGCCGAAGCTGTTCCGGCGCATCGTGCCGTACCTCGCGGCGGGGTTCACCGACTTCGACGGCTTCGACGCCTGGCTGCGCGCGGACCCGGTCAACCGGGACGACGAGCTGTTCCTGATCCCCCGGCTCGAACGCGGCAACCTGCACGACGTGGTCAGGGGGTCGGGGCAGCAGATCCAGCTCACGATGTGGCCCGAGGACTTCATCATCAGCCCGGACCCCGCGCCGCCGGGCGCCCCGGTGAAGCCGCCGCTCGTCGCCGCCGGGGACGTGGTCATCGTGGCCGCCCTGCCCGACCCGGCGGGCGCCGACCGCGGCAACGAGACCGTCACGCTCATGAACCTCACGCCCGGCACGTGCGATCTGAGCGGCTGGGCCCTGACGGACGCCGGCGGCGGCCGCAAGGCCCTGACCGGCACCATCGAGGGTGGCGCCGCCCTGCGGGTGAAGCTCGACTCGGCGGTGCGGCTCGGCAACGAGGGGGACACGATCATCCTGGTGGACGGCGAGGGGGCGACGATCGACCAGGTGATGTACAAGGCGGACCGGGTGAAGGCGGGCCGCACGATCTGCTTCGGCCGCTGAGGCGTCCGTGGCGGGCCGCCCGGGGCCGGGCAGGCCGCCCGGCGCTGGGCGGCCCGCCATTTCCGTGCCGGGCGAGAGCATTTGAGTGACGAGAGCGCCGGGCTCGCGTTATTTCAAATACGCTCGTCCTGACCGGAAAAGCGAGGAACTATCCACGAGTCGGGCAAACAGCATTTTGACCCATTTTCTTGGGATATTCCGGGAGGTGCTTTGGCATACGAACCGGGTTCGAACCGCTTCTGCCAGCGCTGCGGATCACACGTCGGCACCCTGGCCCAGTGTCCGCGATGCCGCGCCCAGCAAGACCCCCAGGAACAGCCCGCCGCCTCCTGGGCCCCCGGCCCGGAGCCCGCGCGGCTGCGGCGGGGGCCACCGGCCTGGCGGCGCGCCCCGGTGCTGATCAGCCTGGCCGTGGCCCTCCTCGCCTTCGTCCTGACCTGGTGGATCGTGACCGCCAACCCCTCGCAGCCGATCCAGAACACCGGCGCGGGCCAGGGCGTCGCCCCCAGCAGCCCGGAGACCGGTCCGAAGGCCGGCCCGGAGACCGACCAGAAGACCGGCTCGGAGACCGGCCCGAAGACAGGCTCTGAGACCGATCCGGAGACAGGCTCTGAGACCGGCGCGGAGACCGGCGCGGGGGACGAGCCCGAGGCCGGGGAGACCGGCGACGGCGCGGCCTCGCCCACGCCGGCGACCGGCAGCTCCTCGGGGCGGGCGGCCAGGCAGCAGGCCGAGGCGATCGAGGAGCTGCTGGCGGGCAGCAGCGACGCCCGCTCCAGCCTGCCCGACGCCATCGCCGGCGCCACCCGGTGCGACCGCGACGCCGTGGAGGCCATCCGCGAGATCACCGTCAGCCGCCGCGACCAGCTCGCCACCGCCCAGGCGCTCTCCGTGGGCGCGCTGAAGGGCGGGGCCCGGCTCAAGGACGCCCTGGTCGAGGCGCTCGACGCCTCCCACGACGCGGACGTCGCGTTCCTGGCCTGGGCCGGTCGGCAGGTGGAGTCGGGCTGCGCGGAGCCGGTCGAGGGCGACCGCGACTACCGGCGCGGCCTGGACAGGTCGGAGGCGGCGCAGAAGGCGAAAACGCGTTTCGCGGCGGCGTGGCGCCCCATCGCGGAAACGTACGGTCTCACGCTCTGGAAGCCCGGTCAGATCTGATCTCCGCCATTTCACGTGACCGGAAAATATGGTTGAGTCGGCGAAATAGCGCAATGCCGCACGATCGGCCCATGGTCACGGGTCGCTGATCGAACGTCCCCACCGGCGAAACGAAGGAGTACGCATGTTCATGCCGCGCTCTCTGTTCAGGCTGGCGGCCGGCACGGCGGCGGGTTACGTGCTCGCCGTCCGCCCGTGGCACCTGCGCTGGGGTGCCGACGACCGCGAGGTCCACGCGGACATGCCGGGCGACGACCTCGTCAGGCAGCCGCAGTACCAGGCCACCAGGGCGATCACCGTCGAGGCGTCCCCGGCCACCGTCTGGGCCTGGCTGGTCCGGCTCGGCGGCTACCAGCCCGGCTCCCCTCCCCGCCCCGCGACGAGCGGGCACGAGGAGCCACCCGCCCAGGAGGAGCGGCAGGGGCTGAAGGTCGGCGACGTGCTGCAGGGCGGGTCCGCCGGCTCCGGTTTCGTGGTGGAGCAGATCGACCCGCCGCAGACCCTGGTGCTGGCCATGCGGGGCGCCGACGCCACCACCACCTGCTCCGTCTCGCTGCGCGACCTGGAGGACGGCAGGACACGGATGATCTTCCGGGTGCGCATCCGCGCGCAGCCGGGCCTGCGCGGCACGACGTACCTCGCGATGCAGGACGTCGGCGACTTCCTCGCCGTGCGCCGGCAGATGCTGACCATCAAGGAACGCGCCGAGTCCGTCCCGTAGTCACGCGCCGGCCACGACCGCCCCCGGGCTCCGGGGGCGATCGTGGCCGATGGGCCATGGCCTGACGAATCATGGTTGACGGGAACGCCTCCGGACGCTTACGGTTCCGGCGATCGACGAAATATATCGTCACGTATCCGAAACTTTCGGAGGCGCCATGTTGCGAGGACTCGTCGCGATCGGCCTGCTGGGCTTGCCCGCGGTGCAGCCGGCACATCCCGCCGATCCCCCGGCCATCACCGTGAACGAGCGCGTCCGGCACCAGGAGATCGACGGTTTCGGCATCTCCCAGGCGTTCCGGCGCAACGAGCTGCTCGAGGCCCTGCCGGCGGACAAGCAGCGGGAGGTCCTCGACCTGTGGTTCGACCGGAACAAGGGGGCCGGGCTCAGCATCCTGCGGCTCGGCATCGGCTCCTCCCCCGCCGGCAGCCCGTACGACCACATGGTGTCGATCCAGCCCGAGAACCCCGGCGGCCCTGACGCCCCGCCGAAGTACGTCTGGGACGGCGACGACAACAGCCAGGTCTGGGTGGCCAAGGAGGCCCAGCGGTACGGGGTCAAGCGCTTCTTCGCCGACGCCTGGAGCGCCCCCGGCTACATGAAGGACAACGGCGACGACAAGAACGGCGGCACGCTCCTGCCCGAGTGGCAGCGCGCGTACGCGAACTACCTGGTCGCCTACACCAAGTTCTACGCCAGGGAAGGCATCAGGATCACCGACCTCGGGTTCACCAACGAGCCCGACTGGACGGCCACGTACGCCTCGATGCGCTTCACCCCCGAGCAGGCCGCCGAGTTCGTCAAGGTGCTCGGGCCGATCGCCAGGAACACCAGGCTGGTCTGCTGCGACTCGTTCGGCTGGAACGAGGCCAAGGCGTACACGGCGGCGATCGAGGCCGACCCCGAGGCCCGGCGCTGGGTCAAGACGCACACCGGCCACACCTACGCCAGCCCCGTGGACGGCCCGCTCCCGACGGACAGGAAGACCTGGATGTCGGAGTGGAACCCCAACGGCAACACCTGGAACGAGGCCTGGGACGACGGCAGCGGCTACGACGGCTTCACGATCGCGCAGGCCGTGCACGACGCGCTCACGCTGGGCGACGTCAGCGCCTACGTCTACTGGCTGGGCGGCTCGCGTGGCGCGACCAGGGCGCTGCTCCAGCTCGACGAGGTGGCCAGGGAGTACCACGTGTCGAAGCGGCTGTGGGCGCTGGCGGCGTACAGCAGGTTCATCCGGCCCGGCGCGGTCCGGGTGGAGGCGAGCGCGGCCGACCCGGCGCTGAAGGTCTCGGCGTTCCGCAACGCCGACGGCTCGCGCGTGATCGTGGCGCTGAACACCGGCACCGCGCCGGTCACGTGGAAGGGCGTGCACGGGCGGGCGACCGCGTACGTCACCGACAACACCAACGACCTCACCCCGTCCGCCGTGACGGGCCGCACGGTGACGCTCCAGCCGCGGGCGCTCACCACCGTCGTCATCAAGTAGCGAACGTGGGCCCGGCGAGAGGCGCAGCTCTCGCCGGGCTCAACCCTTCGTCCCGGTGTGGGCGATGCCCTGGATGAACTGCCGCTGCAGGAAGACGAAGACCGCGATCACCGGCAGCGAGGCGATCAGCGAGCCGGCCATCAGGACGGGGTAGTCGGTCTGGTACTGCCCCTGGAGCGAGGCCAGCCCGGCCGACAGCGTCATCTTCTCGGGGTCGGTGTTGACCACCAGTGGCCAGAAGAGGTCGTTCCACGCCCACAGCAGCGTGAGGACGGCCAGCGCGACCAGCCCCGGCCGGGCCAGCGGCAGCATGATCGACCAGTAGATCCGCCACGGCCCCGCGCCGTCGAGCCGCGCCGCCTCCTCGATCTCGCGCGGCAGGCCCAGGAAGAACTGCCGCAGCAGGAACACCCCGAACGCGCTGAACAGCCCCGGCACGATGATCGCCTGCATGCTGTTCAGCCAGCCCAGCGCGGACATGATCTGGTACTGCGGGATCACGAAGAGCTGCGGCGGCACCATGAGCACCGACAGGAACAGGCCGAACAGCAGGTTCCTGCCGGGGAAGCGGAGCCGGGCGAAGGCGTAGGCGGCCATCGAGCAGAACAGCACCTGCCCGGCCACCCGCCCCGCGGCCATCACCACGGTGTTGAGGAACTGCTCGCCGAACGGCAGCAGGTCGAAGACCTTCGCGTAGTTGTCCCAGCGCCCCTCGGGCAGGAACGTCGGCGGCACGGCGGTGGCGCTGCTGAGCGTCTTGAGCGAGGTGATGATCTGCCAGGCGAACGGCGCCACCATCAGCAGCGACGAGATGATCAGCACCGCGTGCACGCCCAGCGGGCGTCGCTCAGACATAGTGCACCCACCTCCGCTGGAGCCTGAACTGCAGGATCGTCAGCACCGCGATGAGCACGAGCAGCGCCATCACGATGGCGGCGGCGTAGCCACGGTCGTCGGTGACGAAGGCCCGCTCGTAGAAGAGCTGCACGACGGTCTGCAGCCGCGAGTACGCCGGGTTGGCCCGCGCCGCCTGCCCGGACCCGGTCATCACGAAGACCAGGTCGAACAGTTGCAGCGAGCCGATCACCGAGACGATCGAGATGAAGAACGCGGTCGGCGACAACATCGGCAGCGTGATCCTGAAGAACTGGCGGACGCGGCCGGCGCCGTCCATGGCCGCCGCCTCGTACAGCTCCTTGGGGATGGCCTGCATGCCGGCCAGGAAGATGATCAGGTTGTAGCCGACGCTGCTCCAGACGCCCACCACGATCAGCGCGTACAGGGCGGTGGCCGGGTCGGCGATCCAGTTGGGGCCGTCGATGCCGGCGAGCGAGAGCACCTGGTTGATCAGGCCGTAGTCGCCGTTGTAGAGCCAGCGCCAGAGCATCGCCACCGCGACCGGCATGGTCACCACGGGCAGGAAGAACGCCGTGCGGTACAGGGTCACGCCGCCCAGCCCCGGCCGGTTCAGCAGCGCGGCGAACACGATGGCCAGCGGGATGCCGAGCAGGCCCAGCACGGTGTAGGTGAGCGTGTTGAGCACCGCCTGGCCCACCTCGGGGTCGCCGAACAGGCGGGTGTAGTTCTCCAGGCCCGTCCAGGTGTGCCCGCCGAACGCGCCCCACTCGGTGAAGGAGAAGTAGGCGGTCTGCAGGACGGGCCACAGGTAGAAGATCGCCAGACCGAGCCCGGTGGGGGCGATGAACGCGTACCCCCACAGGGCCTCGGTCCACGGTTTGCGGCTCGCCACGTGTTTCCTGCGTGTCATTCCTTGGCCAGCAGGTCGTTCATCGCCGTCGCGAGGTCCGCGGCGGCCTTCTCGACCGGCACCTCACCTGTCCACGCCTTGGTGAGGTGGGTGAGCTCGGCCTCCTGCCAGGCGGCGGTGTTCTTGGAGACGGGGTACGGCACCGCGTACGCGACCGCGTCCAGGAACGTCTGCAGCTTCCACTCGGGGTGGGCCTTCACCCAGTCCTGCTGGGTGCCGTTGTAGGCCGGGATCGGGCCCTTCTTGCCGAGGAGGTCGGCGGCCTGCTTCGAGCCGAGGAACTTGACGAACTCCCACGCCTGCGCCGGGTGCTCGGTCTTGGCCGAGACCACGTTGGCGACGCCGTGGATGATCGTGGCCTGCTTCTCGCCCTTGGGCAGCGGCGCCACGTCCACCTTGTCCTTGGTGTAGTCGTTCTTGCCGAACTCGGCCACGTTCCAGGACCCGCCCCAGTACATCGCCAGCTTGCCGGCCTCGAAGAGCTGGAGCGGGGTGGTGTCGGTCATGGTCTTGAGGTCGGGCGACTGCTTGGCGGCGATGAGGTCGGTCCAGAACTTCAGGCCCGCGATCGTCTTGGGGTCGGCGTAGCCGGACTGCTTGCCGTCCGGGGAGATCACGTGGCCGCCGGCCTGGTAGATCGTGTTGTACTGGTACTCCTGGAAGCTCGTGAGCTGGGCGCCGACGGCGTAGACGCCCTTCTTGGCGTCGGTGAGCCCGGCGGCGGCCTGCTTGAAGTCCGCCCAGGTCCAGTCGTCGGCCGGGTACTTCACCTTGGCGGCGTCGAAGAGCGTCTTGTTGTACCAGACGCCGACCGTGTCCATGTCCTTGGGCAGGCCGTACAGCTTGCCCTCGTAGGTGTAGAGGTCCACCAGGGCCTTGGGGTAGACCGAGGTGTCGACCTGCTCCTCGATCGGCTTGATCACGCCGTTGGAGGCGTAGAGCTGGAAGTTGGGGCCGTTCATCCAGAAGACGTCGGGCGCCGCGCCGCCGCTGACCGCGGCCTTCATCTTCGTCCAGTAGTCGACCCAGGGGGTGAGCTGGACGTCCACGGTGATGCTCGGGTAGGTCTTGGTGAACTCCGCGGCCAGTTCCTGCATGACCGCCTGCTGGGTGGCGTCCCAGACGCCGTAGGACAGCTTCACCCTCTCCTCGGGCTGCGTGTCCGTGCCGGCCTGCTCACCGCCGCCGCACGCGGAGGCGAGCAGTGCCGCGCAGAGGAGGGCCGCACCGCTCCGTGCCGACTTCCACATCTCCCGGTCCTCTCCTAGAACGTGGGAGTAATGATGGAGTCCAGGAAAATTGTTGGCAAGAGTGGCCGTGTTACAGATGTCTCACGGGCGGCTCGCGAGCGGGGTCCGGCCGTCGAGGAGGCGCTCCTCGACGTCGTCGAGCGCGAGGCGGACGGCGCCGAGCACCACGGCCTCGTCGCCGAGCGCCGACATGCGCACCTCGGGGGTGCGGATGCACCAGCGGTCCAGCTCCCGCCTGAGCGGCTCGATGAGCACGTCGGCCGAGCGCGAGAAGCCGCCGCCGACCACCACCATCTGCGGGTCCAGCGTCAGGACCAGCGCGGACGCGCCGAGCGCCAGATCCTTGACGTAGCGGCGCACGGCCGCCAGCGCGGCCTTGTCGCCCTCCCGCGCGGCGGCGAACACGTCGCCGGCCTCGCCGCCGAGGTGCTCCTGGGCGCGGATCCAGCCGAGCACCGGCAGCGCGCCGATCTCGCCGGAGGCGTTGCCGAAGCCCCTGTGCAGCTTGCCGTCGATGACCAGGCCCGCCCCGGTCCGCAGCCCGGCCAGCAGGAACACCATGTCCTTGGCGTAGCGGGCCACGCCGCGCCAGCACTCGGCCAGCGCGGCGAGCTTGCTGTCGTTCTCGACCAGCACGGGGGCCGGGGCCAGGCGGCGCACGTGCGCGGCCAGGTCCACGCCGGTCCACTCGGGCAGCGCCTCCGACAGCATCACCTTGCCGGCCCCGTCGACCAGCCCGGTCGTGCCGACGCCCGAGGCCCACACGTCGCCGCCGGCCAGCCCGGCCCCCTCCAGGCACTCCGCGACCGCCCGGTCCACCGCCTCCAGCCGTTCGAGCCTGCCCATCGCGGGCGTGACGGTCACGCGGGCGGCGTGCAGCACGTCGCCGTCGAGGTCGGCGACCACCGCGCGGATCTTGTGCCCGCCGATGTCGACGCCGAGCACCCGGCCCGCGTCGGCCCTGAACCGGTAGCGCCTGGCCGGGCGGCCCACGCCGCCCGCGGTGGCGCCCGCCTCCGCCACCCAGCCCTTCTGCAGCAGCTCGCGCACCACGTCCTCGGTGGAGGCCCTGGACAGGCCGGTGCGCTTGGCGACCTCGGTGAGCGTGAGCGACGGCTGGCCCTGGAGCACCTTGATCACGGCCAGCGCGTTGAGCTGCCGCAGCCGCGACAGGTCGCCGCCGCTCATCTCCGCGGCCATCGGCGCCCCTTGCTGTCCGCTTTCTCAGACCGAATAATGATGGTCTCCATGATATTTCTTCGGGGAAGGTTCCATGACTGAGGTGACTCTAGCCGTCGTCGGCGGGGGCCTGCGAGGGCTGACCTACGCGCGCCACGCGCACGCCACGGGCGCGGGGCGGGTGGTGGCGGTGGCCGAGCCCGACCCGGGACGGCGGGCGGCGTTCGCGGCGGAGTTCGGGATCCGGCCGGAGCAGGCGTACGACGACTGGAAGGAGCTGGCGGCGGCCGGGCGGCTCGCGGACGCGGCGATCATCGCCACCCACGACCGGCTGCACACCGATCCCGCGGTGACGCTGGCGGATCTCGGTTACCACATTCTCCTGGAGAAGCCGATGGCGACGGACGAGGAGGAGTCCGTCATGATCGCCGATGCGGCCGAGCGCAACGGCATCATGCTCGCGGTCTGCCACGTGCTGCGGTACACGCCGTACACGCGGGTGGTGAAGGAGCTGCTGGACTCGGGGCGGATCGGGCGGCTCGTCAGCGTGCAGCACCTGGAGCCGGTGGGATGGTGGCACCAGGCGCACTCGTTCGTGCGCGGGCACTGGCGCCGCCAGGACACCTCGGCGCCGATGTTGCTGGCCAAGGCGTGCCACGACATCGACTGGCTGGTGCACCTGTTCGGCCGGCCGCCCGTCCGGGTGTCGTCGTTCGGCTCCCTGTCGCACTTCCGCGCTTCCGAACGGCCGGCCGAGGCCGCCGACCGGTGCCTCGACTGCCCGCTGGAGCCGTCATGCCCGTACTCGGCGCCGCGGCTCTACCTGGGGTGCCTCGGGGATCCCGGCAGCGAGTTCTGGCCGCTGTCGGCGGTCACGCCGGGGCGCACCGAGGAGGCGGTGCTCGACGCGCTGCGCACCGGGCCGTACGGGCGGTGCGTGTACGCGTGCGACAACGACGTGGTCGACCATCAGGAGGTGATGATGGAGTTCGACGACGGGGCGACGTGCTCGTTCACGATGAGCGCGTTCACCCCGATGGAGCACCGCCGCACCCGCCTGTTCGGCACCCACGGCCACATCGACGGCGACGGGCTGAGCCTGCGCGTGGTGGACTTCCGTACGGGCGCCGAGGAGATCGTGCACACGCAGGACCTGGCCGGGCCGTCGGCGGCGGACGGGCACGGGGGCGGCGACGAGGGGCTGACGGACGCCTTCCTCGCCGCCGTAGCCTCGGGCGACGCCTCGCTGCTGCGGTCGGACGCGGCGCAGAGCCTGATGACGCACCGCGTGGTCTGGGCCGCCGAACGCGCCCGCCACACGGCCTCCGTCGTCACGCTCTGACCGGCAACCCCGGCGTCGCTACGGACGGCGGGTCAGCGGATGGCCGCGCTGTGTGGCCGGCGGCTTCGGCGCGGCCAGCGCCGTCCGCAGATGCCGGCGGGAGCTGACCCCCAGCTTGGCGAAGACGTTGCCCAGGTGCCATTCCACCGTGCGCGGGCTGATGAACAGCCGGGCGGCGATCTCGTCGTTGGTGTGCCCCAGCCTGGCCAGCCCCGCGATCTGCGCCTCCTGGCTGGTGAGCTCCGCCGCCGTGGAGACGGTGCGCTTGCGAACGGTCTCCCCGGTCGCCAGCAGCTCCCGCCTCGCGCGCTCGGCGAAGCCGCCGGCTCCGGCGCTGCTGAACGTCTCGTGAGCCGGGCGCAGCTGGGCGCGGCTCTCCTGGCGGCGGTTGCGCCGCCGCAGCCACTCGCCGTACAGCAATCGGGCGCGGGCCAGGTGGAGCGTGACCCGGCAGCGGCCCAGATGCCCGATGGCCTCCCGGTAGAGCGCGTCGGCGTCCCGGTCGCCGCTCAGCAGCGCCCGCGAGCGGGCCGCCATGCCCAGCGCCCACTCGGTGCCGCTGACACGCGTGCGCTCGGTGAGCGACTCCAGCGCCGGCGCGGCGAGCTCCGGCTGCCCGCAGCGCACGGCGGCCTCGATGAGCTCGGCCAGCGCCCAGCCGTAGAACCCCAGATCCTCGTACTGGCAGGCACGCCTGGCGGCCGCCAGCGCGGCGTCGTAACGGCCGAGGCCGTTGTAGAGGACCGCGGTCGCGTACTCGGCCAGGCCGAGGGCGCGGCCCTCCCCTCGTGCCCCCACCTCCAGGGCGGTCGTCCTGATGTGGTCGAGCGCCTCGCCCTCCTCATCCCGCCAGGCGGCCAGCACCAGGGACGTGTACATCATGGGGGCGCCGCCGGTCGCCTCGGAGATCGCCGTGGCCTCGTCGATGAGCGCCGCCGCGGCGTCGAACTCTCCGGCGTGCAGCAGGAAACCCGCCTGGTAGGTCAGCGCCATCGGCAGGACGGACAGGGCCCCCGCCTCGCGGGCGCACGTGACGGCGCCCTCGGCCAGCTCGTGCCAGGCCTCGTCGTCCCACAACTCGGGCGCGAGAGGCTCGGGCGTCACCCGGAACGCCAGCCACAGCCAGCGCCGCTCGGCGTCCGTCACGCCGGATCTGCGCTGCTCCCGCACGACGTCCAGCGCGTGCCGGAGCGCGCGGGCGCCGGTGGCGTGACCGTCGATGATCCAGCCGGCCATGCTGTCGAGCAGGACGTCCACCATGCGCGGCGGCCCGGGCGGCGGTGGTCCGGCACGGGCCGCCTCGGCCACCTCGCGCTGCCCCGGGCCATTGCTGAGCCGGCCGGCGAAGATGGCCGCGCCGACGGCCTCCAGCAGGGTGTCACGGGCGAGGGCGGCGTCCAGCGGCGCCAGCCGGTGCGCGGCGTCGAGCAGGAGGCGGGGCGCGTCGTTCCCGCGTACCTGGGCATACACCAGCCGGGCGCGCAACCGTTCGAGCCTGGCCCTGTGCAGGTCGTCGAGCGGGCCGGCCTCGGCGGCGGCGAGCAGGGTGTCCGCCTGGGCGGGCCCGCCGGCGTCGATCGCGGCCTGGGCGGCGTCCAGCGCGCGGGCGACCCGGCGGGCGGGGTCGGGTGTCAGCTCCGCCGCGCGGCGCAGGAACGCCGCCGCCGCCGCGGCTCCTCCCCTGGCGTGTGCCCGGCCGGCCGAGCGCTCCAGGTCCTCGGCGACGCTCTCGTCGGGACGGGCGGCGGCGTGGGCACGGTGCCACGCCCGGCGGTCGGGATCGCGATCGGGATCGGTGGCCTGTGCTAGTGCCCGGTGCGCGGCCCGGCGGTCCGGGGCGGCCGCCCGCTGGTAGACGGCTGAGCGCACCAGCGGGTGGTGGAAGCGCACGCCGGCACCGAACTCGACGAGCCCCGCGGCCTCGGCCGGTACGGCGGCCTCCGCCGGTATCCCCTGGAGGCCCGCCGCGTGCCACAGCAGGCCGGCGTCGCCGGTGGGTTCGGCCGCGGCGATCAGCAGGAGCCGGCGGCTGTCCTCGGGAAGCGTGCGGAACCGCTGGTGGAAGGCGTTCTCCAGGCGGCTCGCCAGGGGCTGCCTGCCGGGGAGCCAGAAGCCACCCGCCAGCTCGGCGGGAGCGAGGGCGCGGGGCAGGTGCAGCAGGGCCATCGGGTTGCCGTGCGCCTCGGCGACGATCCGGTCGCGTACCGGCGGGTCGAGCGGCACGTGGACGGCCGAGGCCAGCAGGGCCCGGGCGTCGGCCTCGTCGAGGCCCTCGACGGTCAGCTCCGGCAGCCCGGCCAGGTCCCTCACGTCCGCGGGCTCCCGGACCGTGAAGATCAGTGCCACCTGCTCGGCCATCAGGCGCCTGGCCACGAACGCCAGCACCTGCGCGGACCCGTCGTCGAGCCACTGCGCGTCATCGACGAGGACGAGCAGCGGCCGGTCCTGGCCGGCGCGGGCCAGCAGGCCGAGCGCGGCAAGGCCCACCAGGAACCGGCTGGGCACCTCGCCCTCCCGGATCCCGAACGCGACCGACAGGGCGTCACGCTGCGGCCCCGGCAGGGCGTCGAGCCCGTCCAGCAGCGGCCCGCAGAGCTGGTGCAGGCCCGCGAACGCGAGCTCCATCTCCGACTGGATACCGGCGATGCCGGCGATCCGGAACCCGGTGGCCCGGCGCATCGTGTGCTCCAGCAGCGCGGTCTTGCCGATGCCCGCCTCGCCCCGCAGCACCAGGACCGCGCTGCTTCCCGACCGCGCCGTGGCCAGGGCCCGCTCCAGCGCGGCCAGCTCGAGGTCGCGACCTCGCAGTGCCGCTCGGGTGTCGATGGTGGCGAACACGCCCATGGGCTCGACCTTCCTGGCGCGCCGCAGAAGGCTCTGCGCGGCCACGACGGGTCATGCTCCCTTGATTTTAGTCCGATTAGAGGCGTTTCGATAGTTTCGCGAATTTGGTGCCACGGGGGCGACCCCCGGGGTTCTCCCTGGGGCGATGCCCCTCCCACCTGCGGGATCGTCATCGGGCCAGGCGGCACAGGGCCGCCTGGCGACCGAGGAGACACCCATGTCTGTCACGACCGGATCCTCCGCGATCCGCCCCTTCACGATCCCCGTCGTCCCCGAGAGCGAGCTCCAGGACCTGCGCGCGCGCATCGCTGCGACCCGCTGGCCGGAGAAGGAGACCGTCGCCGACCAGTCGCAGGGCGTGCAGCTCGCGACCATCCAGGAGCTCGCCCGCTACTGGGCCGACGAGTACGACTGGCGCAGGTGCGAGGCGAGGCTCGGCGCGCTGCCGAACTTCGTCACCGAGATCGACGGGCTGGACATCCACTTCATCCACGTCCGCTCCAAGCACGACAACGCCCTGCCGCTCATCGTCTGCCACGGGTGGCCAGGCTCGGTCATCGAACAGCTCAAGCTCATCGAGCCGCTCACCGATCCGACGGCGCACGGCGGCACCGCGGCGGACGCCTTCCACGTGGTGATCCCGTCCATGCCCGGCTACGGGTTCTCGGGCAAGCCGGCGACGACCGGCTGGGGCCCGGCGCGCATCGCCCGCGCCTACCCGGAGCTGATGAGGCGCCTGGGCTACCAGCGCTTCGTGGCCCAGGGCGGCGACTGGGGCGCGCTCGTCGTGGACCTGATGGCGGCCGCGGAGCCGGACGGGCTGCTCGGCATCCACACCAACATGCCCGGCGTCATCCCGCCCGAGATCGACAAGCTGTTCCAGGGCGACATCACCGGCGCCGGCAACGCCCTGGCGTCCCTGCCGCCCGGCCTGTCACAGGAGGAACTGCGCACCTGCGAGCAGCTCGACTTCTTCTGGAAGCACGTCGCCTACGCCCTCATGATGGCCTCGCGCCCGCAGACGCTGACGGGACTCATGGACTCGCCTGTGGGACTCGCGGCGTTCATGCTCGACCATGACGCGGCGAGCCTGGACCTGATCTCCCGGAGCTTCGCGGGCGAGGCCGTGGGCCTGACGCGCGACGACGTCCTCGACAACATCACGCACTTCTGGCTGACCAGGACGGCGATCTCCGCGGCACGGCTCTACGCGGAGAACACCGTCCCGTTCTTCGCGGTCAAGGGCGTGTCGATCCCAGTCGCCGTGAGCGTCTTCCCCGACGAGCTCTACCAGGCCCCGAAGAGCTGGACGGAGCAGGCCTATCCCCAGCTCGTCCACTACAACCGCCTGGACGAGGGCGGGCACTTCGCGGCCTGGGAGCAGCCGCGGCTGCTCACCCGCGAGCTCCGCGACGGCTTCCGATCGCTTCGGTGACCGGGCCTGCGCGCCACCGAGCGGCGACGGGAGCGGGGATCCCGCCGCCGACCGGTCGCGCCCGCTGACCGGCGGCACCTCTCGAAGCTCCGGGCTCGGGAGGTGCCGCACCCCTTCCTGCTCGCCGCCTACGCGCCGGCTCGGGCCGCTGCCAGCAGGGTGAGCGCGGCCTCGCGGGCCAGCCGCGCGGCGCCGGGCGTGCCCGGGTGCTGGTCGGCGACGACGGTGCAGCCGGTGACCAGGACGAGCCACTGGCGGGCCAGCGCCCCCGGATCGGCCGCCCCCGCCCTGGTGGCGATCTCGGCGAGCAGGCCCAGCCGGCGTTCGAGGTGACGGCCCGCCATGTCCAGCTCGGGCGCCCCGTGATGCTGGGCGGCGGCGTTGAGCAGCGCGCACCCGCGGAACCCGGGCTCGCCGTGCCACTGCGCCAGCGCGTCGAACACGGCGCCGAGCTGGTCGGCAGGCTCCTCGCCCGCCGACTCCACGGCCGCGCGCAGCCACTGCGTCACGCGTTCGCTGCGGGCCTCCAGCACCGCCTCGATCAGGCCCTCCTTGGAGCCGAAGTGCCGGTAGAGCGTCTCCTTCGACACGCCCATGGCGGCGCACAGCTCGGCCACGCCGACACCGTCGAGCCCCCGCTCGTACAGGATCGGCGTGGCTGTCTCGATGATCGCGGCCCGGGTCCGCCCGGGGTCCAGGGTGCTTCCCTTCGGTACAGGCACCCCTAGATGGTACTCATCGGTTCGATCCCTGGTATCGTACCGATCGGTTCGATCTAGGGAGGAACATCATGCGACCCGCCACCCCCGCCGTGACGTTCGAGAGCGGCGGCGTGACCCTCGCCGGGCTGCTGCACCTGCCGGCCGGGCCGGGGCCGCACCCCGTCGTGCTGCTCCTGCAGGGCTTCCCCGGCAACGAGCGCAGCCTGGACCTGGCCCAGGCGCTGCGATCGGCCGGCTACGCCGCCATCGTCTTCCACTACCGCGGCTCCTGGGGCATGGAGGGCACCTGGTCCTGGGCGAACGTGCTGGAGGACGCCGCCACCGTGGCCCGCGCCGTGCGCGCCGAGCCGTTCGCCTCGGCGCACCGGCTCGATCCGAGGCGGCTGGCACTGTTCGGGCACAGCGCCGGCGGGTTCGCCGCGCTGATGACCGCCGCCGCCGACCCGTCCGTCGCCGCCGTCGTCTCGGTCTCGGCCTTCGACTTCGGTACGGTGGCCCGCTCCCTCGGCCCGGAGTCACGTGCCCGCTACGTCGAGGCGTTCGGGGAGGACCTGCTGCCCCTGCGCGGGACGAGCGGCGAGGCGCTGGTGGCGGAGATGGAACGGGCGGGCGAGCGGTGGAGTCTGGCCGGCCTGGCGCCCCGGCTGGCCGAACGGCCGGTCCTGCTGATCGGCACCTCCGACGACCCGGTGACCCCGGCGGCCGTGCACCATCGGCCGCTGGTGACGGCGTACCCGGGGGCCGAGCATCACGAGTGGCACACCGACCACGCCCTGTCGGACCACCGGCAGCGCCTCATCGAGACCGTCCGGGGGTTCCTCGACCGCCACCTGTGAATCAGCCCCAGACCTCCCGCGCCGTCTCCACGATCAGCCGGATCTTGGCGAACTGCTGCTCCTCCGTCAGCTCGTTCCCCTCCACCGTCGAGGAGAAGCCGCACTGCGGCGACAGGCAGAGCTGGTCCAGGTCGACGAACTTGGCCGCCTCGTCGATGCGCCGCTTGAGCGCGTCCTTCGACTCCAGCTCCCCCCGCTTGGTCGTCACCAGCCCGAGCACCACCATCTTCCCCGGCGGCACGAACCGCAGCGGCTCGAAGCCGCCCGACCGCTCGTCGTCGAACTCCAGGAAGAACCCGTCCACGTTCAGCTCGTTGAACAGGGCCTCGGCGACGAAGTCGTAGCCGCCCGAGGCGACCCAGGAGGAGCGGAAGTTGCCCCGGCACATGTGCGTGGTGATCGTCATGCCCGCGGGCTTGGCCGCGAGCGCGGCGTTGATCTGCTTGATGTAGCGCAGGTGCAGGTGATCGGCGTCGTCGCCGCGCTCGGACAGCTCGGCCCGCTGCGACGGGTCGTTCAGGTAGGCCAGGCTGGTGTCGTCGAACTGCAGGTACGTGCACCCCAGCGCGCCGATCCTGCGCACCTGCTCGGCGTAGGCCGCGCTCAGGTCCCGCCAGAACTCCTCCACGTCCGGGTACACCTGAGGATCGATCGCGGCGGGCCCGCCCCGGTAGTGCACCATGCTGGGCGAGGGGATGGTCAGCTTGGGCGTGACCCCTTCCGGGGCGCTCTCGCGCAGGAACGAGAAGTCGTCGGCGAAGATCGGCTCGCTCAGCCGGATCCGGTCGTGCACGCGCAGCGCCGCGGGGGTGTACTCGAGGTCCCCCTTCTGGTTGTGGAAGCGCACCGTGATGTGCTCGTCGGCGGCCTGGCCGATGCCTTCGAGCCGGTAGATGAAGTCCATGTGCCAGGACGCCCGGCGGAACTCGCCGTCCGTGGCGCTCTGCAAGCCCGCGTCGCGCTGTTTGCGTACCACGTCCCTGATCGCCGCGTCCTCGGCCTCGCGCAGGGCGTCACCGGTGAGGGTCTGGCGGGCGCGCAGCAGCTCGGCCGGGCGGAGCAGGCTGCCGACGTGGTCGGCGCGGAAGGGCGGTGAGGTACGCATCATGGATCATCCTTCTCCGTAGAGCTTTCTCAGCGGGGCCTTGAGGAGCTTGCCCGCCGCGTTCTTAGGCAGTTCGGCCACGAATTCCAGATATTTCGGGACTTTGAAGCGGGCCAGGCGGCCGTCGAGGTGCTTCAGCAGCTCGTCGGCCAGCCCATCGGACGCCACCGTCGCACCGGGCCTGAGCACGACCAGGGCCTTGCCCACCTCGCCCCACTTCTCGTCCGGCACGCCGATCACCGCGCACTCGGCGACCGCGCCGTGCTCGTACAGGGCGCTCTCCACCTCGGCGGGATAGATGTTCTCGCCACCAGAGATGATCATGTCCTTGACGCGGTCGGAGATGCGCACGTACCCGTCCTCGTCCGCGACGCCTATGTCCCCCGAGCGGAACCACCCGTCCGCCGACAGGACCTCGGCGCTCTCCTCCGGGCGCCGCCAGTAGCCGGGCATCACGTTGGGGCCCTGCACGTACAGCTCGCCGGGCTCGCCGGGGGCGGCGGGCGAGCCGCCGGGCGCGACCAGCCGCACGTCGGAGAAGAAGCACGGCACCCCGGCCGTGCCCGCCTTGGCGGCGGAGCGGTCTGCCCCGAGGAACAGCGCTCCCGGCGCGGTCTCCGTCATGCCGTACCCCTGCATGAACGCCAGCCCGCGCTCCTGGTAGGCCTGGATCAGCGGCTCGGGCACCGGCGCTCCCCCGCACAGCAGGTGCCGCAGGCTCGACAGGTCGGCTTCCGCCCAGCGCGGCGACTGCGCGAGGAACTGGAACATCGTCGGCACGCCGGCGATCAGCGTCACCCGCTCGCGCTCGATCAGGTCGAACGCGCGCGCCACGTCGAACGACGGCTCCAGGATGGCCCGCCCGCCCTTGAGCACGGTCGGGATCAGCGCCTGGCCCATCGCCGCGATGTGGAACAGGGGCGCGCCGATCAGCGCCACCTCGTCGTGCGCCAGCGGCACGTCCACGAGCAGGTTGACCGTGTTCCAGGTGAGGTTGGCGTGGGTGAGCATGGCGCCCTTGGGCCTGCCCGTGGTGCCGGAGGTGTACATGATCAGGCACACGTCGTCCTGGCTCACGGGCTCGTCGACCGGCTCGGGCGAGCCGGACGCGAGCAGGGCCTCGTAGTCGGCGGCCCGCAGGTGGCGGCCCGGCAGCCCCTCGCCGTCCCGCTCCTCGCCCAGCACGAGCAGCGCCGGCTCTGCGTCCTCCAGGATGAAGCGCAGCTCCGGCCCGGTCAGCCGCGTGTTGAGCGGCACGAACACGGCTCCCAGCAGCCCCGCCGCGAAGAGCGTCTCCACCAGGGCGGGCTGGTTGGCCCCGAGGAACGCGACCCGGTCGCCGCGCCGCACGCCGAGCGCGCGGGCCAGCCTGTTCACACGTTCTCGCAGGTCACGGTAGGTGTAGTGACGGTCCTTGTACGACAGCGCGACCCTGTCGGGCGTCATGCGTGCCCTGCGTGCCGGCCACGAGCCAATCCCCTGATTACGCATCGGCGACTCCCGGACCCAAATTAGGCCACTATGCGATGGCTGTCACCGTTCTGCCGAACTTTCCTCGGGAACGGTGTCGAGCAACCCCGCCACGATCCGCCCCGCCTCCGGCGCGAACCGCTCGTGCAGCGTGTGGCAGACCCGCTGCGCCTTCTCCGCGGGCCAGTCGCCCGGCAGGTACCGCAGCGGCAGCCGCGGGTCGGTCCTGATGATCTGCAGCCAGCCGGTGAGCAGCATCAGCGAGCGTGCCAGGTCGTCGGGGGCCTCCGGGGCCGGGTCGGCCCGGTCCCAGCGGCGCAGGAACGCCCGGTACCGCTCGCCCAGGCCGGACAGGTCGTAGGCCTCGCCGACCAGGGCCTGCATGTCGGTGGGCCGGCGCGGCTCGGCGGCGAAGACCTTGACGTTCGCGCCCAGGTCCTCGATCACGCCCGTGGCGTCCACGTCGCCCGGAGCGATCCACAACCCGTTCTGCAACGGCCCGAACCCGGCCCAGACCAGCCGCGAGCGCAGCTCGTGCCGCTGGCGCTGCCACGACTCGGGCAGCGAGAAGCCGATCAGCGTCCACCTGTCGTCGTCGGCGTCGTTGACCACGCCGCTGTGCCAGATGCGCCGCTCGCCGTCCTTGAGGACCTCGGTGCTGGCCGGGGTGAGGCCGAAGTACATGCGCCGGCCCGAGCGCTGCCGGCGCAGCAGCCCGCGGCGCACCATCCGGGTCAGCGTCGAGCGGGTGGCCTCCTCCGAGATCCCCACCTTGCCGAAGGCCTCGATGAAACTCCGCGAGGAAACGCAGATTCCGCGGCCGTATACGTGGTCTCCAAGGAAGGTGAGAATCACCGATTGAGGCCGCATAACAGCTTGTCTCCGGAAATTAGGCATTCTATTGACAGCCGTAATGTACCTGCCTACCTTGGGGCCATCCGGCCCAGGAGGTCCTGATGCGCAGGTTTCTTCCGTCCCTGGTCTGCCTGTTGCTGGCCACGACGGCATGTAGCGGCGGCGGGGGCGGGTCGAGCGGCGGGCAGGCGGATCCCATCAAGGTGGGCCTCATCGTCTCCTTGACCGGCAACTACACGCCGCTGGGCAGCGAGGACAAGAAGGCCGTGGAGCTGGCCGTCGAGCAGGTCAACGCGCAGGGCGGCCTGCTGGGCCGCAAGGTGGAGCTGGTCACCAGGGACGACAAGACCGCCCCCGACCAGGGCATCGTGGCCTACAACCAGATCAAGGGCGAGATCGACGCGCTGATCGGGCCGGTGTTCTCCAACTCGGCGCTGGCGGTCGAGCCGCTCGCGCAGCGCGACAGGATGCCGTACCTGTCGCTGGCCCCGGCGCAGGAGCAGGTCGAGCCGATCAAGTCGTACATCTTCGTCACTCCCGCGCTGTCCAGCATGTACGCCGAGCGCTACCTGCAGTACATCCAGGCCGAGGGCATCAAGACGGTCGCCGTGGCGTGGGACTCCAAGAGCGCGTACTCGGTCTCCGGCCACGAGTCCATGGTCGAGCTGGCCCCGAAGTACGGCGTGACGATCGCCGTGGACGAGCCGTACGAGACCACCACCTCCGACTTCAGCGCCCTGTTCACGCACGTGCGCGACTCCAAGGCCGAGGCGCTGGTGTTCTGGGGCTCGGGCGCGCCCGGCGTGACGGCCGCCAAGCAGTACGTGGCCTCGGGGCTCGAGACGCCGCTGTTCCTGACCGCCTCGCAGGCCAGCAAGCTGTGGCTGGAGCCGATGGGCGCCCAGGCCGAGGGCATGACCGTGCAGAGCGCGATCGGCGTGGTCGGCGACCATCTGCCCGAGGGCAAGCAGAAGCAGGTCATCGACCAGATGGCCAAGCCGTTCCAGCAGAAGCACGGCTACCCGCCGCCGCAGTTCGCGCAGGACGGCTACAGCGCCTCGCTGCTGCTGTTCGAGGCCATCAGGAAGGCGAACAGCACCGACAAGACCAAGATCCAGCAGGCCCTGGAGACCATGGACCTGATCACCCCGAACGGCCGCTTCCGCTACTCCCCCACCGACCACTCCGGGCTGTCCCCCGAGTTCATCTCGGTCAACACGGTCAAGAACGGCCAGTTCGTCCCGACCGAATGGGCCAAGGAGCAGCTCACCAAGACCGTCAACGCGCAGGGGTAGGGGCGCGTGCTGACCGTCACCGGGGTCTCGCGCTCCTTCGGGGGCGTCTACGCCGTCCGCGACGTCTCGCTGAGCGTCGCGGACGGCGAGGTCTGCGGCGTCATCGGCCCGAACGGCGCCGGCAAGTCCACCCTGTTCAACCTGATCACCGGGCATCTGGCCGCCGACCACGGCCACATCTCCTTCCTCGGGCAGCGCGTGGACCGGCTCCCCCCGCACCGCCGCGCCCGCCTCGGCATGTCGATCGTCTTCCAGGCCGCCCGGGTCTTCCGCGGCATGACGGTCGAGGAGAACGTCAGGGTGGGCGCGCACGGGCGCACGCGGGCGGGGTTCGTCTCGGCGGCGCTGCGGCTGCCCCGGCACCGGGCCGACGAGCGCGAGATCGCCGCCGAGGCCGCCGCCGCCTTGGAGCGCGTGGGCCTGGCGGAGTGGGCGGACCGGCCCGCCGACCGGCTGCCGATCGGCCAGCAGCGGGCGCTGCAACTGGCCCGCGCCCTGTGCGCGCGGCCCCGGCTGCTGCTGCTCGACGAGCCCGCCTCCGGGCTGCGCGGCGAGGAGCGCGAGCGGCTGGCGGCGCTGGTGGAGGAGCTGCGAGCGGACGGGCTGACGATCCTGCTCATCGAGCACGACGTGGCGTTCGTGACCCGGCTGGCCGACCGCGTCGCGGTGCTCGACCTGGGCCAGGTCATCGCCGACGGCCCGCCGGCCGAGGTGCGCGCCGACCCGCTGGTGCTGGCCGCCTATCTCGGACAAGCCTCATGATCGACGTCCAGGACCTGGTGGTCTCGTACGGCACCGCGACCGCGCTCGACCACGTCACGCTCACCGTCGCCAGGGGCGAGATGGTGGCCCTGCTCGGCCCGAACGGCGCCGGCAAGTCGACGCTGGCCAACACCCTGGCCGGGCTGCTCAAGCCCACCTCGGGCACGGTCGGCGTCGGCGGGCGGCTCGCGCTCATCCCCGAGGGCCGCCAGCTCTTCCCCGACCTGACCGTCGCCGACAACCTCGCCCTCGGCGGCTGGCGCTCCGGGCAGCGCGACCCCTCGACCGTGTACGAGCTGCTGCCCCGCCTGGCCGAGCTCTCCTCGCGCAGGGCCGCGGTGCTGTCCGGCGGCGAGCAGCAGATGGTGGCCTTCGGCCGGGCCATGATGTCACGCCCCGACGCGCTCGTCGTGGACGAGCTGTCGCTCGGCCTGGCCCCCAACGTCACCGCCGACCTGGCCGCGCACCTGGCCGAGCTGAACCGGACCCAGGGGCTGACCGTGCTGCTCATCGAGCAGAACGCGCGGCTGGCCTTCGAGCTGTGCCGGCGGGCGTACGTGCTGGAGTCGGGGCGGGTGGTGACCGAGGGCGAGAGCGCCGAGCTGGCCGGCGACCCGCGGGTGGCCAGCGCGTACCTGGGCGGGGCGATCACATGAGCGGCGGCGGCGAGAGGACGGCCCGGCCGTGAGCGCATTCCTCACCTACCTCCTCAACGGGCTCGCGGTCGGCTCGGCCATCGCGCTCATCGCCAGCGGCCTGGTCGTCATCCACCGGGTCACCGGCGTGGTGAACTTCGCGCAGGGCACGTTCGCCGTGGTCGCGGGGCTGTGCACGTCCTCCCTGCTCGGGCTGGGTTTTCCGCACGGGGTCAGCGAGGTGGCCGCCGTCCTGGCCGCGGCGCTGGCGGGCCTGCTGACCGGGCTGGCCGCCGTCGGCAGGCCGGGCACCACCCCGCTGTCGTCCCTGATCGTCACGCTCGGCGTGGGCGTGCTGGCGTACGCGGTCGAGATCGTGCTCTGGGGCGACCAGCCGCGCTCGGCGCCCGGCCTGGCGGGCTCGGTGACGCTGGCGGGGGCCCGCATCCAGACCCAGCACCTGCTGGTCATCGGCGTGGCCGCGGCGACGTTCGTCCTGCTCGCGCTCTTCTTCGGCCGCACCTACCTGGGCAAGGCGCTGACCGCGTGCGCCTCCAACCCGTACGCCGCCCGCGTCGTCGGCATCGACACCCGGCGGATGGGGCTGCTGGCGTTCGCGCTGGGCGGGCTGCTCGGCGGCATCGCCGGGGTGCTGGTCACGCCGCTGCGGCCGATCTCGTTCGACACCGACGTCACGCTCATCGTGAACGGCTTCGCCGCGGCCGTCTTCGGCGCGCTCACCCGTCCCGTGATCACGCTCATCGGCGCGCTGCTGCTGGGCGTGGCCGAGACCATGGCCGCCGGGTACGGCTACGGCTCGCACCAGCTGGAGGTCGCGCTGGGTCTCATGCTCGTCGTCATGATCGTGCAGGCCGGCCGCCGCCCGGCCATCTCCCAGGAGTCCGCATGACCAGGCGGCTGAAGCTCGCGGCCGGGCTGCTGGTCGCCGTCGTGACGCTCGTCCTGCCCGCCGTGCTCGACGACAGCGCGCTGGCCGTCTACATCCTGCTCGGCCTGGCCGCCATGGTCACGGTCGGGGTGTCGCTGCTCATGGGGTACGCCGGGCAGGTGTCGCTGGGGCAGGGCGCCTTCTACGCCATCGGCGCCTACACCGCGGCCCTGCTGGCCCTGAACGGCGCTCCCCCGCTGGCGGGCCTGGTGGCCGCCCCTGTGGCGGCCGCGCTCTCGGCCCTGGTCATCGGCGTCCCGCTGCTGCGGCTGCGCGGCCACCACCTGGCCTTCGCCACGCTCGCCATGCAGCTCATCCTGCTGTCGCTGGCGGGGCAGCTCGAATTCACCGGCGGGGACATCGGGCTGCAGGGCATCCCGCAGTTCGGCGTGGGCTCGTTCGAGGCCACGAGCGCCTCGGTGTACGCCTACCTGACGTGGGCGGGGCTGGCCCTGGTGATGCTGGTCACGCACAACGTCATCACCTCCCGGCCCGGTCGCGCGCTGCGTGCCCTGGCCACCAGCGAGACGGCGGCGGCGTCCTCGGGGATCCCGGTGGGGCGGTACAAGCTGGTGGTCTTCGCGCTGTCGGCCACGTTCGCGGGGCTGGCCGGGGGGATCTACTGCTTCTACACCGGGTACCTGGCGCCGGGGTCGTTCCCCGTGCTCATCTCGATCCAGTACATCGTGATGGCGGTGGTCGGAGGGCTGGGGACGATCTGGGGCGCGGTGGTGGGGGCCACCGCGATCACGCTGCTGGTGCAGGGGCTGGACATGCTGGCGTCGCTGCCGGGGATGCCGACCTATGCGCCGAGTGTGTTGTCGTATGCGGTTTATGCGCTCGTGCTGATCGTGGTGGTGCTGTTCATGCCGCACGGGCTGGTTCCGGCCATCTCCGGCCGTCTGTCGCGAAAGCGGGCGGAGAGCCCGTATCGGTGAAATCACCGGTCTCTCCGGAACGTGCTCTTTCAGTCCTGACATCCGCGCGTAACACTGGCGTCGTGTCTTCTGACAAGCCTTTGTTACGCGGCCGGGGCGAGGAGGAACGCGCCCTGCTGCGGCTGCTCGACCGCGCCCGCGCCGGCTCCGGCGGAGCGCTGCTCCTGGTGGGCGCGCCCGGCATGGGGAAGACGGCGCTGCTCGACCTGGCCATCGCGCACGCCGTTCCCGGCTTCCGCGTCCTGCGGGTCTCGGGGGTGGAGTCGGAGTCGCGGCTGCCGTACGCCGGGCTGCACGGCCTGCTGCGTCCCGTCGCCGCGGAGGCCGCCTCCCTGCCCGGCGCCCAGGCGCACGCCCTGATGTCGGCGCTGGAGTCCGGTACGGGCGCCGGCGGGCTGACGCTGCCCGCGGCCGTGCTCGGCCTGCTGTCGGCGGTGGCCGCGGAGCGGCCGTTGCTCGCCTGCGTGGACGACATGGACCTGCTGGACGCGGACAGCAGGGAGGTGCTGTCGTTCGCGGCCAGGCGGGTGTCGGCAGAGCCGGTGGCGCTGCTGTTCACCGCGCGGGAGGGCGTGCGGGCGCCGGGCGGGCTGGAAGGCGTGCCCGTACAGGTGCTGGGCGGCTTGGACGCGGCGGCCGTGCAGGAGCTGGCCGGTGACCTGGCGGCGGGGAAGGTGGCCGAGGACCTGCTGGTGGCGCTCGACCACATCGCCCGCGGCAACCCCCTCGCGCTGGCGGAGCTGATCGGCTCGCTCACCCCCGACCAGTTCGCGGGCCTGGCCGCTCCCCCCGTGACGCTGCCCAAGGACGGACGCCTGTGGCGCGAGCACGCGAGCCGGCTCGCGGCCCTCCCTCCGGAGGTCCAGCGGCTGCTCCTGCTGATCGCCGCCGATCCCGGGCTCGACCTGCCCACCCTGATCCGCGCGGCCCGCCCCTCGTGCGCGCTCACGGTGCTGGAGCCGGCCGAGCGGGCGGGCGTCCTGCACTCCGCCGGGGACCGGTACGACTTCCGCGACCCGGCCATGCGCGGGGTCGTCTACTACGGCGCGTCCCTGTTACGCCGGCGCAGCGCCCACCGCCTGCTGGCCGGCCTGCTCGGCGACGACGAGCAGGCGGCCGAGCACGGAGCCGAGCACGGGGCCGAGCAGGCGGACGAGCACGGGGCCAAGCACGGGGCCAAGCACGGGGCCGAGCACGGGGCCGAGCACGGGGCCGAGCAGAGGGACGAGTCGCAGCGCCTGCGCCGCGCCTGGCACCGGGCCTGCGCGCTCGACGGCCCGCCCGCCTCGCTGGCCGACGACCTGGCCGCCGCCGCGCTCGACGCCCACCCCGCGCACACCCATCCCGAGCCGTACCTGGCCCTGGAACGCGCCGCCGAGCTCACCGACCCGCACGACCCGGCCAAGGCCGAGCGCCTGGCCGCCGCCGCCCGGTACGCGTGGGTGGCCGGACGCCCCCAGGTGACCCGTTCCCTGCTGGCCAGGTTGCGCAACCTCACGGCCCCCGACGAGCTGCGCGGCCACGTACAGCTCCTGCACGGCAGCCTGGAGCTGCTCGGCGGCGAGACGGGCAGCGCCCGCGAGGAGCTGCTGGCGGCGGCCACCTGGCTCCTGGAGAGCCACCGCATGCTGGGGGTGCGCGCGCTGGTGCGGGCCGCCGACGCCAGCTACCGCGCGGGCGACAACCGGGCGTTCATCGCGATAGCCCGCCAGGCGGCCGCTCTGCGCCGCCCCGACGAGACGGTGCCGACGCAGCTCATGTTCGAGTACCTCGCCGGCATGGCCTCCACGTTCAGCGGCTCCCACCAGGAGGCGGCGGCGCCGCTGCGCCGGGTGGTCGAGCTGGCCGGGTCCGTCCGCGACCCGGCCGTGCTCGTCTGGGCGTGCGTGGCCAGCATGCTGCTCGGCGAGGACGCCACCGCCCACCGGCTGTCGGCCCGCGCGGTCGAGACGGCCCGCGTACGCGGCGCGGTCTCGGCCATGCCGCAGCTCCTGGAGTACATGATCTACCCGGAGATCTGGATGGGCCGGTACGCCGCCGTCGCCACCACCGCCGCCCAGGGCCTGCGCCTGGCGCAGGAGACCGGCCAGCTCAACACGGCGGCCCAGCACCTGGCCTGGCTGGCGATCACGGCGGCCGTCGAGGGCGACCAGGAGACGTGCCGGGTGCGCGCCGACGCCGCCATCGGCCTGGCCGACGCCCACGACCTGGGCATCGCGGGCGCGGTCGGCAACTGGGCGCTGGCCTACCTGGACCTGGCCGCGGGCCGCCCCGCCGACGCGGCCAACCGGCTGCGGGCCGAGCGCCGCAACAGCAACCACGTGGTCATCCGGGTCATGGCCACGCCGCACTTCATCGAGGCGTGCGCGCGTACCGGCGACCACGAGGCGGCCGGGGCCGCGCTGCGGGTGCTGGAGCGCTGGGTCGGCAGCACGCGCAGCCCGGACCTGCGCGCGCTGGTGTCCCGCTGCCGCGCGCTGCTGGCCGGGCCCGGCGAGTCGGAGGAGCTGTTCCGGGAGGCGCTCGACCTGCACGGGCAGGGCGTGTACGAGTTCGAGGCGGCCCGTACCAGGCTCCTGTACGGCAGCGCGCTGCGGCGCGACCGGCGGCCCGGGGCGGCCAGGACGCACCTGCACTCGGCGCTGGAGACGTTCGAGCGCTACGGCGCCCGCCTGTGGACCGAGCAGGCCAGGACCGAGCTGCGGGCCTCCGGCGACCCCGTGCGCCCGGCCCTCGACGCGACCACGGGCCAGCTCACGGCCCAGCAGCTGCAGATCGCCCGCATGGTGGCCGAGGGCGCGACGAACAAGGAGGTGGCCGAGCAGCTGTTCCTGAGCCGCCGCACCGTCGAGCACCACCTCAGGAACATCTTCAGCCGCCTCGGCATCCGCTCCCGCGTCGAACTGGTAAGGCTCATGTCCTGATCGCAGGACCGGTGATTTCACCGATGCACGGCTGACTGCGCATCCGAACAATGGCGACAGACAGCAGTCACCCTCGATGAGCAGGGAGTATGACGACGTGCAGCTATCCACCCCCCGGTTCGGCGCGCGAACGTTGACCAAGCTCGCCCTCACCGTCTCACTGGTCGGCGGCGCCCTGATGGCCGCCTCCCCCGCCCAGGCCCAGGGCCCGTACGACCGCGGCCCCGACCCCACGGACGCCATCCTCGAAGCCAGCCGCGGCCCGTTCTCGACCGCGCAGACCAGCGTCTCCTCGCTGAGCGTGACCGGCTTCGGCGGCGGCACCATCTATTACCCGACCGACACCAGCCAGGGCACGTTCGGCGCGATCGCCATCTCGCCCGGGTACACGGCCAGGTGGTCCAGCCTGTCGTGGCTCGGCCCGCGGATCGCCTCGCACGGCTTCGTCGTGATCGGCATCGAGACCAACTCGCTCTACGACCAGCCCGCCAGCCGGGGCCGCCAGCTCCTGGCGGCGCTCGACTACCTGGTCGAGGACAGCTCGGCCACGGTACGCAGCCGCATCGACCCGTCGCGGCTCGCGGTCGCCGGCCACTCGATGGGCGGCGGCGGCAGCCTGGAGGCGGCCAACGACCGGCCGTCGCTGCAGGCGGCCGTGCCGCTCGCGCCCTGGAACCTGACGAAGTCGTGGTCGGGGGTGCGCGTCCCGACGATGATCATCGGGGGTGAGAGCGACTCCGTCGCCTCCGTCACCACCCATTCGGAGCCGTTCTACAACAGCATCCCGTCCTCGTCGGAGAAGGCGTACCTGGAGCTGAACAACGCCAGCCACTTCTTCCCGCAGACCACCAACACCACGATGGCCAAGTCGATGGTGGCCTGGCTGAAGCGGTTCGTCGATGACGACACCCGCTACGAGCAGTTCCTGTGCCCGCCGCCCAGCGGGCTGGCGATCGAGGAGTACCGCCACACCTGCCCCAGCTCCTGATCCGAACCCTCCCGATGGCAGCCGCGACCAGGCGGCTGCCATCGGCCTTTTCATGCTCCGGAGTTCCGGGCCTTGGCCCGCGAGCGCGGCGTCGAGGGGCGTGCCGGTCACGTCCGCGACCCGGTTCGCCATGGCCGTGAACGCGGCCCGCGTGATCACCTCCAGCACCTGGACGTGACGCCGGCCAGGAAACCGGGCGGCACCGCTGGAGGTGAACCGCATACCGTGACCCTGTGACGTTCACGACATCCCCCGCCTCCACCGCCGACGCGGACGCGGTGGGCGAGATCCACGCGGAGTCCTGGAGGGCCGCCAACGCGAGCTTCTTCGCCCCGCGGTTCTTCGCCGAGGCCCTGCGGCACCGCCGTACCAAATGGCACGGCGTGCTCGCCGCGGAGGACGGGAACACCGTCCTGCTCGCCGCCCGCGACGGCCGCCCGCTGGCCTTCTCCTACTTCGGCCCCTCATCGAGCCACCCCGACTCGGCGGAGATCTTCGGCTTCTACGGCCACCCGGACGGCTGGGGCAGCGGCATCGCGCAGGCCCTGATGACCGCGACGTTGGACCGCATCCGTTCGGCGGGCTTCAGCCACGTCCACCTGTGGACGCTGCGCGACACCCCGCAGTCGCACCGCTTCTACGCCAAGAGCGGCTTCACCCGGTCGGGCACCGTCCGTACCTACGACTACGGCGACGGCAACCCGCTCGACCAGGTCGAGTACGAGCTGACCGGCTCCCGTTAGGCGTGCTGCCTGCGTACCATCTCGTTGATCCAGATGGGCGCGAACGGAGACGTGCAGCCCGGCGACGTCGGGTAGTCCTTGAGCACCTGCAGGCGCTCGCCGATGCCGATGGCCCGGTCGCGGTGCTCGGCGTGGTCGATCCCGATCTGTGCCAGGCAGTGGTTCATCGCCCACTGCAGGCGATCGGGGGCGTCCTTCATCTCGGCCTCGATCACGTCGAGCAGCCCGGGAAGGTCGAGGCCCTCCGGCTTCTTCGTCACGCGCTCGGTCGTCAGCGCCCAGCCGGCGCTCGCGACCACCGGGTCCGGGTCGGCGGACCAGGCCAGGCGCAGCTCCTCCGCGTGCGGGCTCTTCTTCACCACGTAGTTCACGAGCCAGTCGTGCACCTTGGGCACGCGCGCCTCGCGCACCATGGTGTCCAGCTCGTCACGCGCGAACGCCTTCGGCCGGCAGATCAGGAGCGCCAGCAGTCTCGCCGCGGTGTCGCCCGTCTCCCAGAGCTGCCGCGCGAGCTCCTGCTGCGTCTTCAGCCGCTTGGCGACCGCGCGCAGCTTGCCCAGGTTCACACCGTGATCGTCACCGTGCTTCTCGTTCACCTCGCGGATCTTCGGGTCCTCGAGGGCGGCCAGCTCGGCCATCACCTCGGCCACTGTCGTCTCGGCCACCTCAGCCTCCTGTTCGTCACGCGCGAATCAGACTACGACGGAGACCGGCCTCCTGTCGTACGCGCCGGTTCGGCGGCGGGGAACGGCCGGCGCCGGCCTGACCCTCACCACCGAGGACGGGCCCGCATCGCCCCGAAGGCGGTCTCGGCGGACGGCTGGGCCGGGCCCTCCTGAACGACGTTCAACAGCCGTGAACGCCGTACAGGACAGGTGAATGCTGATCGTCAAGGAGGGAGTACGGTGTGTGGGTGCCTGTCTCAGATCCCTCCGACGGCTCGGTGTGGCTGCGCCACGAGCGGCCGCTGCGCGACCGCCAGCTCAGCCGCGACCAGATCGTCGGCGCGGCCGTGCCCGTGCTGGACACCGAGGGGCACCGCGGCCTGTCGATGCGCCGGATCGCCACCGACCTCGGCGTGACGGCCGGATCGTTGTACTGGTACGTACGCACCAAGGACGACGTGCTGGAGCTGGCGCTGGACCGGGTGCTCGGCGAGGTCAGGGCCGACCCGGACGAGCCCGACTGGCGGCGCGGGCTGGCCGGGCTGGCCCGCGACACCCGCGCGATGCTGCTGCGCCACCAGTGGGCGCTGCGGGAGCTGACCCTCAGGCCGAACCTGGGCCCCAACGCCTTCACTCTGGCCGAGACCAGCCTGCGGCTGCTGTCGCGGGCGGGGTTCACCGACGCCGACCTGGACGCCGCGATGGCGACCGTCAACGATCAGGTCGTCGGCGCGGTCATCGCCGAGGTGGCGTGGCGCGACACGCTGACCCGCATGCGCGAGAGCGGGGTCGAGTGGAGCCACCACGCCACCACCGCGTACCTGCGTGACGTCGCCGAGCGGCACCCGCTGCTGGCCCGGCGGATGGCCGCCGGCAGGAAGGTCGATGTGGAGGGGGACAGCGAGCGGCGGTTCGAGTTCGCGCTGACGTGCCTGTTGGAGGGGCTGGCGGCGACCTGTCACGCGGTGGCCGGCGCCGGCGGCGAGCCCTGACCGTCAACCCGCGGCGAGCCCTGACCGTTCAACCCGCGTCGGACACCGGCCGTCTTCCCACGGCGGGCCTTGGCCGTCAACCGATGGGCGGACCCTGGCCGTCAGCCGATGGCGGGCGCCGGCGATCAGCGTCGCCCTTGACGCAGCTCAGCACGAGGAACACGGGGAACCTGGCGGCATCCGGCCGCTTCGCCGCCCACTCGGGGGCGGGCTCGGGCTCCGCCAGCTCGTCCACCCACAGGTCGTGGTGGCGCAGCGTGTTGAGGTACGTCGAGAGCGTGCGGTGATTGGCGCCCACCCGGCGGCGCAGCGACGACAGCTCGCCGTCCGCCCGCCACCAGCCCTCGGCGTGGTAACGCGCCTCGCCCGGCCACGAGCCCGACACGCCCTGCCCGCCGGGGAAGCAGGGGTGCAGGATCGAGCAGGCGAAGACCCCGCCAGGGCGCAGGACGGCGGCGGCGGTGGCCACGGCGCCGTCCAGATCGTCGATGTCGGACAGGCCGAAGCTGCAGACCACGACATCGAACGGCCCGAAGCCCCGCAGGTCGGATGCCGCTGGACCGGCCGCGACGTCGGCGTGGAGGTAGCGGATGCCCAGCCGGGACTCGCGCTCGGCGGCCTCCGCCTTCCCGATGAGGGCGGCCGAGAGGTCGGCGCCCACCACCTCGGCGCCCCGGCGGGCCAGCGCGCGGCTGATCCTGCCGTGACCGCAGGCGATCTCCAGCACGCGTCGGCCGCCGATCGGCTCCAGCAGGTCGAGCAGGCGGCGCGAGGCCGGGTCGTCGATGTCGTCCGTCCAGCCGGCCGCGTAGAAGTCGGCGACCTCGTCGTAACGCGCAACTCCTGACATGCCTCGACCCTAAGCGCGCGACGTCCGCCGCCCGCGCGCTGTTCGTCGAGCGCGGAATCGGCTTTCGCCTCCGGGCGGAGGACCGCCTCCGGGCGGAGGACCGCAGCCGGTCAGTGGTGGTGACCGCGCCGGCCGAGGCTCTCCACGGGGGTCGCACCGGGGCGGGTCCACTGCGGCACGGGACGGCTGGTGGAGCCCCAGGATGCGTTCCCGTCCACGTCCGAGCGCCAGTACCAGCACGGGCCGCGCCCCTCGGGCCAGCCCTCGGGCTTGTCCTCCCACGCCTCGCCCCGGCCGTAGGGCGTCATGTCGAGCAGCCCCATGGACCCGTTGACGGGCTCGTTCCCGCGGCCCGTCGTGGAGTAGGTGAGGAACACGCGGTCGCCGTCGCGCAGGTAGCAGGTGAGGTAACCCATGGCGCCGCCGACCGGCCCGTCCACGCCGCGTACCGAGTACCAGGGCTGGGTGTAGCCCATGAACTCGACGTAGGAGGCCACCTCGTCCCACCGGCCCGTGGTCACGATGGCGAACGATACGCCGCGGGCGTTGAGGTAGACGGCGTCCTTCAGGTGCCAGGCCGTGGTGGTGCAGCCCTCGCACTGCCCCTGGTGCGGCGCGCCGTCGTACCACATGTGCTTGTAGATCACGAGCTCGTCGCGGCCCTGGAACAGGTCGAGGAACGGGACAGGGCCGTCGGCTCCGACGACCTCGACCGTCCCGTCGAACTCCACCATCGGCAACCGGCGGCGGGCCGCGGCGATGGCGTCACCCTCGCGGGTGTGGGCCTTCTCGCGGGCCAGGAGCTCGTCCCGGGCGGCCTGCCAGGTGGCCAGGTCGACGATGGGCGGGCGGCCGGGCAGCGTGCCGGCCGGGTCGTCCTGCTTGGTCGTCATGGTTCCTCCGTGCTGTCCGGTGCCGGGCAACGTCGTACGACGTTCACCAAGACAGACTCGCGGCCGGGCCGGAACTCATCGCGGCGGGGAACACCTTCGGCGCCGGGCTCCACGGCGGACGTTCATCCGGCGCGTCCGGCCAGCCAGAAGAGCGCGAGGGCGACCAGTACGACGCCGGCCGCCACGGCGGGCAGCCAGCCGCCGCCGTGCCCGGCGAGCACGAGCCCGCCGACCGCACCCCCGCCCGACACGCCGACGTACACGGCGCTGCTGTTGAGCGCGAGCGCCTGCGGCCCCGCGGGGCCGGCCAGGGCGAGCAGGCGGGTCTGCGCGGGCGGCGGGATCCACCAGGACACGCCTGCCCAGACGACCAGCAGGGGCAGCAGCGCCATCAGCGGCACGGGCCGCAGGAACCAGCAGGCGCTGAAGGCGGCCATCACCACCGCGAACCCCACGACCCCGGTGATCAGCGCCCGGTCGGAGCCCCACCGGTCGGCGGCCCGCCCGCCGAGCTGCCCGCCGGCGAACCCGGCGAGCCCGGCCAGCACGAACACCCACCCGAGCTCGGCCGGCCCGGCCCCCGCGAGGTCGTGCAGGAACGGCGCCAGGTAGGTCAGCACCATCATGCTGCCCAGCACGATGGCCACGATCCCGAGCAGCCCCAGCAGCACCTGGGGCCGGGCCAGCGGCGCGAGCCGGTCCCGGATCGGCATGGCGGGGACGGGCGGCGTCTCGGGCAAGGTCATCCTGATCGCCATCAGCGCGACCAGCCCCAGCGCCCCGCCGACCCCGAAGGTGGCCTGCCAGCCGAACGCGCCGCCCACCCAGGTGCCGATGGGCACGCCGAGCGCGAGTGACCCGGTCAGCCCGCCCATCACCAGCGCCAGGTAGCGGCCCTGACGCCCTTCGGGGGCCAGGGTGGTGGCGATGGCGTACGCGGCGGGCACGACGGCCGCCGCCGCGACCGCGGCCAGCACCCGCAGCCCCATGAGCACCGCGTACGAGGTGGTGAACGCCGCGGCCCAGTTGGCCACGACGAACAGCGCCAGCGCGCCGGTCATCAGCCCGCGCCGGGGCCAGGTGGCGGTCACCACGGAGGCGACGGGCGCCGCCAGCGCGAACGCCAGCGAGAAGGCGGTGACGAGCTGCCCGCCCGCGGCCTCGCTGACCCCGAGGTCCGCCGAGATGGCGGGCAGCACCCCGGCGATCACGTAGTCGTCCGTGGCGAAGGCGAACGTGGTGAACACCAGGGCGAGCAGCCACGCGGGCAGCCGGACGCGCTGCCGTACGGCGACAGGCATGGATATCCCCTCGATAAAGGTAACAAGTGTTTCCCCGTTAGGGTAACAGTCGTCACCCGAATGACGTCAAAGGGATTGCGCCATGGCCAGGACCGCCGACCCGCACCGCCGTGCGGAGCTGCTCGACCAGATCGTCGACTACCTGGCCGGCCACGGCCTCTCCACGTTGTCGATGCGCCCGCTGGCCCAGCACCTGGGCAAGTCCACGCGCGTGCTGACCCATCACTTCGCCGACAAGGAGGCCCTGCTGTCGGCGACCATGGAACGCCTGGACGAGCGGCACCGGGCCTGGCTGCGCTCGCTGCCGGGCTGGTCCGGCGCCGACAGCGTGGGCACGATCGTCCGGCGCACCTGGGACTGGCAGGCGCGGGAGGAGAACCTGCCGGTCGCCCGCCTGATCCACGAGATCGAGGGCCTGGCCGCGGCGGGCAAGCTGGCGGGGCACGTGCCCAGGCTGCTGGCGGACCGGTCGGAGTTCGTGGCGGGGCTGCTGCGCGAGCGGGGCGTCCCCGAAGCGGACGCCCTGCGCATCTCCACGCTGGCCAACTCGGCCTACACGGGGTTGCAGATCGACTATCTCACCACCGGCGACCGCGAGCGGGTGGAGGCCGCGCTGGATCAGCTCTGCGCCCTGGTGGACGAATGGGTCGCCGCCGCCGCCCGAACCGCAGGGTGACGCCGGGAGGCGCCATGGGCGAGGACTCCGCCGCGGTCCGGTAAACGCCACGGCCCGGGAAGGGCCACGGGCAAAGACTCCGCCATGGCGGCGCATGGTTGCGGTCTGACCCCACGCGCGGCCCCCGCGGCCGGTAGGAGGCTAGCCCCCGGGTCGAGCAGGCACGACGGCGCGGGGGTAGGACATGGGCGGCAGGCCCCGGATCGCGGCTCTCATCGCGCTCGCCGCGCTGGCCGGCGGCGGGGCCGCAGCTGCCACCGCCGCCGATCGTGCCCCCATGCCCCCGGACTCCCAGCCGGGGCCGGACCCGGCCGGCCCGCCGCAGGGCCCCGACCCCGCGCCCCTGCCGGAGGACCCCGTCGTGTCCCCGAGCCCCATCGGCCCCAGCCTGCGCCTCACCGCCGGCATGACCCCTGACCCCGTGATCGCCGGCACGGAGTCCGTCTACACCCTGACCGTCGCGAACACCGGCGACCAGGACGCGGACGACGTCATCGTCGCCGCCGTCCTCGACCACAACGTCACCCCCGGCGCGCTCCCCGCCGCCTGCTCGCCCACCGGCCGCACCATCACCTGCGGCGGCCCCGGCCTCACGGTCCCCGCCGGCCGCAGCACCACGTACGAGCTGCCCGTCACCACCGACCCCGCCCTCAGGAACGGCACGACCCTCACCAGCCGCGCCCGCGTCACCGCCCCCGGCGTCCCCGGCGACGCGGCCCAGCTCACCACGGAGGCCGTGACCAGGGCGGACGTCGAGCTGTCCAAGACGGCTCCACCGTCCACGGACGGCACGATCACCTACACCCTGACCGTCACCAACCACGGCCCGTCACAGGCCACGGACGTCACCATCCAGGACCCCACCCGGGCGACGATCGCCGACCGCCCCGCCGAGTGCCCCGGAGCCGGCCCGACCCTCTCCTGCCCCATCGGCCCGCTCCCCCCGAACGAGAGCAGGACGCTCACGTTCACGGTCACCCCCCGCACCACCGGCGTGGTCGAGAACTGCGCCACCGTCAGCACCGGCGACCGCGAGCAGCGCACCGCCGACAACCGCTCCTGCGCCGACACCCTGGTGGAGCCCACCCCGGCACCGTCCAGGAGCCCCAGGAAGCCCGAGCGCGCCGAAGAGCCCGAGGCCATCGCCGACGAGGGCCCGGAGCCCACCCCGGCCACCGGCAAGGCCGCCGCCGACAGGAACGACGTGCCGCCGCCCGCCCACCACACGACCCCAGAGCTGCCCCTGACCGGCACCTCCGTCTGGATGCTCGGCCTCGGCGTCGCGGTGCTGCTGGCGATCGGCCTGCTCGTACGCTACTTCTCCCGCCGCGACAAGTCAGGGCAGGAGGGCTGACGGGCCTGTCACGGCACCGGCGCGTCCCGGGTCCACGAGCCCAGCACGAGCAGCGTCTTCGTCCCGGTGACGTCCCCGGCCCTGCGCAGCCGGTCGATGACCTGCTGGAGGTGCCCGAGGTCGCGCACGCGTACGTGGATCAGCGCGTCAGGGTCCCCCGCGATCGTGAACACCTCCTGCACCTCGGGCACGTCCGTGGCGGTGCGGATGATCTCGGTGACCGGCGTGGTGCCGGGATAGCGCAGCTCGGTGAAGGCCTCGATGCCCCACCCCAGCTTGGCGTAGTCGATCTGCACGGTGAAGCCGGTGATCACGCCGAGTTCCTTGAGCCGGTCCACCCGCCGCTTGACCGCCGCCACCGACAGCCCGATACATTCGGCCATCTCGGAGAACGTCCGGCGCCCGTCCTCCCGCAGGAGCCGCAGCACTCGATGATCGATGTCGTCCAGGTCAGGCACGGAGAACACCTCCTTCAGGCGCAAATAACATCATCCACGAAGCCCATGAACTCATATTGTTTGCGTCTTCAGCCCACTTTCTCATCTAATACTTGCGCATGTCATGCCCGCGTTGCTGTGCTGGGAATCACCAAGCGAGCACGTACGACACCCAGGAGGTCCGCGTGAGCGTGAGCGAGACTCCCGCCCCCGTGTCGCTCGACGACAAGTACACCGCGCTCGACGGCCGGGTGCTCATCTCCGGCATCCAGGCCCTGGTCCGCCTGACGCTGGAGCAGCGCCGCCTGGACCGGGCGCGCGGCCTGGACACGCGCGCGTACGTCACCGGCTACCAGGGCTCGCCGCTGGCGGGCGTGGACCTGGAGATGGGCCGGGCGAAGCGGTTCCTGGACGAGGCCGGCGTGGTGTTCCAGGCCGGCCTGAACGAGGAGCTGGCGGCCACGGCGGTGGCCGGCACGCAGCTCCTGGAGCAGGTGCCGGGCAGGCGGCACGACGGCGTGGTCGGCTACTGGTACGGCAAGAACCCCGGCCTCGACCGGGCCGCCGACGCCATCAGGCACGCGAACGTGGCGGGAACGGCCCCGCTGGGCGGCGCGGTGGCCTGGATCGGCGACGACCCCGGCTGCAAGTCCTCCACGCTGCCCAGCTCGTGCGAGCCGATGTGCCAGAGCCTGTCCATGCCGCTGCTGGCGCCCGGCTCGGTGGCCGAGATCATCGAGTTCGGGCTGCACGCGGTGGCCATGTCGCGGGCGAGCGGCCTGTGGGTGGGGCTGAAGATCGTCGCGGACATCGCGGACGCCTCCGCCACCGTGGACCTGGGCCCGCTGCGCGCGGACGTCCCCGTCCCCGCCGGCGGCTCCCGGGGGCCCGCGCCGATCCTGCTCGGCCCCGCCGCCCTGGACGCCGAGCACGACATGCTCACCCGCCGCCTCGACCTGGCCCGCGAGTACGCCCGCGCGCACGGCCTGAACCGCGTCATGGCGGGCGCGGGCAACACGACCCTGGGCGTCCTCGCGTCCGGCGCCACGTACGCGGTGGTCGAACGGGCGCTGGAGGACCTGGGCCTGGACGCCGAGGAGGCCGGGCTGCGGCTGATCAGGCTCGGCATGCCGTTCCCCGTCGCGCCGGGCGAGCTGGCCGCGATGACCGCCGGCCTGGACAAGGTGCTGGTCGTCGAGGACAAGGTGCCGTTCCTGGAGGGGCACCTGAAGCAGGCCCTGTACGGCGGCGAGCGCACCCCGGCCGTCGTGGGCCGCGAGCTGCTCACCGCCCGCAGCACGCTGAGCGCCGAGGACGTGGCCACGGCCATCACCACCTGCCTCGGCCTCGAACCGCCCAGGAAGGCGGCACGGCGGCGCGGGCTGCTGCCGGTGGTGGCGGCGCGCACCCCGTACTTCTGCTCGGGCTGCCCGCACAACACCTCCACCCGCACCTCCGACGACACGCTGGTCGGCGTGGGCATCGGCTGCCACGCGATGATCGCGCTGGACGGGCACGGGCGCGGCACCCAGGTCGGCATCACCCAGATGGGCGGCGAGGGAGCCCAGTGGATCGGGCTGTCCCCGTTCACCGAGGACCGGCACTTCGTGCAGAACCTGGGCGACGGCACCTTCCACCACTCCGGCTCCCTGGCGATCAGGGCCGCCGTCGCGGCCGGGGTGTCGATGACGTACAAGCTGCTCTACAACGACGCCGTCGCCATGACCGGCGGCCAGCGCGCGGAGGGCCGCCTCGACGTGCCCGCGCTCACCCACGAGCTGGCCGTGGAGGGCGTGCGCCGGATCGTGATCACCACGCCCGAGCCCGGCACGTACCGCGGCGTGCGGCTGGCGCCGATCGCCTCCGTGCGCCACCGCGACGACCTGGCCGAGGTCGAGCGGGAGCTGGCGGCGCTCGGCGGCGTGACCGTGCTCATCCACGACGACCGCTGCGCCGCCGAGGAGCGCAGGCTGCGCAAGCGCGGCAAGCTGCCCACGCCCACGCGGAAGGTCGTGATCAACGAGCGGGTCTGCGAGGGCTGCGGCGACTGCGGCGACGTCTCGACGTGCCTGTCCGTGCAGCCGGTCGAGACCGAGTACGGCCGCAAGACCCGCATCCACCAGGCCTCCTGCAACTCGGACGAGAGCTGCCTGAAGGGCGACTGCCCGTCGTTCCTGCTGGTCGAGCCGGGCACCGTGGACAAGCGGCGCGCGGCGCCGCCGCTGCCCGCGCAGCCGCCCGAGCCGGTCCCCGCCCACGGCGACGAGGTGCTGATCAGGATGCCCGGCATCGGCGGCACCGGCGTGGTCACCGTCTCGCAGATCCTGCAGATGGCGGCCCACCTCGACGGCCTGCACGCGGCGGGCCTGGAGCAGACCGGCCTGGCGCAGAAGGGCGGGCCGGTGGTCAGCGACGTGCGGATCGGCAAGCGGGCGCCGAGCGGGTCCGTACGCGCCTCGCGGGGCAGCGCCGACGTGCTCATCGGCTTCGACGTGCTGGGGGCGGCGGCCGACACCACCCTGGACGTGGCCTCCCCCGAGCGCACGGTCGCCGTGCTGAACACCTCCGTGGTACCCACCGCCGCCATGGTCACCGGCCGGGTGCCCGTGCCGGGTCACGCCGCCGCGGTGTCGCGGGTGGAGACGGCCACCCGCGAGCAGGTCTGCGTGGACGCGCACGCGCTGGCCGAGGCGCTGTTCGGCGACCACATGCCGGCGAACCTGCTGCTGCTCGGCGCCGCGTACCAGCACGGCTGCCTGCCCGTCAGCGCCGCCTCGATCGAGCAGGCCATCACGCTCAACAGGGCCGCCGTCGAGCAGAACCTGGCCGCCTTCCGCTGGGGCCGGGCCGCCGTGTCCCATCCCGAGGCCGTACGCCGGGCCCTCCTGGGGGACACCGAGGAGGAGACCCGGAGCAGCCTGGACGACGTCATCGCCACGCGGGTGGCCGACCTGACCGGCTACCAGAACGCGACCTACGCCCGTACCTACGCCGACGACGTACAGCACGTACGGGCGCTGGCCGTCGAGCGGGCGGGCGAGGAAGCGGGCACCGCGATCGCCCTGGCCTACGCCCGCGGGCTGCACAAGCTGATGGCCTACAAGGACGAGTACGAGGTCGCCCGCCTGCACCTCGACCCCGCAGAGCAGGCCAGGCGCGAGCGCGAGTTCGGCGCGGACGCGGTCGTGTCGGTGCTGCTGCACCCGCCGGCGCTGCGCGCGATGGGCATGAAGCGCAAGATCAAGGTGCGCCGTTCGGCCGGGGTGCTGTTCCGCGGGCTGCGGGCGGCGCGGGTGCTGCGCGGGACCGCGTTCGACGTGTTCGGGCGCGCCGGGGTGCGGCGGGTCGAGCGCGAGCTGATCCCCGAGTACCGCGACCTCGTCCGTACGGCGCTCGACCGGCTCACCCCCGGCACCGCCGCCGCCGTCGAGGAGCTCGCGGGCCTGCCGGAGCTGATCCGCGGGTACGAGGACATCAAGCTCGCCCGGGTCGCCGAGTTCCGCGAACGCGCCAGGAAGGCTCTGGAAAACCTCTGAGGGAGTGAACGTGACAGTCGACCGCCTGCTGCCCGACCAGGACGCCAAGGATCTCATCGAGCTGACCAGGGAGATCGCCGACAAGGAGCTGGCGCGCCGGGTGGACGAGCACGAGCGCGCGGAGACCTACCCCGAGGGGCTGTTCGCCACGCTGGGCTCGGCCGGGCTGCTCGGGCTGGCCTACCCGGAGGAGTACGGCGGCGGCGGGCAGCCGTACGAGGTGTACCTCCAGGTGCTGGAGGAGCTGGCGATGCGCTGGGCCGCCGTCGCGGTGGCCACCAGCGTGCACACGCTCGCCTGCTTCCCCGTCTTCGCGTACGGCACGCAGGAGCAGCGCGACAGATGGCTGCCCGACATGCTGGCCGGGCACCTGATCGGCGGCTACAGCCTGTCGGAGCCGCAGGCCGGCTCCGACGCCGGGGCGCTGGCCTGCAAGGCCGAGCGGGTCGAGACCGGCTACCGGATCACCGGCAACAAGGCGTGGATCACGCACGGCGGCATCGCCGACTTCTACGCCCTGTTCGCCCGCACGGGCACCGGCTCGCGCGGGGTGTCCTGCTTCCTGGCGCCGGGGGCGGCCGACGGGCTGACGTTCGGGCGGCCCGAGGAGAAGATGGGGCTGCACGCGGTGCCGACGACGAGCGCGCACTGGGACGGCGCGCTCCTGGAGGCCGACCGGCTGATCGGCGAGGAGGGGCAGGGGCTGCAGATCGCCTTCGCCGCGCTCGACTCCGGCCGCCTCGGCATCGCCGCCTGCGCCACCGGCCTCGCCCAGGCGGCCCTGGACGAGGCCGTCGCCTACGCGAAGGAGCGGCAGACCTTCGGCAAGAAGATCATCGACCATCAGGGGCTCGGGTTCCTGCTCGCCGACATGGCGGCGGCGGTGGACAGCGCGCGGGCCACGTACCTGGACGCGGCCCGGAGGCGGGACGCGGGGCTGGGGTACAGCCGGCAGGCGAGCGTGGCCAAGCTGGTGGCGACGGATGCGGCGATGAAGGTGACTACGGATGCGGTGCAGGTGTTGGGGGGGTATGGGTATACGCGGGAGTTCCGGGTGGAGCGGTACATGCGTGAGGCCAAGATCATGCAGATCTTCGAGGGGACGAACCAGATCCAGCGGTTGGTGATCAGTCGTCACCTGGCCAAGTAGCGTCTGACCATGCGAGAGCCCCGCTTGCCTGTCCCGGGGGGCGGGGTGTCCCAAGGCTGGATTGATCACTGTTCCGTGAGCAGCATGAACCACGGCACTTCCCGCTCGGCCAGGCGCTCCAAGAGAGCATGTCGGAGGCGACTCGGCGTTTGCAGCCACCACCCCGAGGTAAAGGATTCCCTATACTCGAGGCGTGCAGGACGAGTGAAGCATCTATGTCACCGACGAGGTTGACGCCTGGATCAGCAACCTTGACCCAGAATCGCATCGGCTCGTCATCGACGCGCTCGATCGGCTCGCGGAGAACGGTCCAGCGCTGGGGCAGGCCACTCGTGGGCAAGGTGAACGGCTCGCGTATCGCCAACCTGAAGGAACTGCGCCCCCGGTCCACGCGACGTAGCGCACTTCGGCTGCTGTTCCGTCTTCGACCCAAGACGGGACGCCATCGTCCTTGTCGCCGCAGACAAGATCGAGGCGAGCCCTCGAGACCCTAACCGCTGGTACGAGGAGGCCATACCGCACGCGGAGGGGCTGTACGAAACTGACCTGAAGGAGCGTGCAGAAGCGAAAGGGCAGAACTCATGACGACATTCAAGAAGTGGGACCGCGCCAAGCATGTCGAGCAGGCCGGGGGGGAGGAGGCCCTTGCCGAGACCCGTCGCATGGTCGACGATTTCATCGATGCCTGGCAGCTTGCTCAGCGCCGCAAGAGCGCCGCTCTGACGCAGAACGAGGTGGCTGCCTTGATGGGTGTGACGAAGGCGCGTGTCTCGCAGATCGAACGTGGTGAAGTCTCGTCAGTGGATGTGATCGCCCGCTACGTGGAGGCCATCGGCGGGCATCTTGAGCTCACCGCCAGCTTCCCTGGTGGCACCTACCGGCTACACGCCGGCAGGATGAGGAAGATGTGTAAGCGTCATTTCAAGTTCCAGGGCACGCGTACCAAGCCGCGCACCACTGACGCCCGATAGCTAAAGCCTGTACGGAGTTGAGACACCGGCGATCGAAGCGCGGCCGGCCGGCGTCCTCACTTCCACTTGAACTTCACTCACGCTTTCCCTTCGCCGAGGTCCGGGAGTTTCTCCATATAGGAGACGGCCCGGCGAAGGAGCGGAATGGTGACCGACCCGCCTCCTACGAGGGCGATCTGCAGCGCCTCGAGCACCTGATCACGAGCGACCCGCTCTTCGTCACATCGTTCGAGGTGGTAGTAGACGCATTCCTCGCAGTCCTTCATCACGGACACCACGAGGCCGAGCAGTTCCTTGACCGAGACGGGCAGGGCGCCGGGCGCGTACGCTGCTCCGTCCAGCGAGAAGAAAGGATTCGAACAACGAGCCGCTGCCGCGCAGGCGCTCGTTTCCGTCGGCTCTGGCCCTGCGGAAAGCTTCCGGAGTGCCATGTGCGGCCTCGACCGTGGGTTCGCCGTCGAGCACGACGGCGTCCTCCAGCGGATTGTCCGGCGACTTGGCCGCGGTCGAGGCTCATCGCGTGTGCGGCGTCGCCGAGCAGCGCGACCCGCCCCTGTACGAGGGCCGCCGGGTCGCGTCGCCCCCGACCGCGGCGTCCGGGGCGACTCGACCGGTGGCACCCCGCGGCAGTTCATCTACCGCCCGCTCAGCCTCTATGCCGTGAAGAAGTCAACGAGTGCGCGTGCGATCTGGCCGGGCGCGTTCTCCGTGGGGATGTGTCCTGCGTCCGGGATACGTACGAGTGTGGTGTGCGGGATCTCCGGGGCGAACCGCTCGGCGTACGCCACCTTCTGAAAGCCGTCGTCCTCGCCCCAGATCAGCAGCTTGGGTGTGGTGTTCTGTCGCAGGGCGGGGACGATGCCCCGGGTGTAGCGGTTGTCGGCTGCGCCCACCATGGCCATCCAGGAGCGGCGGACCCGCGCATCGGTCCACGGGGCCAGATAGTCCGTGATCCGCTGTTCCGTGGCGGCACCGGCCAGCGCCTCCGTCACGGCTTGCCGGCGGGCGGCGAGAAGCTCGTCGGCGGTGGTAGCGGCGGCGACCACCGGGTCCCGGAACCGGGCCACGCTGGAGACCGGCCAGGAGTCGTAGGTGACCGAGTTGACCAACGCCAGCCGGAACACCTCCAGCCGATCGTGGACCAGGAGGTGCTTTCCCGTGCAGCAGGAGCACGGCCGGGCTGTCCTGCTCCACGGTCAAGTAGCTGGCCGGCTCGCCGTCGACCTGGATCTCGGTCCGCAGCACCGTCGATTCGGTGAATTCGCTCATGGCCCCACTGTGGCCGAGGCCGGCCTCCCGGCCGAGAGTCTGGAATGACACCCTGATCATGCTGGTCGCCGTCCTGGCCACCGTGCCGCGAGCCGGGGACCGCGATGCGTTGCGCCGCCCGAAGGCCTGGACGATCGGCTCGACGCCGGCCGCGGGCGGGGCACTGATCGAGCCGGCCGGGGCGCCGGAGGGCTGGTGCTCTCCGGCGCACCGACCCTGCCGCCGCTCCCGGTCGCGGCTCGCGCCGTACACGGAAGGGGCAGACTGAGGGGTGAGCTCAGCGCCTGGCGATGTTGTACTGGATGGTGTACTGCCGCGCTCCGCAGCAGCCGGGGTGACTCGGGTTGGGAGTCCGGATCCAGAGCTGCCCGAGGGTGCCGCTGCGAACTCTGACCGTCCTCATGACCGAATATGCCTTGGAGCCGCCGTCGCAGATCTTGCCGTATCTCCCTCGCTGGGCCTCCCAGTCGTTCGCGTTCGCGAAGTAGAGGTCCGGGAAGATGCATCCGCCCCTGGGGAAGCCGTTCTCGCGGATCACGATGGATCGCAGCTGTGCGGATCTGGGGGACTTGTAGGCCCAGGTACTGGTCACCTTGATCGGGTACTTCCGGCCGCGGTGGTCCTTGATCGCGACATAGGTGATCACGGACTGGACCGGCCTGACTCGCTTGACGTAGCTGATCTTCTGGTCGGGCGCGGCGTGCGCGGCAGGCGCCATGAGCAGCCCGGCTCCGAGGGTGGCGGTTAGAGCCACTCCGATCGCGGGAATCCGGAGTCGCGTGAGGGGTCGCACTGGTTCTCCTTCACCATGCAAGGCATTCATGGGCAGACGGTCATCTGACCGGTCAGAAATCCGTTGAGGAGCGTGGTCAGGCCGAAGAGCGGGCGTCGAGCCGGGTGAAGGTGGAGCCGGCCGGCCGGCCGCGGCTGCGCGGGCGCCGACACGCGGCCCTCGCATTTCCGCATCCCGGTGCCGTCCCGGCAACGACGCCAGCCGAAACGCCGAGGACGGACACAACGCTGCGATTCTCTTCCGCTTGCCGGTTATTACGATCTATTTTCCTTCCAGGCGTTTTTCAATTTTTGCGCCGACCGAACGCTATACGACCTCGGTATATCGAGAGAATATGGCCAGCATACGGGCGCTGAATCACGCTGCGTCCTGCGCACCAGGTGATGGCGGCGCGAACATGGTCGGGCCGGCGCCTGTATCAACGAGTGGAACCTGATCTCGGATTTCAGTCATCAGCAAATGATCGTCCGTCAGCGGGAGATACAACACCCGGATCGTGCTGCTCTTTCGTTTGTCCTACCAGAGGGTGGACGGTCCCGCGACGACCCAGCCGGCGTCGGTGGGCTTGACCCAAAAGCCCAAGGACACCTCGATTATCTCCGCGCGGTAGATGATCTCGACGTAGACATGGCTGCCAGTGTGGCCCCAGTGGAAGCCGCCGAGGTCGAGTTCGCGGAGCCAAGACAGGTCCCGCTCCCCCTCATCGGCGGCAAGGCTGCAACCCGCCTCGTCCGCCTCGTCGCCCGCTCCGACCGAGCCGGCCCAGAGCGACTTGAGCACATGCCGGACCGATGAGTGGTCGACGAGCTGTTCGGCCTCAGGGATTTTCCCAGCTCGGAGCAGGCTGAAGTAGCGGCCGACGACCGCTTCGACGTCGGTCCTGGAAGGGCGCTCCGTCCAGATCTTCACCCCGAGATCATAAAGGTCGGATGGATGACGCCACTCCCTCGCTCATGTCCACGGCCGGCGGCTTCAGGTTGAAGAAACCCTCACCGGTCAGGTGTCGTACATGCCGTCCCATGGTTCGTAGAAGCCGATGTTGTTCGGGTAGAACTCGGCGTGTTCTTCGCCTTCGAAGGTCTCGATGACCAGGCCGAACAGCACCCCGTCGAACGTGTGCTGGAAGGGCCGGATGGCGATGTCGTCGAAGCGAAGGCCCGGAAGCGCGTCGAGCCAGTGCTTCAGTCTCTCGTGGGCGCGGTCGACGCTTGCCCGATGGTCGTCCTCGGCGCCGGTGTGCTCGATGCGAGAGTGGAGGTGGTGGCCGGCGGCGTCGAAGGTGTGCAGAACGGCGTACCAGCGTTTGTGTGTCGGCCAGTCGTCGGTGCGGGTGTAGCCCTCGCGGAAGGCTGCGATGGCGGAGCCGAAGAACTGGCCGCCTTCCCAATGGCCGATCGTGCCGGTGTGGTAGTCGGGTTCGTAAACGATGGGGATGATCTCGGGGAGTGCCATGCACTGGAGGGTAGCCATCGGGGCCGACAACCCTTTGGGCTGTCACGATCTTGCTAACGCCGGCGCTCACGGACCGGTGGCGTGCTTGACCGCGCGAGTCCATGACGTCGCCGGAAGAGCGGCCCTCGGTTCCCACGACTCGGAGCTTGCCCCGAGCTGGAGTAGAACTGTGCCGTCCCGGTTCGGACGACCATGAAGCTGAAGGCCCGGACCATGATCTTGACAGGCATGCGTTCCAGCAGGCGGGGCGCCGGGATCGAGGGCGAGCCCAGCAGGGTCAGCCGTCGCTCGGCCCGGTGATCGAGGGCTTGTCGGTGTGCCAGGTGAGATGGACGTTCGCGGGCTCGCCGCCGGCGAACAGGATGCTGAGGTCGGCCTCGTAGACGCCGTCCTCGAGGCGGAGCGCGGGTGTCCAGATGTCGCGATTGTCCACCTCGCCGGCGGGGGCGGTGTCGTAGTTCCACGTGGCGGTCTGGCGGCCTTCCGGAGCTCTGCGGACGATCTCGAGGGAGATCGAGGCTATCCTCATGTCACGGAAAGGCGGCCGTTTCATGCTCTCATCCTTCGGCGTCAGGAATTGCGCCCATACCACCCCGCACTTGGGGTGCGGATTGTGGACCAAGGTGAAATTTCCAATGATGCCCCAGCTTCTGGCTATATCGGAGCTGGCGGAAATCTGATGGGTGCCGTTCAGATACCGGCAGCCCTGGGCGATGGGGTCGACGCCGTCGCCCGGCCTGCCCAGCACCACGACCCAGACGGACAGGGCGGCCAGCGCCGCGAAGGCGCCGCAGGCCAGGCCGACGCGGGGTCCGGTGCGCTCGATGCCCTTCAGGAGCGGCCACAGGCCGACGATCACCATCCCGGTCAGGGTCCAGCCGATGACCACCCAGGTCAGGACGGGCCCGTAGGCGTCGAGGCCGAGGCCGGAGAGGCCGAAACTGCCCACAAGGCCCAGCACGGCGGCCAGTACGGTGCCGATCGTCGCCCGAATGGCGCCGCCGCTGCGCTTCTTCGCGCCACTTCCGGGTGTTCTCTGCTCTTGGGTCGCACTGCCGCCCGTCATTTTCTGCCCCTTCTCCGCGGCTCGGACGATCCAAGGATTCCACAGAGAGCACGGCCCGAGAAATTCATTTCACCCGCGCTGACATGAGTAAAGAATTTAATTATGCAACATTTGCCGGTCAAATCATCCGAATATCCCCGCCGAATCTGGGGGACGCCGGAGGTATGGGTCCAACGATGATCTCCCTGCGGCGGGCGGCGTGCGTCGCCGTGCTCGCCCTCGTGTTCCTCCCGATCACCGCCGCCCTCACCGCGCCGCAGGCCGCGGCCGAGCCGCGCAAGCGCGCCCAGGCCGACTCCGCGGTGCTCGCCCGGCGCATGCTGGGCCAGCTCAAGGTCGCCAGGGCATTATCGATCCGCGGCTACAGCCGCAAGCGCTTCCAGTCCGCGCAGGGGCAGCGCAGGAGCAAGTGCAGCACGCGCGAGAAGGTGCTGGCCCGCGACGGCCGCAAGGTACGCAGGAACGCCGCCTGCCATCCGGTCAAGGGCACCTGGTACAGCCCTTACGACGGCAAGGTGCTGAAGAGCGAGAAGTACGTGGACGTCGATCACGTGGTGCCGCTGTCGTACGCCTGGCGTTCGGGTGCCAAGCGGTGGAGCGCGGCCAAGCGGCGCGCCTTCGCCCACGACCTCAGGCGCCCCGAGCTGATCACGGTCAGCCATTCCGCCAACATCGCCAAGGGCGGGCAGGGGCCGCAGAGCTGGCGGCCCCCGCGCCGGGCCCACTGGTGCCGGTACGCGACCTCGTGGATCACGGTGAAGCACCACTACCGGCTCTTCGTGACCCGCAGCGAGCGTACGGCCCTGCTGAACATGCTGCGCACCTGCTGAGGCCCCTGCCGGACATGTCCCGCCCCCGCTGAGGCCCCGCCGGACATGTCCCGCACCCGCTGAGACCCTGCCGGACAGGCCGCCAAGACCCCTAGCCGGACAGGCGGGCGTCCGACGGCAGGTACGGCGGAAGGTTGAAGCGGGTGCGGATGGCGCGCTGGACGGTGGTCTTGTCGGCCCGCGCGTCGATCGTCATCACGTACTCCTTCCGCCTGAACAGCTCGATCACCGGGTCGATCTTGCTGTGGTAGTCGGCCAGCCGCCGGGCCAGCGCGTCCGGGGTGTCGTCCGCCCTGGTGACCAGGTCGCCGCCGCACACGTCGCAACGGCCCTCCACCTCCGGCCGGTGGGCGATGAGGTTGTAGTCCATGCCGCATCGCGAGCACAGCCGGCGGGCCAGGACGCGGCGGCGGACCTCGTCGTCCGGCAGGTCGAGGTGGATCACGCCGTCGAGGTCGTAGCTCTCCAGGAAGAACTCCGCCTGGCGGCGGTTGCGGGGGAAGCCGTCGATGACGAAGCCGTAGTTCCAGTCGTGGAGCTGGAGGCGGTCGCTGACGACGTCCTCCACGAGGTCGTCCCCGACCAGCTCGCCCGCCGCCACCAGGCGGCGGACCTGGGCGCCGAGCTTGGTGTGGTGCTTGACGTGCCAGCGGAAGATGTCGCCGACGCTGATGTGCACCAGGTCGAGGTCGTCGGCGAGCAGGGCGCTCTGGGTGCCCTTGCCGCTGCCTTGTACACCCATGATCACGTATTTCCGCATAACCATCTCATTTCACAGCGCAAGCGGCGTAAGCCTCGTCGCCTCCCATCGAATCAGTGATGACGATCGATTACGTAGATCTCCCGATGCTTTGCCGGGGCCACCGAGCTTAGGGTCGGCCGCATCGAGCGCCTTCCTGGAAGGTGGGTTCATGCCTGCGCTGTCCATGGTCCTGTCCGCCCTGCTCCTGTTCACGTCCATGACCGACACCACCGTGGGGACGAAACCGGCGGCCCCGGCCGTCCCCGACGTCGTCTACCAGCGGGCCGACTTCTCCTCCGGCACCCCCGAGGGCACGACGGCCGGCGACGGGCTGGCGTTCGGCCAGGCCGCGGGGACGACGAGCTACACCGACGCGCTGGGCACCAAGACGTGGGAGTACGCCCGCTGGACCGGCCCCGAGCGGGACATCGGGTTCGGCGCCACCGAGCTGATCGCGTCCTGGACGGCGGACGTGCCGCAGGGGAGCTGGATCCAGGTCGAGGCCCGCGGCAGGAACGCGGAGGGCCTGACCAAGTGGTACTCGCTGGGCCGCTGGTCCTACGCCGAGGGCGACATCCTGCGCACCTCCGTGCCTGGCCAGGGTGACGCGGACGGGTCGGTGGCCGTGGACACGCTGGTCGCGGCGGCGGGCAAGCCTCTCAGCGGGTACCAGCTCCGCCTGACCCTCTACCGCACCCCCGGCTCCGCGGTGACGCCGCGCGTGCGCACGTCCGGCGTGATGAGCTCCAACGTGCCCGAGCGCAAGACCGTGCCGGTCAGCCCCGGCGGCGGCGCGTGGGGCACGGAGCTGGCCGTGCCGCGCCGCTCCCAGAACGTGCACCTGGGCCACTACCCCGAGTGGAACGGCGGCGGCGAGGCGTGGTGCAGCCCCACCTCGACCACCATGGTGCTGGGTTACTGGGACAGGTGGCCGAGCGAGCAGGACACCTCCTGGGTCGATCCCGCCGACCCGGACCCTGAGGTCGACTACGCCGCCCGCTACACCTTCGACCACGCCTACGACGGCACGGGCAACTGGCCGTTCAACACGGCCTACGCGGGGCGGTACGGCGTGGACGGGTTCGTCACCCGGCTGCGCTCGCTGACCGAGCTGGAGCTGCTGATCAAGGCGGGCGTGCCGGTCATCACCTCGCAGTCGTTCAAGAAGGGCGAGCTGCCCGGCGCCGGGTACGGCACCGACGGCCACCTGATGGCCGTCGTCGGCTTCACCGCGACCGGCGACGTGATCGCCAACGACCCGGCCTCGTCCAGCAACGCGGCCGTGCGGCGCGTCTACCCGCGCGCCGACTTCGAGGACGTGTGGCTGCGCAGCTCCAGCAGCGGCGGCGTGGCCTACGTCATCCACCCGCCGGACCACCCGCTGCCGCCGACGACTCCGGGACTGCCGGCGAACTGGTGAGCAGCGCCCTGGCGGCCCTGCGGAGGGCCGCCACGAGGCGGTCGCGGTCGCCCGCGCGGGTCGCCGGCACCACGTGGCTCGGCTCCACGCCGTGCAGCGGGATCGCGGTGATGTCGGGGCGGAAGCGGGCCACGTGCGGCGGGACGGCCGCGATGGCCACGGGCTCGCCGGTGGCGATCAGTTCGAGCTTGTCCTCGACGGACTGGATGACCGGGCCGTCGGGGGCGGGGCTGCCGTCGGGCCTGGGGCCGCCTGGCCCGACGGAGCAGGCGCCCGCCGGCGCGCGCCTGCACGCCGTCGCCGAGGAGGGCGTGCCGGTACGCGACCTCGCCGAGATCACGGGCCGGCACCTCGGGCTGCCGGTGACCTCGATCCCGATGGCGGAGGCGGGCGAGCACTTCGGCCGGCTGGGCCGTTCGTCTCGCGGGACCAGGGCCCACCAGTGACGAACGCCACTGTCATGATCTGCCCCTAAATGTGGCGATCTCTACCGAGATAGTGTCCGGTGATCTAGCAGAATGCGCCGAATCCGGCCTCGACGGTGCCACGCGGACCTGCGTAACCTGAACAACGCTGATTCGCCAAACCCCCACGCCCGTGGAGCGCCGGATGACCGAGGACGATTCGACGACGCTCGAGAGGACCCGGGTCGTACTGCCTGCCCGGCGGAACGATCCACCCCTGCTGCTGGCGTCCGAGGGCGCCAGGGTGGTGGTGGCGGGCACCGGCGCGCACCGGCCCTCGTCGCGGCTGCCCCAGGTGCCGGCCGTGCCGGCCACGGTCACCGAGCTCGGGCAGTGCCTGGTCGAGCGGGCGGGCCTGGCCCAGCAGCACCTCACCGTGCTGCTCGACCCGGCGACCCCCGCCAACCTGGGCGAGGTGCTGGAGCGGGCGGCCCGCGAGGCCACGAGCGTGCTGATGTTCCACTTCGTCGGGCACGCCCTGTTCGGCCCGGACAACGAGCTGCACCTGGCGACGCGGGCGACGGTGGACCTGGGGCAGGGGGTGCCCGGTTACCAGGCGCTGCCGTACTCGATGGTGCGCCAGATCCTCCAGTCGTCCCGGGCCGAGCACGTCGTCGTGGTGCTCGACTGCTGCTTCACCGGCGGCAACCGGCCGGTGCCCGCCAAGGCCATGGAGCAGACGTTCGACTCCTCCTGGCGCGGCGCGTACGTGCTGACCTCGGCCAGCAAGGACGAGAACTCCTGGGCGCTGCCCGGCGTCCGGCACACGGCGCTCAGCGGGGCGCTGCTCAGGCTGCTGAACGAGGGCGACCCGGCGGGGCCGGCGGCGTTCACGCTGGACCACGTGCACCACCACCTGGCGCATGCGCTGCCCGCCGCCGGGTTCCCGCGGCCCAGGCGGCAGGCGGGCGGCATGAAGGAGCTGCCGCCGCTCGCGGTCAACCCGGCCCACCAGGGCGGCCGGCGCTCCGGCCCGCCGATGAGCGCGCCGGGCGACCTGAACAGCCCCTACCGGGGGCTGGCCGCGTACGGGCGGGACCAGGCCAGGCTGTTCTTCGGCCGCGAGGAGGCGACCAGGTCGCTGGCCGCGCGGGCCCGGCAGGCGCTCAGGTCGGCGGGGCCGCCTGTGGTCATCGGGTCGCAGGCGTTCGAGGCGGGCGGCCCGCTCATCGTCACCGGGCCTTCGGGCTGCGGCAAGACGTCGCTGCTGCACGCCGGCCTGATCCCCGCCATGCAGGAGGACCTCGGCAGGAGCGTCGTGCTGACCCCCGGCGCGCTGCCGGTGGCCACGCTGGCGGGCGAGCTGGCGGCGCTGGCCGGCGGCGACCCCGAACGGCTGCGCGCGGTCATCGAGTCGGACCCCGCCGCCGCGCGGCGCGGGCTGCCCGCGCGCACGCTCGTGGTGGTGGACCAGTTCGAGGAGCTGTTCACCCTGTGCGCCGACGAGGTGGCCAGGCGGCGCTTCGTGGAGGCGCTCGTCGAGCTGTCGCGCTCGGCCGCCGTGGTGATCGCCGTGCGCGGCGACTTCTTCGCCCGCTGCGCGGCCTACCCCGGCCTGCTGGAGACGATGCGGCGGCCCGAGATCGTCGCCCCCATGACCCCGGCCGAGCTGCGCCGCGCGATCGAGGAGCCGGCCACCCGCTCCGGGCTCTCGCTCGAAGCCGGGCTCGCCGAGCTGATCCTGGAGGACCTCCAGGCCCTGTCCGGCGCCGACGACCTGCTCCCCCTGCTCTCGCACGCGCTGCTGGCCACCTGGCAGCGGCGTACGGGCGGGGTGCTCACCATGGCGGGTTACCGCTCGGCGGGCGGCGTCGCGCGGGCGGTGGCCCTGAGCGGCGAGGAGACGCTGCGGCGGCTCGGCGCGGAGTCCGAGCCGGTCGCGCGCGGGCTGCTGGTGCCGCTGGTGCACGTGGACCCGCAGGCCGGCGCCCTGCGGCGGCGCGTCCCCGTCGCCGAGCTGAGCTCCGGCTCCGCCTCCGTCGAGGGGCAGGTGCTGGCCGAGTTCGTACGGGCGCGGCTGGTCACGGTGACGGTCACCGACGGCGGCGAGCAGGCGGAGCTGGCGCACGAGGCGCTGGTGCGCGCCTGGCCCCGGCTCGGCAACTGGGCCGAGACCGCGCGGGCCGGGCTGCTCGTGCGGCGGCGGCTGGCCGAGGACGCCGAGATGTGGCAGCGCGACGGGCAGGACACCTCCTACCTCTACACCGACGACCGCCTCACCACCGCCCAGGCCGCCGTGGCCGCGCTTCCCGCCGTGAGCGTCCCCGCCGCTCCGGCTTCCAGAGCCGGGGCGCCCAGGGACGCGGGCGGCGCGATCACCCCTGTCGAGAGGGAGTTCCTCGACGCGTCCCGCCGCCGGCAGGCCCGGCGCACCCGGATCACCCGCGGCGCCATCGCCGCGCTCAGCCTGCTCCTCCTCGTGGCCGTCACCGGCGCCGTCGTGGCGCTCGTCCAGACCAGCGGGTCCACCCGCCTGGCGGGCGAGGCGGCCACCCAGCGCGACGAGGCCCTGTCCCGCCAGGTCGCCGCGGCCGCCGCCACCACCAGGGACAGCTCGCTCGGCTCGCAGCTCGCGCTGGCCGCCTACCGCCTCTCGGCCACCCCGCAGGCCCGGGGCGCCCTGCTCGGCTCGCTTGCCCGCCCGGTGGGCGCCCGGATGACCGGCCACACCGCCCCGGTCGAGCGGGTGGCCTACCGCCCCGACGGCCGCGTGGCCGTGACCGCCTCGGGCGACACCACCGCCCGGCTGTGGAACGTCACCGACGCCCTGCGCCCCAAGAGCCTGGGCGTCGTCAAGGGGCACACGGGGGGCGTGCTCGCGGTCGCGTTCAGCAAGAGCGGCAAGGTGCTCGCGACCGGGTCGGCCGACGGCACCGCCCGGCTGTGGGAGGTCTCCGACACCGCGAAGCCGCGCGCCCTGGCCACGCTCAAGGGCCACGAGGAGCAGGTCGGCTCGGTGTCGTTCAGCCCGGAGGGCAACCTGCTGGCCACCTCGTCCACCGACGGCACCATGCGGCTGTGGAACGTCCAGGACCCGGCCAAGCCCGCCCAGGTCTCCGTGGTGACGCAGGACTCCGACCCCACCAGGGCCGCCTTCAGCCCGGACGGCCGCCTGGTGGCGCTCGCCTCCACGGGCGGCACGATCAGGCTCCTCGACGTGCGCACCCCCGCCAAGCCGGCCGTCCTGGCCACGCTCACCTCGGCGGAGGGCGCGGTCAGGAGCGTGACGTTCGCGCCGAACGGCCGCTACCTGGCCTCCTCCTCCGCCACCGGCAAGGTGCAGATCTGGGACATCACCGCGACCGAGCTGGTCGGCACGGCGAGCGGGCATTCGGGCGCGGTGGACGACGTCGCGTTCAGCCCGGACGGCGCCGTCCTGGCCAGCGCCTCCGCCGACGCCACGGTCCGCCTGTGGAGCGTGGAGAACCCGCGCGAGCCCGAGGGCACCGCCACCCTGGCCGGGTTCCCCGACGCCGTGACGGGCGTGGCCTTCAGCCCGAACGGCCAGAACCTGCTCACCTCCGCCGTCGACGGCGTGGCCCGGCTGTGGAACGCCTCCAACACCTCCCGCACGTCCCCCTTCGCCCGGCTCGGCCTGCACACCGGCCAGGTCAACGGGGTCGCGATCGCCAAGGGCGGCGGCACGCTGGCCACCGCCTCCGACGACAAGACCGTCAGGCTCTGGAACATCTCGGACCCGGCGGTGGCCACGCCCGAGTCCACGCTGAGCGGGCACACCGGGCAGGTCCAGTCGGTCGCGTTCAACCCCGACGGCACCCGCCTGCTCACCGCCTCCGACGACAAGACGGCCAGGATCTGGGACGTCTCGGAGACCGCGACCCCGAAGCTGCTCGGCACGCTGACGGGCCACACGGACGGCGTGCGCTCGGCCGCGTACAGCCCTGACGGCAAGATGGCGGTGACGACCGGGCGCGACGGCCGGACGCTGCTGTGGAACGTCGCCACCCCGTCCAGCCCCAAGCAGGTCGCCACGATCGGCGCCGCCGACAGGCGGGTGAGCACGGCCGCGTTCCGGCCCGACGGCCGCGCGCTGGCGACCGGCTCCGGCACGGGGTCCGTACGGCTGTGGGACGTCTCCAAGCCGGCCGGGCCGCGCGCCCTGGCGTCGTTCGCCGCGGGCACCGGCAGCGTGCTCGACCTGCGGTTCAGCCGCGACGGCAAGACGCTGGCCACGGCGTCGAGCGACGGCACGGCCCGGCTGTGGGACGTCGCCACGCCCGCCTCCGCCAGGAAGCTGGCGGACCTGCCCGGCCACTCGGCCGCCGTGTCGGCCGTCGCGTTCAGCGCCGACGACCGCACGCTCGTCACGGCCTCCCAGGACATGACCGTCCAGGTGTGGAACGTCGTCACGCTCGCCCGTCCCACGCTCTGGGCCGTGTTCGCCGGCCGGGGCGCGGCGGGCGACGTGGAGCTGGGCCCCGACGGCACCGTGCTGGCCGCCGCGTCCGGCAGCGCCGCCCAGCTCTGGGGCCTGAACGTGGAGCAGGCGACGGCGAACGTCTGCGAGGCGTCGGGAACCTCGATCAGCAGGACGGAGTGGGCCCGGTACCTGCCCGGCCGCCCCTACTCGCCGCCCTGCGCCGCCGCCTCCGCGACACCGTCCGCCGGCTGATAGGCCGGGTCCTCGAACACGGCCTGGCAGCCCTCGCCTGCCAGGTCCTGCACCCACAGGCCGACGAACGCGCCGGTGAAGCCGAACGAGCGGATCTGCCCGTCGACGATCTCGTCGGCGTGCTCGTCCGACAGGATCGTGGCGTCCAGCTCCACGGGGATGGCGTGGCCGTCGTACGAGAAGCGCAGGATCGGCCCGTCGAGCTCCAGCTCCAGGCGGCTCGCGGTGCCGGCGGCGGTGAAGTGCACGGTGCGGGCGCCCCGGTCGCTGCCGGTCAGGACGACGCCGTCGGTGGTCAGCGCGAGGTGGTACCAGTTGCGGGAGTTGTAGTAGGCGGTGATCCCGGCGGACTGGTGCACGCTGCCCGGCTCGAACGTCACGCCCGTCCCGAAGCTGCATCTCGTGGCCGTCACCCGGCGCGCGACCAGGCTGGGGGCGCGCCGCCCGTACGGTGACTGGCCGCCGCTGACCGTCACCCTGCCGTCCTCGAACCGCACCCAGTCGGGCGAGGCCGGCCGGCGCAGGGTGCTCCATCCGCTGCCGGCGGCGGGCGACGCGTCCGGCCACGGGTGCGGCGGCAGGGCGGGAGCGGGCACCTCGACGGCGGGCACTCCCCCGGCCACCCGGGGCCAGCCGTCCTCCCACTCGACCCGCTGGATCGCGCTCTCCCTGCCCAGCACGCACCGGCCGCGCGGCGAGTAGGGCCGGGCGGCGAGGTGCGCCAGGTACCACTCGCCGCCCTGCGTCCGCACCAGGCACCCGTGCCCGGCCTTCTGCAGCTCCAGGCCGGGGTCGTGGCGCGAGGTGAGCATCGGCCCAGCCGGGTCGGCCTCGTACGGGCCCTCCAGCGAGCGGGAGCGCAGCACGCTCACGCAGTGCTCGTATCCGGTGCCGCCCTCGGCGACCATCAGGTAGTACCAGCCGTCCACCCGGTAGATGTGCGGCCCCTCGGTGATGCTCCGGTTCTCCAGGATGAGCCTCGGCGTGCCACCGCTCAGGGGTTGCAGCTCGATGCCGGAGAACCCGCGCCCCGGGCGGGAGTCGAAGACCATGTTGAGCAGGTACGTGGTGCCGTCGTCGTCGTGGAAGAGCGCCGCGTCGAACCCGCGCCCCGGCAGCCGCACCGGGTCCGACCAGGGGCCCTCGATGGCGGGCGCGGTGACGAGGTAGTTGGCGACGTCCTTGTAGCCGTGCGCGTAGGTGTCCATCACGCTGTAGACCAGGTGGAACAGGCCGTTCGCGTACGTCAGGTCGGGCGCCCACACGCCGCCCGAGTCGGGCACGCCGGACAGGTCGAGCAGCCTGCGCCCGGTGAGGACGCCGCCCTGGGAACGCCAGTTGACCAGGTCGCGTGAGTGGTGCACGAGCACGCCCGGGTACCACTCGAACGTCGAGGTGGCGAGGTAGTAGTCGTCCCCGACGCGCAGGATGGACGGGTCCGGGTGGAAGCCGGGCAGGACGGGGTTGCGGATCATCGATGCTCCATCCCAGATCTTCATGCCTGAACCCTGCCAGAGCCGCGACCGGGCGGCGCATCCCGGGTGCCCGCTCGGGCCGGCCCGGCGGAGCCGGCGCGATGAGCAGGGGTGACGCCGGGCTGCAACCGATCTGAAGCCGCGCCCTGATGGTGTGGCACGGTCAACGCGATCGACCGTCGAACGGGGAGCAGAACACGATGGGGACCAGGAGAGCACTCACGATCTTCGCAGCGGGGACGGCGCTGATCGCCGGCGCCTTCGCGGGCGCCGCCTGGGCGGGCGGCGGCCTGTCCACGCCGGCGGGCCATCACGACAGCGTGACGCCGGCCGGTTACCACGACAGCGTGACCCCCGCGGGCTACCACGACAGCGTGGCCCCGGCCGGACACGTCGACGGCGGCGTGGCCCCCGCCGGGCACATCGACGGCGGCGTCGCCCCCGCCGGGCACGACGACGGGGGCGACGCCCCTGCCGGGCACGACTGGATCGGGTGAGCACCGATCGGCCGGGTGTTCCCGCGCACCCGGCCGATCAGCACCGGCAGGCGGCACCCCGCATCAGATCTTCGCCATTACCGAAAACGATCTTTACTTCCCGTCATCTCCCGTGTGATCATCGTTTCCGTTTTGCCCAGCCAGACGGAAAGGCAGGATGAACATGCGAGAGCAGGCGTCCCGATTACGAATCATCCGTCACACCGCGCTGATCGCCGCACTGGCGCTCCCGCTCATCGCGACCCCGGCCCAGGCCGGAACCGCCGCCACCACGGTCTCCCTACCGGTACGCACCGACACCTGGATCGACGACCAGGGCGCCACGGGCCCCGACGGCGCGACCCTGTGGGCAGGCCGCTACAACACCGCCAACGAGCGCACGTACCTGGACTTCGACACCTCGTCCCTGGCAGGCAAGCAGATCACCGCCGCGACGCTGAGGCTGAGCGCCACCGCCGCCATCGGCTGCGGCGACGACGCCTCCGGCATCGTGGCCCAGCAGATCACCTCGCCGTGGAACGCCGCCACGCTGACCTGGGGCAACAAGCCGGCCTCCACGGCCACCGGGCAGGTCACCGCACGCGACCCCGCCGGCTGCGAGGAGGGCGACCCACCCTCCGGCGGCACGTGGACGTGGGACGTGACGGCCATCGCGCAGGCGTGGGCGTCCGGGCAGGCGGGCAACGGGCTGGTGCTCCGGGGGGCGGACGAGTCGCCCAGCGCCCCGCTGTACGACCGTGGCTGGCAGTCGGCGGAGGCCCCGCAGCCGCCGGTGCTGGAGGTGACGTACGAGGGCGGCACCGACCCGGGGCCGGACACCACGCCGCCGGCGGTGCTCAGCACCGATCCCTCGGCCGGCGCCGCCGGGGTTGCGCCGGACGCCCAGATCAGGGTGACGTTCAGCGAACCGGTGGACGACGTGCGCTTCCGGCTGGACAACCTGCTGATCGGCGAGCCCGAGCCCGGCTCCGCCACCTTGAGCGCCGACGGCAGGCAGCTCACGTTCACGCCCGAGTACGAGCTGTGGGGCGAGTACGGCGCCGAGGTCGAGGCCACGGACCTGGCGGGCAACACCATGACGGCCCCGTACAGCTGGGTCTTCGAGACGGTGTCGGACGCCCGGCGCGGCACTCGCGCTGACGCCTCCTGAACGCGCGCCCGGCCTGCCACGGCCACGGGAAGGACGTGGCAGGCCGGTGCGGCGCCTACCCGGCCAGCCGGAGCACGCCCCAGTGGCTGGTGTCGAGGTAGCCGCGGCCGGTCGCGTCGTTCCAGGTCACCGCGCTCGTCCTGGTCCCGCCCGTCGCGTCGTTGACCTGGACGTCGAAGCCGAGCAGCGTCCCCTCCTCCAGGGTGATGGTGGGCAGCTCGACGGCCGCCTCCACCACGTAACCGCCCGGCACCGTCACGGCCGCCGCCCGCACGTTGTCCTTGACGCCCGACGCGTCGAACGTGCCGCCCACCGTGATCCGGCCGGAGAAGCTCACCCGGTACTGGCCGTCGTCGTCCTCGTATCCCTTGGTCTTGCCGTTGCCCGGGTCCACGAAGAGCTCGACGGAGTCCTGCTCCCACGGGTTGGCGGACTCCTCGCTCAGCGCGGGGTCGGTGACCTGCGCCAGGACGTACAGGGTCGAGCCGGACCAGAGCGAGCGGACCTTGGCGGTGGCGCCCGAGTCACCCTGCATCCAGGTGGCGGTGCGGATCTCCGGGACGCCCGACCACAGCCGGTCCACGGCGCCGTCCAGGACGGGGGCCGGGCGGCGCGGGGCGCTGGCGCGCTTGACGGCGGGGACGGGGGTGAGCTCGCCCGTCCAGGTGGTGCGCGTGCCGCGGTCGTCCACCGCCACCTCGACGTCCGTGCCGCTGCCGAGCAGGGCCTCCACCCGGTAGCCGGTGGCGGTGCGGCGCACGCCGGGCGAGGTCCGGCCGAGGGCGCGCGAGCGGCCGTCCACGGTGAACGTGACCCGGTCGCCGGCGGAGACGGTCGGGTCCGTCACCTCGGCCAGCACGTACAGGCCCGCGGCGGAGGTGCGGGCCTGGAAGCCGGCCGAGACGTCGCCGACGCGGGCGAGCGGCGCGTCCGGCAGCAGGTCCCACTCCAGGTCGCGCCGGCCGTCCACCTTGACGACCGCGGCGGGCGCCTCCAGCTCGCGCACGAGCGGTTCCAGCTTGGACGGGTCCACGACGCCCCAGTACGCGGGCTTGGCCTGCAGGTCGTCGTCGAAGAGCAGCGGCGCGTTGAGCCGCGGGATCGGCCAGGAGCGCAGCCAGCTCACGTCGTCCGACTTGCCCCACACGGTGACCGAGCTCAACCGTCCGGCCTGCCGCCGGAAGACGTCGAACAACTCCTTGTACCGGTGCCCCTGCTGGACGAGCAGCTCGGGCGGGATCGTGTCGTAGGAGGAGACGAAGTCGGTGTAGATGCTCACGTCCAGCTCGGTGACCTGCTGGTCCAGGCCGAGCGTGGCGAAGCGCTCGATGGTGGCCTCGACCGCGGAGGCGGGCGGGTGCTCGATGTTGAGGTGGAGCTGGTGGCCGACGCCGTCGATCGGCACGCCCTCGTCCTTGAGCTGCTTGACCAGCTTGTACAGGGCCTCGCGCTTGCGCGGGAACTCGGTGTTGTAGTCGTTGATGAACAGCTTGGCGTCCGGGTCGGCCTCGCGGGCGACGCGGAAGGCGGTGCGGATGAAGTCGAGCCCGGCGATCTCGTACCACGGGGAGCGGCGCAGCCCGTCGGGCTGGTTCTCGTCCACGACCTCGTTGACCACGTCCCAGGCCGCGATCCGGCCCTTGTAGCGGGTGACGAGCGTGCGCACGTGCCGCTCCAGGCGCTGCAGCAGCACCTCCTTGGTGGCGTTCTCGAACACCCAGGCCGGGGTCTGGCTGTGCCAGGCGAGGGTGTGGCCGCGGACGGTCATGCCGTGCTCGGTGGCGAAGTTCACCAGGTGGTCGCCGTCGGTGAAGGTGAACTCCCCTTCGCGGGGCTCGGTGGCGTCCCACTTGAGCTCGTTGCCGGGGGTGACGCCGTTGAAGTGCTTGGCGAGCAGCTCGCCGTGCACGCCGAGCGTCTCGGGCCGGGTGAAGGCCGAGCCCATGGTGAACGGCACCTCGTCCTTCAGGGAGGGGATGCCGGTCTGGATGGGCTTGGGCTCGACGTAGGTCATCGTGAAGTCGTCGAGGTGGAAGGGGAAGGTGCCGGTGTCGGACTCGAGGTAGAGGCTGAGGAAGTCGACGTCGTGGGCGAGCGTGTACGTGCCGGAGAGCCGCACCCACTCCCCCGCGGGCACGTCCTTGGGCGCGACGACGCGCTCGTAGCTGGAGGTGCCGCCGGTGCGGCGCTCGATCGAGAGGCCGAGCTTGCCGGAGGCGGTGTCGGGGCCGAGCCTGACCCAGGCCGACAGGGCGTACTTGTCGCCCTTTCCCATGCGGCCGAGCACGTTCAGCGCGGGGCCGTCCCAGGAGGCGGAGCGGCCGGTGACGGTGAGGCCGTGGGTGCCCCCGTGGGCGGTGGTGCCGACCTGGAGGGCGGCGGCGGCGCGCGGTGACCAGTCCTGCGCGGTGCCGTCCTCGAAGTCGGTGGTGATCGGCTCGCGGGTGGGGTCACCGAGCGGGCTCAGGACGATGTCGTCCAGGTAGTACTGGGAGGTGGCGTCGGAGCTCTCGACGTAGAGCTGCACGTCGGTGGATTCGGCGGTGAACAGGTAGCTGCCCGACAGCCGCACCCAGGCGCCGTCGGTGACGGTGGCCGCCGCGACCCGCTCGTAGGTGGTCTCGCCGCCGGTCGGCGTGCGCTGCACGGTCATCGCGATCGTGCTCGCGGGCTGCCCCGCGACCAGCCTGGCGTACGCGGTGACGGTGTAGCCGACGCCCCTGACGAAGGGGCCGGGGATGGACGCGCCGTGCCAGGTGGCGGTCCTGCCGCTCACCGCGAGGCCGCCCGACCCCGCGCGGGCCGCGTCCGGCGTCACCGTGACGGAGACGCCGTCGCCGCGCGGCCCCCATCCCTGGGCGGTGCCGTCCTCGAAGTCGTACGTGAGGCCGGCCGCGTGCGCCGGGAGCACCGGCACGAGGCATAACAGGGCGGCGACCACCAGGGCTCGTAAGGTCCGCACGGTGCTCCTATGGCATCCGGAATGAAAGTTTCAGGGAAATGCCGATAAATATCAGGCGGACTGTAGAGCGGGGGCGATCACGGGTCAACAGCCCGCTTCCGCACTGCAAGCGATTGCTGGCCGATGGAGTGCAGTTTCACTGCATATCATTGACGAAGTGAGGGCAGGTGGGCGAACGTTTCATGCAACCGATTGCCGCACTCTGCCGAGGCTGCGCATGCGACTTCTGTTACTCCCCCCGATGATCGCCCTGACAGTGATCGCCACGGTGACGCCCGCGGCCCCGGCCGCGGCCAGCACCCGCGCCACCATCGTCGTGGCCGCCGACGGCTCGGGCGACCACCCGACCGTCCAGGACGCCGTGAACGCCGTGCCCCCGGGCAACACCCGGCCCGTCACCATCCTGGTCCGCAAGGGCACCTACAAGCAGCAGGTGGTCATCCCCGCCGACAAACCGCACATCACGCTGGCCGGCGACACCCGCGACCCGCGCGAGGTGGTGCTCACCTTCGACGCCTCCGCGGCCACGCAGAAGCCGGACGGCTCCGGCCCCTACGGCACCTCGGGCAGCGCCTCGTACGTGATCAGCGCCCCCGACTTCACCGCCCGCAACCTCACCTTCGAGAACTCCTACGACGAGGCCGCGAACGGCAACAGCCAGGCCGTCGCCGTCAGGACGACCGGCGACCGCCAGGTGTACGACAACGTCAGGTTCCTCGGCAACCAGGACACCCTGTACGCCAACACCGGCTCCGCCACCACCTTCGCCCGGCAGTACTTCCACAACTGCTACGTCGAGGGCGACGTCGACTTCATCTTCGGCCGCGCCACGGCCGTGTTCGACCGCTGCGTGATCAAGGCGCTGAGCCGGGGCAGCACGGACAACAACGGCTACGTCACCGCCGCCAGCACGGAGATCACCAACCCGTACGGGTTCCTGATCCACCGCAGCCACCTGGTCAGCGACGCGCCCGCCCGCACGTTCCACCTGGGCCGCCCGTGGCCGGCCGGCGGCTCCGCCACGGCGCGCGGCCAGGTGCTGGTGCGGGAGTCGTGGCTGGGCCAGCAGTTCAAGGACGCGCCCTGGACCGACATGTCAGGGCTGAACTGGCGCGAGGCCCGCCTGTCCGAGTACCGCAACCACGGCCCGGGGGCGACCGTCAACGACGACCGCCCGCAGCTCTCCGCGGAGCAGGCCAGGGCGTACACGCCGGAGAGGTACCTGGCGGGCTCGGACGGCTGGAACCCGGTGCGCCGCCCGGGACCCGCCATCAGGCCCGAGCCCGGCCGCCAGGTGCTGCCGCGCGACGACGGCTGGGCCGCGGCCACGACCGGCACGACCGGCGGCTCAGCCGCCCGCCCCGAGGACGTGCACGTCGTCTCGACCAGGGCGGAGCTGCTGGCCGCGCTGGGCGACCCGGCCGACAACACCCCGAGGATCGTCTACGTCAAGGGCGCCATCGACGCCGACACCGACGCCGCGGGCAACCCGCTGACCTGCGACGACTACGCCGTGAACGGCTACAGCCTGCCCGCCTACCTGGCCGCCTACGACCCGGCCGTCTGGGGCAGGACCAGTGTCCCCTCGGGGCCGCTGGAGGAGGCCCGCAAGGCGTCGTACGCCAAGATGGCCGAGCACGTCACGGTGACCGTCGGCGCCAACGTCACGCTGATGGGCCTGGGCAGGAACGCCGCGCTGAAGAGCTTCGGCCTGCGGATCAGCAACGCCGACAACGTCATCGTGCGCAACCTGACCATCACCGACACCGCCGACTGCTTCCCGCAGTGGGACCCGACCGACGGCGCCGAGGGCAACTGGAACGCCTCCTTCGACAACGTGGAGGTCTCCGGCTCCACCCACGTGTGGCTGGACCACAACACGCTCAACGACGGCGACAACCCCGACTCGGGCCAGCCGCTCTACTTCGGCCGCCCGTACCAGGTGCACGACGGCCTGCTCGACGTGGTCCGCGGGTCGAATCACGTGACGCTGTCGTGGAACCACCTCAGCGGCCACGACAAGGTGACGCTGATCGGCAACACCGACAGCCCGTCCCGCTACGGCGAGGAGGACAAGCTCAAGGTCACCCTGCACCACAACTACTTCGAGTCGCTCGGCCAGCGCACGCCCCGGGTCCGGTTCGGGCAGGTGCACGTGTACAACAACTACTACAAGGGCGGCCCCGGGCACGGTTACAGCATCGGCGTGGGCTTCGGCTCCAAGGTCTACGCCGAGAGCAACGCCTTCGACGGGATCGCTGCGGCGAAGGTGCTGACGGTGTTCAACGGCACGGCGATCACGGCGAAGGACAACCTCGTGGACGGCGTGGCGACCGACGTGGTGGCCGCGTACAACGAGGCCAACGGCACGGCGCTCGGCACGGAGGCGGGCTGGACCCCGACGCTGGTCCCCCGCGTGCACCCGGCCAAGGTGCTCAGGTACCTGGTGCCGGCGGGCGCGGGGGCGGGTCGCCTGCGCTGATCGGATCCCGGCGGCGGGCGGCCCCCTCACCGGCTCCCATCCGGGCCGCCCGCCCTCGGCCGTTCAGCCGGCCCCATTCAGCCAACCCCATTCAGCCGGCGTCATTCAGATGACGAAACCGTCGTGGTTGATGATGTAGAGCACGCCTCCCGCCACCATCAGCACCGCTCCTCCCACGATGGCGGCCCAGCCGCCGACCCAGGCCGCGATCATCAGCCCTACGCAGGCAATGACAATCCCGGCAAGCCTGTAGATTTCGGCATTTTTACTCATAATCAGAGATTTGCCGCTCGAAGGTGGGTGTATCCCACCCAGCTTGGGCACTCTTTCCTGTCCTCATCCTCGCCTAGCCTCGAAACATGGACACGGACAACCTGCTCGGCCAGTTCCTGCGAGCCCGCCGCGAGCTCCTCCAGCCGGAGGACCTCGGCATGCCCGCGGGCACCCGGCGGCGCGTGCTGGGCCTGCGCCGCGAGGAGGTCGCGCAGCTCGCCGGTGTCAGCACCGACTACTACGTCCGGCTGGAGCAGGGCCGCGAGCGCCACCCGTCGGCCCAGGTGGTCGACGCGCTGGCCAGGGCGCTGGAGCTGGAGGAGGACGCGGCCGCGCACCTGCACCAGCTCTCCCGCCCGGCCCCGGCCAGGCGGCGCCCGCGCCCCCGGCGTGAGCAGGTCAGCCCCAACCTGGTCCGCATGATGGCGGCCTGGCCGCACACCCCCGCCGTCGTCCTGGGCCGGTGCCTGACCGTGCTGGCCGCCAACCCGCTCGGCAAGGCGCTGTTCGACGGCCACGCCTACAGCCACGACCTGGTGCGGCTGGTGTTCCTCGACCCGGACGCCCGCGAGTTCTACCCCGACTGGGACCGGGTGGCGGTCAACACCGTCGGCGGGCTGCGCTCCGCCGCCGGCACCGACTACGACGACCCGCGGCTCATCGAGGTCGTCGGGGAGCTGTCACTGAAGAGCGAGACCTTCCGCAAGCTGTGGGCCCGCCACGACATCCGCCAGAAGACCCACGAGACCAAGCGCTTCCGCCATCCGCTGGTGGGCCCGCTGACCCTGCACTACGAGTCGCTGACCGTGAACAGCGCACCCAGCCAGCAGCTCGTCGTCTACCAGGCCGCCCCGGGCAGCCCGTCGGAAGAGGCGCTGTCGCTGCTGGGCAGCCTCACGGCCTGACCCCGAACACCTCTCGAAGCGCGCGGAGCACATTCGCCGCCGCGCCGTCCCGGCATGCTCACGACCACCTTCGACACCTGGCGCGAGCCCACGCTCAGCGCCTGCCACCCGAACAGGAGCGAACACCATGGAGAGCAAAGTCGTCCTGATCACCGGCGCGAGCAGCGGCATCGGCCGGGCCACCGCGCTGCGCCTGGCCCGCGAGGGCCACCACGTGGTGCTCGGCGCCCGCCGCGAGGACCGGCTCGCCGAGACCGCCGCGGCGATCGAGGCTGCCGGCGGCAAGGCCGACGTGCGGCGGCTCGACGTGACCGACCGCGCGGACGTGGCCGCGTTCGCCGACACCGCCGCCGAGCGGCACGGCCGGATCGACGTCCTCGTCGGCAACGCGGGCGTGATGCCGCTGTCCAGGCTGGACGCGCTGCTGGTCGACGAGTGGGACCGGATGATCGACGTCAACGTCCGCGGCCTGCTGTACGGGATCGCCGCCGCGCTGCCGCACTTCCAGCGGCAGGGTGCGGGGCACTTCATCACCGTGGCCTCCATCGGCGCCCACCAGGTGTCGCCGACGGCGGCGGTCTACTGCGGCACGAAGTACGCCGCCTGGGCGATCACCGAGGGGCTGCGCCAGGAGCTCGACCCGAGCATCCGCGTCACCACCGTCTCCCCCGGCGTCGTGGAGTCGGAGCTGGCCGAGAGCATCAGCGACCCCGTCGCGCGGGAGGCCATGCGGACCTACCGGGCGGAGAGCATCCCGCCGGACAGCATCGCCCAGGCCATCTCGTACGCGATGGGCCAGCCGGCCGGCGTGGACGTCAACGAGCTGATCATCCGCCCGGCCGGACAGCGCTGAGGGTCAGCCGAGCCCGTTGTGCAGGCCCTCGCCCTCCGGTTCGAGCGCGTACGCGATGCCCGCGTCGATGTCGCTGTCGAACCCGGTGCGGTAGGCCACCTCGAAGGCGTTGTCGCCGAGCAGGTCACGGGCTCCCGCCTCGCACGCCTTCCTGGCCGCCACCAGGGCGGGCACGCTGGCCTGCGCCTGGCCGTGGGTGCTCCAGATGCGCTGTGCCAGCCCGAGCAGCCGGGCCGCGCGGTGCGCCCGGCCGGCCGCGCCCGCCGCCAGGGCGAGCAGGTCCACCGTCAGGCCGATGCCGAAGCTGTCGTGCAGGCGCCGCTTGGTCCGCAGGGCGGCCTGCCCGTAGGTGACGGCCAGGTCGAGACGCCCGGCGCTCAGCTCGGCCTGGCCGCGCAGGAAGTCGCCGTGGGAGCGCATCGACTGCTCGCCGCACCGGTCGCACAGCGTGCGCGCGTCCTCCAGCACGGCGACGGCCTCGTCGATCCGCCCGTCCACGGTGAGGGCGTGCGCCCGGCAGTAGAGCCCGACCAGCTTGGCGATGGTGAGCGGCTCGTCGGCCCACCGGCTCAGGTACGCGGGCTCCGACTCGGCCATCGCCTGGATCAGGTTGCCGCGGATCACCCCGGCCATCGCCCTGAGCGCCCTGACACAGCTCGCCGCGTACGCGTCGCCGGCGCCCGCGGCGAGCCCGATCTGGGCGGCCCTGGCCTCGGCGGCGTCCGCGTCGCCCTGCGTGGCCGCCAGGTGGCCGTCGGACCACAGGGCCTGCACGAGCGCCGGGCCGGGCCGGGTGCCCAGGTCGAGGGCCTGCCGCAGGTAGTGGCGGCCCTCCTTGGCGTAGCCGCAGCCGTACCAGAAGAACGCCAGCGTGCCGGCCAGCTCCAGTGCGGGCAGGCCGTCCTTGGCGCCCAGCGCCACCTCCAGGGCGGCGCGCAGGTTGTCGTGCTCGCCGATCATGCGGTCGTACCAGGAGATCTGGCCGGGGCCGAGCCAGCCGGCGGCGCCCCGGGTGGCCAGCGACAGGTAGTGCTCGCGGTGGCGCTGCTTGAAGCGCTCCTCCTCGCCGAGGTGGCGCAGCCAGCTCGCGCCGTACTCGCGCAGCGTGTCGAGCATCCGGTAGCGCTCGCCCGCGCCGGTCGGCAGCCAGGTCAGGATCGACTCGTCGGACAGCGCGTCGAGCAGCAGCCCGATGTCGGCCTCCGGCAGCCGCTCGTCGGCGCAGACCTCGCGCACGGCCTCGGCGTCGAAGTCGCCGGCGAAGACCGACAGCCGCGCCCAGAGCAGCCGCTCGGCGGGCTCGCACAGCTCGTGACTCCACCCGATGGCGGTCCGCAGGGCCTGGTGCCACGGCGGGCCGGCGGTGGCGGCGGGATCGTCCTCCAGCGCCGAGAACCGGTCGTCGAGCCGGTCGGCCAGGTGCGTGACGGGCAGCTCGCGCAGCCGTGCGGCGGCCAGCTCGATGGCCAGCGGGATGCCCTCCAGCCGCCGGCACAGCCGGCCGACGGCCTCCTGGTCCTGGTCGGCGAGGTCGAACCCGGGCACGGTCTCGGCGGCGCGCTCGGCCAGCAGCGCCACCGCGTCACCGGCGGCCGGCCCCGTGGACCCGGCGGGCGGGACCGGCAGCGGATCGACCACGAACACCAGCTCGCCCGGCACCTCCAGCGGGCGGCGGCTGGTGGCCAGCACGCGCAGCCCGGGCACGGCGTCGAGCAGCGTGGTGACCGTCGCGGAGCAGGGGCCGACGAGGTGCTCGCAGGTGTCGAGGACGAGCAGGACCTCCCGGCCGAACAGGTGCTCGGCCAGCACCTCGACCATCGGCCGGGTGGTCTGGTCGGTGAGCCGGAGCGCCTCGGCGATGGCGTGCGGCAGCAGCGAGCCGTCGACCAGCGGTGACAGCTCCACGAGCCAGGCGCCACCGCCGAACTCGGGCCGCAGGTCGGCGGCGGCGCGCAGGGCCAGGCGGGACTTGCCGACGCCGCCCACGCCGGTGAGGGTCACCAGCCGGGACCGCCGGCACGCGCGGCGCACCTGGTCGAGCTCGCCGCGACGCCCGATGAGGCTGGTCAGCTCCGCCGGAAGGTTGCCTGCCTGCCACTTGCCTGCCATCGTGATCGCCACCCATCGGCTGAAGTTGTGACAGCAGCTTGCCTGACTCTGCCGCGCTCCGTCACTAAAAGTAAGAAAGTAACTACCGCTGATGGACGTGATGGTGCGCCCGAGCCGTGGGTGACGTCAAGGTGCCACCAGGCTCGGGCGCGGTCGCTCGGCGGATCAGGTTCCGTAGGCCTTGACCTCCAGCAGGCCGACGGAGCTGGTGCCGTTCCCGGTGAGCAGCACCCGCAGGCGGGTGGTGCCGGTGGCGGTGAAGGTGACGGAGTTGTAGGCGTTCTTGGTCAGCGAGTACGCCGACGCGCCCGGCACGTCCACGTACGCGCTGCCGTTCCAGTACTGCAGCTTCCACGACGCCGGCATGTCGATGCCCTGCTCGTCGTCGAAGAAGTACACCTCGGCCCGGTTGAGCGTGCGGGCCGAGGACCAGGTCAGGTCCACCCACTGCTGCCCGGTCTCCGGCCAGCAGCCCCAGCGCGGGTTGACGGTGTCGTTGGAGGAGGGCGGGTCGATGCCGTCGTTGACCGCGGCCACGCTCTCCCAGGAGGAGGTGTAGGACGCGCTCGCCGTGGCCGACGCCGCCAGGTTCGACGGCGGCTGGACGCCGCCCCGGTTGTGCACCTTGATCTCGGTGAGGCCGGTCCTGGCGCCGGAGGCGGCCGTGGTCAGCACCCGCACCCGCTGCGCGGTGACGGCGGGGAACTGCACCACGTTGTAGTTGGCGCGCGGCGCGGCCGGGGTCTTGGCCTGGGAGGGCACGCTGACCCAGGCGCTGCCGTTGTGGTACTGGACGTCGTAGGAGGCCGGGGCCCGGTAGGTGGCGCTGGCCGGACGGCTGTCCTTGAAGTAGAGCCGCACCTCGTTGAGCGTGCGGGCGGTGCCGAAGTTGAGCTCGTACCAGTCCTGGCCGGCGGTGGTGCCGCCCCAGAACGGCTCGTTGATGGGGTAGCCGTCCACGGCGCCCGCGGTGGAGCTGCCGGAGGCGGTGGTGGAGGCCGTGGCGGTGGCGCCGGCGGCGAGGTTCGTCAGGTTGGCGGTGAGGTCGACGCCGGCCTTGGCCAGCATGTCGACCATGCGGGCGCTGGTGTGGCTGACGTGGGTCGGAGCCTGCAGCCCCGCGACGGCGACGTTGTGGGTGACGGTGCCGCTGGTGGTGACGGCTCCGGTGGCCGGGTCCCAGGTGAACGGCACCAGCGTCGACACGGTGGCGGCGCGGCTGCCGTTGACGTAGATCGAGTAGCCCTCGGGCACGCCGGGGTAGCGGACGACGCCGTCGGCCGGGTCGTCCCACACGATGGTCAGGTCGGCGTTGCGGTAGCGCAGGTTGTTGACGGTGAAGTGGGACCAGCCGATGTTGATCGGCGAGAGCTCCACCTTGGCGTCGTTGCGCGGCCGCAGCCCGGCGACGTCCTCGACGACGGTCCAGTTGCTGCTGCCCAGGATGTTGTGGTGGATCCAGGAACGGTAGGTGATCGAGGAGCCGTTCCAGTCGGCCCAGAACTCGTTGGCGTCGGGCCACTGGGTGTTGCCGCCCACGTACTGCGCCCAGGCGTTCCAGTAGAGCAGCTTCTTGTACCAGGTCGGGTCGATCCACTCGTTGGGATAGTTGCGCAGCACCGAGGAGAGCAGGCGGAACTGCACGGTCGAGTTGATCGTGGAGAAGTTGTTGCTGCCGGTGCCGGAGGCCGCCTTGTCGGCCTGGTTGGCGGTGTAGAAGGGGAAGATCGGATACTGCGCCGGGTCGTCGAACAGGCGCAGCGCCTGCTTGTAGGTGGCGGTGTTGGGGATCGCGCCGACGGCGAACGGGTAGTAGTTGTTGATCTCCTTCCACGGCACCCATTCGTTGGTGGACTTCAGCCGGTGCTCGAAGAGCTGCCTGCCCGGGTTCCACAACACGTTGACGATGGCGTTCTGGATCTGGGTGGCCAGGGTGCGCAGCTCGGTGGCCTTGGCGGTGTTGCCGATGGCCTCGTACGCCTGGGCGGCGGCCAGCGCGCCGCTGTACTGGTAGGCGGCCTCGGCCCGGTCCATGCGGCCCGGCTTCCAGTGGAACGACACGGCGTCGGCGTCGTTGCCGGTCAAGGCGCCCCAGTCGTACTCGATGAGCTTGTTGTTGTCGGTGTCGTAGTGGGCGAGCTGGCCCTTGACGTCCTGCTCGGCGTAGCGGGCCAGGTTGGCGGCGATGGCCGGCTGGCCGCCGTGGATCTGGTAGCTCTTCCAGGCCGCCTCGCCGATGTACTGCGTGTAGCTGTTCGACCAGTTCTCCGGGTCGCCGGGGTTGTCGAGGAAGCGGCCGTTCTTGGAGGTCTGGCCGACGCTCAGCCAGTCGCCGTAGGCGTAGATCGGGTTGCGCAGGTACTTCAGGTCGTCGATGTGCATGGGCTGGGTCAGCGCGATCGCGTTGTTGTAGCCCAGCACGCCCTCGGTGGAGGTGGGGAACTGGAAGGTCTGCCCGGGGATGTCGGCGTCGAGGTGGTTGAAGCGCATCAGCCACCAGCGGTAGTAGATGTTCTTCTTGATCGCCGGCTCGGGCACGTCGATGTAGGGCACGTTCTCGGCCCACCAGCGGTTGTAGGCGCGCACGTGGGTGGCGAACGCGGTGGCGGCCGAGTAGCCGGCGTAGGCGTCGTACTCGGTGCGGGAGGCCGGCAGCTCGCTGGTGACGAAGCCCATGACCACCTTGACCGTCACCGTGGCGCCGGCGGCGATCGTGAGCGAGCGGTTGAGGCCGCCGCTGGAGACCGCGCAGCCGTCGCAGGTGAGCCGGGGGTAGAGGGTGGTGAGGTTGTTGTAGGCGTTCACCTGGCCGGTCAGCTCGCTGCCGCTGCCGCTGGTCGCGTACGGCGAGGTGGCCCGCAGTTGCAGCGTGGTGGAGGCGGAGCCGCCGTTGGTGATGGCCAGGTTGGCCACGGCCACGTTGTTGTCGGTGATGAACTTGGTCTGGTTGACGGTGATGGAGCCGCTGGTGTGGCGGCTCTTCCAGTGGCTGGGCGCCTGCCAGCGGGAGCCGACCTGCTCGGTGAACGTGCCGGGGGTCAGCGCCACGGTGAAGGCGTTGTTGTCGCTGATGCTCTCCCAGTACGCGGCCTGCCCGGCGAAACCGAGCGTGCCGGGCGTGTGCGTCTTCATGAACAGCGCCCGGCCGCGCGTCATGAGCCAGGTGCCCGCCGGGTCGTTGCCCGAGCGGGCCAGCAGGCGGTCCATCCAGAAGTCGGTGCCGGAGCTCTCGGCGTCGTGGATGGCCCGCATGTAGTCGCCGGTCGTGTACGTGCCCGGCGGCGCGGGGACGGCCGGGCCGCTGAAGGTGGGGTAGCCGATGGTCTGGTCGGCGTACGCGGCGGGGGCCGTCACCAGGCCAGCGACGAGGAGCAGGGCTAACAGGGCACGCCTCATGAGAAGGCTCTCCATTCGAGCACGCCGGTCGAGTGACCGGATCTGGAGGTGATGTTCAGGCGCAGGCGGGTCGTGCTGACGGGGGTGAACGTCGTGGCGTTGAAGGTGTTGGCCGCCACGCCGCATCCCGACGCGCCGGGCACGTTGACGTAGGCGCTGCCGTTCCAGTACTGCACCTGGCAGGAGGCCGGCAGGTCGATCCCCAGGTTGTCGTCGAACCAGTACACCTCGGACCGGGAGATCGTCTGGGCGGTGGGCCACTGGTACTCGATCCACTCGGTGCCCTGGTGGTTCCAGTTGCCGTAGGCGCCGTGGCTGTGGTCCTGCGAGTTGGCGGGGGTGTAGCCGTCCTTGATCGCGCCGAGGGTCTCCCACGGTGAGACGTAGGAGGTGGACGGCGTGGCGCCGGCCGCCAGGTTGCCGGGGGTGGTCGGGCCGCCGGTCTGCACGACCTTCTGCATGGTGCCGTCGGCGTTGAAGTAGAGCTTGTCGATGGTCACCGAGCGGCGGAAGTCGCCTCCGCCGGGGGCGGCGGCGTTGTGGTAGACCATGTACCACTGGCCCTTGAACTCGATGATCGCCGGGTGGTTCGTGGTGGAGCTGACCTGGTCGAGCACGACGCCGCGGTGGGTCCACGGGCCCAGCGGGTTGCTCGCGGTGGCGTAGCGGACGCACGCGTAGCCCGGCTGGGAGCAGCCCGAGTCGTTGGCGGCGTAGGCGAGGTAGTAGACGCCGTTGCGCTTGAACATCCAGGGGGCCTCCCAGAAGTTCGACACGCCGCTCGGGGTGATCACCGAGCCGACGGTCGAGGTCATGGAGGCGTTGAGCCGGACGGCGCGCAGGCCGTAGTAGGAGCCCCAGTACATGTAGACCTGGCCGTCGTCGTCGGTGAAGACGGTGGGGTCGATGTTCAGCGGGGAGGAGTTCGGGGTGCTGTCGCTGATCAGCGGGCCGCCGATGGCGTCGGTGAACGGGCCCGTGGGGCTGTTGCCGACGGCCACGCCGATGTTCATCCAGCCGGGGCCGTTGCCGTTGACCGAGGTGAACCAGTAGTAGCGGCCGTCGGCGCCGCGCTCGACCTCGCTCGCCCAGGCGTCCGCGCCCGCCCAGGAGAAGTTCGAGATCGACAGTTTCGCGCCCTGGTCGGTGAAGGTGGCGGCGTCGGTGGAGCTGAAGACGTGCCAGTCGCGCATGACGAAGTTCGTGCCGCCGGTCGGGGCCTCGTCGTGGCCGGTGTAGAGGTACAGGGTGTCGCCCACGACCAGCGCGGCCGGGTCGGCCGTGTAGATCGCGGTGGTGATCGGCGCGCCCGCCAGCGCGGGCCGGGCGTCGGTGAGCAGGAGCAGGAGTGCCGCGGCGATGGCCGCCGCCCATCGTCGTCTCATGATTTCGCCCCTAAGGAATGTGAGCGCTAACAGCGATGAGTCGGGACAACCTGAAAGGTTTTCGGGAAAGTAGACCGGCCGAGTCAGGGCTGTCAATCGTTGACTGCAACCCGGTGCATGCACTCTGAGGTGCTGGAACAGCAATCCGTGGCTGCTGATCAGCTGGCGAACAGTTGGTTACAGTTCGGTATCGACCGAAAAGGATTTCGACCGTCTCGACACGAGCTCCAGCCTGCGCGGAAAATCGCCCCGATCGTGAGATGTTCCGGGGAAGTAGCTCCTGACCGTTGAGGAACTTCCGTGGGACACGATCACGAAGGCCGGCGGGTCAGCCGGCGGCGGCTGATCACCGGAGTCGGCTCGCTCGGGCTCGGCGGCCTGTTCACCGCCGGCGCGCACGCCACGTCCGGCCCTGACCCGTACGCCAGGGCCGACGCGCTGTTCGCCAAGGCCCGGACGTGCAGGCTGACGCCGAGCACCAAGCAGGGCCCCTACTACTTCGAGACGGAGACGCTGCGCAGCGACATCCGCGAGGACCGGCAGGGCGTGCGCCTGCGCCTGGCGATCAAGCTGCGGGACGGCGAGACCTGCAGCCCCCTGGACGACGCGGTGGTCGAGATCTGGCACTGCGATGCCGGTGGGCTCTACTCGGGTGCCGAGACGGAGTCGCGCGAGGTGCTGAGCAAGGGCGGCAAGGTCCAGGTCAGACCCGGGACGACGTTCACCGACCTGAAGCCCTCCGACCGCAGCCGCTACCTGCGCGGCGCGCAGGTCACCGACTCCGACGGCATCGTCCGGTTCACCACCATCTGGCCGGGCTGGTACCCGGGCCGGACCGTGCACATCCACGTGATGGTGGTCGTGGGCGGGACGCGGGCGCTGTGCACGGAGCTGATGTTCGACGAGGCGTTCAACCGCGAAGTGCTGGCGCGGCCGCCGTACCGGGGGCACCAGACGCCGCGCGACACGTTCAACGGCAACGACCCCATCTACCAGGACGGCATGCTCGCGCACGTCACCAGGGACGGCGACGGCTACCTCGCCGCCATCGTCATGTCCGCCGACCCCGGCTAGATTCCTCACGAGAACTTCATCCTCGGCAAAGGCACGGGTAAGAGGCCCCGGCCTACGGTGTGGTCCCCAGCAAATCGGGACACATCGGAGGATTCTCAGTGGGACACGACCACGACGGCCAGCGGGTCAGCCGCCGGCGCCTGTTCGCGGGCATCAGCTCGATCGGGCTCGGCACCCTGCTGGCGGCCTGCTCCGGCTCCGGCACGTCGGCCGTCACCACGTCCACGGGCGCGACCGTCACGCCGCAGGCCACCACGGCCACGACCGGTGACCTGGCCGCGCTCTTCGAGGGCGCGGGCACCTGCAGGCTGACCGCCACGACCACGCAGGGCCCGTACTACTTCGACGCCGACAAGGTGCGCAGCGACATCCGCGAGGACCGGCAGGGCGTGCGGCTGCGGGTCGCGATCAAGGTGCAGGACAGCGAGACGTGCGAGCCGCTGAAGAACGCGGTGGTGGAGATCTGGCACTGCGACGCGGCCGGCCTGTACTCGGGCGCCGAGTCGCTGTCGACCGGCGGGGGCGGCAACCCACCCCCGAGAGGCGCGCCCACGGGTCCCCCGCCGAGCGGCGGACCCGGCGGTGGCCCCGGCGGAGGCGGCGAGGGCGACGGCTCGATGGACCTGACACCCGCGGACGACAAGCGCTACCTGCGCGGCGCGCAGGTCACCAACGCCGAGGGCATCGTCGAGTTCACCACCATCTGGCCGGGCTGGTACCGGGGCCGCACGATCCACATCCACGCCATGGTGCACGTCAGCAGCGAGCGCGTGCTGACCACGCAGATCATGTTCGACGAGGAGCTGAACAGCGTGGTCATGGCCAAGGCGCCCTACTCCGAGCGCACCGGGCGCGACACGTTCAACGACGGCGACACCATCTACCAGGACGGCATGCTGATGAAGGTCGGCCAGGAGGGCGACGGCTACGTGGGCGCCATCGTCTTCGCCGCCGACTCCGACCAGGACGGCGGCTAGACCCGCCGGACCACGTGCAGCAGGTACTCCTTCCTGTCGAGCGGGTTGTGATCGGTGCGCGGGCGCTCGGGGATCGGGCCGCGTACGGGCTCGTACCGGTCGAAGTCGCACTCCAGCACGCCCTCGCCCCTGGTCAGCCCCGGCAGCCGCTGCTCCAGCCCGTGCACCCGGGCCGCCGGGATCTCCCCCTCCACCACGGACGACAGCCGGGTGCGCGGGATCGCGCCCAGCCCTGCCAGCACGGGCAGCACCGGCCCCAGCGTGTCGGGCGGCAGCTCCAGGCGGAAGCGGTGCAGCGGCTCGTACACGGTGGTGCCCGCCCGCCGCAGCGCGGCCATCAGCACCAGCGGGACCAGGTTGCGGAAGTCGCCGGCGGTGCTCGACATGCTCTTGTCGAAGCTGCCGTGCGCGTGGCTCTGCCTGGCGTAGTAGCCGGAATGGGTCAGCGTGACCACGCAGTCCACGACCTCCCAGCCGTGCAGGCCCTGCTTGAGCGTCTCGTGCACGGTCTCCTCGATCGTGCGCATGAACGCGTACGGCAGCGAGCCCAGCTCCACCTCCAGCCGGAACAGCACCCCGCTGCCGATCTCCCCCGGCTCGACGCGCAGGCCCACCGTGGCGAGGAACGGGTTGGGGTCCACGGAGATCAGCTCGACGGCGGCGCCGGTGCCGGAGGGGCGTTCGACGCAGATCGTGGTGGTCTCGCGGAAGGTGACGTCGAGGCCGAAGTCGGTGGCGAGGGTGGCCTGGATGACCTCCTTCTGGACCTCTCCGTAGAGGGAGACCGACACCTCCTGGCGCAGGTCGTCCTGGCGCAGGCCGATCAGCGGGTCCTGCTCGGCGAGCTGGGTGAGCGCCAGGTGCAGCGCTCCCCTGTCGGCGGGCCGGCGCGGGACCACGACGGTCTCCAGGGTGGGCGGCGCGAAGTGCGCCTCCGTGCCCCGGAACGGCCGACCGGCCGCACCCCGCGCTGCGCCCGCCTCCTCGACCCCGCCCTCGGGCGGGTGGCCGAGCGTGCCGGCCTCGGGCGGGTGGCCGAGCGTGCCGGCCTCGGGCGGGTGGCCGATGGTGTCGCCGATGCGGACGTCGGCCAGGCCCCAGAGGCGGGCGATGCGGCCCGCCGTCACCTCCTGCCGCCGCGCCGCCGTGCCGCCGTCGAACACGCTGATCGCCGTGACCTTGCCCGCCCGGCCTGGGCCGAAGCTCAGCCGGTCGCGGGCGCGCAGCGTGCCGCCGAACATCCGCGCGTACGCGACCTTCTCCCCCGCCGGCCCCCGCTCGACCTTGAAGACGGTCCCCGACACCGGCCCCTCCGGGTCGCCCTGGGCGGCGGGCAGCAGCTCCTCGATGCCCGCCATCAGCGCCTCCACCCCGGCCCCCGTGATGGCCGAGCCGAAGAACACCGGGTGCGCCAGCGCCCGCCCGGTCTGGGCGGCGAGCTCGGCGCGGAGCCGGGGGTAGGTGAGGGAGGTCTCGTCGTGCACGTACGCGGCCAGCAGCCTGTCCTCCTGGGCGGCGAGCACGTCCATCAGGCTCGTCGCGAAGGCGGCCTGACCGTCGAACGCGGTGAAGGCGGCGGCGGGCGTGCCGAGGCCGGTGGTCGTGCCCATGGCGATCGCCCCGGGAGACAGCCTGGTGGTGATCTCGCGCAGCACGCCGTCGTACCGGGCGCCACGGCGGTCGATCTTGTTGACGAAGATCAGCGTGGGCAGGCCGAGGCGGCACAGCGTACGCATGAGCACGCGGGTCTGCGCCTGCACGCCCTCCACCGCGGAGACCACCAGGACGGCGCCGTCGAGCACGTTGAGCACCCGCTCGACCTCGGCGATGAAGTCGGGGTGGCCGGGCGTGTCGATCAGGTTGACCGTGGTGTCGCCGATGGCGAAGGAGACGACCGCGGATTTGATGGTGATGCCGCGCTGGCGCTCCAGCGCCAGCGAGTCGGTCTGGGTGTTGCCCTCGTCGACGCTGCCGACCTCGTCGATCACCCCGGCGGCGTGCAGCAGCCGCTCGGTCAGGCTGGTCTTACCGGCGTCTACATGCGCCAAAATCCCCAAATTGAGCATTCGCACCGAACGTCATGTCCTCTGATTGGCTGACTCCTTCTGTCTCGTGGGACACGACAGTTGCCCGCATCTTCCTGCTCCTCCAGCTCGTCCGAACTGGGGACAGGACACCAGAGCGGCTCCCGGCGTAGCAACCCATTTACCGGTCACTAAGGTGATACACCGTTCACGACGAGAGGGAGTTCCGGTGAACGGTAGCGACGGACTGGCCGTCCCCGAAGTGGTGGAGACCCCCGGCCGGACCGCGCCGCCGGCCAGCGGTGTGCTGCGGTGGCTGCTGAAGCATCAGGTGCAGCCGGTCGGCCCCGAGACGGCCGAGGGCCATGCCATGCCGCAGGCGTGGTGGAAGGTCATGTGCCTGACCGGCGTCGACTACTTCTCGACGCTGGCCTACCTGCCCGCCATCGCCGCGACGGCGGCCGGCGCGCTGTCGCCGCTGGCCACGCTGCTGATCGTGGCGCTGACGCTGCTGGGCATGCTGCCGATGTACCGGCGGGTGGCCAGGGAGAGCCCGCACGGGCAGGGGTCGGTGGCCATGCTGGAGCGGCTGCTGCCGTTCTGGCGGGGCAAGCTGTTCGTGCTGGTGCTGCTGGGGTTCGTGGCCACGTCGTGGATCATCACGATCACGCTGTCGGCGGCCGACGCGTCGGTGCACGTCGTGGAGAACCCGTTCTTCCCGAGCTTCCTGCACGGGCACGAGGTCGCGCTGACCGTGGTGCTGCTGCTGGTGCTCGGCGGGGTGTTCCTGCTCGGCTTCACCGAGGCGGTCGGGGTCGCCATCCCGCTGGTGGCGATCTTCCTCGGGCTCAACGCCGTGGTCGTCGCCGTGGGGCTCACCGAGGTGTTCTCCTCGCCCGGCGCGCTCGCCACCTGGACGGAGGCGCTGGTCGAGGGGGGCGGCGGGCTCGGCGGCGTCATCGGGCCCGCGATCCTCGCCTTCCCGCTGCTGGTGCTGGGCCTGTCCGGGTTCGAGACGGGGGTCAGCATGATGCCGCTGGTCGAGGCCGGGGGCGCCACCGCGCGGGAACGGCTGGACTCGCGCATCGCCAACACCCGCAAGCTGCTGACCGTGGCCGCCCTCATCATGAGCGTCTACCTGATCGCGACCAGCTTCGTGACCACCGTGCTCATCCCGGCCGAGGAGTTCAGGCCCGGCGGGGCGGCGAACGGCAGGGCGCTGGCGTACCTGGCGCACGAGCGGCTCGGCGAGATGTTCGGCACGGTGTACGACATCAGCACCATCCTCATCCTGTGGTTCGCCGGCGCCTCCGCGATGGCCGGTCTGATCAACATCGTGCCGCGGTACCTGCCCGGCTACGGCATGGCGCCGGAATGGGGGCGCGCCGTGCGTCCCGTGGTGCTGGTCTACACGCTCGTCTGCGTCGTGCTGACGATCGCGTTCGACGCCGACGTGGACGCCCAGGCCGGCGCGTACGCCACCGGCATCCTGGCCATGATGGTCTCCGGCGCGGCGGCGGTGACCATCTCCGCCGTCCGCAACCGGCAGCGCCGGGCCGTCACCGGGTTCACGGTCCTGACCCTCGTCCTGCTGTACGCGCTGGCCGAGAACATCAGGGAGAAGCCCGACGGCATCGCCATCTCCGCCTTCTTCATCCTCGGGATCATCGTCATCTCGCTGATCTCGCGGGTCTCGCGGACGACGGAGCTGCGGGCCGAACGGATCGAGTTCGACGAGGCCGCGCGGCGGTTCGTGACCGACTCGCTCGCCCACGACGGGCAGCTCAACCTGATCGCCAACCGCCGCCAGCGCGGCGACAAGGCCGAGTACGAGGCCAAGGAGTCCGAGCAGCGTCGCATGAACCCGGTGCCCGGCCGGGCCGACGTGCTGTTCCTGGAGATCGACGTCATCGACCCCTCGGAGTTCAGCAACGTGCTGCGGGTGCGGGGCGTGGAGGTGAGCGGGCGCCGCGTGCTGCGTGCCGAGAGCCCCGCCGCGCCGAACGCCATCGCCGCCGTCCTGCTCGCCCTGCGTGACGCCACGGGGGTGCGGCCGCACTGCTACTTCGAGTGGGCGGAGGGCGCGCCGCTGATGCACCTGTTCCGCTACCTCATCCTGGGGCGCGGCGACACGGCTCCGGTCGTACGCGAGATCGTCCGCGCCGCCGAGCCCGAACCCGGCCGCCGGCCGGGCATCCACGTCGGCGGCTGATCACCGCCCCTCACCCACCGGCCCGCGCCTCACTCCGCCGGGCCGCGCCGCCTCCCCACAGGCCGCGCATCCCCGCACCTCACCCCCACCAATCGGCGCCCCTTCGAGCACGCCGCGCATCTCCCCCCTCGTGCCGCGCTCAGGCATGAGCTAGTATTTGGACACTTGCCCAAGTCGAATGCCCAAGAGGAGAACATGGCCCACCTCTCCGCCGAGCGCGGCAAGGCCACCCGCCAGCGGCTGCTCGACGCGGCCGTCGCCCTCGTCCCCGAGGTCGGCTGGGGCGGCGTCACCACCCGGCTGGTCGCCGAACGGGCCGGGGTCGCGCCCGGCGTGGTGCACTACCACTTCGCCTCGGTCACGGACCTGCTCGTCGCCGCCGGCCTCGGCTTCACCTCCGGCCTGCTCGACCTGCTCGCCACGGAGCTGACCGCCCGGCAGGACGTCGGCGAGGCCGTCGACTGGCTGCTGGGCGAGCTGTCGCGCTACAGCGGCACCGATCCTGCCTCGCTGCTGGTGGTCGAGATGTTCCTGGCCGCCACGCGGCTGCCCGAGCTGCGCGAGGGGCTCGGCGAGCAGGTCGGCCGGTTCCGCGCCACGGTGGCGTCCTGGCTGGTCGAACGCGGTTACCGGGGAGACCCGGCCGCGGCGGCGGCGATGCTGGCGGCGTCGATGGACGGGATCATGCTGCACCGCGCCCTCGACCCCGGCCTCGACCCGGCCGCGCTGGGCGGGCTGCTGCGTGCCATGTTCGGGAAGGGAGCATCGTGAGGATCCTGATCTGCGGCGCCGGCATCGCCGGGTTGACGCTGGCCTGGCACCTCGAACGCGCCGGGTGGGAGGTGGAGCTGGTCGAGCGGGCGCCGGCGTTCCGCGACGGCGGCTACCTGATCGACTTCTACGGCCCCGGACACCAGGTCGCCGAGCGCATGGGGCTGCGGCCCCGGCTGCTGCGCGACCGTTACCCGGTCGACGAGCTCAGCTACGTCGGCCGCGACGGGCGGCAGACCAGCCACCTGAAGCTGACCTCGGCGCTGGAGAACGTGTTCAGCCTGCTGCGCGGCGACCTGGCCCGGGCCATCGCCGACGGCGTACGCGCGCCCGTCACGTACGGCACCACCGTCGACAGCGCCGAGCAGCACGCGGACGGGGTGACGGTGCGGCTGGCCGACGGCACCACCCGGGAGGTGGACCTGCTCGTGGGCGCGGACGGGGCGCGTTCCCGGGTGCGGGAGCTGACGTTCGGCGACGTCGTGCCGCGCTATCTCGGGCACCAGGTGGCGGCCTGCATCGTGACGGACCCGGAGCTGAGCCGCCGGGTCGGGACGCGCTACCAGATGCTCACCGAGCCCGGCCTGATGGCCGGCGCCTACGCGCTGCGCGACGACCGGCTCGCCCTGCTGTTCCTGCGCCGCGAGCCGGACCCCGCCCTGCCCGCCGACCCGGCCGCCACCCTGCGCCGGCACTTCGGCGGGCTCGGCTGGATCCTGCCCACGGTGCTGGAGCGTGTCCCCGGGCCTGCCGGGCTCTACTACGACCTGGTGACGCAGGTGGAGATGGAACGCTGGCACAGCGGGCGGACCGTGCTCCTGGGCGACGCCTGCCAGGCGGTGTCGCTGTTCGCCGGTCATGGGGCGAGCATGGCGATGGCGGCGGCCTGGGTGCTGGCCGACGAGCTGACCACGGCTGGTGACGCGCCGGGGCACCTGCCCGGCCCCCACGAGACACCCGGGGGCCTGGCCGGCGCCCTCGCCCGCTACCAGGCGCGGATGGCCCCGGCCGTCGCCGAGGTGCAGGGCTTCGGGCGGCGGTCCATCCAGTGGCTCGCCCCCTCGAACCGCTGGCGCGTCCTCGCCCGCGACCTGATCTTCCGGCTGGCCGCCCTGCCCGGCGGCAGCCGCCTGTTCGTCAACTCGTTCAGCCCCGGCGGCCACAACCTCATCACCTCCCGCTCAGAGGTGCTGGAGAGCGTGCGCCAGGACTGATCGCGAAGCGCGGCGCGGGCACTCCACGGGGGCAGGCCGCGCTGATCACCGCCTCCGGCCGGTAGTCCCCGCATGGTCCGCGCCGGACGGCACCGCCTTGAGAAACACCCGCCCGCAGTCCGGAGGCCGCCGTCCCACGACCCGCCGTCCAGACACCCGCCGTCCGAAGACCCGCCGTCAGGGGGCCGGTCGATGGTGGCGACGCCGAGGACGCCGTACGAGAAGCCGCCCTGCCGCGGCTCGAACCCCCGTACGGCGCCCAGCCGGCGTCCCACCTCCGCTACCAGCGACGGCGGCAGCCCGGCCCCCTCACGCCGCAGAGTCCTCCTCATCCTCGATCTCGTCCCCGCCATGGCTGCGGTCAAGCGTCTGCTTGGCGGCCCTGAACCGGGCGCAGCGCGCCTCCAGCTCCCGCTCGTCTTCCAGGATCCACTGTTCGATCATGGTCAACGAAGTGATCACACGCCGACCGGCGAGCGGGCCGACTTGACGCAGACTTTTCATCCCAGCAACTCGACCGTTCCCCGCTCGCCGTCCACCCTGATCCGATCGCCGTCGCGCACCCGCATGGTGGCGTTGCCTGTGCCGACCACGGCCGGGATGCCCAGCTCCCGGGCGACGATGGAGGCGTGCGAGAGCGGCGCCCCCATGTCGGTGACCACGGCCGCGGCGCGCGGGAACATCGGGGTCCAGCCGACGTTCGTCAGCGTCGTGACGAGGATCTCGCCCGGTTTGAGCCGCTCGCCCTCCTCCGGTCCCGAGATGACCCGGGCGGTGCCCTCCACCACGCCAGGCGCGCCGGGGAAGCCGGTTACGGTGTCGCTGACCGGCGCGGACGCGCCCCGCGCGTCGTAGATGTCGGCCCGTCTGGCGGGGTCGGCGGCCCAGCGCACCGGGTCGAAGCGGCCCACGATCAGCGCCGGGTAGGGCGGCAGCGAGGCGTACCGCTCGTACGTGGCCCGCCGCACCGGCGCCGTCTCCAGCACGGACCGGTCGCCGCGCAGCAGGGCGAGCAGCTCGGGCAGGTACAGGAAGAACACGTCGTCGCCGGCGCCGGTCAGCTCCCCGGCCCGTACGACGAACGCGCGCAGCACCCAGAACGCCCGGATGTTCTCCGACCGGGCGGTCTCCCGGTCGCGGACGACCGCGTTCCACCGCCGCACCCTCTCGCGCATCCGGGCCTGCTTGCCGGGGTAGCGCTGCGCGAAGCGCGCCCACGCCTGCTCCCTGGCCGTGCGCTGCCGCTCCAGCAGTGCCTCGGTGTCGGCCCGCGGGTCGCGCAGGCCGGCGAGCTGGGTGTCGATCCACACCGGGTCCTCGCCGGGCCGGGGGATCGAGACCTCGAACTCGTGCGGGCCGCGATGCCCATACCTGCGGGCGAACTCCTCCCTGGTGATCTCGCCGCGCGCCAGCCTGGACAGGCCCATCACCGGCCCCATGCTGGCCAGCTCGCCCTCGGCGTTGACGCCGGTGAGCATCGCCTCGGCGTCCACCTCGCCCATCATCTTGCGCAGCCGGTCGCGGGTGTAGACGAGCGCGGCGCCGCCCTGGCGGCCCGCGGCCTCCAGCATCTGGGAGGAGGTGACCAGGTGCGGCCCGATCTCCCGCTCCCACAGCCCGGCCAGCTCGGCACCCGACCCGGTCGCGGCGACGCGCTCGCGCAGTTCCTCGCACTTCCGCGGCGAGCCGGCCAGGAACTCGGGCATGTGTGCGAGATGGCGGGCGACGCGGCGCCGGATGCGGATCGCCATGGGCACGACCGTCCTGATGAGCCGCCACCGCGGCACCGGCACCAGCGGCACCTCCAGGCCGGGCGGTGTCTTGCCGAAGACCTGGTCGATCACGCCGAGCCTGCTCCTCATGCCCAGGGCGGCGGCGATGGAGTGGACGATGCTCAGGTTCATGTAGAAGCGCCCGCCGATGTTGCCCACCAGGTCGAAGCCGGGCAGCGTGGAGGCGGACATGGCCTCCTCGATGAACCTGCGCACGAACGACCACGTGATCGGGGTCATCACGTCGGGGATGGCCTCGCCCAGGTTGCCGCCGGTCCACAGGTAGTCGCCCTTGAGGCTGTCGTTCCACTCCTCCAGGCGCGGCTTCAGGCCGGTGATCGGGCGGGCCTGCACGATGGCGAACGTGCCCGCGCGCCTGGTCCACTCCACGTCCATGGGCGTGCCGTACAGCTCCTGGACGCGGGCGCCGAGCGCGGCCAGCTCCAGGGCCTGGGCGTCGTCCAGCACGGGCGTGCCGCGCAGCTCTTCGGGGACCGGCCGCTCCTCGGTGCCGCCGGCGGTGCGCACGGTCATGACGGCCTTGTCGCCGGTGCGCGACGCGGTCACCTTGCCGTCCGACACGGTGATCGTGTCGGGGGTGACCAGGCCGCCGACGACCGCCTCGCCGAGGCCCCACGAGGCGTTGATCACGGTCTCGTCGCGGGCGCCGGTGACCGGGTCGGCGGTGAACAGGATGCCCGCCGCGTCGGCGTCCACCAGCTCCTGGACCACCACGGCCAGCGCCACGTCGTCGTGCGGCACGCCGTTCCGGTCGCGGTAGGCGATCGCGCGCGGGTTCCACAGCGAGGCCCAGCAGCGCTTGACCGCGTCGAGCAGGGCGTCGCCCCTGATGTTGAGGTAGGTGTCCTGCTGCCCGGCGAACGACATCTCGGGCAGGTCCTCGGCGGTGGCGGACGAGCGCACCGCCACGGGCACGTCGTCGCCGAGCTCCGCGTACGCCCGCCGGATCTCCCCGGCGAGCTCGCCGGGCATGTCGTGCGCGGCGAACAGCGGCGGGATCCGGGCCGGGTCCTCGGCGGCGGCGCGCAGGATCTCGTCGTGGAACCCGGCCACGAACGCGCGGTAGGCCTCGGTCGTGACGTGGAAACCGCCCGGCACGGGCAGCCCCGCCCCGGCCATCCTGGCCAGGGAGGCGCCCTTGCCGCCCACGGTCGCGAGGTCGGCCGCAGAGTCGTCGAGAGGAAGTACGGCCCTCACTGCACACGCTCCTTAGAGCCCCAGGGAGGTGTCCAGCCTGCGCCGGGCCACCTCCACAGCGGCGTCGAGAAATTCGAGGGTGACCCGCGCGACCGCCTCGGCGTCGGCGGCGGACATCGGGCGGCCCGTGCTCATGGTGCGCTCGATGGTGTCGGCCACCAGCTCCGCGACCCGGTCGTCCGTCGGTACGGCGTGGTCGGGCAGAGACGTCCGCATGAGCAGGAACCCGTAGACGATCGAGCTGACCCTCACCATGTGGTCGCCCGGGTCCTCGCGGATCGCGCCGCGCCCGGCCAGCTCGGCCACGTACGGCTCGAAGACCGCCCCGATCTGCGGCCAGCTCGTGCTGCTGCGCTTCTGGCTGGTCAGCTTGCCGAGCACCTGGGAGTCGCCGGTCAGCACCGCCTGCAGCAGCGGGCTGCGCAGCAGCGCCCGCGAGAACTCGCCGAACAGCTCGCTGAGCGTGGCCGGCGCCCGATCGCGGACCTCGGTCATCATGCGGACCCGCTCGCGGCGCAGCAACGCGGCGAAGATGTCGTCGCGGGTCTTCCAGTGCAGGTAGATGGTGCCCTTGGCGACGCCGGCGCGCTGGGCGATGTCGTCGATCGTGGTCTTGTCGTAGCCCCAGCGCAGCACCAGCTCGGCGAGGGCGTCGAGGATCCGGTGCGCCCGCTCCAGCTGGCGGGCCGGGTCCCGCGGTGGCCGTCCTGCCCTCGCCATGAGTCTCACCCCATTTGTTTGACTAGATGAGAGTATTTGGTCATTTTATTAAGCGCAAGTTCACCCCGCGGTACTCCCGGGGTGAACCAGCCTTCAGGTGAGCTTGGCCATCAGCGTCTCGGCCTCGGCGGCGAACGCGGGGTCGCCGGTCTCCACGGCCGTGGCCAGCAGCCGGCGGGCCAGCTCCAGGTCGCCGCGCTCGTACCGGATCTCGCCGAGCCTGCACGCGGCCTCGGCCACCAGCTCGGGCCGCTCGCTCAGGCCCAGCGTCAGCTCGTAGTACCGCAGCGCCCCGTCACGGTCGCCCAGCCAGTAGCACAGCTCGCCGAGGTGCGCCGCCGCCATGCCCGACTCCGGATCGCCCGCGTCGATGACGCGCTGGTACCACATGAGCGCCTCGGAGAAGTTCCTGTTCCGCTTGGCCAGCGCGCCCAGGTACATCGCGCCCAGCGCGCTGACGTGCCCCTCGCCCTCGTCGACGGCCCTGCGGTACCAGGTGCGCGCCCGCTCCTCGTCCTCCTCGTGGTACGTCTGCCCGAGCGCGATCATGGCCCGGGCCGCCAGGTCGTCGTCGCCGGCCTCCAGCACCCGCAGGTACACCTGCCTGCCCTCGTCCACGTGCCCGGCGCCCACCAGGGTCTGCGCGTACACGCTGAGCGTGGTCGGCTCGCCGTTCCTGGCCGCCTCGCGCAGCGTGCGCAGCGACGCCTCGGTGTCGCCCTGGCGCTCCTGCAACATGCCCAGCAGGCCGCCGAACACGCCGGGCGCGGGGCTGTCGGCGTCACCGGCGCGCCGCTCCGCCAGGTCGTAGAACGCCTCGGCGTCGCCCGCCGAGTCGAGCAGTTCCAGCAGCCTGCCGCCGGCGACGAAGCGCACGTCGGGGTCCTCGTGCTCGTTGAGCCGCTCGTACGTGGCGCGCGCCGCCGCCGTCTCCCCCAGCTCCGCCAGCCGCCCGGCGGCCTCGATCTCGGTGTACGGGTCGGAGCCCGCCAGCTCGTAGTACCGCACCACGGCCGCCGGGTCCGCGCACCGCCCGCCGAGGTCGCGGGCCTGGGCGGCGGCGTGCTCGCCCATCAGCGACAGCACCTCCAGCGCCGGCCCGTGCTCGCCCCGGTCGCAGAGCTCCTGCGAGATGCCGTTCAGCGCCTCCAGCGCGGTCTCGGCCATGCCGCCCCCGGCCGTGCCGGTGCTGAGCGCGGCGGCGAACGAGCGGGCCGCGGCGAGCGGCCTGCCCTCCTCGTAGGCCCAGACGCCGCGCTGCACGCCGGCCTTGGCCGCCGCGTACGGGTGGCCGGACTCGATCGCCAGGCCCAGCTCCCGCTCGGCCCCGGCCGTGTCGCCCAGCTCGCGCAGGGCCGTGGCCAGGTCGAGCCGCAGGGACGCCGCCAGCTCGGGATGGCCGGCCTCGATGCCCTTGGCGTACATGCGGGCCGCCTCCCGCGTCTCCCCCTGCGCGCCGAGCGCGCCGCCCCACGCCCAGTAACCGACGGCCACGGTCTCCGGGTCGCCGCTTCCCACGGCGCGCTCCGCCTCCTCGATCGTGGCGGCGTGGTCCCGCACGTCGAGCAGGTGGAGGAGGAGCCTGCGCAGGCATTCGAGGTCGCCTGCCGCGGCCGCCTCCGTCAGCAGCCGCCGCGCCTGCCCGTCGTCGCCGCGCTCGGCGAGCAGGTCGGCGGCCAGGACGGCGGTGGCGGGCAGCCCGGCCCTGGCGGCCTCCACCGCCCCGTCGAGGTCGCCGCGGCGGTGGCGGACGACCGCGAGGTTGCGCCAGGCCGCGGCGGCCGTGGCCGGGTGGCCGGTGGCGGGCAGGAAGCACAGCTCGGAGCGGCAGTTGTCGCCTTCCTCCGCGAGCCGGGCGCCGAGGTCGATCGCGGCCTTGGCGGCGAGCTCGGGCTCGCCCTCCTCGATGACCACGCGGTAGAACGCGCTCGCGTGCGGAGCCCTGGCCATGATCTCGTGCAGCGCCTCCGCGCGGTCGGCGGGGGCCAGCCCGGCCAGCAGGCGGCGCACCTCGCGCACGTCGTCGTCGTGCAGCGCGAGCAGCAGCGCGGCCAGTTGCTCCGACCCGGTACGCGCCGCCAGCGCCGCCAGGTCGCCCGGCCTGTCGCCCTCGGCCAGCAGCACCCAGGGCAGCTCGCCGGGGGTGGCGCGGCCGAGCAGGTGACGCGCCACGGCGGCGGCGTGCGCGTCGTCCTCCTGCGCCGCGGCCCGCTCCAGCGCGAAGGTCCCCGACTCGGTGTCGCCCGCGGCCAGCAGGCAGCGGCCCGCCTCCAGCATGACCTCCGGCTCCGTCTCGGGGTCGAGCGCCGCCGCCCGCTCGTACGCAGCCCGCGCCCCCGCCAGGTCGCCGGTCTCGGCCAGCAGGCTGCCGAGCAGGCACTCTGACAGCGCGGACACCTCGGGCGGCGCGGCCAGCATGACCGCCAGCGCCCCCTCGGCGTCACCGCGCCGCCGCAACCACCGGGCCAGCGGCACCGTGACCTCCGCACTCGGCGTCATGGCGGCACCGGCCGCGCGCCCGTGCCCGCCCGCACCCGGCGATACGGCGGAGCCGGCCGCGTGCCCGCGCCCGCGCCCGCGCCCGTGCCCGCGCCCGTGCCCTTGCTCGTGCCCTTGCTCGTGCCCTTGCTCGCCCGCCGAGCCGAACGCCTCGATCAGGCGCTCGCGGGCCTCCTCCACGCGCCCGCACTCCACCAGCGACTCGGCGATCAGCATCGTCAGCTCGCCATCGGGGTCGGGCACCCGTGCCAGCACCTCCACCGCCTCGGCGTGCTCGCCCAGCTCGCGCAGGATCTCGCCGGCCGAGCGCAGCGCCACGCCGTTGAGGTGCTCGTCGTCGCCCAGCGCCCCCATGAACGCCTCGACCGCCCCGCGCCGGTCCCCCGCGTCGCCGCGCAGCGCGCCGAGCAGGCAGCCGGCCTGCTGGCGCTGACCGGCGTGACCGGCGGCGGCCACCAGCGAGAGCGCCCCGTCGGCGGCGTCGGTCCTGCCGGTGCGCTGCCAGGCGTTCGCGCACTCCATGGCGAGCAGCCCGGCCATCGCCCGCTCCTCCCCCTCGGGGAAGGCCCGCGCCGCCGCCTCGAAGTCGCGGTCGAGCACCAGCCTCCCGAACGCGCACAGCTCGCCCGCGCCCAGCTCGAACGCGGCCCGCGCCCCCGCCACGTCGTCCAGCCTGATCCGGTTGAACCCCAGCGGCAGCGCGGCGCGCTCCGGCTCCCCCTCGGCGATCAGCCGCTCGTGCAGCCGGCAGGCGGCGAGCAGGTCGCCCTGCTGCTCGTACACGCCGGTCAGCCCGGCCGCCGCCTCGAACCGCAGCCCCCGGTGCCCCGCCGCGAGTGCCGCCTCGTACGCGGCCCGCGCCTGCCCGGGATCCTCCTCGGCGACCAGCCCGCCCAGCGCCCACCCCACCCACGGGGCCAGCGCGGGATGCCCGCCCGCCAGCGCCGCCCGCAACAGCTCGGCCACGCGCGCCTGGTCGGGCAGCACGTCCTTGCAGATCACCGCCGTGTACGACAGCGCCAGCGGGTCACCGCTCCCCGCCGCCGACAGGAACATCTCGCAGACCTCGGACAGGTCGTACCCGATGGAGGCCAGCACCTGCGCGAACACGGCGGTGCCGATGGCCGCCACGGCGGGGTCGGCGTGCCCCGCCGCCTCCTGGTAGCGGGCCAGCCCCTCCTCCCTGCCCAGCCGCTGGTGGTCCAGCATCGCCGCGAGCACCGGATGCGGCTCGTCGACGGACGAGCGCAGCAGGTGCAGCAGGAACGCCGCGTTGAAGCCCTGGAGCACGTCGTCGCCCTCGGCCACGTACGCCAGCAGCTCGTCCGCCTGCTCCCGATCGCCCTCGCTCAGTTCCAGCTTGGCCAGCACCACCATGGCCCGCAGCGACTGGAAGTCCGCACCGGAGTCGACGGCCCGGCGCAGCAGCCGCCTGGCCTCGGCCAGCTCGCCCGCCTTGAGCGCTTCCATGCCGTCGTCGGTGTCCTGGAGCGCCTGCTCCTCGACGGGGTCGGCCAGCGGCTGCTGCCGGGCGGCGTGGTCGAGCAGCAGCGCGGCCTTGAACGCGGTGTCCTGGTCGTCGTGCCGGGCGGCCAGCTCCAGCAGCTCCACGATGGCCTCGCGCTCCTCGGGGTGCTGGTCGAGCAGCAGGCCGAGCAGGGTGACGCAGCCGGAGGGCCACTCGTGGTCGCCGGACTCCAGCACGGCGCGCAGCGCGGCCAGCGCCTCGGCCGGCTCGCCCGCCTCGGTGTGCATCTGGGCCAGGCACGCCTGCGCCTGCACGGCGTACTCGCGGTGGCCGCTGGCGATCACCCGGTGGAAGATCGCCTTCGTCTCCTCCTCGTCGCCGAGCTGCGCGGTCACCTTGGCCAGCTCGATGAGCGAGGGCAGCCGGAGATCCGGCCTGGGGTCCTCGGCGGCCACCCGGTAGGCGGCGGCGGAGTCCGCGTACTCGCCCAGGTCCACCAGCACCGCGCCGAGCAGCTTGTACGCCATGGCGCGGTGGTCCGGGGAGCCGACGGCGATGGCGTGCTCGCAGGCTTCGCGGGCCGCTTCGAAGTCGCCCTGCTCGGCGTGGAGCTGGTAGAGCTGGAACGCCGACAACGCCACGATCTCCGGGTCCCCGCAGGTCAGCAGGGCCCGGTAGTCGTCCTCGTCCTCGGCCTCGGCGTACAGGTCGCGGGCCGAGGACGGGTCCTGGTCGAACTCGGGCAGCTCCAGCCGCGCGGCCAGCTCGGCCACGGCGGGGCTGTTGCACCTGCGGGCCCGCTCCAGCGACTCCTGCGCGCCCTGCGCGTCGCCGAGCTGGGTCAGCACCAGCACCAGCGCCGTGTCGGCGAGCGCGGCCACCTCGAAGTCGGCGCCGTCGGAGGCGATCATCAGCACCCGGTGCGCCGCGGCCCACTCCTCGGCGCTGACCAGCATCATCCCCATGGCGATGGCCGAGCGCTGCCCGAACACCGGGTCCCCCGACTGGATCACCGACCGGTGCGCCGCCTCGGCGCCCTCCAGGTCCCCCTGCTCCTGCAGCAACCCCGCCAGCAGGTGGGACGCCTCCGGATCTCCGGTGGCCGCGATCTGCCTGAACAGCGCGGCGGCCCGGTCGAGGTCTCCCGCTTTCCAATGATCCATGGCCGCGTCGAGCTGTTCGGACGCCATTGCTCACCCCAAATGTCACCCAACAATGTGAAAAAGCTACAGATGTGTCACCGGCGTCACAGCGCATTCCGAGATCTTGGGTCCGTCCGCGGAAGGGTCGGCGAGCGCCGTAGCGTAGGGGGCATGGGCAAGGCGTTCTGGATCGATCAGGAGTTCGACAGAGACCGTGACGGGCGCTATGCCGTACACGTGCGCAAGAACCTCGACGAGTTCGAGTGGGGCGACATCGCGCCCGTGCGGTTCGCCTGCACGGCGTGGGAGCTGGCCACGCCCCCGTCGCTGACCCCGGGCTTCGTCCGGTGGGACCGGCGCATCCTGGAGGCGAGCTGTCACCGCAACACCTGGGACGGCACCCTCTACGCGCGGGTCAGGATCGCCTCCCCGCTGCCGGAGGAGCTGCGGCGTTCGCGGGCCTGGTGGCGCGACCGCGGGTGGCTGGGCTGGCAGGAGACCTTCGGCCAGTACGTCGAGCCGACCCAGCAGGACCTGGCCCGGCTGCCGTTCCTGCGGGCCTCGCTGCTGGTCGAGGCGCCGCTGCCGCTCGACGACCTGCCGCCAGAGCCCGAGGGCCCGCACATGGAGGTCGAGCAGAGCGCGCACCGCGCGGTGGCCGTGCTGGCCCGTGAGCTCAACGCCCTGGTGGCGCCGGTGCTCGACCAGTTCGGTTAGAAGCCCGTCGCCCCGTCGATCAGCTCGCGCAGGATGTCGAGGTGGCCGTTGTGGCGGGCGGTCTCCTCGGTCATGTGGCCGATGACCCACCTGAGCGTGAGGTGGTTCCCCTTGCTGTCGGCGCCCTTGGAGCGCTCGTCCAGCGCGATGTCCGCGATGAGCTCGTCCACCCTGCGGCTCTGCGCCTGGTACTCCGCCACGACCTGGGCCAGCGGGAGCGCCAGCGACGCGGTGAACTCGGTGTCGGGGTCCTCGTCGGTCCACGGCCCGCGGTCCTCGCCGCCGAGGAACATCACCTCGAACCAGTAGTGCTCGTTCCACCGCAGGTGGTTCACCAGGCCGGAGACGGTCATGAGCGGGGAGGTCGCCAGCGGCGCCCGCCTGGCGTCCTCGTCGCTCAGGCCCTCGCACTTGGCCACGACGGTCGCGCGCGCGTAGTCGAGAAAGGTGATCAGCGTGCTGCGCTCGTCCCAGGAGGTGGGCGTGTCTGTCCTCTGCATCGGACCAGCATGCCTGATTCTTCTGTGGGTAGCAGGGGCTCATGAGGATGGCGCTCATCGTGCTGACGATGGCTCTGACTACTGTCGGTTGCGCCGTGGACACGGCTTCCCCCGCGCGCGCGGCCCAGCGCTTCCACGCCGCGCTCTCCGCGCACCAGGAGGAGGCGGCGTGCGCGATGCTGGCCCGCAAGACCGCCGACAAGCTCCCCGACCCCGGCCAGAGCTGCGCCGACGCGCTGCGCGAGCTGCGGCTCGGCCCCGGCGGGCAGGTCACGTCGGTGGCCGTGTGGGGCGAGGACGCCCAGGTACGGCTCGCTGGCGACACGCTCTTCCTGCACCGCTTCAGCGACGGCTGGCGGATCAGGGCCGCGGGCTGTGAGCCGATGGGCGACCTGCCCTACGACTGCGAGGTGGACGACTGATGCGGGTGATGTTCACGCTGACCACTCTGGTGATCGTGGTCGGCCTGGCCTGGTTCTTCGCCCTGGGGTGGTCGAAACTGTGAGATGGCTGAAGGAGAACTCGCTGTCGCTGGCGTTCCTGATCATGTTCCTGCTGGCGGTGGGCGGGCAGGCCGTGGCGGGGATGTTGCAGTACAACGACCAGCAGGTGGCCAACGGTGCCGAGCCTGTCTCCCTGCCGCAGTACGTGGCCTCGTCCGCGTTCGCGGTGAACGTGGCGGAGAACTGGCAGTCGGAGTACCTGCAGTTCTTCCTGTTCATCATGCTCACCGTCTGGCTCGTCCAGAAGGGCTCCCCCGAGTCCAAGGAGCCGCACAAGGCCGGCGCCGAGTCCGACGAGGACCAGCAGATCGGGCAGTACGCCGACGCCGACTCCCCCGCCTGGGCCAGGGTCAAGGGGCTCAGGCTGTGGCTGTTCAGCAACTCGCTCGGGCTGGTGATGGGGACGATCTTCCTGCTGTCGTGGCTGGCGCAGTCGGTGGCGGGGCAGGCGGCGTACAACGCCGAGCGGCTCGGCGACCTGCGGGATCCGGTGTCGTGGGGCGCGTACGTCACCTCGCCGGAGTTCTGGGACCGCAGCCTGCAGAACTGGCAGTCGGAGCTGCTGGCCGTGCTGTCGATGGTGGTGCTGTCGATCTACCTGCGCCAGCGCGGATCACCCGAGTCGAAGCCGGTGGGGGCGGCTCACACGTCCACCGGTGTCGAGGGCTGACCGGTGACGACGGCCACGACGCGGGTGCCGGGCGCGAAGGCGCCCCGGCGGGCGAGGTCGAGGATCCCGTAGAGCATCTTCGCCACGTAGATCCGCTCCACCCCGTGCTCGGCGGCGAAGCGCTCCAGGGCGGGGGTCGATCGGGCGTACCCGCCGAAGTGGTAGTCCAGGTTGATCGCCCAGTTGGGCCACGTGCGACCGTACGCCTCCCGCTGCAACCTGGCCACCTCCCCCTCCAGGAACCCGGCCCCCTTCAGCACCGCGAACCCGAGCGCCCGCTTCCCCTCCGGCAGGCCCGCCGAGATCCCCGCCAGCGTCCCCCCGGTGCCCACGGGACAGCAGATGACGTCGTAGTCCTCCGCGATCTCCCCGGGCAGCTCCGCGCAGCCCCGCACGGCCGCCGCGTTGCTGCCGCCCTCGGGCAGGATCACCACGTCGTCGCCCCAGCGCGCCCGCAGCCCCGCCAGCACCTGCTCGGTGTGCTTGAGCCGGTAGGAGGCCCGGTCGAGGTAGGTGAGGGTCATGCCGCAGGCCGCCGCGCGGGCCAGCGTGGGGTTGAGCGGGAGGTGCTCCTCGCCGCGGATGACCCCGATCGTCTCGATGCCGTGTCGCGCCCCGGCCTCGGCCACGGCCCTGATGAGATTGGAGTGGGCGCCGCCGAACGTCAGCAGGCGGGGATGGCCCAGGTTGTGCTTGAGCTTGCGCGGCTTGTTGTCGTCGTGCAACAGGAACACCCGGACCTGACCGAGCCCTGGACTCAGGAGCTCCTCCATGGCGCTAGTCTACGGTCGGGCCTTTGTTGAGGAGTGTTCGGTTATGCGCGTTGTTGAAGCTTTTCGTGCCGCCTTCGGCGCGTCCCCTCAGACCGTCTGGCATGCTCCCGGCAGGGTCAACCTGATCGGCGAGCACACCGACTACAACGACGGCTTCGTGCTGCCGTTCGCGGTGCCGTGGGGCGTGACCGCCGCCCTCACGCCGCGCGACGACGACACGATCCGTCTCCTCTCCCTCCAGTCCGACTCGGGCCGGCCGGTCACCCTGGCGAGCCGCGAGGAGTCCCAGGGCTGGACCCGTTACGTCGTCGGCGTCCTGGCCATGCTCGGCGACCGGGTGCGGGGCGCCGACATCGCGATCGACGGCGACGTGCCCTCGGGCGCGGGCCTGAGCTCCAGCGCGGCCCTCGAGGTGTCGGTCGCCTCGGCGCTCAACGACGTGCACGCCCTCGGCATGACGCCGATGGAGCTGGCCCTGCTCGGCCAGAAGGCCGAGAACGACTTCGTCGGCATGCCCTGCGGCATCATGGACCAGGCCGCCTCGGCTCTCTGCGAGGAGGGCCACGTGCTCTTCCTCGACTGCCGCTCGCTCGGCTCCCGCAACATCCCCCTCGACCTGGCCTCCCACGGCCTGAGCATGCTGATCATCGACACGCAGGTGCACCACGAGCACGCCGGCGGCGAGTACGCCAAGCGCCGCGCCGAATGCGAGTCGGCGGCCCGCAAGCTCGGCGTCGCCGCCCTGCGCGACGTCACCGACCTGGCGGGCGCGCTCGCGCAGCTCCAGGGCGACGAGCGCAAGCGCGTGGAGCACGTCGTCACGGAGAACCACCGCGTGGAGGCCCTCGTCGGCCTGCTCCGCGCGGGCGCCGTCACGGAGATCGGCGCCCTGCTGAACGCCTCCCACCTGTCGCTGCGCGACCTGTACGAGGTGTCGTCACCCGAGCTCGACGTGGCCGTGGAGGCCGCGCTCAAGGGCGGGGCCCGCGGCGCCCGCATGACGGGCGGCGGCTTCGGCGGCTCGGCGATCGCGCTGGTGCCGCTGGAGCGCCTCGACAGCGTCAAGGAGTCGGTGTCGAACGCCTACGCCGAGCGCGGTTTCAAGGCCCCCCGCTTCCTCCCGGCCACGGCGGCCCGCGGCGCCCACCGCGTCTCCTGACCCTCACGGGAGGGGCGGGAAGTTCGGCGGGCGGCGCTCCAGGAAGCTGGCGACGCCCTCCGCGAAGTCGGGCCGCCCGAACGAGGCGAGCATCTCCTGCGTGGCGGTCTTGGCCGACTCCTCCAGCGTGGCGTCCCAGTCGTGCCACACCTGCCGCTTGATGATCGCCATGGACGCCGGCGAGCTGTGGGCCGCCAGCTCGCCGGCGTACTCCTGCGCCTCGCGCAGCAGCCTCTCCCCCGGCACGGCGCGGTTGGCCAGCCCCAGCTCGCACGCCTCCCGCCCGGTGAACACCCGCCCCGACAGCAGGACGTCCATGGCCCGCTGCTGCCCCATGATGCGCGGCAGCACCCAGGAGAGCCCGTACTCGGCGATCAGCCCGCGGCGCGCGAAGGCCGTCGTCCACTTGGCCTCCTCGGCCGTGAAGACGAGGTCGCAGACGAGCGCGTGCACCATGCCGAGCCCCGCGCAGGCCCCGTTGACCGCGGCGATGATCGGCTTGCCGATGGTCGTGGGGAAGGTGTTGGGCCGCGGGTCGGGCACCTCGTCGTACGAGCCGCTCTGGATGGCGTTCAGCGTCTTGAAGTCGGCCCCGGAGCAGAACCCCCTGCCCGCGCCCGTGACCACCACGGCACGCACGTCGGGATTCCGCTCGGCCTCCGCCAGCAGGTCGAAGTAGCGCCGCCCCATGGCACCGGTCCACGCGTTGAGCGTGTCGGGCCGGTTGAAGGTCAGGGTGAGCACGCCCTGGTCGTCGAGAGTCGAGAGCACGAGGTCCACCATGCCCATAACAGAACCATGTTCTAGGCGGGGAAGGCAAGGATGGAGGGCGTGGAACGAGACCTGGCCTGGGACGGCTGCCACAACGTCCGCGACCTGGGCGGCCTGCGAGCCGCCGGCGGCAGGCTCACCCGCTGGGGAGCGGTGGTGCGCTCCGACACGCCCGACCGGCTCACCGCGAGCGGATGGGCGGCGGCAGCGGCCCACGGCGTACGGACCATCGTGGACCTGCGCATCCCCGGCGAGCACCGCGCCGAACCCGGCCACCGCCCGCCCGGGATGACCGTCGTCAGCCTGCCGCTGGACAGCCGCGACGACCCCGAGCACGGCCGCTACAACGGCACGCCCTTCTACCTGCGTCACCACCTCGAGAGCCGGCCCGACCGCAGCGCGCGGGTGCTGCGCGCCATCGCGCAGGCGCCTCCCGGCGGGGTGCTCGTGCACTGCGTGGCCGGCCGCGACCGCACGGGCCTGATCTGCCTCCTGCTGCTCGCGCTGGCCGGGGCCGCGCCCGAGGACATCCTGGCCGACTACGAGCGCTCCGCGACCCGCCTGAGCGTCCTGTACGCCCTCCTGGGGGAGCCGGACGACGGCCTGCGCGTGCGCGCCCGCCTGGACGCCGCCGGCACCACGACCGCCGCGGTGGTCACCGAGCTGCTGGCGGGCCTGGACGTCGAGGAGCGCCTGAGGGCGGGCGGCCTGACGGCGGCCGAGCTGGACGCGCTACGCGAGCGCCTGACGGTGATGGACGAAGGCGGGGGTCAGGACGCTGGTGTCGTAGTAGCGGTGGAAGACGGGCGTGGCGCTGCCGGATAGCGGCGGCACGATCCACGACCAGTCCGCCGGGCAGACCCGCCCGGCCTTCTCCTCCTTCGACAGGTGGGTCAGGAAGCGGCGCGACTCCGTGTGGTGGTCGGTCATCGTGACCCCCGCCCGCTCGAACGAGTACAGCACCGCCACGTTCAGCTCCACCAGCGCGTGGTCGCGCCACAGGGAGCGCTCGGTGGAGGTGTCCAGGCCGAGTCGCTGCGCCACCACCGGGAGCTGGTCGTACCTGTCGGCGTCCGCGAGGTTGCGGGCGCCGATCTCGGTGCCCATGTACCAGCCGTTGAAGGGCGCGCAGGGGTAGCAGATGCCGCCGATCTCCAGGCACATGTCCGAGATGGCCGGTACGGCGTGCCAGCGCAGCCCCAGCTCCTCGAACCACGCGTAGTCGGGATGCGCCAGCGGCACCTCCAGCACGGCGTCCCCCGGCACGTTGCACAGCAGCCGGTCGCCGAACGCCGGCTGGATGACCAGCGGCAGCACGTCGAACCGCCCGCCCCGGCCCCGCCAGCCCAGCGCCGTGGCGGTCTCCGTGAGCGCGACGTTGCGCGGATCCCCCACGACGCCGTCCGGTGTGCGGTACCCGGCGTAGCGGATGAGCTGGTCGTTCAGCAGCCGGGGGCCGCGCAGCGCGGGCGTGTCGGGGGGCAGCACGGTGACGGTGGGCCTGATCTTGCCGTTCCCGGTGGCCTCGCGCAGGTGGGCCACGCATTCGACGGCGACCCCCTCGGCCGTGCTCACCTGCCTGCGGTCGCGTACCTTCAGCGAGCGCCAGTACAGCCGCCCGATGCACCGGCTGCTGTTGCGCCAGGCCACCCGGGCCCCGAACTCGAGCTCCTCGTACGTGTGCACGTAGGTCCCGTAGCGGGCCACGTCCCTGGCGATGTCGCGCAGGCGCGCGTGCAGCCCTCCCGCCGAGGGGTTCTCGGCGTGGTAGAGCCTGATGAAGCGCTCGGCCTCACGCAGGTCGGTGGTGCGCTCGAGCACCGACTGGGCGGCGAGCACGTCGAAGGGGCGAAGGTTCCTGATCCAGGTACGCACGCGGCAACCAGCACTTCTCCGTCATCGGAGCGCCCCGCCGATTCCGGGTCGGCGGCACGTCCTGGTGATGGCGCCCTCTCCTCGCCATCGACGACTTCCCGCGGCTCCGGCCCGAGGGACCGGCCCTCCCATTTTCCGTACCACGCCCCGCTTTGTCCGCCGAACCCGAAAACGTGTCACCATCGCGCTACACGGCGTGAACCGCGCCCCCGGACGACTCCGGGGACGCGGACCTTGCCTACTTGCTCCAGACGCAGGTGAGATGGATGACGCGGCTGTGGTGCCGGTGCTTGCCCGCGTGCCTCTTCTTCACCGCCTCACGAGGCAGCTTCTTCGCCGGGACGCTGATCGACAGCCGGTCCTCGGGCACGACCGTCACGCCGTCCTCGACGACGGTCTCGGCGAGCTCGGGCTCGATGTACCTCTCCTCGATGAGCTCGGCCACCTGGGCCCTGGAGAGCTTCACGACCTTGCCGTCGCTCATCCAGCACGTCAGCCTGCCGCCGTGGAACCCCGGCCCCTCGTGCGCGCCGAGCGCGACCTCGCCGGTCCTGCCGTGCACCCTGACCGGGCCGTCGTCGGCCAGCGCCGACCCTGCCATGACACCGAGCCCGAGCACTGCGGACGTGACGACGATCGCGAGACGTCGCTGCAACATGGGAACTCCCTCCCCGAGACGATTCGACAGTCCCGAGGGTCGCCCTCTGCGCCTGAAGTGAGCCTGAAGAGCGCCGAAGCCGCCTTCAGGTGCGCGCGATCAGACCGTCAGACGAATCGGGCGCTGGCGCACACGGCCGGGGTTCCGCCGAGGCCGGGCGCCTTCGCGCAGGCCTTGTACCCGTACTTGTGGATGGATCGGTGAGCGTCGGTGCAGGTCGTGTTGCTGATCATCTTCCGCCAGGTGGCGTTCGCCGGTGCGACCGAGTTCCAGTAGCTCGCCGCCGATGCGGGCGTGGTGCTCAGCAGAAGCCGGTATGCCGCAGGTATGGCGCGGGGGCAGGCAGGCGCGACACAACACCTGCACTCCCGGAACGACTCAGGCCCTCCCACCTGTTACCGGTGGAAGGGCCTGAGCTGCCAGCCTCTTGCTCGGAAGCAGCTCCCGCGATAGGACTCGAACCTATAACCTGCCGGTTAACAGCCGGCTGCTCTGCCGTTGAGCTACGCGGGATCGAACTGTTTGCGCACTTCGCCGGGGCCCTCCGGCCCCTTCGCTGCGCGCAGGAATAGATTAGCGCACTCCGGGAGTGCGTGTCGCATCGCGAGCGGGGTAGGCCCGGAGACAGCGGAGGTGCAAAATGCGTTATCGGATGACATTCGCTGTTGGTCTGGCCGTCGGCTACGTGCTCGGCAGCCGGGCGGGACGCGAACGGTACGAGCAGATCAAGCGGACGGCGCAGCGTGTCGCCGACAATCCCCGGGTGCAGGAAGCGGCCGGGGTGGTCGGGGCGCAGGCTTCGAAGTTCGCGGGGATGGCCAGATCGAGGGTGGGGGGCACGCTGCAGCAGCGGATCCCGTTCCTCCACTCCGACGGGCACCAGCCCGAGACCGGCACCGGCTGGCCCGATGAGGACGTCGCGGACCAGAAGGCCCGGGAGAGCGGCATCCCCTACTGATCGATCGACGCACACGCTGGAGCGGCATGGGCGTGACATGCCTCACACCCCCGCACGCCTGAGACCCGGGCCCATGCCGCTCACGGCCCGCCGACCTCGCCGATTCCGCCGAGCTCGCCGGGACCGGGGCTGCTCAGACGCCCATGCTCCGCCGCACGCCCTCCAGGGCTTGCTCGGCCTGCGCGCGCAGGCCCGGGTCCGCAGGGTCGAGCCCCTCGTCGAAGACGAACGTCCAGCCGAGCACCTCGCCGCCGGGCCGGCGCCGCGCCACCAGCCGCACCCCGCCCCTGCCGGGCAGGCTGACGTGCTTGTTCACCACGATCGTGGAGTTGACCCGCTCCCGCACGGTCTCGGGCAGCATGCGCGGCTCGGAGATCCGCTCGAAGTGCCGGACGCCGTCCGTGGTGAGCACCCGCACCCCCTCCTCGTCCCACGACGCCCTGTCGATCTCCTCGTACGGCACCCGGGTCCCGTCGGACAGGTAGAGCGCGAGGTTCGTGGCCACCACATGACCGTCGTCGCCCTGGGCGAAGGTCAGCACCCGCTCCCCCCGCTCGGTGTCGAGGGACTTGCGCACATCGGCGGGCAGGCGGCGGAAGATGCTCATTCCCCTACGTTATCGGCGAGCAGATCCAGGGTGAGCGCCGCGCTCCAGGAGAAGTCCCGGCAGCCCCGCCCGCTCCCGTCGAACGGGTCGAAACACTCGCGGAAGCCGGCCTGGCGGACGAGCCGCAGGGTGCCGTTGGTGAGCTGCTGGCCGAGCTGGTCGAGCGAGTGCACGGCGGCGGCGCGGCGCAGCAACCAGTTGGTGTTCACCCAGGAGGGGCCGCGCCAGTAGCGCGTACGGTCGAACTGGGAGGCGCGGATCTCGGTGCTGGGCACGGGATAGCCGGTCGCCCCCATGAACCTGGCTGACTCCAGCACCTCCACCGCGGCCTGCAGGCGGTCGGCGGGCAGCCCCGGGTCCAGCAGCGGCCCGAACGCGCCGACCGTGCACACCCGGATGAGCCGCCCGGCCCGCAGGTCCCTGGCGTAGAAGCAGCCGTCCCACAGCCGGTCGAGCATGGCCTGCCTGAGGCGTTCCGCGTGCTCGGCGTGGGGCACGGGATCCGCGCCCGCCAGCGGCGCCAGCTCGGCCATGGCCTGGCACGAGGCCAGCCAGATCCCGTTGAACATCGGGTCCTCGATCGCGAACGGATGCTCGTCGCGCAGGTAGCCGGGGCTGTATCCGGCGTCGCGGTAACGCATCGCCAGCCAGACGTAGCGGTCGTGGTCGCTGTCCGGGTGGCGCTCGTCCATCTCGACGTTGCGGTAGCCGTACCTGATCGCGGGCAGCGCGTCGAGGGGGGCGTCCCAGACCGGGCTGTCGTCCATGCCCGACTCCCAGGGGTGCACGATCGCGGCCAGCCCCGCGCCGCCGAGGTCGCGCGCGGTGGCGAGGTACTCGTGCTGGGCGGCGAGTGCCGGGTACGCCTTCCTGACGAACTCGGCGTCGCCGGTGTGCCGGTAGAGCCACCACAGCGCCAGCCCGTGCAGCGGCGGCGCGGTGAGACCCGAGGTGAGCACGTTCGGCGCGGCGTCGTGCTCCTGCGACCGCCAGACGGACGGCCCGGGGAAGTACGCCTCACGCGTGTGGAAGACGATGTGCGGCACCATCCCGGTCGCCCACTGCCCCCGCAGCAGGCTGAGCAGCTCGTCGCGGGCCCGGTCCGGCCGATGCCTGGCCAGGCCGATGACGACGAACGCGGAGTCCCAGCTCCACTGGTGGGGATAGAGCCCTGGCGCGGGCACGGTGCCGGTGCCCGTCCAGTTCGCCTCGAGCACGGCCAGCGCCTCACGCCCGAGCGCGGCATCGTCTACCGCGGGCCGCGCCTCCATCACCCAACTATGACTGGGGATCTGTCAGGAAGCTATGTCCTCTTGAGCAACTTCGACAGGAACATGACGCCGAACACCACGGCGCCGATGACGAGCCCCCACTTGAGCAGCGTGAGGGCGAAGCCCACGAGGGGGCCGAGCAGCACGAGCGCGGCGATGACGGCCGCGACGATCAGAAGTATCCGTCCCATGCATGCAACGCTAAGAGATCGTTAAGTGGTTTGCAGGCGGCCCAGGGTTCAATCAGGGACAAGTCAGGGGTCCCCCGAGCTAAAGGAACTAAAGACCGCGAACCCTCCGTTGGGCGGGTATAACGGGGGCATCGGGGGGCCTCTTCACGGGGAGCGTGATGAGCCTGGGACCACCAATGAGCAGGGAAGGCGCAGAGCATGCGCTTCGCGCCCGCGCTGACGAGCGCGACCGCATCTCCGGCGACCTGCTCGACCTCGAATCCCATACCACCTACCAGCTGATCAAGGGCGCGTCCTTACGGGGGGCCACCGAGCGCCGCTGGGCCGCGGCGCAGGAGGCGCTGACGGCGCTGTGGTCGCTGAACGACGCCTACCGCGCGGTGCTGCGCGAGGCCGAGCAGGTCAGGGCCGCCCGCGCGCGGCTGGGCGCCGACCAGCTCGCCCGGCTCACCGAGCTGCTGGGAGGCGCGTCCGTGGTGGTGCGCGCCGCGGCCAAGCCCGTCGAGCAGCGCTCGCTGCTCCCGCAGGCCGACGAGCGGCTGACGCTGGACGAGGCCGTGAACCGGATGGACACCGCCTTCCGCGAGGTCACCGGGGCGCTCAACGACATCGACGCCGTGTGGGGCTCCGTGCTGCCCCGCCTCGACGACGCCGAGGCCGACCTGCGCAGGATCAGGGAGCTGGAGCACGAGCTGGGCGAGGCCGCCGACCTGGCCGGCCAGGAGGCCGAGCTGCGGCGGATCCGCGCCGCGGTGGTCGAGGATCCGCTGGGCCCGCCCGTCGAGCAGGACCTCGACCGGCTGGCCCGCCTGCTGGCCGGCGCTCGCGCGGAGGTGGAGCTGGCGCTCGTGGTCAAGGGCGAGTACGCCAGGCGCCGCGAGAACCTGGTGGCCGAGCTCGACCGGGTGCGGGCGGCCGAGAGCGAGGCCAGGCTGGCGCACGGCGCGGTCGTCGTGAAGATCGCCCTGCCGCCGCAGGCGCAGCCGCGCAGCAGGGTCGAGGGGCTGGCCGGCGCGCTGGACGCGCTCGACGTCTCCGCCGACGCCTGGGTGCAGCGCGCCAAGCGGCTGGCCACCCTGGAGGAGAACGCCCGCAAGGCCGCCGAGCAGGCGCTGGCCACGGCGAAGGCGCTGTACGGGCTGGTCGGCCGGCGCGACGAGCTGCGCGGCCGGCTCGACGCCTGCCAGGCGATGGCGGTGCGCAAGGGGCTGGCCGAGGACCCGGCCGCCATGGAGCTGTACGAGCGGGCGCGCGCGTTGTTGTGGAGCGCGCCCTGCGACCTGACGAGGGCGGCCACGGCCGTCGAGAACTTCCAGCGCGCGATCTCCGGAGGTAAGCGATGACCCGATGCGCGCAGCCCGGCTGCACGGGGACGATCGAGGAGGGCTACTGCGACCTCTGCGGCCACGCGGCGGTCTCACCGCCCGTCCCCGCCACGACGCCTTCCGCGCCGTCGCCGGCGCCGTCGTCCGCACCGTCTTCCGCACCGTCTTCCGCACCGTCTTCAGCGCCCTCTTCCGGGGCGTTCTCCGGCCCCGTGCCGACCCGGCCCGTGGGCAGCAGACCGATGAGCGGCCCGGTCAGCAGCGGCAGGTCGCGGGCCGGCGTGCTGGCCACCGTCGCCGACCTGCCCTCGGTCCCCTACCGCGACCCGGCCACCGCCGTCATGGCCGACCCCGAGGTGCCCGAGGGCAAGCGGCACTGCGCCAACCCGGCGTGCGCCAAGCCTGTCGGCCGCTCCCGCGACGGGCGTCCGGGGCTGACGGACGGGTTCTGCCCGCACTGCCGCACGCAGTTCTCCTTCACCCCCAAGCTGGACAAGGGCGACCTGGTGGCCGGCCAGTACCGCGTGCTGGGCTGCCTGGCGCACGGCGGGCTCGGCTGGATCTACCTGGCCTCCGACGAGAACCTCGACGGCCGCTGGGTGGTACTCAAGGGCCTGCTCAACACCATGGACCCCGAGGCGATCGCGGCGGCGGAGGCCGAGCGCAAGTTCCTCACCACGCTCGACCACCCGAACATCGTCAAGATCCACAACTTCCAGCGCTCGGCCGGCCACGGCTACATCGTCATGGAGTACGTCGGCGGCCAGTCGCTGCACGAGCTGCGCCGCCAGGGCCCGCTGCCGCTGCGCGAGGCCCTCCTGTACGGCAGGGAGATCCTGCACGCGTTCGCCTACATGCACGAGAACCAGAAGGTCTACTGCGACCTCAAGCCGGCCAACGTGATCCGGGTCGGCAAGCGGCTCAAGCTCATCGACATGGGCGCGGTGCAGCCGTTCGGCTCGCCGGTGGGCTCGTCGTGGGGCACGGTCGGCTACCACGCCCCCGAGCTGGACACGATGCCGTCCTCGGTGAACACCGACCTCTACACCGTGGCCAGGACGCTGGCGGCGCTGGCGATCCCCGGATGGAGCCCGGCCAAGGGTGGCGTGGCCAACCCGCTGCCGGTCGACTGCGGGCACCCGTCGTTCACCCGGCTGCTGCACAAGGCGGCCGCGGTCAACCCGGCCGACCGGTTCCAGAGCGCCGAGGAGATGGAGGAGCAGCTCGTCGGCGTGCTGCGGGAGGTCAGCGCGCTGGAGGACGGGGTGCCGTACCCGGCGCTCTCGGCGCTGTTCGGGCCGGAGCGCAGGGCGGTCGGGACGGCGCTGGCGGAGTCGGACGAGGAGGTGTTCGGGCCGCTCGACCCGGCGGCGGTGGCGCGGGCGCTGCCGGTGCCGCTGGTGGACCCGGCCGACCCCGCGGCGGGCTCGCTGGCGGGGCTGATCGGGCGCGACGGCAAGGAGCTGATCGACCAGCTCGCCGCGATGCCCCCGACCCCCGAGACCAGGCTCATGCGGGTCAGGCTGCTGGCCGAGTCCGGCGCGGCCGAGACGACCACCGCGCTGGACGAGCTGGACCGCGAGCTGCCCGGCGACTGGCGGGTCACCTGGTACCGCGGGGTGCTGGCACTGTCCACCGGGCAGGCGGACCAGGCGGTTCAGCGGTTCGACGCGTGCCTGTCGGCGCTGCCCGGCGAGACCGCGCCCAAGCTGGCGCTGGCGTTCGCGCTGGAGTGCGCGGGCAGGCCGGCGGCCTCCTGGTACGAGCTGGTCTGGCGCACCGACCGGACCTTTGTCAGCGCGGCGTTCGGGCTGGCCAGGTCGGGCCGGATGGGCGTGCTGGACGAGGTGCCCGCCACGTCGGTCCACCGGGTGGCGGCGCAGGTCGCGCTGGCGGCCTCGGTGGTGCGGCGGCCCGATCTGGGCGCCGCGAAACCGGCCGACCTGGTGGGCGCGGTCGAGCGGGTGTCGAACCAGGCCGACCTCGACCCGCGCCGCCGCGACCTGCTCGTCGCCGAGGTGCTGGGCGGGGCGCTGGCCTGGCTGGAGAGCAACCCGCCGCCCAAGGACGTGCGGCTGGCCGACGCGCCGTTCACCGAGACGGGGCTGCGCAGGCGGCTGGAGTCCCTCTTCCGCAAGCTGGCGCTGGCGGCGGACTCCCGCAGCGAACGCCACGCGCTGATCGACAGGGCGAACGCCGTGCGACCGAGGACGTGGTTGTGACCGGAGGCGGCGCTGTGACCGGAGGCGAGGCTGTGACGCGGGGCGAGGCTGTGACCGGAGGCGAGGCTGTGACCGGGAGTGCGGGCGGGTGCCCGGTGTGCGAGGCGCCCGTGCTGGCGGGCGACACCTTCTGCGAGGCGTGCGGCCACGCCCTGGGCGCGCCGGCCTGCGCGGCCTGCGGCGCGGCGGCCGTGGACGCGGAGGGGTACTGCGAGCGGTGCGGCGCCCGCCAGCCGACCGGCAGGGACCACGCCGAGATCGTGCTCCCCGCCACCCCGCATGGTGCTGCGGCGGCGCTGACCGACAGGGGGCTGCGGCGCAGCCGTAACGAGGACGCGGTGGCGCTGCTGGAGGCGGAGGGCTCGATCGTGACCGTGGTCTGCGACGGCGTGGGCAGCTCGCCCAGGGCCGACGAGGCCGCGGCTGCGGCGACCGAGACCGCCTCGGCGGCGCTGGCCAGGGGCCTGCCGCACGAGGAGGCGTTCGAGCTGGCCGGCCGCGCCGTGAGCAAGCTGGCGACCTCGCTGGACGACGCCCCCGCCTGCACCTACCTCGCCGCCGTGGTGCGGCCGGACGGCGGGGTGACGCTCGGCTGGGCCGGCGACACGCGGGCGTACCTGCTGCCCGCCGGCACGCTGCTGACCGAGGACGACGTCGTGGAGACCGGCGAGATCACCGCGTGGCTCGGCGCCGACGCCGAGGACGCGGGCCCGCACGTCCGCACGCTCGCTCCCGGAACGCGGGGCCTGCTCCTGATCTGCAGCGACGGCCTGTGGCGCTACCTGGACGGCTACCACTTCCCCACGTCGGGGACCCCGCTGGAGATGGCCCGCGAGATGCTGCGCCACGCGCTGGCCTCCGGCGGCCAGGACAACGTGACGATCGCCTTGATCCCCCTAGGAGAAGCGCATGGGTGACCAGCCCGCTTTCACGCTGAACATCGACCAGAACAAGTACCTCCCCCTTGACGGCCGTGAGGTGCACGCTATCCTCACCATCGGCTCGACCGGGGAGGCGACCGCCCAGGCCGTGCCCGCCGAGGCGGCCGAGGTGATCATCATCGACACGTCGGGCTCGATGAGCGGCAGCAAGATCCGCGAGGCCCGGCAGGCGGCGGCCACGGCCGTGCGGACGCTGCGCGACGGCGTGCACTTCGCGGTGGTGGCGGGCACGGAGCGTGCCAAGGTCGTCTACCCGGGCGGCACCGCGAACCTGGTCAGGGCCAGCCCCGCGACCAGGGCCGAGGCCGAGCGGGCGATCGGCCGGCTGAGCGCGCACGGCGGCACCGCGATCGGCGAGTGGCTCAAGCTGGCCGGTCACCTGCTGACCCAGCACCCCTCGGCGATCAGGCACGCGATCCTCATGACCGACGGGCAGAACAACGAGCGCCCCGAGGTGTTCGCCTCCGTGCTGGCCGGCTGGAGCGGCAAGTTCGTCTGCGACAGCCTGGGCGTGGGCGACGACTGGGCGCCCGCCGAGCTGCGCAAGGTGGCCGAGGCGATGCTCGGCACGTTCGAGTTCGTACGCAACCAGGGGGATCTGCCGGAGTTCTTCCGCCGGCTCACGCAGACCTCGATGAGCAAGACCGTGGCCGAGCTGTCGCTGCGGGTGTGGGTGCCGCAGACGGCGCGGCTGAAGTTCGTCAAGCAGGTCTCCCCCACGCTCCTCGACCTGACCGGCAAGCGCACCGACGTCAACCCGCTGACCGGCGACTACCCGACCGGTTCGTGGGGCGCGGAGGAGCGCGAGTACCACGTCTGCGTCGAGGTGCCGCCCGGGCAGATCGGGCAGGAGATCAGGGCCGGCTGGGTCAAGCTGGTCCGCCCCGACACGCAGGAGGTCATGGCCAGCGGCAACGTGCTGGCCCAGTGGACCGACGACCTGGCGCAGTCCACCCGCATCAACAGGAAGGTCGCCCACTACACGGGGCAGGCCGAGCTGCACGAGCTGATCCAGGACGGGCTCAGCCTGCGCGCCATGGGCGATGTCGAGGCCGCCACCGCCCGCCTGGCCAAGGCCCGGCGGCTCGCCGAGGAGTCCGGCCGGGAGGACACGGCCAGGCTGCTGGAGAAGGTGGTGGAGCTGGATCCGGCCACGGGCACGGCACGGCTGCGCAGGAACGTGGACAAGGCCGACGAGATCGAGCTGGACGCCGGCTCCCAGCGGACGAGCCGGCTGCGCAAGGAAGGAAGCTGATGGCGACCTGCCCGCAGGGGCACCAGTCGGGCGCCGACGACTACTGCGACATCTGCGGCACCCAGCTGACCCCGGCCCCGCAACCGGCTTCACAACCGGCCCAGCAATCGGCCCAGCAATCGGCCCAGCAATCGGCCCAGCAATCGGCCCAGCAATCGGCCGCTCAGCCCGCCCCGCAGCCCGCCGCGCAGCCCCAGCCGGCCGAGGGGTGCCCGGTCTGCCAGACGCCGCGCGCCGGGCAGTTCTGCGAGGTGTGCGGCCACGACTACAGCGGCAGCGGCACCGCCCTCCACGTCTCCGTGCCGGGGACCTCGGTGGGGGCGCGGTGGGAGGCCGTGACCGCCGCCGACCGCACCTACTACGAGAAGGTGATCGCCGAGGGCGGTCCCGACGCCGCCGCGATGGCGTTCCCGCCGTACTGCCCGGAGCGGTCGTTCGCGCTCCACGGCGAGCAGGTACGCATCGGGCGGCGCAGCCGCGCCAGGAACCTGCAGCCGGAGATCGACCTGACCGGCCCGCCCGAGGACCCTGGGGTCTCGCACCTGCACGCCGTGCTGCTGGCCCAGCCGGACGGCACGTGGATGCTGGTGGACCCGGGCTCGTCGAACGGCACCCAGGTCAACGGCAAGGCGCTCAAGGTGAACGTGCCGGTCAGGGTCGGCGCGGGCGACCGCATCCACCTGGGCGCGTGGACGGTCATCACGATCAGGGAGGGCACGCCGTGACCATGGTGCGGCCCGCGCCGGCCGCTCCCGTGCCGGTCTCCCCGGTCCCCGCGCGGCGCAGCGTGCCCGGCAGGATCCGGATCATCTCCGGCGTCACGGTCGCCTCGCTGGCCCTGCTGTTCGCCGCGCTCGCGATCGGCACCTCCAGCGCCCGCGAGGGGCTGCGGGTCATCGGCCGCGACGCGGGCCCGCAGGTCGTCGCCACCGCCGGGCTGTACCTGGCGCTGAGCGACATGGACGCGCAGGTCGCCAACGTGCTGGTGATGGGTGACGCCTACGCCGAGCAGCGCCAGGCCGCGCTGGACAGGTACGACAGGCAGCGGGCCGAGGCCAACCGGACGCTGCTGCAGGCGTTCGAACTGTCGGGCGACAACGCGGCCGAGCGCAACACCGTGCAGTCGGTGCTCGACGGTCTCGGCCGCTACGAGCGGCTGGCCGGGCGGGCGCTGCTGCTGAACGAGCAGTCCAGGCACGCGCCGGGCCCGCCGCCGGAGGAGGTGGTGCGGACCTACCGCGAGGCCACCGACCTGATGCGCATGGTGCTGCTGCCGCAGGCCTACAACCTGACGCTGGAGAGCGGCACGATCGTGCGCGCCACCTACGACTCGCAGGCCGTCGTGGCGCCGCTGGTGCGGGTCGCGGTCGTGCTGGCCGGGCTGGTGGCGCTGGGCTGCCTGCTGTGGTTGCAGCTGTTCCTGGCGCGGCGCTTCCGCCGGGTGTTCGGGCCCGCGCTGCTGGTCGCGACGGTGACGACCGCGGCGGCGCTGCTCTTCGGGACGAACGCGCTCGCCCAGGACGAGGATGACCTGCGCACGGCCAAGTCGGCCGGGTTCGACTCGGTGCTGACGCTGGCCAGGGCGCGGGCGATCAGCAACAGCATGCAGGGCGACCAGAGCCGCTACCTGCTGGACAAGGAGCGGGCCGACACCTACGAGCACACGTACCTGGACCGGTCGCTGGCGGTCATGTACACGGAGGCCGGCAACCTGAGCGCCTACCACACCGCGGTGGCCGGCCACTCGACCGGTTACCTCGGCCTGCTGGGGCCCGAGCTCGTCGGCAGGCAGGGCGAGGAGGTGGCCGGGGCGTACCGGAAGTTCCAGGCGGCCGACAAGGCCTTCCGCGACCTCGTCGGGAGCGGCAGGACCAACGACGCGGTCGCCGAGCGGCTGGGGCCGGTCATGACGGCGTTCGACGCCTACGACCGGGCGCTGACGCAGCTGGCGGGCACGCACCAGAAGGTGTTCGAGCGCTCGATCAGGAGCGGCGAGGGCGCGCTGGACAACCTGTGGCGGCTGCTGCCGTTCGCCATCGGCGCGATCGGCGTGCTGATGGTCGCCGGCGTGTGGCCACGACTGAGGGAGTACCGATGAAGCGGATGCTGGCGATCGTGCTGGTCCTGGCCTCCGTGGTGGCCTCGGGGTGCGGGGTCGGCGGCCAGGAGTCGATCCTGGACCAGGACGAGCTGGTCATCGGGGTGCGGTCCGACCTGCCGTCTGTCGGGTTCCGCAAGGGCGACGGCACGTTCGAGGGCTTCGACGTCGACGTGGCCCGCTACCTGGCGGGCAAGCTGGGCAAGGACGTCTCCTTCCTCGGCGTGCTGGCCGCCGACCGGGAGAAGGTGCTCACGGACGGGCGGGCCGACCTGGTGGTGGCCACGTTCACGATCGACCAGGACCGCAAGCGCAGGGTGCTGTTCGCGGGGCCGTACCACATCTCCTACCAGGACATCCTGATCCGGCCCGAGGAGAGGATCGCGAACGTGCGCGACCTCGAGGGGCGCCGGATCTGCGAGGTGGCGGGGTCGAACGCGGCCCAGCGGGTGGTGGCGGAGCGCGGGGTGAAGGCGCAGGTCGTGCCGTTCCCCGACTACAACCGGTGCCTGGCGGCGCTGAAGAGCAAGCAGGTGGACGCGGTCACCACGAACGACATCATCCTGGCGGGCCTGGCCGCGCGTGACGGGTCGGGGCTGCGGCTGGCCAACGCGCTGTTCAACGAGCAGCGGACGGGGGTCGGCCTGGCCAGGGGCGACGTGCCCGGCTGCGAGGCGGTGAACCGGGCCATCACGCAGATGTACCAGGACGGGACCGCGCAGAAGCTGCTGCGCAAGTGGTTCGGGGAGTCGTGGCTGCGGCGCGCGATCGTCGCGGTGCCGCAGTTCGAGGGTTGCTCCTGAACGCGCGGAGGGGGCGGCCCCGGCGAGGCTGGTCCTGAGAACGAGGAGGGACGGCCCTGGCGGGGCCGATCCCGGGAACGAGGAGGGGGCGGCCCCGGCGGGGCCGTCCCCTCCTGCGCGGTCAGTCCAGGTAGTCCCGCAGCATCTGCGCGCGCGTCGGGTGGCGGAGCTTGGCCAGCGTCTTCGACTCGATCTGGCGAATGCGCTCGCGCGTGACGCCGAACTCCCTGCCCACCTCCTCCAGCGTGCGCGGATGCCCGTCGGCCAGGCCGAAGCGGAGCTGGATGATGCGCTGCTCGCGGTCGGACAGCGTGGCGAGGATGTCGTCGAGCTGATCCTGCAGCATGATGAAGGCGGCGGCCTCCATGGGCACGACAGCGTCGGCGTCCTCGATGAAGTCTCCGAGGTCGGAGTCCTCCTCACCGATCGGCGACTGCAGCGACACGGGCTCCTGGGCGATGCGCTGGATCTCCACCACCCGATCGACGGGGAGATCCATCTCCTTGGCGATCTCCTCGGGGATCGGCTCGCGGCCGAGGTCCTGGTGGAGCTGGCGCTGGACCCTGACGAGCTTGTTGATGGTCTCCACCATGTGGACCGGGATGCGGATCGTCCTGGCCTGGTCGGCGATGGCCCGGGTGATCGCCTGTCTGATCCACCAGGTCGCGTAGGTGGAGAACTTGTAGCCCTTGGTGTAGTCGAACTTCTCGACCGCCCGGATGAGCCCGAGGTTGCCCTCCTGGATCAGGTCCAGGAACAGCATGCCGCGGCCCACGTACCGCTTGGCGATCGACACCACGAGCCTGAGATTGGCTTCGATGAGCCGCTGTTTGGCCCGCGTGCCCTGCCAGACGAGCTCCCTGAACTCCGGGAAGGCCAGACGCGAGACCCCGTTGGCCAGCTTGTCCTCGGCGAACAGGCCGGCTTCGATCGACTTGGCGAGCTCCACCTCCTCCTCAGCGGTCAGCAGCGGCACACGGCCGATCTCCCGTAGATAGATACGGACCAGATCGCTGGTCGGCGCCCGCTTGCCTACGTCTTCCTCATCGGCGCGGGTGGACTCCTCGTCGCCCTGGGGCTCGAGGACCTCCACGCCGTTCTCGGCGAGCATCCGTACGACGCGCTCCAGCGCGTCCGACGGCAACTCGGATCGGTCAAGCGCGGCTGCGACGTCATCGACGGTTACGCTCCCGCGCTCCCTTCCCTTCGCGACGAGGTCCGCCACCTGATCTACGGATGGCGGACCACTTGGCAGCACCGATGCACCCACGGGAGACAGTCTGCAGTATTGGTTCCATCAAATGGCAGACCCATTTTTGTCACCGAAGGTAAGACGATCGTGTTTGCCGAATTGAGATCGTGATAATGTTTAGCCAGAGTTTGATCAGGATAGTAAAGCCAATTACGCGATCAGCATTCACGCGTCCGGCGACGCCGAAGGGCCGGACGCACCTCTTTCGCTGCCTGGAAGTCCTTGTCCGCACCCTTTGTCACCTCGTGGACCGCGCCAAATTTCCTGGTCAACCACCCTGGTTTGACGCTTGCGATCGCTGCCGAACCGTTACCGACCGAGCGTGATCATCGGCCCGCCGGAGCCCGCGGGCACGGGCGTCCCGCACGGCCCCCGGCCTTTACGATCTTGCCTCGGGCGCCCGCCTCCCGCCCCTCGGGCCCGTCCCCGGGCCGGGGATCGCCGCCCACGCTGCGTGACGGCCGGTCGGCCCGGGCTTTATGCAGCTCTTATGGCCGACATTCCGTTCTTCGTCATTCGCGGGAATTACCGGTGTTCAACTGCCACCGGCGACGCGGGTGCGCAGCACCCGGCGCTGCTGCTCCAGCGCCACCAGCTCCCCGAACAGCTTGTTGTACTCCTGCTGCTGCTCCACCGGGTTGAGCCGCTGGATCCGCGACTTGACCTGCGCGATCGCCCGGTCGAGCGGCATGGCCTCGGCGGCCGTCAGGATGTCGCCGGCGTAGCGCTCCTCGGCGTGCGCGTCCACCTGGATCGCCTCCACCGCGAAGCGGGTCACCAGCGCCCGCGCGCCCTCCTCGTGAGCGTGCTGCACCAGGCGCTCCACCCACTCCCGCCCGCCGGCCCCCGCCTGGGCGAGGCCCCCGGCGGCGACGATGACCCTGTGCAGCAGCACGTGGTCGGGCGCGGTGAACGCCTGCGGGTCGAGCGCGTCGAAGCGCGGCCCGAGCAGGGCAGGACGCTGCACGGCCAGCTTGAGCAGCTCGCGCTCCACGCGCACGCTCGGGTCGACCGGCGCCGCCTTGGGCGCGCGCTGCTGCCGGCCCTGCTGGGCGCCGCCCACCTCGGCGATGCGCTGCATGACGAACCGCTCGTCCATGAAGCCCAGCCACCGGTCGAGGTCGATGGCGTAGCGCTTGCGCAGGCCGGCGTCCTTGATGCCGGCCACGATCGGCGCCGCGGCGTCGAGCGCGGCGATCTTGCCTTCGTTGCTGCGCAGGTCGTAGCGGGAGATCGTGCTCCTGATCGCGAACTGGAACAGCGGCTCGCGGCTGGCGATCAGGTCGCGCACGGCGGCGTCGCCCTGCTTGATCCGCAGGTCGCACGGGTCGAGCCCGTCGCTCTGCACCGCCACGTAGGTCTGCGTGACGAACTTCTGCTCGTCGGCGAACGCCCGCAGCGCCGCCTTCTGCCCGGCCGCGTCGCCGTCGAAGGTGAAGATCACCTCGCCCCTGAACTCGGCCTGGTCGAGCAGGAAGCGGCGCAGGATCTTGATGTGCTCCTCGCCGAACGAGGTGCCGCACGTGGCCACCGCGGTCGGCACGCCGGCCAGATGGCAGGCCATCACATCGGTGTATCCCTCGACGATCACGGCCTGCGCGCGCTTGGAGATCTCGCGTTTTGCGAGGTCGATCCCGTAGAGCACCTGGCTCTTCTTGTAAAGCGGCGTGTCAGGCGTATTCAGGTATTTCGGCCCATCATCGGAATCAAGTAGCTTCCGTGCGCCAAATCCGATCACATCGCCCGTCGCGTCCCGGATCGGCCAGATCAGCCGCCCGCGGAAGCGGTCGATCGGCCCCCGCCGGCCCTCCTTGGCCAGCCCGCCCTTCACCAGCTCCTCGGCGGTGAACCCGCGCGCCATGAGATGGCGGCTCAGCGCCTCCCACTCGGCCGGCGCGTAGCCGACCCCGAACGTCTCGGCGTCGGCCCGCTCGAACCCGCGCTCCGACAGGAAGCGACGCCCCGGCGCCGCGTCGGGCCCCATGAGCTTGCCGGCGTAGAACTCGGCCGCCGCCCGGTGCGCCTCGATCAGCCTGGCCCGCTCGCCGTGGTCGCGCCGGGGGACGTAGCCGCCCTGCTCGTACTGGAGCTGGATGCCGGCCCGCTGCGCCAGCCGCTCGACGGCCTCGCCGAACGACAGGTGCTCGATCTTCTCGACGAACGTGATCACGTCGCCGCCCTCGGAGCAGCCGAAGCAGAAGTACATCCCGCGCTCGGGGGTGACGTTGAACGACGGGGTCTTCTCGTCGTGGAAGGGGCACAGGCCCTTGAGGTTGCCGCCTCCCGCGTTACGCAACTGGATGTGCTCGCCGATCACATCGGCGATGGGGGAACGCTCGCGTACGAGCGCGATGTCGACATCACGGATCCGGCCAGCCACGCCGGGAAGTCTATGCCGCCCCACCGACGGTTCTGCGCCCCGGACGTGTCCCGGACCGGTGCGGCGGGGAGGAAGGCGGAGGTTACCTCGTGGCTGCTAAAGGGGGAAACCGGTGATGCGGGGTCTCCGGGTCGGCTACAAAGGTAAAGGTTGTCGGTGGAAACGGTGACACGGGTGGAGATCATGCGATCGGGGCTTGTCGGACGATGGGCGGCCGTCACGGGCGCTGTGCTGTTGACCGGTGCCTGCACCCAGGCGACCGGGCTGGCGGGTGTCGGCGCCACGTCGCCCTCCACCGCCCCTGTGACCGGCACCCCGGTGGCGACGGCGACGATCCCGACGCCCAGCCATCTGGCGGCCGAGCAGCCGCCCGAGGGCGGCGAGCCGGTCAAGGTGCCGCCGCCGAAGCTGTCGAAGTACACCTACACCTTCCCCCTGAAGGGCTGTAAGACGGAGTACCAGCGCAAGCTGCTCGTGCTGCCCAAGACGACGATCTGGGCGCCGCAGGGATGCGCGTTCGTGGCGCCCGTCGGCGGCGTGGTGGACGAGGTGAACGTGCAGGACAGGTGGTCGCCGGGCACCGACGTGGGCGCCACCCGCGAGGGCAGGTTCGTCACGATCATCGGTGACGACGGCGTGCGCTACCTCGGCGGGCACCTCGACTCGGTGGCCGACGGGATCAAGCCGGGCGCGCGGGTCAAGGGCGGTCAGCTCCTCGGCCGAGTGGGCCGCACGGGCAACGCCCGCGACACCGGGCCGAACCTCTACTTCGCGATCTCGTGGAAGACCGGCCCTGCCTTCTGGTGGGTCCGCAGGGGCATGGTCGAGCCGTGGGACTACCTCGACGCCTGGCAGGAGGGCAACCGTACGCTGTCGCCGCGTGAGGAGACGCTGAAGCTGCGCGGGAAGCTCGGCGAGACGCCGCAGTGCGCCGTGCAGTGCGCCTCGGCCCGGCAGCAGCAGGAGCCGCAGGCGAGCAAGACCCCGCGGCCCCGCAAGAGCAGCAACCGCAACGACGATGACGACGACGTCATCACGCTCACCCCGACGACAGCTCCTTTGGATGGACGGTGACGCCGGACCTGATGAGCTCCTGGATGTCGTCCACGACGTCCCAGACGTTGACGTTCATGCCGGCGATCACGCGGCGGTCCCGCAGCCAGTAGGCGATGAACTCCATGCTCTCGGGGTCGCCCCGGTAGACGATCTCGTCGTGGCCCTCGATGTCGCCGGAGAACTCCATGCCCAGCTCGTACTGGTCGGTGTAGAAGTACGGCAACATGTCGTGGACGACCTCCTGGCCGAGCATCGACCTGGCGGCGGCCGGGCCGCCGTGCAGGGCGTTGGCCCAGTGCTCGACGCGGACGCGGCGGCCGTACAGGGGGTGGAAGGACTCCGCCACGTCGCCCGCCGCGTACACGTCGGGGTGCGAGGTGCGCAGGGAGGCGTCGGTGAGGATGCCGTGGCCGACGTCGAGGCCCGCGTCTCGGGCGAGCCCGACCTCGGGTGCGGCGCCGATGCCGGCCACGACCAGGTCCGCGGTGAGCCGCTCGCCGGAGCTGAGGCGCACGCCGGTCTCGGTGACCTCCGCGGCGGCCGTGCCGAAGCGCAGGTCCACGCCCTTGCTCGCGTGCAGGCGGGCGAACAGCTCGCCGAGCTCCTGGCCGAGCGCCCGGTTGAGCGCGGTGGGCTCGGGCTCGACGACGGTGACCTGGCAGCCGGCCGTACGCGCCGCCGCCGCCGTCTCCAGGCCGATCCAGGAGGCGCCGACGATCAGCACGTCCCCGCCTTCGGCGAAGCGGCGCTTGAGCGTCTCGCTGTCCTCCACCGTGCGCAGGTAGTAGGCGGGTCCCGGCAGGCGTCTGGGCACGGCGCCGGTCGCGATGAGCAGCTTGTCGTACGGTTGCCGCGACCCGTCCCCGAGCCTGACCAGGTGATGAGCCGGCTCGATGCGGGTGACCCTGGTGCCGAGCCGGAGATCCACGTCGTTGTCGGCGTACCAGCCGGGTTCGTGGACGAAGATCTCCTCCCGTCCGCTACCGCCCTGGAGGTACCCCTTGGACAGGGGCGGTCTCTCGTAGGGCCGCTCGGTCTCCGCGCCGATCAGCACGATCTCGCCGTCGAAGCCCTCCTCGCGCAGCGTCTGCGCTGCCTTCGCGCCGGCGAGCCCGGCTCCGACGATCACATATGTGGCCATGGGCGCAGTATGCGCCCGCCGGGGTCGTCGGGAAAGCCGGTTGTGCCAGGCGACCTGCCTCGTTGACGAACTCTTGATCAGTCTCTTGAGATCGGTTCCTTGATCAGCGGGAGAGCCTGCGGTGCCAGGCGACCGCCGACGTGTCGGTGAGCGAGGCGATCTGGTCGATCACCACGCGGACGCGGGCGGCGTCGTTCGCGGCCTCCAGGAACGCGGGCCGGAAGGCGGGCTCCAGCGTGCCCGGCGCGCCGAGCGTGATCAGGGAGGCCAGCTCGGTGATGAGGTCGCGCTGCCTGGCCTGGTTGGCGTGGTGGTCGGCGGTGGTCATCACGTAGTGCGCGGTGACGCCCTTGAGCAGCGCGCACTCCAGCCTGGTGGCGTGCGGCACGACCAGGTCGGCGCGGTGGCGGGAGCCGTACACCTCCTTGGTGGCGGCCTGCGCGGAGCGGCAGAACCGGCCGATGAGGCCGCTGGTGAGCGCCTTGAGCCCGGCCAGGTCGGCCATGGTGGCCTCGAAGCGGCGCGGCCAGAGCGGGTCGGCGATCAGCTTGGCGAAGACCTCCTCCAGCTCGTTGAGGTCGGCGCCGGGGGCGTACCAGGTGCGGGTGATCCGGCACACCTGGGCGCGCTCGACCGGCGACTGGAGCGCCTCGGGGGTGACGTGGCCGGAGTGCAGGGCGTCCTCCAGGTCGTGCACGGAGTAGGCGACGTCGTCGGCCCAGTCCATGATCTGCGCCTCGAAGCTCACGCGGCCCTCCGGCGCGCCCTCCCTGATCCACTCGAACACCGGCAGGTCGTCGTCGTACACGCCGAACTTGGCGCCCTTGTCGCACGTCCACGGGTACTTGATGGAGGCGTCGAGCGCGGCCCGCGTCAGGTTGAGGCCGGCGCTGCGGCCGTCCCCGGTGAGCACCTTGGCCTCCAGCCGGGTGAGCAGGCGCAGGCTCTGCGCGTTGCCCTCGAAGCCGCCGCACGAGGCCGACAGCGCGTTGAGCGCCATCTCGCCGTTGTGCCCGAACGGCGGATGCCCCAGGTCGTGGGCCAGGCAGGCGGTCTCCACCAGGTCGGGGTCGACGCCGAGCGTGGCGCCCATCTCCCTGCCCACCTGGGCGCATTCGAGGGAGTGGGTCAGGCGGGTGCGCGGGATGTGCTGGCCGCCGCCGAGCGTCTCTCCCGGGCCCACCACCTGCGTCTTCGCCGCCAGCCTGCGCAGTGCGGCACTGTGCAGCACCCGGGCCCGGTCTCGCTCGAACGCGGCGCGTTCCGGATTGCCGGGAAGTTCCGGAACCCAACGCTCCTGGTCATGCTCGTCGTAGTACGGCATCAGTGAAGTGATTTTATCCAGTTTCCGGTCTCCGCTAGTGTCAAGCCTCGCGAGAAACCCTTCCCCGGGAGCCCTCCCCCATGACGACAGCGTTCCGAGCAGTGCTGGCCTTTACCCTGCTCGCCGGCTTCTATGTGCTGGTCGGCCTCATCCTGGCGGCCGCGGTCTTCATCGACGTCATGCTCGTCGTCGACTTCCACGCCAACACGATCAAGTTCGCGGTCGTGCTCACCCTGGCGGCGGGCGCGCTGGTCCGCGCGCTGATCATGGTCAGCCGCCGCCGCGGCGGCGAGCAGCCGGGGGTGCCGGTCGGGCGCGAGCACGAGCCGGTGCTGTGGCAGACGGTCGAGGAGCTCTCACAGCGCGTACGCACCGCGCCGCCGGACGAGATCCGCCTGGTCGCGGAGGTGAACGCGGCCGTGTCCGAGGACACCCGCCTCCTCGGGCTGCGGGCGACGAGGCGGCGCATGTTCATCGGGCTGCCGCTGCTGCAGACCCTCACCGTGGACGAGATGCGCGCGGTCCTCGGGCACGAGCTCGGCCACTACAGCGGCGCGCACACCCGCCTGGGCGCGCCGGTCTACCGGGGCCGGGTCTCGCTCATCGCCACCGTGCAGGGCCTGCACAACCACCCGTTCATCCAGCGCCTGTTCACCTGGTACGCCAAGCTGTACCTGCGCGTCTCGCAGGCCGTCTCGCGGCGTCAGGAGCTGGAGGCCGACCAGCTCGCGGTCGCCATCGGCGGCCGGCAGGCGATGGCGGGCGCGCTGCGCAAGATCCACGCCACGGCGACCGGCTGGGACGTCTACGTCAACAACTACCTGTCGCTGACCGGCGCGGGAGGCGCCCGGCCCGCGTCGGTGTTCGGCGGCTTCCACGCGCTCATGTCCGACCCCGACCGCCAGGCCGAGATCGCCAAGCTGGGCGAGCAGCCCGAGGAGGTCTCCCCGTACGACTCGCACCCGAGCCTGGCCGACCGCCTGGCCGCCATCGAGCACCTGCCGGAGCCGCAGCACGTGCCGGATCCGCGCTCGGCCCTGACGCTGCTGGTGGACCCGAACGTGGCGGTGCAGGCGGTGGAGCAGTCCATGTGGAGCCAGGAGGCCCTGGCGACGCTGCGGCCGGTGTCGTGGGAGGAGCTGGTCTCGCAGGGCATGTACGCGGGCCGCAACGCCGACGCCGTACGCGACCTGGCCGTGGCCGGGCAGCAGGTGATGGGGGCGGCGCGGCCGTACCTGGACGCGGCGTTCGAGGCCATCGCGCGGGGGCGGCAGGCCGAGCTGGAGGCCAAGCTGCTGGAGCAGGGCTGGAACCCGTCCCCCACGTTGCTGGCCGGGGTGCTGGGGCAGGCGCTGGAGGCGGTGCTGATCCAGCTCGGCGAGGCCAGGTGGACGCTGTCGTGGTCGGGGCCCGCGCGGCTGCTGTTCGACGACGGGGAGGAGGTCGCCCTGTCGGAGTACGCGGCGCAGGTGGCGGCCAACCCCGCGGCGGTGGCGGGGCTGCGGCAGTGGCTGGGCGATCACGGCATGCGCCACGACTACGTGCCGCTGGAGGAGCCCAGCCCGGCCGCGCTGGGATAGCCACCGACCGGCGAGCCGGGGCCGGGTGCCCATGACTTCCGGGTCGGGGTGCCCGTCCCGGCTCCTGGATCAGGGAGCGAGTGCCCGTTCCAGGACGCCGCGGTGCTGGGCGACCCAGTCGTGGGCGGCCCCGACCTGCTCCACGACGCCGTCCGCGCACAGCCTGACCGCGTGCGGCAGCCCGGCCTCCGCGTCCGCCTCGATGCCGCGCCGGCACCGGTCCTGCCACCACAGCACGCTCTCCACCACCTCACCGCGCTCCGCCAGCCCGTAGCCGTCGCAGATCACCCGCAACCGCCGCGCCGCCTCCCCCGGCTCCGCGCCCGGCGCCAGGCCGGCGTACTGCCAGCAGACATGCGCCACGTCGTGGATCCGCCTGCCGGGCCCGGCGAGGTCCCAGTCGATGAACGCCACGGGCCGCAGCCCCGCGCCGCCGTCCCGGTAGACGGTGTTCTTCGGTGACAGGTCGTTGTGGCAGACGACCTCGCCGTCCCCCGCCGGCGGCGTGCCCGCCGTGAGGTCGTGGAACTCGCGGACGAGCCCCGCCACCCGCGCCAGGCTCCCGTCCGACGTGACCCCGTCCGGCTGGGTCCGCTCCCACGCCACGTGGCCGTCCACGAAACTGAGGATCTCGCGGCCCTGCTCGTCGAGGCCGAGGAAGCGCGGCGCGCCCGCCCAGCCGCGCCGCTCGAACAGGCGCAGCAGCTCGTGCACGTACGCGGCCCGCCGGCCGGGGACGCGCCGGACGGTGTCCCCGACGCGGACGACGGCGTTGACGAAACCGCCGGGAAGAGGTGTCTCTGACATGCACTCCAGCTTGCCCGGCCCGCACGTGCTTTGAGGCTTTGCGCGCCTCTTCCCGGATATCACGCTCGAAAGTCTCACTAGGCAGTGCAGTGAGACGATTGAGGGGAGCGAAAGGAGCCTCGACATGACAGAGGACGACATCATCACGTTCGTGAGCGGCCTGCCAGGGACCGCCGTGTTCACCGCCGGGCCCGGCGACGGGTCGCCGGAAGTGGCGTGGGGAGACTCGTTCTTCTTCTACGACCCGGACGGCCTGGACAGCATCCCGGCCGACGGCCGCCTGCCGTACGCGACGATCGTGACCAAGGACTACCCGGGCTTCGACACCGCCTCCGGCCTCGACCGGCCGGGCGTCTTCCGGCTGAACGTGGCGGTCGGCCGCGTCGTGTTCGAGCGGCTCGTCGGATATCCGCCCGCCGCGCACGCCGAGCACCACGCCGGCACGGACTACGCGGTTCTCGACCGGGTGATCCCGCATCCGCTGTACGCCACCCAGTCGTGGATCTCCATCCTGAACCCCGAGGACGCCGAGCCCGCCCAGGCGATCCTGCGCGACGCGCACGCCCGCGCCACCGAGCGCCACCGCCGGCCGCCCGGCAAGAGCCCCGCGTGATCGCTTCCCCGGCCCGCCGGGCGGCGTGGAGGGCCACGCGGGCCCGCTGAACGACCGGCGGGCTCGCGGCGGCGAGTTTCCTGGACGGCCTTGCCACACTGCGGCCGGTGACCGTACGGTCACCCTTAGCATTCGCCAGCCGAAGGAGGCGCTGTGAGCAGGAACGACGGCGGACCCCAGCCAGGCGCGACAATGCTCCCCCACCTCGCCTGGCGAGTGGAGGCGATGATCGCCGGCATCGCCGAGCGGCGCCCGCCCGCCACCGGCGCGATCGCGCAGGCGCTGCGGAAGGTGCCCCGCCACTGGTTCGTCCCCTCCCTCGGCCTGGTGCTCGACGACGACGGCGGGGCCTCCCCGATCGATCGCGACATCGACCCGCACGCGTGGTGGGACGCCGTCTACTCCGACCGGCCGATCGCCACGCCGCTGGCCGCGGGCGGCACCTCCTACACGTGCGTCAACCCCTCTCCCAGCGCCGTCGTCGACGTGCTGGAGCTCCTCGACCTCCGCCCCGGCCATCGGGTGCTGGAGGTGGGGACGGGCAGCGGGTGGGTCACGGCGCTGCTGTGCCGGCTGGCGGGCGAGTCGGGCCGCGTGACGTCGGTCGAGGAGGACGCCGGGGCGGCGGAGGCGGCCCGGCGGAACCTGGTGGCCGCCGGGGTCCGCCCGTACCTCGTCACGGGCGACTGCGCGCGCGGCTGCCCGGAGCGGGGCCCCTACGACCGGATGCTCGTGCCGTCCGCCGCTCCTGGGCCGTGGACCGCGCAGGCGGCGCCCGGAGCGGTGATCGTCGGCGGGAGCGGCCAGGCCGTGCGGCTGGTGGTGGCGGGGGCCGAGGACGAGCCGCGCGGGCCCTAGCCCGCGCGGGTCATCGTCTCCAGAACAGCAGGTGGGTGACGCCGCTGGGGCTCGGCACGGTGTCCAGGTGGAAGCGGTCGAGCAGGTCGGTGTGGCTCTCCCACAGCCGTTCGCCCCGGCCGAGCTCGACGGGCGCGACGGCGATGTGCATCGTGTCGACCAGGTCGGCCTCGAGGAACTCGCGGATGGTGGCGACTCCGCCGCCGAGGCGCACGTCCCGGCCGCCGGCGGCCTGCTTCGCCCGTGCCAGCGCCTCGGCCGGTGTCGCGTCGAGGAAGTGGAAGGTGGTGTCGGCCAGGGTGAAGGACGGGCGTTCGTGGTGGGTGAGCACGAAGACCGGGGTGCGGAACGGCGGGGTGTCTCCCCACCACCCCTGCCACTCGTGGTTCTCCCACGGGCCGCGCTGGGGGCCGAACTTGTTGCGCCCCATGATCTCGGCTCCGATGTCGCGGGTGTGGTCGCGCGTCATGTAGTCGTCCAGGCCGCGCGTGCCGCCGGGGTCGGTGCGGTTCACCCAGCTCGCGGTGGCGCCCGCCCACGACCACAGCGGGGCGGGGTCCGCGTGGCCGAAGGGCCGGTCCAGGCTCTGCCCTTCACCGGCGCCGAACCCGTCCCGCGAGACGTTGAAGCAGTGCACCCTCAACAGCTGTGACATGTCTCCTCCTTGGTCCGAGGCGTGCCCAGGCCGGGCGCACCTTCCCGGAGGTGGTCGGAGCGGCGGGCACGTTCTTGCCGTCCGGCGCCGGAAAAGGACGGGCAGCTTCCTGCGGGGCTCCTTCGTGTACGGCGCGGGCCGTCCACCGCCATTACCGAGGACTCCCTCATTAATGGCCCGGCGACTCCCTCTTCCGCTGGGCAAATTTGCCCGCAACCTCTTGACTTAATTTGCATGGACTCCATGATTAGTCGCAAGTCCGACATCCCCGCCGGCCTTGCCTAGGAGCCCCATGCGCAAGCTCGTACGCAGCCTCGCCCTCCTCGCCTTCCTCTGCGCGTCCATCCTCGTCGCGCCCTCGGCGGCCCTGGCCGCCATCACCGGCCAGTCGGCCACGAACACGGCCACGACCGTGACGTACCAGTTCACCTACACCGGCAGCCCCGCCTACGCCCGCACCTACGTCGACACCGACCGCAGCACCGCGACCGGCTTCGCCCAGGGCGGCGTGGGCGCCGACTTCTTACTCGAGAACGCCTCCCTGTACCGCCACAACGGCGGCGGCTGGAGCTGGACGCTCGTGGGCCCGGTGACGTACTCGGCCTCGGGCGGCACGGCCAGGTGGACGGTGTCGCGGGCGGACCTGGGCGAGAGCGCCACGCCGAACGACGCCGACCTCGTCTTCCAGGTCGAGTCCCCGCTGGAGACCTCCACCAAGTACACGCACGTTTACTCCGGCGGTGGAGGTGGCGGCGGCTCGGTCACGTACACCCCCACGACCGCCGACTTCGCCAACCCCGAGCGTGGCCTCTACCACCACACCGGCGACTGCGACAAGAACGACTTCTCCCTCGCCACCCTGCAGAGCTACCGCACCAGCCAGCACATCTCGCTGGTGATGTGCGTGTTCTACCTGGCCGAGTTCAAGACCACCGCGATCAGTCAGGCCGCGCTCGACCAGCTGCAGCAGCAGCTCGACACCGTGCGCGCGGCGGGGCTGAAGATGGTCCTGCGCTTCGCCTACACCACCTCCACCGACGGCGCCGACGCCGCCAAGGACCGCGTGCTGGCCCACCTCGACCAGCTCAGGCCGTACCTGAACGCGAACAAGGACGTCATCTACCTCATGCAGGCCGGGTTCATCGGGGCGTGGGGCGAGTGGTACTACACCCAGAACTTCGGTAACGCCGGCACCGTCACGGCCGCCGACTGGGCCAACCGCAAGGCCGTCGTGGACAAGCTGCTCAGCGTCCTGCCCTCGACGCGGATGGTGCAGCTCCGCACGCCCAAGTTCAAGCGCACGATGTACACGACCACCCCGGTCACCTCCGGCCAGGCGTACGGCGGCTCGGCCGTGGCGCGGCTCGGGCACCACAACGACTGCTTCCTGGCCAGCCCGGACGACTACGGCACCTACGAGAACGCGGCCGTCGAGTACCCCTACCTGGAGGCGGAGACCAAGTACGTGGCCATGGGCGGGGAGACCTGCAACCCCAACCCGCCGCGCTCCGACTGCCCGACCGCCAGGGACGAGCTGTCGCGCTTCCACTGGTCGTACCTGAACACCGACTACCACACCGGCGTGCTGGGAAGCTGGAGCACCGGCGGCTGCCTCGCCGAGATCACCCGCAGCCTGGGCTACCGCTTCGCCCTGCAGAGCGGCACGTACCCGAGCAGCGCCTCGCGCGGCGGCGGCCTGCCGGTCGGCATCACCCTCAGGAACGAGGGGTACGCCGCTCCGTTCAACCCGCGCGGCCTGGAGCTGGTCCTCCGCAACACCTCGACCGGGGCGCTGCACCGCTTCCCGCTCAGCGCCGACCCCCGCAAGTGGGCGGCCGGGGCCACCGGCACGATCACCCAGACCGTCGCCCTGCCCGCGTCCCTGCCCGCAGGCTCCTACGCGCTGCTGCTCGGCCTGCCGGACCCGCTGCTGCCGGCGCGGCCCGAGTACTCGATCCGGCTCGCCAACGAGGGCACCTGGGAGCCGGCGACCGGCCTGAACAGCCTGCTGCACACCGTCACCGTGAGCTGACCTGAGACCTACCGGCCCGCTGCCCCCCTCTGGGGGCAGCGGGCTTCTTGACCTCAAGCAAGGTTGAGTTCCTAGGGTCGTCGACGAGTCACTTCACGCAGAACGACCTCAAGGAGCTTGACCATGACGACACTGGTGACAGGCGCCACCGGGAACACCGGCCGGCACGTGGTGGCAGAGCTGGTCCGCCGTGGAGAGCACGTGCGGGCGCTGACGCGGGACCCGGCCGCGTGGGCGGGACGTTTTCCAGCCGGGGTGGAGCTGGTGACCGGCACCCACACGGCGCCCGACAGGCTCGACGGCGCCCTCGACGGTGTCAGCCGGTTGCACATCACGGTGACGGCCGGGCTCGCCGAGGTGGGGCCCGAGCTCGTCCGGCGGGCGGTCGCCGCGGGTGTCCGGCGCATCACCGTGTTGTGGGGCGGCTGGGTGGGCCCGGTCGAGCAGGCGGTGGCGGACTCGGGAGCGGAGTGGACCCGCCTGGAGGCGCAGGAGTTCATGTCCAACACGTTGACCTGGGCCGAGTCCATCCGAGCCGAGGGCGTGGTCCGGGAGCCGTACGACCATCCCAGCGCGCTGGTGCACGAGGCCGACATCGCGGCCGTGGCGGCGGTCGCGCTGCTCGACGACGGTCATGCGGGACGCGCCTACAACCTCACCGGGCCCGAGTCGCTGACCCCGCGTGAGCGGATCGCCATCCTGTCCCGGGCGATCCACCGCGACATCGCCTTCGAGGCGATCACGCACGAACAGGCGGTCGGCAGGCTGATGGCCACGGGCGTGTCCCGGGCGGACGCCGAGTATGTGGTCGGCTGGTACGCCACGCCCAGCCATTCCGCCACGACCGTGGACGACACCGTCGAACGGGTGACCGGACGTCCGGCGCGCACGTTCGGGCAGTGGGTGGACGAGCACGCGGAACGTTTCCTGAGCCGGGGATGACCGGCGGGCGGCGCCTCGCGACGTCGCCAGGCCCTGGCCTGGGAGGTCACGCATCGTCCGGCAGCGGTTCGCCGGTCTCCAGCAGCGACTTCAGGCTCGACACCACGTTCGGCCAGCCGTGGCTGACCATCTCGGCCAGGCTCGATCCGGGCCCGAAGCCGTCGTGCACGACGGTGAGCTTCACGACCTGCGCGGCCTCGGCCTCCTCGATCGTGAAGGTGACCTTCGAGCGGGCCTCGCCGGACAGCCGGGCGAGCAGCTCCTCGTCCCAGCCGAAGCGCTTGGCGAGCTCCGGGGTGATGGTGTGCCAGGTGTAGGAGAGCCTGCTGTAGGGTTCGGCCTCCAGCACGACCTGCTCCGGGTCGCTGATCAGCACGCCGTGGTTGTCCCAGGTCATCGGCGAGCCGACGGACCAGTCCGTGGTGAACTCCGTGGCCCAGTAGCGGCGGGTGAAGGCGGGCTCGGTCAGCGCCTGCCAGAGCTTCTGCGGGGTGGTGCGGATGTAGGTGGTGTAGACGAAGGTCGGCGCGTCTATCGGGGTCTCCTCCAGGGCGTGTTTCAGGTCGGCCAGGGCTTGGACCCTGGCCCGGTCGTAGCGGCTGATCCACCGGTGGGCGATCTCGTGCACGGGCGCGGCGTTGAGGTAGTGCAGCTTCTCCCGGCCCCGCCGCACGGTGGTGACGAGCCCGGCCTGCTCCAGCACCGCGAGGTGCTTGCTGACGGACTGCCTGGCCATGTCGAGCCCGGCGCACAGCTCGCGCAGTGTCTGCCCGTTGCGGGCGTTGAGCGAGTCGAGCAGCGCGCGCCGGCTCGGATCGGCCAGCGCCTTGAACACCTCGTCCATGCCCGCCTCCGCCATGCCCCCGCCCGTCCCCGTCTCCGGCTTGCCGTCTGTCGATATGCAGCCTCCCGGCTGCCTGTAATTTAGGCAGCCGGGAGGCTGCATGTCAAGGCGCGCGACTCCGATGCGCGCGAGGCTCAAACCGTTTGACGGCCCGTACGGGCACTCGGCACGATCTGCCCCGTGCACATCGAATTCGCGCGTTTCACCCCCGACCAGACGGAAGCCCTGGTCGACTTCCTGACCGGCGAGGACTGGCCCTTCCACGCGATCGTCCAGGAGGCGCCGGCGATCAGGCAGCGGGCCGCCGAAGGGCTCTACGACGACGCGGAGAGCCGGACGTTCTGGCTGCTGGCGGACGGGGAACGGGCCGGGCTGGTACGCCTGCAGGAACTCACCGATTTCACGCCCATGTTCGACCTCCGGATCCGCGAGGCCTGGCGCGGCCGCGGCCTGGGAACGGCGGCCCTTCGATGGCTCACCTCCTACCTCTTCACGGAATTCCCGGGGATCAGGCGCATCGAGGGCAATACGCGGCAGGACAACCACACGATGCGGGCCGTCTTCCGTAAGTGCGGATATGTCAAGGAGTCGCATTACCGCGAGGCGTGGCCGGCGCCGGACGGGACCGTGCACGACTCGGCGGGGTACGCGATACTGCGGCGCGACTGGGAATCGGGAACGGTGACGTCGCCCGATTGGAATGACGAGCCCGAGGCTTAGGTGATGGTCCGGAAAAGGAAAGGCGCGACCAGGCCGATGAGGGCCAGCGCCTCGGTGAGGACGAAACCGAGAAGCATGTTCTGGCGGATCAGGCCGTACGCTTCCGGCTGGCGGGCGATGGCCTGAACGCCTTGGCCGAAGATGATGCCCACGCCGATGCCCGGACCGATGGCGGCGAGGCCGTAGCCGATGGCGGTGACATTGCCGGATACCGCAGCGAGAACGTCCACAAGGTTCCCTTCTGAATGTCTGGTGAAGCGGAGTGTCGCCGTCACCACCATTCCGCCACATGGACACTTCGGCGGGAAATGCCCGGCCACACGAAAATGACCGTTCATGCTTGTCGATTAGATCGATGGACAAATTGATCTACATTTGATCAATGCTCGGAGGCAAGCAGGTGCGCGATCGACCGAGACGCGCTCAAGGAGCCTGGCTCTGACTCTCCGCGTCGCGTAAATCAAAACAAGCCATGCGGCTCCTTGGGGGCGATCGGGCCGCCGCCCCATTGATGAGCGCACTCATCCGGCCTTCTCCAGGAGCGGATGGCCGTGTCGAACGGGCGGCCCACCGGATCCGGAAGGGGCCGAGGGCCACCGACGGCTGATCTTCAATCCATGTCGATGTCGTCGAGGAGGTGGAGCAGGCGCGAGAGGACGCGCAGGCAGGCGTCGATCTCGGCCTCGGTCAGGTCGCCGCCGATCTGCCGGAGCACTCGCCGCTCGCGCTCGACCACCGCGCCGATGGCCTGCTCCCCCTCGTCCGTCAGCCGGATGAGCGAGGACCGCTTGTGCGCCGGGTTGGGCATGAACTCGACCAGCCCCAGCCCGGCCGCGTCGTTGGTCATGCGCTGGACGAACTGGCGGCTCAGCGCCTGGGCCCGGCCCATCTGCGGGACGGTCATGGGGCCGTGCTCGCGCAGCATGTTGAGCACGGCCCGCACCCCGACCGACAGCCCTTCGAGGGGCGCGTCCTGCTCCACCTTGCGCTGGGCGCGCCGGTACAGCGGGCCCACCAGGTCGAACACCTCCGCGAGCCGATCGGTCAGCGCGCCGGTCGCCGGGCTCGGGTCTGTCTCTCTCATCCGTCCATAATGACACCTAGGTTGTCATAGCGGGGTCAATATGACACCTTGGTTGTCATGAAAGATCTGTTCTGGATTGATCGCGGTACCGGCCGTCCCCTCGTCCTGCTGCACGGCGGCTTCCTCGATCACGGCATGTGGGAGGACCAGATCCCGGTCCTCGCCTCGCGTTACCGCGTGATCGCCCCCGACGCCCGCGGCCACGGCCGCTCCGCCAACGCCACCGGGGCCTACCGGCTCACCGACGACCTCGCCGCCCTGCTGCGGCACCTGGACGCCGGGCCCGCCGTCCTGGTGGGGGTCTCCATGGGGGCGGGGATCGCCGTGGACACCGCGCTGGAGCATCCGGAACTGGTCAGTGCCGTGGTCGTGACCGGAGCGGGGACGAGCCTGCCGTACTTCGAGGATCCGTGGACCACGCGGACCATGGCGGCCTGGCACGCGGCGATGGCCGCCGGTGACCTGGACGCGTCGGTGGAGGCGTTCACGCTGCTGGGTGTGGGGCCGCGCCGCACGCTCGGCGAGCTCGATCCGATCGTGGTGAGCCGGCTGATGCGGATGGCCAGGAGCACGATGTCCAAGCATGCCGTCGGCGAGCCCAACCATCTGGTGATGGTGACCGGCTCGTGGGAGCGGCTCGCGTCCATCGGCGTTCCCGTGCTGGCCGTTCATGGGGACGAGGACTCCGACGATCACATCGGGATGGCGGAGCGGCTCGTGCGGGCGGTGGCCGATGGGCGGTCGGTCTCGATCGGGGGGGCCGCTCATTATCCGAACATGGAGCGGCCTGATGTCTACAACACGGTTCTGGAGGAGTTTCTCGGCAGCCTCTGAGCTTGTCGCCGAGGTGCCGGTGTTCGTGTTCCTGGTCCGCTGGTCGCAGGAAGCCGCCGGTCACGAGTCGGGGTGGGCTCCAACGGCCCACCCGGTTCACGGGATTCGGGTGGGCGCCGGGAGTCAGCGGGTGTCGGAGTCGGTTTCCGCGAGGGCGGCTCGGCCGGCTTCGAGTCGGGCTACCGGGATGCGGAAGGGGGAGCAGGAGACGTAGTCGAGGCCTACCTCGTGGCAGAAGCGGACCGAGTCCGGGTCGCCGCCGTGTTCGCCGCAGATGCCCAGGTGCAGGTCCGGCCTGGCCTCCCGGCCCTCCCGCACCGCGATCTCCATCAGGCGGCCGACGCCCTCCCTGTCGAGGGTCTCGAACGGGGAGACGCCGAAGATGCCGGCGTCGAGGTAGTGGGAGAAGAAGGCCGCTTCGACGTCGTCGCGGGAGAAGCCCCAGGCCATCTGGGTGAGGTCGTTGGTGCCGAAGGAGAAGAACTCGGCGGCCTCGGCGATCTGGGCCGCCGTGAGGGCTGCCCTGGGGACCTCGATCATGGTGCCGATCAGGGCCTGCACCCCGGCCTCCGCGAGGATCTTGACGGCCTCCTCGCGTACCGACTCCAGCTCCTGTACGGCCGCCACCAGCGGGATCATGATCTCCGGACGCGCCCCGGGCACCTCGGCGGCCGCCTGGGCGATGGCGCGGACCTGCATGGCGAACAGGCCGGGGATGACCAGGCCGAGACGGACGCCGCGCAGGCCGAGCATCGGGTTCTGCTCGTGCAGGCGCTTGACCGCCGTCAGGAGCGTGCGGTCCTTGTCCGTGGCCTCGCCCGTGGCGACCTTGACCGACAGGTCCACGATGTCGGGCAGGAACTCGTGCAGGGGCGGGTCGATGAGGCGGATCGTGACGGGGGCGCCGTCCATGGCCTGGAATATGCCGATGAAGTCGGACTTCTGGAGGGGCTCCAGGGCGTCGAGGGCCGCCTGACGTTCCGCGTCGGTCGAGGCCAGGACGAGGTCCTCCACGAGCTGGCGGCGCTCGCCCAGGAACATGTGCTCCGTACGGCACAGCCCGATGCCCTGCGCGCCGAAGCGGCGGGCACGGGCCGCGTCCTCGGGGGTGTCGGCGTTGGCGCGGACACCGAGCTTGCGGGCCTCGTCCGCGTGGCGCATGATCCGGTCCACCGCCTTGACCAGGTCGTCCCGCGGCTCTGTGGCACCCTCGAAGTACTCGACCACGGCCGAGTCCACGACCGCCACCTCGCCGAGGAAGACCTCGCCGGTCGTGCCGTCGATGGAGATGACGTCGCCTTCGGAGACCACCACGTCCCCCGGCGCGATGAAGCGCTGCTCGGCCGTGAGGACCTCCAGCTCCTCGGCCCCGCACACGCACGTCTTGCCCATGCCGCGGGCCACCACGGCGGCGTGTGAGGTCTTGCCGCCGCGGCTGGTCAGGATGCCCTTGGCGGCGATCATGCCGGCCAGGTCGTCGGGGTTGGTCTCGCGGCGGACGAGGATGACGTCCTCGCCCTGCGCCGCCAGCTCGACGGCGCGCTCGGAGGAGAAGACGGCCTTGCCGACGGCGGCGCCCGGCGAGGCGTTCATGCCCTTGGCGATCTTCTTCTTCTTCTTCGCGCCGCCGTCGAAGCGGGGGAACATGAGCTGGGCGAGCTGGTCGCCGGTGACCCGGGTGACGGCCTCGTCCATGGTGATGAGGCCCTGGTCGGCGAGCTGGGTGGCGATGCAGAACGCCGCCGCCGCCGTGCGCTTGCCCACGCGGGTCTGCAACATCCACAACTTGCCGCGCTCGATCGTGAACTCGATGTCGCACAGGTCCCTGTAGTGGTTCTCCAGGGTCTCCATGATGCCGACCAGCTCGTCGTACGACTGCTTGTCGAGGTGCTCGAGGTCCTGCAGCGGGATGGTGTTGCGGATGCCGGCCACCACGTCCTCGCCCTGGGCGTTCTGGAGGTAGTCGCCGTAGATGCCCTGCTGGCCCGAGCCGGGGTCGCGGGTGAAGGCGACGCCGGTGCCCGAGTCGTTGCCGTAGTTGCCGAAGACCATGGCCATGATGTTCACGGCGGTGCCGAGGCCGGCGGGGATGCGCTCCTGGCGGCGGTAGAGGATGGCGCGCGGGGCGTTCCACGAGTCGAAGACGGCCATGACGGCCAGGCGCATCTGCTCGCGCGGGTCGGCGGGGAAGTCCTTGCCGGTCTGGTCGCGCACGATGCCCTTGTACGTCTCCACGAGCTGCTGCAGCTCGCCCGAGTCGAGGTCGGTGTCCTGGCGGCGGCCCTTGAGCTCGTCGAGCGCGTGCTCGAACAGGTCCCCGTCGATGCCGAGCACGGTCTTGCCGAACATCTGGATGAGCCTGCGGTAGGAGTCCCACGCGAACCGGTCGTTGCCGCCCGACTGCTTGGCCAGGCCGTGCACCGACTCGTCGTTCAGCCCGATGTTGAGAACGGTCTCCATCATGCCCGGCATGGAGAACTTCGCCCCGGAGCGCACGCTCACGAGCAGCGGGTCGTCGGCCTGCCCGAGCTTCCTGCCCATCTTGGCTTCCAGGGCCTCGAGATGCTCGGCGACCTCCTGGTCCAACCCGCTCGGTACGGAGCCTTCCGCCAGGTAGTGGCGGCACGCCTCGGTGGTGATCGTGAATCCATGCGGAACGGGCAGCCCGAGATTGGTCATTTCGGCGAGGTTCGCGCCCTTACCGCCGAGAAGATCCTTGAGATTCCTGTTGCCCTCGGTGAAGTCGTAAACGTACTTGGCCACCACAGCTCCTTCGAACGCCTCTGTCCCGGACTCTACCGGTGAAATTGATGATGAAACTGCACTCCTCGTATAAGTCAACGTTTGTACTGGTCAAGGCCACATGACAGGTCTAATCCAATTATACGACCCAAGTGCCGAAAATTGGATTAGACCAATTGGTTTACACCAATTGTTGAGAAAGGCGGGCAGGAGGTGCAGAATCGGATCACACCCCCATCAGGAGGCCCCCATGGCCACTCCTACCAAGCCCAAGAGGCGGCCCAGAATCATCGTCGGCTCCGCCAAGGCCGCGGTCGGTTCCGCGATCTACCTCGACGACCGGCTGCCGTTCGGGCGCTGGCTGCGCCCCCAGCTCCGCAAGCTGTTCCCCAGCCACTGGTCGTTCCTGCTGGGCGAGCTGGCGCTGTACTCGTTCGTGCTGCTGGTGCTCACCGGGACGTTCCTGACGCTGTTCTACAAGCCCAACCCGGACGTGGCGTACGAGTCGGTCGTGGAGATCAGCCTGGAGGTGCGTGGCGGGCTGCTCATGCGGCAGCTGCACCACTGGTCGGCGACGGTGTTCGTGCTGGCGATCGTGGCCCACATGTGCCGGGTCTTCTTCACCGGCGCGTTCAGGCGGCCGCGGGAGCTGACGTGGATGCTCGGCGTGCTGCTGTTCGGGCTGGCGCTGTTCGAGTCGTTCCTGGGGGTCTCGCTGCCCGCCGACCAGCTCGCGCTGACGGGGCTGCGGCAGGCGCAGGGGGTGCTGCTGTCGGTGCCGCTGGTGGGCACGTACCTGTCGGCGTTCGCGTTCGACGGGGAGTTCCCCGGCCAGGTGATCCCCCGCCTGTTCGCGCTGCACGTGCTGCTGGTCCCCGGCATCCTGCTGGCGGTGGTGCCGCTGCACGCCCTCATCCTCACCTGGCGGCAGAAGCACACCGAGCGCCGCGCCACGGCCGCCGGTGAGCACCAGGTCACCGGCGGGCCGTTCTTCCCCTACTTCGCGGTCAAGAACGCCGCCACGGCGCTGTTCACGATCGCCGCCATCGCGTTGCTGGCCACGTTCGTGCGGGTCAACCCGGTGTGGGAGCACGGGGCGTACCGGCCGGGCGCCCAGCCGCCCTCGGCGCAGCCGTTCTGGTACGCCGGGGTGCTGGACGGCGCGCAGCGGCTGGTGCCGGCGTGGGAGATCCCGGTGGGCGGGTTCGTGCTGCAGGTCGGGCTCTGGATCCCGCCGCTGATCCTGCTCGCCTTCTTCGGCCTGCTGCTCGTGTATCCGTTCGTCGAGCGCCGCTACACCGGTGACCGCGACGTCCACCACCTGCTGGACCGGCCGTCGCAGGCCCCGGTGCGCACGGCGCTGGGCGTCGCGGTGATCACGTTCTTCACCACGCTCTGGGCGGGCACGTGGGTGTCGGCGGCGCCGCCCGCGATGCACTCCGCGCCCGGACTGCCGCCGCCCCCGCCCGCGCCGCCGGCGCTGCTCACCGTGCCGCCCGACACGTACGCGCTGATCGTCGGCGGGCTGCGGGCGGCCGTGTTCGTGCTGCCCGTCGTGGCCTTCCTCGTCACCCGGGCGATCTGCCGCAGGCGTTCGGCGTAGGTGGCCCGCCGCGCCACGCGGGCCGGCTGCCGCGGGTGTTCAGCGCAGGGGGTTGTCCTCGGGCGGGCTGCCCGGCACGCCGTCGCGGGGCGGCAGCCACAACACGAACGTCGCCCCCTCCCCCAGCCGCGAGAACACCGCCACGCGGCCCCCGTGCGACTCCACGATCTGCCGGACGATCGCCAGGCCCAGGCCCGTGTGGCGGTCCCTGCGGCTGGCCTCGCCGCGCCAGAAGCGGTCGAACACCCGCGCCTGGTCCGACTCCCGCAGCCCCGGCCCGTCGTCGCGGACCGCCGCCCACAACCAGCCGTCCGTCCTGCCCGCCCCGGCCCTGATCCTGCCGCCGGGCGGCGACAGGCGCACGGCGTTGGACAGCAGGTTGGACACGGCGCGGCGGAGCGCGTCGGAGTCGCCACTCATGTCCAGCCCCGCGCCGAGCTCGCGGGTGATCGTGATGTCGCGCTCGGCGGCCGGGGTGGCGTACTCCTCGCACGCCTCCCCCACCACCCTGGCCAGGTCCAGATCGGTGTCGGCGAACGCGGTGCCCTGCCGCCTGGCCGTGGCCAGCAGGTCCTCGACCAGCCTGGTCATCCGGGTCGTCGCCCGGTCCACGATGGCCACGGCCCTGGCCCGCTCCTCCTCGCTGGCGTCGGGGACGGCCAGCACGGCGTCCACGTTGGCCCTGATGATGGTCAGCGGGCTGCGCAGCTCGTGCGAGGCGTCGTCGATGAGCTGCCGCTGCGCGCTGAACGCCTCCTCCAGCCGGTCGAGCATGGTGTCGATGGTGTCGGCCAGGTCCTTCAGCTCGTCGCGCGGGCCGTGCAGCTTGATGCGCCGCTTCAGGTCGGTGGCCTGGATCTCCTCGGTCGTACGGGTGATCGACCGCACCGGCCGCAGCACCCGGCCCGACAGCACCCAGCCGATGCCCAGGCTGGCCACGTACAGGCCGGCCAGCGTGAGCAGCGAGTACGTGCGCAACGTGTCCATCGTCGCGACGTTGACCGCGTTCTCGACCTCCTCCACGAAGACCACCTCGCGCTTGCCGAGGTAGGTGTTGCCGCTGTAGGTCTTGGCGTACTCGGTCGTGATCGGGCGCTGCTCGCTGGTCTTGGAAACGGCGTAGTAGATGCCCCCGAGCACCACCGTGGCCAGCACGAACAGCAGCCCCGAGTACAGGACCGTGATCCGGAAGCGGATGGTGTGGATCACGACGACGGCTCCCTGAGCCGGTAACCCCGGCTGATCACGGTTTCGATCAGGCCGTCCTCCTGCAGCTTGCGGCGCAGGTTGCCGACCGTGACGCGGACGGTGCTGGTGAACGGGTCGGCGTGCTCGTCCCAGACGTGCTCCAGCAGCTCCTCGGTGGACACGACGTGACCCGGGCGGGTCATCAGGTAGTGCAGCACGCCGTATTCCTTGGGGGTGAGCGCCAGGGACCTGCCGTCCAGCGACACCTCCAGCCTGGCCGTGTCGATCCGCAGGCCGCCCACCTCCAGCACGGACGTGCCGCCGCCGGAGTCCCTGCGCAGCAGCGCCCGCACCCTGGCCAGCAGCTCGGGGAAGGCGAACGGCTTGACCAGGTAGTCGTCCGCGCCCTCGTCGAGGCCTCGGACGCGGTCGTCCAGCCGGTCCCGGGCGGTCACCATGATGATCCGCGCCCCCTGGCCCGCCGCGCGCACGGTCCGGCAGAGCTGGAAACCGTCGCCGCCCGGCAGGTTCAGGTCGAGCAGGACCAGGTCGTAGGTGTTGACCAGCAACTTCTCGTGCGCGGCGGGCGCGTCGTAGGCGACGTCCACCGCGTAACCCGCCCGGACCAGGCCCACGCGCAACGCGTCGACCAGGTCCTCCTCGTCCTCAACCACAAGCAGTCGCATGCCCTGGACCCTAGTTTCGGATGATGCGTTCCGCGATGGGCGCGGCCCTGTCGATGGGGATGGCGAAACCGATGCCGATGTTCCCACCTCCCCGGGAGGCCGCGATCGCGGTGTTCACCCCCACCACCTCGCCCCGGGCGTTCACCAGCGGGCCGCCCGAGTTGCCGGGGTTGATGGAGGCGTCGGTCTGCACGGCCGTGCGGCGGGAGCCGCCCAGCCGTACCTCCCTGTCCAGGGCGCTGACGATGCCCGAGGTGACCGTGCCGGACAGGCCCAGCGGCGAGCCGATGGCCAGCACCTGGTCGCCGACGGCCAGGTCCGCCGAGCGGCCGAGCGTGGCCGGGGTGAGCTCCTCCGGATAGTCCACCTCCAGCACGGCCAGGTCCTCGTCGTCGTCCGCGCCGGCCACGCGCGCGGTCAGCCGGCTGCCGTCGTGCAGCACCACCGTCACCGTGCTGGTGCCGCTGACGACGTGGGCGTTGGTGAGGATGTGGCCGCGGTCGTCGATCACGAAGCCGGAGCCGCCCGAGCTGCGCGTCTCCACGGAGACCACGCTGGGCAGCACGCGGGCCGCCGTCGCGCTCAGCCCGGTCAGGCTCGCCGGCGGCGCGGGGGCCACCCTCGGCAGAGCGGCGGCGGGGGCCGGCTCGGACCCTTCGAAGAGCCTGGCCCCCGCCGCGCCCGCCGCCGCCCCGGCGAGCGCCGCGACGAGCGCGGCGGCCACCAGGATGCGACCACCCCTGGGCGGCGACGTCACGGGGGTCTGCGGTGCGGGAGTCTGCTGTGCGGGAGCCCGCTGTACGGGGTGCCGCGTCGGCGGCCCGATCAGCGGTGGCCCGATCAGCGATGGCGCGGCCGACAGCGGCGCGATGGGCGGTGGCGCGGGCCGCAGTGGCACGACGGGCGGTGGCACGACGGGCGGTGGCGCGGGGAGTGGCGTGACGGGGGGTGGCGCGGCCGGAGCGCCGTTGTGCGGCGCCTGCTCGCGTACGCCCACCGGAACCGTGCGGAACTCCGGCCCGCGCGGGCTGCCCAGACCTCTCATGGCAGCCTCGAGAACCACAACATCGACGCCGCCGCCGCGATCAACGCGAAGATCAGCCCCGCCCCCACGAACCACTGCCAGACCTCCTGCTGCTCGGTGCGGTAGCCGACCGACGTGCCGATGTCCTCGTAGACCGCCTGCAGCTCGTCGCCGCTGGCCGCCTCGTAGAAGCCGCCGCCCGCCGACTCGGCCAGGCCGCGCAGCGCGGGCCCGTCCACCGGCACCGGGACCTCGCGGCCCGACAGGCTGATGGTGCCGTCCGGCGTGCCGTACGCGATGGTGGTGACCGGGATGCCGCGCGAGGTCGCCTCGGCGGCCGCGTCGTTCACCGTGCGGCCGCTGGTGTTGGCGCCGTCGGACAGCAGCACGATGTGCGCGGGCGGCGCCTCCTCCTCCGAGTCGAGCGCGGCGATGGCCTCCAGCGAGGAGAAGACGGCCTCGCCGATGGCGGTGCCCGAGTCCATGCTCAGCCGGTCGAGCGCGCTGAGCACCGCCGGCCGGTCCGTGGTGGGCGGCACGGCGACGGAGGCCGCGGAGGAGAACGACACCAGCCCCAGGTTGAACCGCTCGGGCAGCCCCTGGACGAACTGCCTGGCCGCCTGCTTGGCCGCCTCGAACCGGTTCGGTGAGACGTCGGTGGCGCCCATGGACGCCGACACGTCGAACGCCACCATGATCGTCGCCCGTTCCCGCGGCACCTGCACCTCGGCCGTCGGCCGGGCGAAGCCCACCACGAGCAGCGCGAACATGAGCAGCAGTGCCGCCGCGGGCACGTGCCTGCGCCATCCCGGCCGCCGTGGCGCCACCTTGTCGAGCAGGTCGAGGTTGGTGAAGCGGACGGCGTAGGCGGTCCTGCCGCGCAGCGCCATGATCACGTACGTGACCGCGAGCAGGGCCACCGGGATGAGCAGCAGCAGCCAGACGGGCGCGAGAAGGCTCACGCCACGTCACCTCCTCCCTCTGGTGATCGTCGCCGCCCGGACGGCGGCCCGCCGGGGCCGAGCGGGCCGGCCGCGAGCGAAGCGAGGCGGCGCTGGCGCATGACGTGCTTGACCAGGTCGCGCACCCAGTCCCGGTCCGTACGCAGCCGCAGGTGGGTGGCCCCGGCCCGGCGCAGCGCCTGCGCGATGGCGTCGCGCTGCCCGGCCGCGGCCTCGGCGTAGCGCCGGCGCAGCCGGGCGCTGCCGGTGGCCACCTCGCGCCGCCGCCCCGTCTCCGGGTCGATCAGCGTGAGGATGCCCACGTCGGGCAGCGTCAGCTCGCGCGGGTCAAGCACCTCCACGGCCAGCACCTGGTGCCGGGCGGTGAGCCGGCGCAGCGGCAGCTCCCAGGTCTCGGGGGTGTCGAGGAAGTCCGACACGACCACGACCAGGCCGCGGCGCCGTACCACTCGGCCGAGCTGCTCGGCCGCCACGCCGAGCAGCGGCTCGGCCACCCCCGGCGGGGTGCGGGGCAGCCCGAACGCCCCCTGCAGCAGCGCCATCAGGTGCGGCCGGCCCGTCCTGGCGGGCAGCGTCCTGACGCCGCCGCCGTGCAGCAGGTGGGCGCCGATGCGGTTGCCCGTCCGCTGGGTGAGGAAGCCGACCGCGGCCAGGGCTGACAGGGCCAGCTCCCGCTTCTCCATCGCGGCGGTCCCGAAGTCCATGCTGGCGGTGGCGTCGAGCAGCGCCCAGATCTCCAGCTCCCGGTCGGCGACCAGGTCCCGGACGTGCGGCTCGCTCGTGCGTGCGGTGACGTTCCAGTCCATCCGCCGCACGTCGTCGCCCGCCGTGTACGGCCGGGACTCCGCCGGTTCGCTGCCCGGACCTGGCACCAGGCCGAGGTGTTCGCCCTGGAGCAGCCCATCCAGCCTCCTGGTGATGGTCAGTTCGAGCCTGCGCAGCGCGGGCTCGGCGATCAGGTACGGCTTCATGCCACCGCGTCCTGCCGGGTGTCGTACTGCTGGGTCTCCTGGCTCGGCGCGATGACCGGCAGCGGCACGGCCGCCAGCACCCGGTCCACGATCTCCCTGGGCATCACCCCGTCGGCCAGCGCGTCGAAGGAGAGCACGAGCCGGTGCGCCATGACGTCGTGCGCCAGGTCCCGTACGTCCTCCGGCAGCACGTAGTCGCGCCCCCGCAGCAGCGCCAGCGCCCGGCCGGCCGCCAGCAGGCCCAGCGTGGCCCTGGGGCTGGCGCCGAACGCCAGCAGCCGCCCCACGTCCCGCACCCCGTACCGCTCCGGGTCGCGGGTGGCGTAGACGAGGCGGACGGCGTACTCGGCGACCGCGTGATGCACGAAGACCTCCTGGGCCCGGCGCTGCAACGCGACGACCTGTGCCGGGTCGAGGACGGGCTGCGGCGACGGCGGGTCCACGCTCATGCGGTAGACGATCGCCAGCTCCTCCGATTCGCTGGGATAGTCGACGTCGATCTTCATGAGGAAGCGGTCGCGCTGCGCCTCGGGCAGGTGGTAGACGCCCTCCGACTCGATCGGGTTCTGGGTGGCCAGCACCAGGAACGGCGTCGGCACCTCGTAGGTGACACCCCCGATGCTGACCTGACGCTCGGCCATGATCTCCAGCAGCGCCGACTGCACCTTCGCGGGCGCCCTGTTGATCTCGTCGGCGAGCAGCAGGTTCACCATGACGGGCCCGAGCTCGACGTCGAACGACTCGGTGGAGGGCCGGTAGATCCTGGTGCCGACGATGTCGGAGGGCACCAGGTCGGGCGTGAACTGGATGCGGGCGAACGTCCCCCCGACCACCGTGGCCATGGTCTCGGCGGCCAGCGTCTTGGCGATCCCGGGGACGCCTTCGAGCAGGCAGTGCCCCCTGGCGAGCACCGCCACGAGCAGCCGCTCGACCATCTGGTCCTGCCCGACGATCACTCGCTTGACCTCGAACAGGGCCCGCTCGAGCAGTGCGGGATCGGTCACGGCTGCACGCTCCCCTTGTAGCAGTCGTCCACGACGACGCGCAGCTCCAGAGCGGTCGGTTCCGGGTCGGCGAACGCGGCGCTCGCGGTCATGAGCAGCGCGCCGGCGGCGAGCAACACAAGAGCGAAACGTGATGTACGCATGGATTCCTCGTCCCTCGTATCGGCTTACGCCACATGTCATCAAGCGACCGCGAAAACCCGCGTAACCGCCGCCTTTACACGATTTTTCGGTCGAGAGGGTTGGACCTCCGGCATGACGCCCATCCAGCGCTACCTCGCAGAGGAGGTCGCCCTCGACCACGTGGACGGCGCGTCCTTCGACGGCACCGGGCAGCGTGACGACGCCGACGCGGCGGCGCGGGCGTACGGGCGCGTCCTGGACTGGTTCGGCCGCCACCTGGCCTGATCAAGCGCGAAGGACGGCCACCCCGTACGGGGTGGCCGTCCTGTTCCCTGCGGTGCTCAGCCGATCAGGTACCTCATCGCCTTCCTGAGCGCCGCGGCCTGCTCGGCCGCGCTGCCGAGCTGCTCCACCCCGAACCCCAGCAGCACCGTGTCCCTGGTGGTCACGGCGGCCGTGGTGTCGGCCTGGTCGCGGGCGAAGTCGCCGGCGCCGGTCGGGCTGCCCGCCGGCGGGCCGGGGACGGTCCACGGCCCGAGCCCGGTCTCGAATCCCTCGGACTCGACCGCGGTGCCGCCCACGACGACGCGGGTGTCGTCCACGAACGCGCCCACCCCGCCGGTGCCGGGGTCGGTCACGTAGCTGATCGACACCTCGACCTGCTGCCCGGCGTACGCGGACAGGTCGAAGGCGACCTGGTGCCAGCCGCCCGTGTCAGGGCCGGTGGTGAACCGGTGCCACTGGCCCGTGGTGCCGGTCGGCGTGCAGGGGTTGCCCGGGGTCAGGTAGTGCAGCAGCCACGGGTGCTCCTCCAGCAGGAACCCGGCCTCGCACTCGGCCGGCACGCCGGTGTCGGTGCCGCCGTTGAGGTCCGGCAGCGTCGTCCAGTTGTCCTGGCCGACGGTGTGAGCCTCGACGATGACGTTGTCGTAGCTCTCCTCCGTGTCGAAGGAGAGCTGGAAGGCCAGCTGCGGCTGCTGCGCCGCCGTCACGGAGCCCAGGTCGATCGTCCTGGTCAGCCGCATGTACGAGTCGTCGGCGTGCGGCCCGGCGACGTACCACTCGCCCTCGGCCGGATCGAACGGCCCCGGGGTGCCGAGCCGGTAGTCGGCCGCCGGCGTGCCGGTGAACCTCGGGAAGTCGGTGCCCATGGGAAGCAGGACCCCGGCCTCGTCCAGCGGGTTGTCCACCGTGGCGGGACCGCCGAACGTGCCGCTGAGCCCGGCCAGCGGGCCGGTGCCGGTGAAGCCGCTGGGGTCGGCGCGCGGGATGCGCCCGGCGACGCCCAGGTAGTACTGGGTGAAGTCGTCGGCCAGCAGCAGGCACTCGTCGAACAGGCCATCGATGGTGGTGACCACGCAGTCGGCGTCCGGGTTGCCGTCGAGGCCGTAGTAGATGCCGCCGACGATGGTGTCGAGGATGCCGTAGTACGCGGCGGTCTCGCCGGTGTAGAGGAGCTTGCCGCCCTCGTTCAGGTAGTCGCGGACGGAGATGGTCAGGTCCTGCTGGGACCGCTTGACGTCGGCGTCGGGCAGGTCGCCGAGCGGGGTCACCGTGACCACGTCCTGCTGGTCCATGGACAGCCGGTTGTCGCCCAGCTCCCACACCAGGCCCTTGAAGTGCGACAGCACACCGAGGTGGTGCGGCACGCCCTGGGCGTCCACGTCCCACGTCTCGGAGCCGTACCCGGCCGCCTTCAGCGCCTGCTGGTACGTGGCCGTGTACTTGGGCGCGGTCACCGACGCCGGGTAGTCGGGGTTGAGGCCCGTGTAGTCCTCGTTGGCCACCACCAGCACCTTGGCGCCGGAGTCCTTGGCCAGCGTGTAGGTGAAGCGGCTGCTGGAGACGGTGCCGGCGCCCGGCTTGAAGCCGGTGAACCAGACCTCGACCCTGTCACCGGGTCTCGCGCCGCTCACGGTGCCGCGGTACTCGGCGAAGTACAGGTCGTTCTCGTCGCCGTACCGCTCGCCGCCCTTCCACTCGCTCACGGACCTGGTCTGCGTGGGGCCGCCGTTGATGCGGTAACGCAGCGCCTTGGCGCCCAGCGACCGGCGCGCGATGACCGCCACCGGCTGCGGGTCGCCGTACGAGACGCTGAAGGAGTCCGGCCTGAAGTCCGGGACCGTGCGCCCGATCACGGAGACCGGCCTGTCCGGCGTGTGCACGGACTTGGCGGTGGCGACGGCCAGGGGGACGTTCATCAGGAACTCCTCCTGGATCAGCCGCTCGTCGTCGGGGAAGGTGAAGCCGAGGCCGCCGGCGCAGCTCTCCTCCGTCCACTCGTCGTCCGGGTACTTCGCCGCCGCCGCCTCGCACGTGGACATCTCGGGCGTGATGGACAGGGCCCCGCGCACGTTCGTCGTGTGCCCGTCGGTGTCGCCGTTGGTGGTGTAGAGCTCGGCGCCGATGTCCGGGTCGTACGTCGGCACGGCCGGGGTGGCGTCGTCGCCCAGCAGCGCCTCGAAGATCAGGTCGTCGGGCGCCGGGGTGGCCTGCTGCCAGCTGATCCCGTACAGGAGGAGCATGGCGGCCGAGTGGTAGTTGATCAGGTACGTGAACTTCACCCGCCTGGTCAGGTTGTCGTACGCCACGGTCTCCGGCTCCGACTGCGGCGCCGCGCCGCGGTAGGTCTGGCTGGAGAACAGGCTGGAGGAGCCCTCGTCGTCGTAGCGCCACTTGTAGGCGAAGTTGCGGTTCAGGTCGACGCCGTCGTTGCTGGTGATCTGCCCGTCGCCGTCGTTGTCGCGCAGGTTCTTGCGCCACAGGCGGTTGCCGGGGGTGAAGGTGTGGTCGTAGCCGTCGGGGTTGGCGACCGGCAGGAACCACAGCTCGGTGGTGTTGACGAGCTGGGTCAGCTCGGCGTCGCTGCCGTAGCCGTCGAGGAAGTGGTGCAGCAGCCGCCGCACCATCTCGGGCGTGATCCACTCGCGGGCGTGCTGGGTGGCCGAGTAGAGGATGGCCCGGCGGCTGCCGTCACGCAGCTTGCGGGCGTCCTTGGTCACCTTGATCGCGGTGATCGGCGTGCCGTTGAGGCTGTTGCCGAGGTCGACGACCTTGGCGATGCCGGGCTTGGCGCCGGCCGCGGCGATGATCTCCTCGCGGATGCCGCCCGCGCCGGCGTACCTCTTGAACACCCCGTCGGCCTGCTGCGCCGCCCGGGCGCCGGCCGCCTGGGTCCTGAGGGTGACCCCCTGCTTCGCGAGCGTGTCGGCCAGCGCGGCGGCGAGGATGACCTCGACGGTGACCTTGCCGTCCGCCCGCTTGACGATCCGCATCTCCTCGCGGTCCACGCCGGCGGCCACGAGCGTGGCCAGCTGGTCCGCGGTGAGCTCGCCGGTGTAGACGAAGACCCCGTCAGGCCCCGCCGCGGGCTTCGGCACCGCCGAGGCGGGCGGGATCGTGAACGAGCCGAGTAACAGGAGCGTGCTCGCGAGCATGAGCAGTACGCGCTTCATCGCGCCTCCGAGAAGAAGCCCCCGAATGCCGCTAGGGATGCCCGCAATGTCCGTGTATGTGGCGGGCTTGTCAATCACTGCGGCCACATCCGGTCAAAGTTCAACCAGATAGCGATCGGCGTCGTATGACCACGCGAACGGCGAAGAATCCGCGCGTCACGGCGAGGTGGCGGTGAGGCGGCGGAGCGTCCCCCTGGAAGGCCGCCAGCGCGGGTCGGCGGGTGGGGTGTGGTGGGCTTGCCGTAAAGAAAAAGCGGGCTGCTCCCCGAGGAGCAGCCCGCCACAGAGCCCAAATGCCCTAAATGCGCTAGTCGTTCAGGTGCTGGCGCAGGTAGGACTCGACACCCTCGATCGGGATGCGCTCCTGGGCCATCGTGTCGCGCTCGCGGATCGTCACGGCCTGGTCTTCCAGCGTGTCGAAGTCGACCGTGATGCAGAACGGCGTGCCGATCTCGTCCTGCCGGCGGTAGCGGCGGCCGATCGCGCCCGCGTCGTCGAACTCGACGTTCCACCGCCGCCGGAGCTGGGCCGCCAGGTCGCGGGCCTTCGGCGACAGGTCGGCGTTGCGCGACAGCGGCAGCACCGCGGCCTTGACCGGCGCGAGCCGGTGGTCGAGCCGCATGACCGTGCGCTTCTCCATGACGCCCTTGGCGTTGGGCGCCTCGTCCTCGGTGTACGCGTCGAGCAGGAACGTCAGCGTGGCCCGGTCGACACCGGCCGCCGGCTCGATGACGTAGGGGACGTAACGCTCCCCGCTCTCCTGCTCGAAGAAGCTCAGGTCGACGCCCGACGCCTTGGAGTGGGCCGTCAGGTCGAAGTCGGTGCGGTTGGCGATGCCCTCGAGCTCACCCCACTCCGAGCCGGCGAAGTTGAAGCGGTACTCGATGTCGACGGTGCGCTTGGAGTAGTGGGACAGCTTGTCCTTGGGGTGCTCGTACAGGCGCAGGTTGTCCTTGTTGATGCCCAGGTCGGAGTACCAGCGGTAGCGCTCGTCGATCCAGTACTGGTGCCACTCCTCGTCGGTGCCGGGCTTGACGAAGAACTCCATCTCCATCTGCTCGAACTCGCGGGTGCGGAAGATGAAGTTGCCCGGCGTGATCTCGTTGCGGAACGACTTGCCCTGCTGGCCGATGCCGAACGGGATCTTCTTGCGCGCCGACTGCTGCACGTTGAGGTAGTTGATGAAGATGCCCTGGGCGGTCTCGGGCCGCAGGTAGGCCAGGCCCGACTCGTCCTCGACCGGGCCGAGGAAGGTCTTCAGCAGGCCGCTGAACTGCCTGGGCTCGGTGAAGGTGCCCTTGTTGCCGCAGTTGGGGCAGGTGATGTCGGCCAGGCCGGCCTCGGGCGCCTTGCCGTTCTTCTCCTCGTACGCCTCGATCAGGTGATCGGCGCGGAAGCGCTTGTGGCAGGACAGGCATTCGGTCAGCGGGTCGGTGAAGGTGTCGACGTGGCCGCTGGCCCGCCACACCTCGGGCGCCAGGATGACGCAGGAGTCGAGGCCCACCACGTCGTCGCGCGACTGGACCATCGACAGCCACCACTGCCGCTTGACGTTGTTCTTCAGCTCGACGCCCAGTGGACCGTAGTCCCACGACGCGCGCAGTCCGCCGTAGATCTCGCTCGACGGGTAGACGAGCCCGCGGCGCTTGGCGAGGCTGACGATGGTGTCCATGACGTCGGTGCGTCGTGCCATGTGGTTGGTTCTCTTTCCGGCTGGAGGTCGGCGAGGGAAATCGGTGAGATCCCAGCTTAGGGGACGGGCACCCGCTCTCGCGCGGGAGTAATGCTACGCCCCGTCCCGGGTGTAGACGTCCTCGTACGCACTGGGCTCGTTCAGCATCAGAATCATCAGGGGATACATCACCATTCGGGCGGCGGACAGCGCCCTGCGGTAGAAGCCGGCGCCCTCCCATTCCGTCACCAGCGCCCACAGATTGGGCTCGTCCACCGAGCGGGCCAGCCGGCCCCGCTGGTAGCCGGGCTGGGTGGCGAACGTGTCGAGGATGGCGTGGCCCTGCTTGACGAAGTCTTGGGACTGGGACTCTGGAACGGTGTATCGGATCACGGCGAGCACCCGACCAGCCTAAAGGCGGTGGCCTCGCGTGTGACCCCGAACGTGCGCGAGGCCCGCGCCCGGGGCCCGATCTCCCGTAGGCTTCGGGGCGTGGCCCCTGACAACAAGCAGCCCCAGGGCGAGCGGTTCTTCACGCCGGGCGCGACCGGTTTCCGCAAGGCGGTCGAGCAGCGCAGCGCGGTGCCGATGACGTTCCTGTTCACGCAGGTGCCCCGGTGGGTGGCGCCGGTCCTGCTGGTGATCCTGCTGCTGACGGGGTTCGCCGTGACGAGCTGGCTGGGCGGGCTGGCCGTGCTGCCGGTGCTCGCCTTCGTGGGGTGGCTGGCCTACCTGTCGTGGCCGTCCCTGGGCGTCGGCGGGAAGCTGTTGCGGGTCGCCATGCTCACCTTCCTGGTGCTCCTGGTGGCGACCCGCTTCGGGGCTCTCTAGGGCCTTCGCGGCTCTCTACGGCGAGTGCCGTCTAGGGCAGCAGCGTGTAGCTGGGGAAGTTGCCCGGGAGGCGTTCGCCGTCCGGGCCGCTGGTGGCGGCGCGGACGAGCAGGTCGCCGCCGACGAACGCGCCGCGCCACGACGCGCCGAACCCGCCGAACAGCTCATCGCGGTCCCCGCGCGAGCGCGGCCGGTTGTGACCGACCTTGAAGGCGCGCACCTCGGGCGCGAGCCGGGCGAAGGTGTCCTCCGACTCGCAGGAAAGGGTGGCCACCAGGGCGCCGTTGCTGGCGTTCATCGCGGCCAGCAGCTCCGCCTCCGTGTCCACCAGCACGATCGTGTCCACGGGGCCGAACGGCTCCGCGTGGTGGAGGGGTGAGGAGGGCGGCGGGTTGAGCAGCGCCGTCGGAGCGAAGTAAGCGGAAATATCCTGACCGGGGAGGAAGTGTCCGGAGTCGAGGGACGCCCGGTGGATCGGCACGCCGCCCCTCGTGACCGCCTCGTCCACCTGGTCGGCCAGTTCCTTGGCCTTCGAGGCGTTGATCAGCGGGCCGAAGTCGAGTGAGGGCAGCTCGTCGTCCGGGTCCGCCACGGCCAGCGGGTGGCCGAACCGCAGCGAGCCGACCGCCTCCAGGTAGGCCCCCAGGAACTCGTGGAACAGCGAGCGCTGCACGACGAAGCGCGGGTAGGCGGTGCAGCGCTGCTTGGCGTAGTCGAAGGAGCCGCGGATCTGCCGGGCGAGCAGGTCCCAGTCGCCGTACTCCCAGACGCCCCAGCAGTTCAGCCCCTCCTGCTCCAGCACGTGACGCCGCCCGAGGTCGGCCAGCGAGGTGGCCACCTTGGCCCCGGCGCCCCTGCCGCCCACGAACGACACGCAGCCCAGCGAGCCCGAGCCGACGAGCACCGGCGACAGCTCCGCCCCTCCCCCGCTGACCAGCGTGAACGGCAGCCCCTCCCGTACGGCCAGCGCGCAGGCGAGGGTGAGGCAGCACAGGCCGCCGTCGGTGGGTGTCTTGGCGATCACCGCGTTGCCGGCCAGCGCCTGCACGAGCATGGAGTGCATGAGCACGCTCATCGGATAGTTCCAGCTCGCGATGTTGCTGACCGGGCCCGGCAGCGGCGTGCGGCCGGCCACCATGCGGTCGATCTCCTCGACGTACCAGCGCACGCCGTCCAGGCAGCGGTCCACGTCGGCGCAGGCGGTCTTCCACGGCTTGCCGATCTCCCAGACCAGCAGCAGGGCGAGCAGGTCGCGGTGCGCGGCCATGGACTCCACGGCCGCCAGGACCATGGCCTTGCGCTCGGCGAGCGGCAGGTGGCGCCAGCGCTGGTGCTCCTCGACGGCGCCCGCCACCGCCCGCCCCGCGCCAGCCCGGTCGAGCCTGGGCAGGCCGGCGATGGCGGTGCCGTCGAGCGGCGAGAAGCCGGGCACCGGACGCCCGTCGCGGTGCCAGATGCCGCCCCAGTGATTCAGCACGCGGTCGTCGTGGAAGGCTTCGGGGGCCGCCGAACAGCAACGTTCGTAGGCGTCCCGCCAGGACGTGCCCGGCTTGAGCCGCATGTCCATCCTCCTCAGTCGCATCTTGGTCGGATTCGATCAGATCGCGGTCGCATCCCGTTCGGATCTCAGTCGGACCAGTCGGCGGTGATGAGCTCGGGCAGCGGCTCGAACTCCTTGACGGACTCCAGCGATGGGCCCATGGCGGCGTTCGCCTCGCGTTCCACCATCACCTCCACCAGCACCGGCAGCCTCTTGTCCGCGGCCTCGGCGGCGGCCCAGGCCAGCGCGTCCCGGATGTCGCCGGGCAGCTCCACCCGGCGCGCCGGGCAGCCGAACGCCTCCATGGCCATGACATGGTCGATGCCGCCCTCCCCGTAGTGCAGGTCGACGGCGTAGTTCATGCCGTACGGGAGCTCCGCCTGCCTGATCAGCCCCAGATACTCGTTGTTGATCATGACGATGACGAACGGCACCCGGTACTGCGCCGCCACCGCCACCTCCTCCATCAGGAACTGGAAGGAGTAGTCGCCGACCACCGCCACGACCTGCCGCTCGGGATGGGCCAGCTTGACCCCCATGGCGGCGGGCACCTCCCAGCCCAGCGGCCCCGCCTGCCCGCAGACCAGGTAGCGGCGCGGCAGGTAGGTGGTCTGGAACTGGCCGGACCAGATCTGGTACAGCCCGATCGCGGTGACGAACGTGGTGTCCCGCGGGAAGTACTCGTTGATCTCCTTGAACACCCTGGGCGGCTTGATCGGCACGTCCTCGAAGTCGTCCCTGCGGCCCATCGTGCCGCGCAGCTCGGCCACCCTGCGCGGCCACTTGCCCGGCTCCCTCGGCCCGCCGCGCCGGCGCGCCTCGTCGCGCAGCTCGGCCAGCACCGGGCGGGCGTGCCCGAGCACGCCCAGGTCGGGCTCGAAGACCCGTCCGATCTGCATGGGGTCGATGTCCACGTGCACGAACTTGCGCCCCCGCCGGTAGACGTCGAGGTCGCCGGTGTGCCGGTCGCCGAAGCGGGCGCCCACGGCCAGCACCAGGTCGCTCTCCAGGAACGCGGCGTTGCCCCACCGCGTCTGCGTCTGTATGCCGGCCATCCCGGCGAACAGCGGGTGGTCCTCGGGGAAGGCCCCCTTGCCCATGAGCGTGACCTGCACCGGGACCTGCAGGTGCTCGGCCAGCGCCCGCAGCTCCTCGGTGGCGTCGCCGATGATCACGCCACCGCCCGCCAGGATGATCGGCCGCCTGGCCTCCTCCATGAGGTCCATGGCCGCCCGGACTGCCTTGGGCAGCGGGCGGGGCACCTCGACGGGCAGCGGCGCGTCCAGCGCGGGGTCGTACCGGCAGGAACCGCGCTGGACGTCGAGCGGGAGGTCGATGAGCACGGGGCCGGGCCGTCCTGACCGGGCGATCCTGAACGCCTCCCTGAACAGCCACGGCGCCTGCGCGGGCTCCTTGAGCTGCACCGCCCACTTGGTCACCGGCTTGGCGATCTCCACGATGTCCACCGCCTGGAACGCCTCCTGGTGCAGCTTGGAGGTCACGGCCTGCCCGGTGACGCAGATCATCGGGATCGAGTCGGCCAGCGCGGTGTAGAGGCCGGTGATCATGTTCGTGCCGGCGGGGCCGCTGGTGCCGATGCAGACGCCGACGTTCCCGGTGACCCTGGCCCAGCCGTCGGCCGCGTGGGTGCCGCCCTCCTCGTGGCGTACGGTGATGTGCCGGATCGAGCTGTTCTGGAGCGCGGCGTAGAGCGGGAGGATGGCCGCGCCGGGGATGCCGAAGACGGTGTCCACCCCCTCCGACTCCAGCACCTGGACCACGGCCTCCATGCAGGGGATCTTCTTCACGCGTTCAGCCTTTCGATCACCTTGAGCAGGGCGGAGTGGTCGAGCGAGCCGTGGCCCTGCGCCCTGGCCGCGGCCACGAGCTGGGCGACCTGACCGGTGAGCGGCAGGCTGACGCCGGCCTCGCGGGCCGCGGCCAGGGCGATGCCCATGTCCTTGTGGTGCAGGTCGATGCGGAAGCCGGGGACGAACTCCCGCTTGACCATGGTGTGCCGCTTGAGCTCCAGGATCCGGGAGCCCGCCAGGCCGCCGGCCAGCACGTCGAGCCCCTGTGCCGGGTCCACGCCCGAGGCCTCCAGCAGCACGATCGCCTCCGACACGAGCCCGTAGATGCCGCCGACGACGAGCTGGTTGGCGGCCTTGACGGTCTGGCCCGCGCCGGCCGGGCCGACGTGCACGACGGTGACGCCGAGGCGGTCCAGGACGGGCCTGGCCGCCTCGACGTCCTCCGGCGCGCCGCCGACCATGATCGACAGGGTGCCGTCGATCGCGCCGCGCTCGCCGCCGCTGACGGGGGCGTCCAGGGCCCGTACGCCGGCCTCCGCGGCCCGCCTGGCCACCCACCGGGAGGTCTCGGGCTTGATCGTGCTCATGTCGATGTAGAGGAGGTTCGGCTTGCCGTACTCGATGACGAGCGGCGCGACCTGCTCCACCTGCGGCGAGTCGGGCAGCATCGTGATCACGACGTCCGCGCCGGCGACCGCGTCCACCACGCCCGTGGCGGCCTTGCCGCCCAGGGCGACGAGCTGCCCGAGGCGCTCGCTGCTCACGTCATAACCGGTCACGACATATCCGGCTTTGAGGAGGTTGGCGGCCATCGGGCTGCCCATGATCCCCAAGCCGACGAACCCGATGTTCATCCTTGCCTCCAGTCGAACGCGCCCGGCCCCTCGTGCCGGTACTCCAGGCCGACGTGGCCGCGGTACCCCGCCGCCTCCAGGTGCGCGAAGATCTCCGGGTACGGCATCCGCCCGCTCCCCGGCCGCCCCCTGCCGGGATCGTCGGCGATCTGCACGTGCCCGAACCGGCCCGCGTGCCGGTCGATGAGCGCGAGCACGTCCTCGCCCATCCGGTGCAGGTGGTAGAGGTCGGCCAGGAACGCCACGTTGTCCCTGCCCACCTGGTCGATGAGCTCGAACGCCGAGCCCGCCGAGGTGATCGGGTAGAGCGGGTTCTCGTGGGAGTTGAGCGCCTCGACGACCACGGTGGCGCCGATGCCCCTGGCCGCGTCCGCCGCCCTGCGCAGGTTCGCCACGGCCAGCTCCCTGTCGGTGCCGGGGCCGTTGCCGTACAGGGCGTTCAGCACCGGGCAGCCCAGCTCGCCGGCGAGCTGGACGGCGACGTCGATGTTGGCCTGGAAGCGGGCCGAGCCCTCGGGCCTCGCCAGCAGGCCGCGCTCGCCCGCCGCCATGTCGCCGGCGTCGAAGTTGAGCCCGACGAGGCGCACCCCGGCCTCCTCGATGGCCTGCCGCAGCTCCGCCAGGGCCGCGCCGCCGGGGTCAGGGCCGTCGAACGGCCACCACAGCTCGACCGCGTCGAACCCGCACTTGGCCGCCGCCGCCGGGCGCTCCAGCAGCGGCAGGTCGGTGAAGAGGATGGAGAGGTTGACGTCGAATCTCATGACAGCACCGATCGCATGAGCCGGGCGGTCTCCGAGGGGGTCCTGCCGACCCGCACGCCGACCGCCTCCAGGGCCTCCTTCTTGGCCTGGGCGGTGCCGGACGAGCCGGAGACGATCGCGCCCGCGTGGCCCATCGTCTTGCCCTCGGGGGCGGTGAAGCCCGCCACGTAGGCCACGACCGGCTTGGTGACGTTCGCGGCGATGTAGGCGGCGGCGCGCTCCTCGGCGTCGCCGCCGATCTCCCCGATCATCACGATGGCGTCGGTGCCCGGGTCGTCCTGGAACGCCTGCAGGCAGTCGATGTGCGTGGTGCCGATGACCGGGTCGCCGCCGATGCCGACGGCGGTGGAGAAGCCGAGGTCGCGCAGCTCGTACATGAGCTGGTAGGTCAGCGTGCCCGACTTCGAGACCAGCCCGATGCGGCCCGCGGAGGTGATGTCGGCGGGGATGATGCCGGCCGAGGACTGGCCGGGGCTGATCAGGCCGGGGCAGTTGGGCCCGATGATCCTGGTCCGGCCGCCCGCCAGCGCGCGGAAGCGCACGGCGTCGTGCACCGGCACGCCCTCCGTGATCACCACGCAGAGCGGCACCTCCGCCGTCACGGCCTCCTCCACGGCCGAGGCGGTGAAGCGCGGCGGCACGAAGATCACCGACACGTCGGCCCCGGTCTCCGCCGCCGCCTCGGCGACCGAGCCGAACACCGGCACCGTGCGCTCCCCGAAGTCCACCGACCGGCCGCCCTTGCCGGGCGTCACCCCGGCCACGATGTCGGTACCGGCGGCGAGCATGCGGGCGGTGTGGCGGGTGCCCTCCGCGCCCGTCATGCCCTGGACGAGTACCCGGCTGTCCTTGGTCAGAAAGATCGCCATTTACGCACCTGCCGCGAGTCTGGCCGCCATCTCGGCGGCGCCGTCCATGGTTGCGACCTGGCGGACCGCCGGGTGGCGGGCATCGCTGAGGATGCGCCGGCCCACCTCGGCGTTGTTGCCGTCCAGCCGTACGACGATGGGCGTGCCGTGGCCGCGCTCGCCGAGCAGCTCCAGCGCGGTGACGATGCCGTTCGCCACCGCGTCGCAGGCCGTGATGCCGCCGAAGACGTTGACCAGCACCGAGCGCACGTCGGGGTCGGCCAGGATGATCTCCAGCCCGTCGGCCATGACCTGGGCGGACGCGCCGCCGCCGATGTCGAGGAAGTTCGCGGGATCGGCCCCCGCCCCGGCCACCACGTCGAGCGTGCTCATGACCAGCCCGGCGCCGTTGCCGATCACGCCGACCGTGCCGTTCAGCTTGACGTAGTTGAGCCCCTTGGCCTTGGCGCGGTCCTCCAAGCTGTCCGTGCTCTCGGCGTAGCCCTCCCAGGAGTGGCGGAAGGCCGAGTTGTCGTCCAGGGTGACCTTGCCGTCGAGCGCCACGATCCGCTGGTCGGTGGTGCAGATCAGCGGGTTCACCTCGACGAGCAGCGCGTCCTCCTCGATCAGGACCCGCCACAGCTTCTCCAGCACCGGGGCCGCCTGCTCGGGCAGGCCGGCCTTGGCCGCCAGCAGCTTGGCCGTGTCGGCGTCCACGCCCGTCACGGGGTCGATCGGCAGCTTCACGAGGGCGTCGGGGTCGGTGGCCGCCAGCTCCTCGATCTCCATGCCGCCCTGGCCCGACACCATCGCCAGGAACCCGCCCTCGGCGCGGTCCACCAGGAAGGCCGCGTAGTACTCCTCGAACGGCACCGTCGCGGCCTCCACCAGCACGCGGCGCGCGATGTGCCCCTTGATGTCCATTCCGATGACGCGATCGGCCTCCGCCTCGGCCGCGACCGGCCCCGCCGCCGGTCTGATCCCGCCTGCCTTGCCCCGTCCACCGGTCTTCACCTGGGCCTTGATGACAACGGGCGTGCCCAGCCCTGCCGCGATCTCGCGGGCCTCGGCCGGGGTGGCCGCGGTCCGGCCTGCGGGAACAGGGATCCCGTGACGCCCGAAGAGCTCCTTCGCCTGGTATTCGTACAGGTCCATTCGAGCCTCCTTTGTAGACGGTATACCGTATGGAGTATCCTCCGTCTAGGGTCTCGACAGGGGTCTGTATAGCGGGATATTCCATACAGTATGGAGAATGCAATTAAGGACTGGCGGGGGCGGTCGTACCGTCCGGGGCCGGTCCCCGCCGACCGCACCCGCATGTTCCGGCTGGCCCTGGCCGCGATGGCGGCGATCAGCCCGCTCCAGTACGGCTACGCCGCGCTGCACGCCAGGCAGGCCTCCGGGCTGACCCTGCTCGCGATCTGGATCGCCTGCCAGGCCGCGGGTGCCCTGCCCGCGCTCCACCTCGTCCGGCGGGGGCGGCTCGGCGTGCGCGCCTGCCTGTCGGCCGGCGCCGTCCTGAGCGGCCTCGGCCTGGTCACCGCGGCCCTGGCGCCCGGTGTCTCCGGCCCGTCCGGGCCGGTGCCAGGTAACGGCCCGTCGGCGCCGGGCGCCGCCGGCCTGCCCGCCCTGATGCCGGGCGCCGGCGACCTGGCGGCGCTGCTCTCCACCGGCGGGCTCCTCACGCTCGCCGGTTACGCCGTGCTCGGCGGGCTGGGGGCGGGGCTGGTCTACGGGGTCTGCGGCGAGGTCGTCTCCTCCTGGTACCCGGAGCGCCCGGCCGCCCGCGTCGGCCTGATCACCGGCGCCTTCGGGTACGGCGCGGTGCCCCTGCTGCTCTGGGCCGGGATCGCGCCGAGCATGGCCCCGGCCGCCTTCCTGGTCTGCGCCGTGCTGGCCACGGCCGCCATCGCCGCCGCCGCCCGCCACCTCCGGCTCCCGCCGGCCCAGTGGTGGCCCGGCGACGTGGACCCGCGCACGCACGCCCTGGACGCGGCCCGGCTGCGTACCTCCCCGGAGGCGGTCAAGCAGTTCGGGCTCGCGCAGGCGCTGCGCACGCGCACGCTCCCGGCGCTCGCGCTGATGCTGGTGTGCGCGGGAGCGGTGTCCGTGTTCGACGTGATCGTGGTGGCGGGCACCGGCGCCTGGGGCGCGCTGGCCCTGCTGGTGGCGCTGAACGGCGCGGGCAGGTCGGTGGCCATGCGCGCGGCCGAGCTCTTCGGCCGCCGCCGGGTCCTCGCGGGCGTCTTCGGCGCGCTGGCGCTGGGCCAGGTCCTCCTGGCGGTGGCCGTCCAGAACGCGGCGCAGGCGCAGGGGACGGCCGTCGCCGTGCCGGAGGCGACGGTGGGCACCCCCTTGCTGTGGCTCGGGGCGGTGGCGGCCGGGCTGGGCGGCGGGGCGTTCTACCCCCTGCTCGCCAGCCTCGTACGCGAGCTGTTCGGCACCGAACGCGCCACCGAGATCCACGCGGTCGTCTACAGCGCCAAGGCCGTGGCGGGCGTGGTGGCGGTGTCCCTGGCCCTCACCGCGCTGACCGCCCCCGGCGGCGCCCTGCTGGCCGCGGCCGCGCTGGCGGCCCTGCCCGCCCTGGCGACGCCGCGCCTGCGCATCCCGGGCCTGCCCGCCACGATCCCGCTGTGACACCGTCCCAGCCCAGAGGGCGACTCCCTGTAACACAACGGGCTGTGACGCGACGCTCTGTGACGAGACTCACGAACGCGGATAACCCCCAGACGGTATGCTGTAGGCAGTCGACCAAAAACCGTAAAAGCACCCATACCTGGAGACGTCACCATGTTGCTGTCGGATCAGGCCGGTCAGACGGCGGCCCCCAAGATTCCCCGCCCCGCCACGCTCAGGGAGAGCGTGATCGAGGCCATCCAGGAGCTCATCGTCTCCGGCCAGCTCAAGCCCGGCCAGCATCTGGTCGAGAGCGAGCTGGCCGAGCTGCTCGGCGTCTCCAGGCAGCCCGTACGTGAGGCGCTCCAGCAGCTCAGCGGCGAGGGCTGGGTGGATCTCCACCCGGGCCAGGGCGCGTTCGTGCACGTGCCCACCGTGGAGGAGGCCGACCAGCTCCTCGCGGTCCGCACGCTGCTGGAGACCGAGTCCGCCCGGCTCGCCGCGCTTCACGCCGGCGAGGACGGCGTGAAGCGGCTGCGCGCCCTGTGCGCCCGCGGCATCGCCGCCGTGCAGTCCGACGACGTGGACGGCGCCGTGGCGACCAACTCCGAGCTGCACACCCTGGTGACGGCGCTGTCGGGCAACAAGGTGCTGGCCGAGCTGGCCGCCCAGGTGGCCAGGCGGGTGCGCTGGTACCACACGCCGGTGGCCCGCCAGCGCGGCATGGCGTCGTGGGACGAGCACAAGGCGCTGATCGACGCCATCGAGGCCGGCGACGAGCGCAAGGCCGCGAAGATCATGCGGGAGCACACCGAGCACACCCGCGCCTCGTACATGGAGCAGCGGGAGGGCGAGCCCGCGGAGCCCGCGCCCAAGCCGGCGCGCCGCCGCAGGCCCCGCCGGCTCGGGTGACCCACCGGCCCGGTTGACCTGACGTTCACAGAAATCCACATGCTCCGAAACACCCCGGGTAGAGGGTGGGAGCCATACCGATCGGAGGTGTATGACCGTGAAGGCGTTGTGGCGCTTTCTCCGTGGTGATCCTCTGGGCCAGGCGGCGGACGGCCGAGCCATCGGCCTCGGCCTGAGCGCAGCGCTCAGGAAGCACTACTCAGCGGACGAGGCGGACCGCTACCTGCGCCAGTGGAGCGCGCAGCAGGAGCGCGAGGTCCGCGAGCAACCGCGTCACTGAGCCGCGGCAGGGGGGCGGCCACCCACAAGCAGCCACCGGCCCCCGCGCGCGGCCCGTTCAGCGATCGGCGGTTTCCGGCTCCTCCACCTTCCTCTTGGCGTCGCGAGACGACTTCACCAAGCTGAGGACCGTGGTGACGGCGAGAGTGCCGAGGATGATCCCGAGAGAAACCAGGATCGGGATCTCCGGCGCCCAGGACACCCCGTCGTGGTGCAGGGCTTCCAGGATCAGCTTCACGCCGATGAACGCCAGCACCACCGACAGCCCCTTGCTCAGGTAGACCAGCCGGTCGAGCAGGCCCCCGATGAGGAAGAACAGCTGCCGCAGCCCCATGAGGGCGAAGGCGTTGGCGGTGAACACCAGGTAGGGCTCCTTGGTGAGCCCGAAGATGGCCGGGATCGAGTCCAGCGCGAACAGCAGGTCGGTGGTCCCGATCGCGACCATCACGATCAGCATCGGGGTGACCATCCTGCGCCCGTGGTGCACGGTCAGCCGGGCGCCGTGGTAGGTGTCCGTCGTCGGCAGCACCCGGCGCACCGTGCGCAGGGCGATGTTCTCGGAGAACTCCGCCTCCTCCTCCTCGTGCCCGATCAGCTTCCACGCCGTGTAGACGAGGAAGGCGCCGAACACGTAGAAGAGCCAGTCGAACCTGGCGACGGCCTCCGCGCCGACGGCGATGAAGCCGCCACGCATGACCAGCGCCAGGATGATGCCGATGAGCAGTACCTTCTGCCGGTACTGCCGCGGCACCTGGAACCGGCTCATGATCAGCAGGAAGACGAAGAGGTTGTCCACGCTGAGCGAGTACTCGGTGATCCAGCCGGCGAAGAACTCCCCTCCGTGCGCCGGCCCGGACAGCAGGAGCAGGCCCACGCCGAAGACCACGGCCAGGCCCACGTAGAACGAGACCCAGCCCACGCACTCCTTGAAGCTGGGCTCGTGCGGATTGCGGGCCACGAGCCAGAAGTCGAGCGCGAGCACCAGGCAGAAGCCGCCGATGGTGGCGGCCCAGACCCAGAACGGCAGATCCATCGCCGGGACCATCTACCTGCCCCCCTTCCCTGCACTCTTCCCTGCACTCTTACGGGCGCTCTTGCGCGCGCCGACGATCCGGGCGAAGCGGAGGTACTTCTCGAGCAGTTCCCCGGCGAGCGGGTTGTCGCCGGCCCTGCGCATGAGCCAGTGCGGCATGAACCGCTCGTGCACCCACAGGAAGCCGATCGCGAAGCCGAGGGCGATCATCGCCTGGTACGCCAGGAACGGCCCCACTCCTTCGAGCAGGCCGCCCGTCGGGGCCAGGATCTCCTGGGCCAGCCTGGACACCGGGAAGGCGGCCATCCAGTACAGGCCGACGGGGCCGAAGGTGCCAGGGCGGAAGACGCCGTGGCCGAGCAGCATGCTGTAGAGACCGCCGAAGAGGGCCAGCGGCGTGGCCAGCGCCAGCGCCGCGAGCCCCGCCATGCCGGTGGACTGCCCCGCGAGCAGGGTCAGCCCACCGGCCATGGCTCCGGCGACGGCTCCGATAGACGCCCCTGGCAGGGCGAGTTCGAGGCTGTGCCGTCCGACCATCAGCCCACGACCACACCGTAGGCGAACAGGCTGTAGAGCAGCATCCCCAGGTAGAACACCGCGCCGAAGCCGATGATGACGTTCGACCACCACCTGGGCCTGATCGGCTTGGGCAGCATGCGGTTGTTCACCAGGAGCAGGGTCACGCAGTACGCGCCCATCGCGAACGTCGACAGGAACGCCAGCGTGTCCAGGATCCCGCTGGGACCGTCGGCGGGGCCGAACAGCAGGACCAGGATGCCGAACAGGATCACGCCCCAGAGGAAGACGGCGTACAGCTTCGACATGCCCAGCTTCTTCGCCCCGGGGACGAAGTTGTAGGTCATGTCCGCCTGGCCGCGCGAGAACGAGTCGAACAGCCCCAGCGTCGCGTTCAGGCCGATCAGCGCGATGAACCCGAGGAACACGACCCCGAGAACCGAGCTGCCCGCCGAGGAGACGGCGTTCGACATCGCGGTCAGCGCCACCTCCCGGTCGTCGCCCTGAATGGCCGTCCGCACGGCCGGGTCGAGCCGCACCGCCGCCTGCGCGATCACCGTGAAGGAGATCGTGACCAGCATGGTGATGCCCCAGAACAGCAGCAGCGCGTCGAAGGTGACCCAGCGCCGCCAGCCCTTCCACTTGGCCATCTCGGCCGGGTCCTCGGTGTCGAACATGAACCCGCGGGACGGCCGCTCCTCCTCCTCGCCCGCGTGGCGCAGCCCGCGGATCTTCGGCTGGTGCGCGCCCATGCCGGCGCCGGAGTCACGCAGGTGCAGCGTGTACCACATCTGCTGCATGCCCGAGGGGCCGGCGAAGGCGCAGGCGCCGACGATGACGGGGAACCAGGCGGCCGTCATGGCCTCCGCCGGCAGGTAGCCGATGGAGAACATGCCGGTGATCGTGGTGACCACGTCTCCCCAGGAGCCGACCATGGCCGCGACCACGGCGGTGCCGAGCACGAGCGCACCGATCAGCAGGGAGAGCACGTTCTCGAGCAGGTTGTAGATCACCTTGGCGAGGGTGAAGACCACGCCGACGAGGATCAACCCGGCGATCGCGGTCACCATCCAGGGTATTCCGGTGATCTCCTCGAACGCCGCCGCTCCGGCCGACAGGTGTCCCGGCCAGATGTAGACGGCGATCGCCACGATGAAGAAGAACCACATCAGCGGTTTGAACACCCTGGCCGCGCCGGAGAAGATGCTCTCCCCCGTGGCCATGGCGTAGCGGGCCATCTCCAGCATCACCACGGCCTGCAGGGTGACGCCGATCAGGAACAGCCACCTGATCTCGGGCCCGAACAGCAGCACCAGCCGGGGCCACATGTACGACTCGCCCATGCCCACGCCCAGGGCGACGAGGAACACCGTCGGCCCGAGAATGTGCACCGAGGGAGGCGCGTCGGGGAGCTTCCTGATGGGCATCGGCTCGAGCCGGCCCGCTTTCCATACTCGTTGATCCTCGACCGGCGGCGTGGCCGTCGCCGGTGGTGTATTCGATGTGTCCACCTACGGACCTCCTGGGGGGTTGTTGCCTTCCTCTGCGCCCCGAATTGCCCCCTCGCCTGGTGCTGCTGGAGCTCGGCTCTTAGCCCAGCAGCCCGGCCGCCCTGGCCCAGCGGTACTTGGCACCGAGGACCGCCACGGGCTTTTCCGTCGTGTACGGGTACGCGACCACGCCATGCTCGAACAGGTACTCGCTGGCCTCCTCAACCTCGGTGTCGCCGGCCAGTGACGCCACGACCGGCTTGACGTTGCCCTTCGCCCGCTCCTCCGCCACCACGCGGGCGATGAGCTCGGCGAAGACCATCGGCGGCGTCACGATCGTGTGCCAGTAGCCCAGGACGAGCGCGTGGATGCGCTCGTCGCTCAGGCCGAGGCGGACCGTGTTCTCGTAGGTCGAGGGTGGCTCGCCGCCGGTGATGTCGATGGGGTTGCCCGCCGCGCCGAACGGCGGGATGTAGGCGCGGAACGCCTTGTCCAGGTCGTCGGGGATGTCCATGAGGGTCAGCCCCGCGTCCACGATGGCGTCGGACAGCAGCACGCCCGAGCCGCCCGCGCCGGTGATGATGACGACGTTCTCGCCCTTGGGCGCCGGCAGGATCGGCAGCGCGCGGGCGTACTCCAGCATGTCGTTGAGGCCGGGTGCGCGCACCACGCCGGCCTGGCGCAGGATGTCGTCGTAGACCTTGTCGTCGCCGGCCAGCGCGCCGGTGTGCGAGCCCGCGGCCCGCGCGCCCATCGCGGTGCGCCCGGCCTTGAGCACGATGACCGGCTTCTCCTTGACCACGCGGCGGGCGGCCTCGACGAAGCCGCGCCCGTCCTTGAGGTCCTCCAGGTGCATGGCCACGGCCTTGGTGTTGTCGTCCTGCTCGAAGAAGGTCAGCAGGTCGTCCTCGTCCACGTCGGCCTTGTTGCCGACGCCGACGATGGCCGAGACGCCCATCTTGGTGGTGCGGCTGAAGCCCAGGATGGCCATGCCGATGCCGCCGCTCTGGGAGGTCAGCGCCACGCTGCCGCGCACGTCGTACGGGGTGCAGAAGGTCGCGCAGAGGTTCTCCGGCGTGTAGTAGTAGCCGTAGATGTTGGGGCCGAGCATGCGCACGCCGTGCCTGCGGGCGATCTCGACGATCTCCTTCTGGCCCTCGACGTTCCCGGTCTCGGCGAACCCGGACGGGATCATGATCGCGCCCGCGACGCCCTTCTCGCCGACCTCCTCCAGCGAGGCGGCGACGAACTTGGCGGGGATCGCGAAGACGGCCACGTCCACGTCGCCGGGCACGTCCGCGACGCTCTTGTACGCCTTGAGCCCCATGATCTCGTCGGCCTTGGGGTTGATCGGGTAGATCTGCCCCTGGTAGCCGCCGTTGATGAGGTTCTTCATGACCGAGTTGCCGATCTTGCCGGTCTCGGCCGAGGCGCCGATCACGGCGACGGAGCGCGGCTTGAAGATGCGCTTCATCTGCCGCAGGATCTCCTCGCGCGGCAGCCGCTCGACCTCGGGCTGCGGCTCTCCGATGAGGATGCGCACGTCGGCGGCGACCGCGCCGTTCGCGTCGGCGAAGACGGGGTTGAGGTCCACCTCGACGATCTCGGGGATGTCCGTGACGAGCCTGCCGACGCGCTCGATCAAGCTCGCCAGCGCCTGCCTGTTCGCGGGCTCGGCCCCGCGAGCACCGCGCAGCACCTCGGCTGCCCTGATGTCGTCCAGCATCCTGAGCGCATCATCACCCGAAACCGGGGCAAGTCGGAAGGTCACGTCCTTCAACACCTCGACCAGGACGCCGCCGAGGCCGAACGCGATCACCTTGCCGAAGGTGGGATCGGTGACCGCTCCCACGATGACCTCGTGGCCGCCGCCGACGAGCTGCTGCACCTGGATGCCGTCGATCTTCGCGTCGGGGTTGTAGGCGCGGGCGTTGGCCAGGATCGTCTCGTACCCCTGCCGCACCTCCTCCTCGCTCCTCAGGCCGACCAGCACGCCGCCGGCGTCGGTCTTGTGCAGGATGTCGGGCGAGACGATCTTCAGCACGACCGGGAGCCCGATCTCCCCCGCCAGCCGCGCCGCCTCGTCCGCCGAGGTGGCCAGCCCTTCGCCCGGGGTGGCGATGCCGTACGCCTGGCACAGCTCGCGGCCCTCCGGAGCCGTCAGGGCGTTACGCCCTTCGGCGAGTGCCTTCTCGATGACTTCCCTGGCGGCCACTTAGATGACTCCGTTCGTCTTGAGTTCAGCCAGCTCGTCCGCGCTGACACCGAGCTCGCCGTAGATCTCCTGGTTGTGCTCGCCCAGCAGCGGCGGGGTCCGTACGTCCACCGGGGAGTCCGAGAGCTGCAGGGGGCTGCCCACCGTCACGAACTCGCCGCGCGTGGGGTGCTCGACCTTGACGACGATGCCCTCCTGCTGCAGGCTCTCGTCCTCCACCAGCTCCTTGGTGGACAGGATCGGCCCGCACGGGATGTTCTCGGCGTTGAGCCGGTCCAGCACCGTCCACTTGTCGTGGCGGATCGTCCACTCCTCGATGAGCTGGAACATCTTGTCCAGCTTCGGCAGCCGCGCCTCCGGCGTCGCCCACTCGGGGTCCTCCGCCAGCTCGGGGCGGCCGATGATGTTCGCGATCGGCTTCCAGCCGACCGGCTGCACGATGACGTAGATGTAGTCGTTCGGGCCGCCGGGGGCGCAGCGCACCGCCCAGCCAGGCTGGCCGCCGCCGCTGGCGTTGCCGGATCGCGGCACCTCGTCGCCGAACGTCTTGTTCGGGTACTCGCGCAGCGGCCCGTGCGCCAGGCGCTGCTGGTCGCGCAGCTTGACGCGGCACAGGTTCAGCACGGCGTGCTGCATGGCCACCTGTACGCGCTGCCCGCGCCCCGACTGCTCGCGCTGGTAGAGGGCGGCCAGGATGCCGGCGACCGCGTGGATGCCGGTGCCCGAGTCGCCGATCTGCGCGCCCGTGGCCAGCGGCGGGCCCTCCTCGAAGCCCGTGGTGCTCATCGAGCCGCCCATGGCCTGGGCGATCACCTCGTACGCCTTGAACTTGGCGTACCGGCCCTGGCCGAAGCCCTTGATCGAGGCGTAGATGAGGCGGGGGTTGAGCTCCTGGAGGCGCTCCCAGGGGAAGCCCATGCGATCCACCGCGCCGGGACCGAAGTTCTCCACCAGGATGTCGGCGCTCTTCACCAGCTCGGTGAAGATCTCCTTGCCGCGCTCGCTCTTCATGTTGAGGGTGATGCTGCGCTTGTTGCAGTTCAGCATCGTGAAGTAGAGGCTGTCGACGTCGGGCAGGTCGCGCAGTTGCTGCCGGGTGATGTCGCCGGTGGGGGCCTCCAGCTTGACCACGTCGGCGCCCAGCCAGGCGAGCATCTGGGTGGCGGACGGGCCCGACTGCACGTGGGTCATGTCGAGGACGCGGACACCTTCGAGAGCCTTCATCTCTGCGTTTTCCCCTACTTGTACATGGTCTGGTTCATGGTTCCGGGGGCGTACACCTCTGGGTCGACCCAGACGTTGATCAGCGAGGGCTTGCCCGACTGGCGGGCCCGCTCCAGCGCCGGGCGGATCTCGGCGGGGTCGCGGACCTCCTCGCCGTAGCCGCCCAGCAGCTTGGCGAACTCGCCGTAGCGGATGTCGCCGAGGGTGTTGCCGACGCGGGCGCGGTCCTCGCCGTACTTGGCGGCCTGGCCGTACCTGATCTGGTTCATCGAGGAGTTGTTGCCGATGACGCCGATGAACGGCAGGTCGAAGCGGACCATCGTCTCGAAGTCCCAGCCGGTCAGGCTGAAGGCGCCGTCGCCGAACAGGCAGAGCACCTCCTTGTCGCGCCGCGCCTGCTTGGCGGCCATCGCGAAGGCCATGCCGACGCCGAGCGTGCCGAGCGGGCCCGGGTCCATCCAGTGGCCGGGCGACTTGGGCTGCACGACCTGGCCGGAGAAGGTGACGATGTCGCCGCCGTCGCCGATGTAGATGGTGTCCTCGGTGAGGAACTCGTTGATCTCGTGGACGAGGCGGTAGGGGTCGATGGGCTGGGCGCCGGAGAGCTGGCGGGGCAGCCGCTTCTCGTAGGCCTGGGTCTCGACGTTGCGCAGCTCCTCCAGCCACTCCTTGCGGCGGGCGGCGCCGTTCTCGATGCGGCCGCTGGCCGCCTGGGCGGCGGCGGCGAGGATGAGGCCGGCGTCGCCGACGATGCCCAGGTCGATGTCCCGGTTCTTGCCGACGGTGCGGTAGTCGAGGTCGATCTGGACGACCTTCGCGGTCGGCGACAGGCGCTTGCCGTAGCCCATCCGGAAGTCGAACGGGGTGCCGACGATGATGATGAGGTCGGCCTCGGTGAAGGCGTACCGGCGGCTGAGCTGGAAGTGGTGCGGGTCGCCCGGCGGGAGCGTGCCGCGGCCGGAGCCGTTCATGTACGCGGGCACGTTCAGCGAGCGCACGAAGTCGATGGCCGCGTCGGTCGCCCGGCAGGTCCAGACCTGGCTGCCGAGCAGGATGCACGGCTTCTCGGCGTGCGCCAGCATGTCGGCCAGCCGCTCGACGGCCTCCGGGTCGCCCGCCTGCCGGGTGGAGGCCCGGTACTGGCCGGCCGTGGGGATGCGTGCCTTCTCGATCGGCACCTTCGCGTCGAGCACGTCACGCGGGATCTCCAGGAACGACGGCCCCGGCGCGCCGTGGTAGCACTCGCGGAAGGCCATCGACACGATGTCGGCCACCCGCTCCGTGCTGGGCACCGTGGCCGCGAACTTGGTGATCGGGGTCATCATGTCGACGTGCGGCAGGTCCTGCAGCGAGCCCATCTTGTGCTGGCTCAGCGCGCCCTGCCCGCCGATGAGCAACATCGGGCTCTCGGCCCGGAAGGCGTTGGCCACGCCGGTGACCGCGTCGGTCGTGCCCGGGCCGGCGGTGACCACGGCGCAGCCGGGCTTGCCGGTGATGCGCGCGTACCCGTCCGCGGCGTGCGCGGCTACCTGCTCGTGGCGTACGTCGATGACCTCGATGCCCTCATCGACGCAGCCGTCGTAGATATCGATGATGTGGCCACCGCAGAGCGTGTAGATCACGTCCACGCCTTCGGCTTTGAGTGCCTTGGCTACGAGATGACCACCGGAGATCGTTTCCGACATCATGCCACCCTTTCCCGGCGACGAAATGCTGTCTTCCGCATACTGCATACCGTATGAACGCAATGGTTACCCCCCAGCGAAGGGTGTGTCTACCCCCCAGAGGGCAACTCGATCAGTTCGATCTGTTCGCCGGCCCGTCCGGAGGGGCCGGCGCCGGTGCCGCTCCCCACGGCGAACCGGGCCCGTCGTGCCCCCACCGGCACCGCTCCCGGCCTCCTGATCGCGTCGCGCACCCACCCCGGCCCCGGCAGCCCCGGCGACAGTGACGGCCACAGGCACGCTCCTTGACCCCTGATTTTCCATACTGTATACGGAATACACGATCCGACGCGAGAACGGAGCGCAGCATGAAGGTCGCTGTTCTTGGCGCCGGCGCCATCGGCGCATACGTGGGGGCCGCCCTCCACAGGGCGGGAGTCGAGGTGCACCTCATCGCGAGAGGCGCGCACCTCGAGGCGATTCGCCGCGCTGGTGTGCGGGTGCTCACCCCCAGGGGCGACTTCGTCGCCCATCCCCATGCCACCGACGACCCCACCGAGGTCGGTCCGGTGGACCACATCTTCCTGGGCCTCAAGGCGAACAGCTACGCCTCCGCGGGCCCCATGATCCAGCCGCTCCTGCACGAGGCCACCAGCATCATCGCCGCGCAGAACGGCATCCCGTGGTGGTACTTCCACGGGCTCAAGGGCCCCTACGAGGGCTACCGCATCGAGAGTGTCGACCCCGGCGGCGCGGTGACGACCGCGCTGCCCCTGCACCGTGCCATCGGCTGCGTCGTCTACGCCGCCACGGAGATCGAGGAGCCTGGCGTCATCCGCCACCTCGAAGGCACCCGCTTCTCCATCGGCGAGCCTGACGGCACGCTGACCGAGCGGTGCGCCGGCTTCAGCCAGGCCGCCGTCGAGGGCGGGCTGAAGTGCCCGGTGGAGCGCGACCTCCGCCGGGACGTCTGGATCAAACTCATGGGAAACATCGCCTTCAACCCGATCAGCGCGCTGGCCAGGGCCACGATGGCGGGCATCTGCCGCCATGACGGCGCCAGGGAGCTGGTCGTCGCCATGATGCGGGAGACGGTGGACGTGGCCAGGCGGGTGGGCTGCGATCCGGGGATCTCCATCGAGCGCCGCCTGCGCGGCGCGGAGAAGGCGGGCGAGCACAAGACCTCAACGCTCCAGGACCTGGAGAAGGGCAAGCCGCTGGAACTCGACGTGCTGCTGGCCGCGGTGGTCGAACTGGCCGACCTCACCGGCGCGGAGGTGCCCACACTGCGGGCGATCCACGCGGTGAGCGACCTGCTGAACGAGAACCTTGTTCGTGCGGTCTAGCTCGGAATACCGTAGATTGCATACTGAATGGAGGGCAATGAGCCAGTTCGAGCCGGTGCAGAAGGCGGTCATGGACGGCGCGGCGGCACCCGCCGCCGTCTCGGCGCCGTCGTCGCTCGCGGTCGAGCCGGCCGAGGAGCAGAGCTCACGCTCATCGGGTTCCCCCGTGGCAACTCGATGAACGTCTACCCGGGCGAGCGGCGGCCGGCCCCCACAGGCGTCACCTCGGGCGCCGGCAACGGCTCTGCCGGCGCACGATCACCGGGGTGATGACGGGATGCCGTGCGGCGCGCCTGGCCCCCAGCCGCCGTCCGGCATCCCACCAACACATCCCAGATTTTGACAACCATTTTCATTCCGACGCATACTGACTCACATGATGTCAGGATTTTCCCGGTCGAGGGCTGTCGGTGTGCTGGCCGCAGCCGCCCTGCTCACCGCCACTGCCGCCTGCGGATCCGGCTCCGGATCCGCGCAGACCGCCACCACCGCTTCCGGAGCTGCCGGCGGGAAGCCCGAGGTCGTGGCGGCGTTCTACCCGCTGCAGTGGCTGACCGAGCAGGTCGGGGGATCCGACGCGACCGTGACCGGCCTGACCGCGCCCGGCGTCGAGCCGCACGACCTGGAGCTGAGCATCCAGCAGGTCACCGAGCTCAAGGACGCCGCGCTCACCGTCTACATCAAGGGCATCCAGCCGGCCGTGGACGACGCCGTGGACGCGGAGAAGAGCTTCGACGCCGCCACCGCCGTCACCACCATCCCCGCCGGCGAGCACGCCGAGGAGGAGGGCCACGCCGAGGAGGAGCACGGGCACGAGGAGCTGTCCTACGACCCGCACCTCTGGCTCGACCCCTCCCGCCTGGCCACCGTCGCCACCAAGCTCGGTGAGCGCCTGGCCACGGCCGACCCCGCGCACGCCCAGGGCTACCGGGACCGCGCCGCCAAGACGGCCGCCACGCTGGGCACGCTCGACCAGGAGTTCACGCAGGGGCTGAGCACCTGCAAGACCAAGACGCTGGTCACCGCGCACGAGGCGTTCGGCTACCTGGCCGACCGGTACAAGCTCAAGCAGGTCGGCATCACGCTCGACCCGGAGACCGAGCCGTCGCCCACCCGCCTGTCGGAGGTGGCCAAGCTGGCCAAGGCCGAGGGCGTCACCACGATCTTCACCGAGTCCCTGGTCAGCCCCAAGGTGGCCGAGGTGCTCGCGAGCCAGGTCGGAGCCAAGACGGCCGTGCTCGACCCGCTGGAGGGCAAGCCCTCGGGGGATTACCTGTCCGCCATGCGCGATAACCTCAAAACACTACAAACAGCACTGGGGTGTACGGCATGAGCGAAACGGCCTTCGCGATGACCGACGGCCGGGTCTCCTTCGATGGCAAGCCCGTCCTTCGAGGGATCGACCTGACCGTCTGTCCCGGGGAGGTCGTCGCCCTTCTGGGCGCCAACGGCTCGGGCAAGTCGACGCTGGTCCGCACGCTGCTCGGCCTCACGCCGCTGACCAGCGGCCAGACCCTGGTGTACGGCACCCCGCCCGGCAGGTTCCGCGAGTGGTGGCGCATCGGCTACGTGCCGCAGCGGCTCCAGGTCGGCGGCGGCGTGCCCGCGACCGTGCGCGAGGTCGTCGCCTCGGGCCGGATCGCCAGGCAGAGCCGGTTCCGCAGGACCAGCGCGGCCGACAAGGCGGCCGTGGCGAGCGCCCTGGAGGCCGTCAGGCTCGCCGACCGGGCGGGCGATCCCGTGCAGTCGCTGTCAGGGGGGCAGCAGCAGCGGGTGCTCATCGCCAGGGCGCTGGCCGGGGAGCCTGACACGTACGTGATGGACGAGCCCACCGCGGGCGTGGACGCCGAGACCCAGCAACTGCTCGCCGACACGCTGGCCAGGCTGGTCGAGGCCGGCAGGACCGTGGTGCTGGTGGCGCACGAGCTGGGCCCGCTGGAGCCGATCATCACGCGCGGCGTGGTGATCCGCGAGGGTCGCATCGCCCACGACGGCCGGCCGCCCCGCCCTGAGGGCGACTGCGCCAGGCCGGGGCACGAGCATCAGCACCCGCACGCCGAGGAGCCCGTGGGGGGCCCGCTCACCGGGTGGCAGGGGGAACCAAGGTGATCTTCGAACTTCTCCAGGAGGAGCTCTTCCAGCTCGCGCTCATCGCGGCGCTGCTGGTGGGGCTCTGCGCGCCGGCCGTCGGCACGTTCATCGTGCAGCGGCGGCTGTCGCTGCTGGGCGACGGCATCGGGCACGTCGCGCTGACCGGCGTGGCGCTCGGCTTCCTGACCGGCACCACGCCCGTGCTCACCGCCGTGCTGGTGTCCATCGCCGGCGCCGTGGCCATCGAGCTGGTCAGGGCGCGCGGGCGCACCAGCGGCGACGTGGCGCTGGCGCTGCTGTTCTACGGCGGGATCGCCGGCGGCGTCATGCTCATGGGCATCGCGCCCGGCGGCAGCAACGCCAAGCTGAACTCCTACCTGTTCGGCGCCATCGCCAGCGTCACCGTCGAGGACATCTGGGTCATCGCCGCGCTGGCCGCCGCCGTGATCGCGGTCGTCGTGATCTTCGGCAGGGAGCTGTTCGTGCTCTGCCAGGACGAGGAGATGGCCAAGGCCAGCGGCCTGCCGGTGCGCTTCCTGAGCCTGCTCATCGCCGTCACCGCCGCCCTCACCGTCGTCATCGCCATGCGGGTGGTCGGCCTGCTGCTCGTCAGCGCGCTGATGGTGATCCCGGTGGCCACCAGCCAGCAGCTCACCCGCGGCTTCCGCACCACGATGGGGCTGGCCATGCTGTTCGGCGTGCTCGCCTCCGTGGGCGGGCTGCTCGCCTCCACCTACTCCGCCAAGGTCCCGCCGGGGGCCGCGATCGTGCTTCTTGCGCTCGCCGGCTTCGTCCTGGCCCTCGGTGTCGGTAAATTCGTACGGCGAGGCCGTACCCAGGAGTCGACATTGAGCGAGCGACCAAAGCTGCGCGTCGAGGAGGTCGCATGACGACGAGGCGCGATGCAGTGCACGACACCCTCCGCCAGAGCGAGGGTTTCCGTAGCGCGCAGGACGTCTATGCCGAGATGCGCCTGCACGGGGCGAAGATCGGGCTGACCACCGTCTACCGGGCGTTGCAGGCGCTGGCCGACAAGGGCCAGGTCGACGTGCTGCGTACCGACGACGGCGAGTCCGTCTACCGCGCGTGCGCGACCGACACCCATCACCACCATCTGGTGTGCCGCCAGTGCGGCCGCACCGTGGAGGTGGCGGGGCCGGCCGTCGAGCGGTGGGCCGAGGCGGTGGGCAGCGAGCACGGCTTCACCGAGATCACCCACACGGTCGAGGTCTTCGGCACCTGCTCGTCCTGCTCCACCCAGGCCAGAACGGGCTGAGTATCACTTCAGGCGGCCCTCACCGCTCTCCCCTCCCCTCCTCCCAGGCGACCCCTCGGCGGCCCTCAGGTGGCCCTCACCGTCTTCCCCGCCTCTGCCGGGCGAGGAGACGGGGACCGGCGGGAGCCGTACAGCACCCCCAGCACGACCACCGCGCATCCGGCGAGCTGCAGCGCCGAGGGCCGCTCGCCGAGGGCCAGCGTGGCGACGGCCACCGTGGACATGGGCTGCACGAGCAGCAGCAGCGAGGTGAGCGCGGCGGGCTGGCGCGGCAGCGAGTACGTGATCAGCGACCACCCCAGCACCTGCGGTCCCAGCGCGAGCAGCAGCAGCCACCCGTGCGCCGGCCACTCCGGCACGAATCCGGCGCCGCCGAACAGCGGGCTGAGCAGGGCGATGGCCACCGTGGCCACCACCGTCGCATGGGCGAGCGGCCCGGCTGCCCTGTCGGACCCGCCCTTGAGCAGCAGCAGGTACGCCGCGTACGACAGGGAGGTCGCCACCCCCGCGAGCACCCCCAGCCCCGGAGCGCTCCCGTAGGCGGCGCTGTCGAACACCCCGGAGATCAGCACGACCCCGGCGAACACGACCGGCGTCCCGATCATCAACGGCGTGGACGGCCGCTCCCCGAACAGCGCCCAGGCGGCGAACGCCACGATGAACACCTGCAGATTCCCCAGCACGGTCGCCAGCCCCGCGCCCACGTACTCGATCGCGTGATGCCAGAACAGCAGGTCGAGCGCGAACACCACCCCCGCCGCCCAGGACATCAGCAGCGCGCGGCGCGGCAGCGGCCCGAGCCTGCGCCGCTCCGCCCAGGCCAGCAGCAGCATGGGCGGCACCGCGTACGCGCACCGGAACAACGCCGAGGTGGCAGGCGATACACCTGATAACCGCACGAGGGGAGCGGAGGTGGAGATGATGAGCGCGCCGGCGATCGCGATCAGCACGATACGGCGATGTGCGCTCACGGAAACCCCCCGAACCCCGTACAGGAGATACGCTGCGACCACGCTAGAACCCGGCCCGGACAGGAGTCAACATGCCGTTTGGCCATGACATGGTGCATTCTCTGGCCACCGTTGTCGAACTGGTCAACACCTCGCCCTCCACCGGCGGCGACGAAGGACTGTCCGGCCTGGCCGAGTTGCAGACGTTCGTGGAATCCCGCAAGATCAGCGGCGTCGGCGCGCTCACGGCCCGCGACCTGGGTCAGGTCCGCATGGTGCGCGAGGCCTTCCACCGCGTCTTCACCGCCCCCGACCAGCCGACGGCCGTCCGCACCCTCAACGCGCTGCTGGCCGAGACCCGCATCACCCCCCGCCTGACGGAACACGACGGCCACCCCCTGCACGTCCACTACTTCGCCGCGGACGCCACCCTGGCGGAGCACGTGGCGGCCGACTGCGGCGTCGCCCTCGCCCACCTGCTGGTGGAAGGCGAGGCGGAACGCCTGCGCACCTGCTCGGCCCCCGACTGCGACCGCGTCTTCGTGGACGAGTCCCGCAACCGGTCCCGCGTGTACTGCGACAGCCGCACCTGCGGCAACCGCATGCACGTCGCCGCCTACCGCGCCCGCCGCCGCGCCTGACGCTCACCACTGCCCATCACCATCGGGAAATCCTGTTACGCGAGCCGGGACACTGAGCGTGGCAGGCGTGGTTGTTTCGGCGTTATTGCTCGCCTGCCTCACCTCGGCGGGCTGTTCCGCCGGCACGATTCCGCAAAGCGTTGACCGCAGATCGCTCGTCTGGGTCAATGCGTTGGCCGTGGCCCGGCCCGACTATCACGTCGTACATGAAGAGCAACTGCCTTCCCGGTCCCGGCTGGAACACCGGGACGCCGTTCGTGTCGTGGTCGAGCCCAGATGGCCGACGTGGTCGCACACAGAGGTGTTCGGCCGCCAGGTACTGGAGTTACGGCCCCACGAGGGCGGCGATGTCAGCCTGCCGGACTTGCCGGCCTGGAATCTCACCGAAGCCATCCACGCCCTGTCCTTCGACGCGGAAGCCCGGGAACAGGCGACGGCGGAGGCGGAGGCTCGCCTCGACGAACTCGCACAGGTGAAAGACCTGAAGGTGACGATAGTGGTCGGATTCACCGAACCACTGCAGGAAAGCGAGGTGCGGCAACTCTGGAAAGGATTCCGGACGTCGGCCTGTTCTCCCCGCCCACCCATGGCGGAGGCCTGCCGATATCCTGGGACTACTCCGGACACCGCAATGCTCGCGGCTTCGACGACTGCAACCCCGACATCAGGGATTCGCTCACCTCGACCTTCAGGAAATGGACGGGACTGCTGCAGACGGAGGACGAAAGCACACTGACCTCGTTCGGCATCGATCCAGGCGAACTGCGAAACAGCGCGGCGGCCGGTCTGTGGTACGGAATGATCAGCACCACCTGGCCCGAAAATGCGAAAACCCTGTTCGGGGATCCGCGGGTGAACGTGATTCAGGTGGGTCAGGTGGCGTTCTAGTTCAGGCGCCAAGGCCGGTACGGCCCTCATCCGGCGCCGAAGTCGCGGCGGCGCAGGGCGAGCAGGCCGCCGGCCGTGAGCAGGGTCGTGATCGCGAGCAGGCCCGCCGTGGGGGCGGGCTGGAGGGGCGGCTCCAGCATCGGGTTGCCGATGTAGTGGAACGGCTCCGCCGGGCTGCCGCCCCACAGCCCGTACAGCGGCCCCGCGACCTGGCCCAGGCCGGTCGTCAGGATCCAGGCGAGCCAGCCGATCGCCACGCTCGCGCGCGGCACGAGCCCGTACGCCAGCACGCACACCGCCCCCACGCACCAGGCCGCCGGGACCGTGCTCAGCGCGCCCCCCAGGAAGGCGGGCAGGTCCGTGGCCAGGTCCCCGACCAGCAGCGAGTAGAGCACGCCGAACACGAGCCCGGCGACGGCCATCAGGCCCGCCGTACCGAGGGCGGCCACGAGCAGGTGGCCGCCCGCCCAGCGCAGGCGGGTCATCGGGGTGGCCTGCAGGGCCTCCGCGCGTCCGGAGGTCTCCTCCGAACGCAGCCGCAGCGTCATGAGCACCGGGTGGAGCGCGACGGCGTAGGCGAGGATCAGGACCAGGTACCAGACGTACCCGCCGAGCATCGTCGCGCCCGTGGGAACGCCGAGGAACTGCGTGATGTTGCCGACGATGACGCTCGGCCGGGAGATCAGGTCCCGCGCCAGCGGGCTCAGCGCGCCCGCGAACGCGGAGAACACCGCCACCCCCGCCGCCCACTTCGCCAGCAGCCCGCGGTGCAGCCGCCAGGCCAGGCTGACCGGGCCGCGCAACTCCTGGGCCGACTCCCGGCCCTGGCGCTCGGGCAGCAGGCCGGAGCCGAGGTCGCGGCGGGCGAGCAGCCGGTACGCGGCGCCGTACAGGATGGCCGCCGCCAGGACGCACAGCCCGATCAGCCACCACCGCTCCTCCTGGTACGGCCGCACGAGGTGGCCCCAGCCCACCGGCGACAGGTACGTCAGCCACGGCTGCCCGGTGGCGTCGCCGGCGAAGCGCAGCACGTACGCGGCGGCGAGGACGGTCAGGCCGATCGCGGTGGCCGTGGGGGCGTTGCGGGCGAGCTGGGCGGCGACGGCCGCGATGCCGCCGAACACCCAGCCGACGACGGTGATGGCGGCGCCGTACGTGAGCGACCCGGCCGGTTCGAGGCCTGCCGCGATCAGCGCGCCGGCGGCCAGCAGGCCACCGGCCAGGCTGACGCCGCCCGCGACCAGCATGGCGGCGGTCAGCGGGGCGTGACGGGCGACCGTGCCCGCCAGGACCAGCTCGCTCCTGCCCGCGTCCTCCTCCCTGCGGGTGTGGCGGATGACGGACATGACGGCGGCGAACGCGGTCGCCACGTAGAGGAAGCCGCCGCTGCGCCAGGTGGCCAGCACCTCGAGCCGGGGCTCGACGACGCCGCCGCCGAGCGCGTGCAGGAAGGCGCTGCGGTCGATGACGTCGAGGTAGGCGAGCTTGTCCTGGTACGTGGCCATGGCCCGGTTGATGTAGGCGACCATCGTCAGGGCCATGGCCACGACCAGCAGGATCCACCAGGGGGCGATGCCCCGCTCGCGGCGTAGCGCGAGGCGGGCGAGGGTGCCGGTGCCGGGAGCGGCGTTCATCGGCCCTCCCGGCGGCGGTCGAGCGGTCCGTTCACCGTGACCAGCTCCTGTTCATGGGTACAGCAGGCTATTTCTGTGAACAGGAAGCTATACCCACGTATAGCACTACGGCAAGCGGGGGTGATCCCGCGGTGTCAGGCCGGGGTGACCTGCCAGGTGACGCCGTGGGCGGTGAGGTGGTCGAGGAAGGAGGCCGGGTCGAAGGCCTGCGCGGGCGTCAGCGCACCCGCCGGCGCGCCGTCCGCGACGAGGCGGCGCGCCCCCTCGACGGCGATCACCGCCGTCATCCCGTAGCCGTCGAGGCCCGTCACCCAGCCCCGCGCCCGCTTCCCGTCCTCGCCGGTCGCCTCGGCCAGCATCAGCCAGCGCGAGGCGAGCCTGGCCGCCTCGTCCGGGATCTCCGGGACACTGTCCACGACCTCGGGCCTCAGCGCGGAGAACATGGCCGCCACCTCGGTACGGACCACGCTCCGCACGCGCCGGGCGCGCACGTGCCGGGGGATGGTCACCACGCCGGGCAGCGCGAACACGGCGACGGGCACTCCACCTTCCTCCCCCGGCACGGTGGCCGGAGCGGGGTTCACGTCTCCGCCGGTGCCGCCGTCCACCGCAGCCGGGTGCCACTGCCCGTCCGTGTACGCCAGCGGCCCCTGCTCGAACACCGCCGCCATCGACCGGGCCGTCCCCCGCGACGCCGCCCCGCGCCCCCGCAGGTCCGCGATCAGCACCTCGGCGACCCCCGCGGCCCTCACCTGCTCGGCGACCAGGTGCGCGATCATGTCCCCCGGCCCGCCGTCGTCGGCCATGGCGGGCACGACCGTCACCCCGGCCCGTACGGCCTCCTCGCCCACCCCGTCGAGCACCCTCTTGATGTAGTGCTGCTCCCCGGTGGTGTCCAGGTAGTGCGCCCCGGCAGCGATCGCGGCCCGGATGACCGGCTCCCCCAGCACCGTGAACGGCCCCGCACAGTTGATCACCACCGCGCAGTCCCCGAACGCGTCCGCGAGCGCCTCGGGCTCGTCGAGCCCGGCCACCCTGACCGCCTCCGAGCCGTCCGCGACGCTCCGCAGCCGCTCCTCCGACCGCCCGACGAGCACCGGCGTGAACCCGCGCCGCCGCACCTCCGCCACCGCGAGCCGTCCAGTGAACCCGCTGGCCCCATGAATCGCGACCTTCATCGCTTCCTCCTTCGTTTCCGCAGCTCACGCTAGGAGGAAGCGGGACGCGTGCCCATGTCCGCCGATCCACGCACCATGTCCGATCGTCCACCGCCCCCGCATCGCGGGATACCGTACGGACATGGACGTGCTCAGCGACGCCATCACCGCCATGCGCACCGGCCTGCCGCACGCCTCGCGCACGCGCATGCGCGGCCCCTGGGGCGTGCGGTTCCAGCCGCAGCAGGGCGCCGGGTTCCACGTGATCCTGCAGGGCTCGTGCTGGCTGCTGCCCGCCACCGGCGAGCCCGTCCGGCTGGGGGTGGGCGACGTGGTGTTCCTGCCGCGCGAGCTCGGGCACGGCCTCGCGGACGCGGTCACGACCCCGCTGGTCGAGGCCACGCCCGTGTACGACGACGGCTCCCCCATCGGCCGCCTGCACCAGGACGGCCCGGGTCCGCTGACCGAGATGTTGTGCGGCGCGTACCGGCTCGACCAGACCAGGCTCCACCCGCTGCTGACCGAGCTGCCCGACGTCATGCACATCCCGGCCAGGATCGGCGGCCACCCCTCGCTCAGGGGCGCGATCGAGCTGCTGGGCCGCGAGCTCGACGCCGCGCACGGTCAGGGCTTCGAGACGGCCACGTCGGCGCTGCTCGACGTCCTGCTCGTCTACCTCCTGCGGGCCTGGTACGACAACCACGACATGGCCACCGGCTGGGGCGCGGCCCTGCGCGACCCGGCGGTCACGGCGGCGCTGCGGGCGATCCACCAGCACCCGGCGACCCCGTGGACGGTGCAGTCGCTGGCCGCCAGGGCGGGGCTGTCGCGGGCGGCGTTCGCGCAGCGGTTCGCGAGCAAGGTGGGCGCGCCGCCGCTGGCGTACCTGACGTGGTGGCGGATGACCACGGCGGCGCGGCTGCTGCGCGACACCGACCTCCCGCTGCGCTCGGTGGCCGAGCGTACGGGGTACGCCACCGAGTTCGCCTTCGCCAAGGCGTTCAAGCGGGAGTTCGGCACCGCCCCCGGCCGCTACCGGAACGAGCCGGGCCAGGCCGTCTCCGCCTAGGGTCGCCGCACGCCCTGGCGGCGTCTCGCTCTCCCGGCCGCCTTCGAGCAGGCCCCTCGACCGCTTCGACAGCATCCGGGCGCCGGGCGCCGGCTGAAGAGCGGCTAGACCTGGTTGGGGATCGCCCCGCCGTAGCGCCGGTCGCGCTTGGCGAAGATCTCGCACGCGTCCCACAGGTCCCGCCGGTCGAAGTCGGGCCACAGCCGGTCGAGGAAGACCATCTCGGCGTAGGCGGACTGCCACAGCAGGAAGTTGGAGAAGCGCTGCTCACCCGACGAGCGCAGGAACAGGTCGACCGGCGGGATCTCGGGCTCGTCCAGGTACCGGGCGAAGACCTTCTCGTTCACCTTGGACGGCTTGACCCGCCCGGCCGCGAGGTCCTGCGCCAGCTTGAGCGCGGCGTCGACGATCTCGGCCTGGCCGCCGTAATTGACGCAGAACTGCAACGTGAGCGTCCGGTTGGACGTGGTCATCTCCTCGGCCGTCTGCAGCTCGGAGATGACGCTCTTCCACAGCCGCCCCGGCCGGCCCGCCCAGCGCACGCGCACGCCCATGGCGTTGAGCTCGTCGCGCCGCCGCCGGATCACGTCGCGGTTGAACCCCATGAGGAAGCGCACCTCGTCGGGCGAGCGCTTCCAGTTCTCCGTCGAGAACGCGTACGCGCTCAGATAGGGGATGCCCAGCTCGATGGCCCCCTCGATGACGTCGAACAGCGAGGACTCGCCCGCCTTGTGCCCCTCCGTGCGGGGCAGGCCGCGAGCCTTGGCCCAGCGGCCGTTGCCGTCCATGACGATGGCGACGTGCCGGGGCACCAGCTCGCGCGGGATGGGCGGCGGGGTCGCCCCGGACGGGTGCGGGGACGGGGGTCGTACGTTCACGCGGGCTCCCTTTCGACGTGTCGGAGAGAGCGTATTCCGTGTTCGAGGTGCCATTGCAGGTATGCGGCGACCAGGCCGCTGCACTCGCTGCGGTGGCGCGGCTCGGAGGCGTCCGCGGTGGTCCAGTCGCCGCGCAGCAGCGCCGTCATGAGCCCGATCGTCTCGCCCGCGGGCACCGCCGAGCCGGACGGCTTGCACGCCCCGCACACCACGCCGCCGGCCACGATGGCGAACGCCCTGATCGCCGGCGCCTGGCACTTCGCGCACGCCTCCAGCGCGGGGGCGTAGCCGGCCACGGCCAGGGAGCGCAGGAAGTAGGCGTCGAGGACCAGCCTGGCCTCGTGACCGCGGTCGGCGAGCGTGCGCAGCCCGCCCACCAGCAGCAGGAACTGCCGCAGCGCCGGCTCCTTCTCCCCGTGCGTGAGCCGGTCGGCGGTCTCCAGCATCGCGCTGCCGGCGGTGTAGCGGGGATAGTCGGCGGCCAGCGCCTCCCCGTAGGGCCTGATCGTCTCCGCCTGGGTGACGACGTCGAGCGTGCGGCCGGTGTGCAACTGCAGGTCGACGTGCGTGAACGGCTCCAGCCTCGCCCCGAAGCGCGACTTCGTGCGGCGGACGCCTCGCGCCACCGCCCGGATCTTGCCCGTACGCTTGGCCAGGATGGTGACGATGCGGTCTGCCTCACCGAGTTTCTGGGTGCGCAGGACCACGCCTTCGTCACGGTAGAGACTCACTCGAACATCTTACGGCCGACCTGTATACCGGTGGGCGGGACGTTACGGGCATGCTCTTGTGACGCGACTTTACGTCACTCTCACTACACTTTGACGTCTGTCCCCGCATTACCCGTTGTTCAACCCCCCGCTACCGCCTCGAAAGGGAGTCATGACCCGCGTGGTCCTGCTGGGCGCCTCGCCCGGCCCCGACATCTCTCCGACCGGCCTGAGGCTGGCCGCGCTTTCCGGCAATCCCACCGTGTCCGAACGGCTGCGCAGCCAGCTCACCTCCATGGATCCGCGCTTCGCCACGATCCCGACGGACGACGTCGCGACCGCCCTGCGCGCCCTGGCCGACGTCGCCGAGCAAGCAACGGAGAGCCTGTTCATCATCCCTGAGAACTCTGTCGTCCACGACGAGCTGATCTACCAGATCACCAAGTCCAAGCGCGGTGCGCTGGCGCTCGTCGCGAAAGAGCCACGGGTGGGGGTGACGGAGGACAACGGCCTGGAGGAGAACGGTCCCGAGGACAACCCCGTCGAGGACCGCATCCCCATCGACGAGGCCGACCCCGAGATCGGCATGAACCGCGTCGAGGGCCTGCCCGTGCGCGTGCGCATCGGCAAGTCGCGCGTGGTCTCGGTGGGCACCGCGAGCCACGCCGTGACCAGGCCCAACGCCGTGGTGCTCGGCCCGCTGCACGTCAGCGCGCGCAACGCGCCGAAGCTCGCCGAGACCTGCCGCGAGCTCGCGGCCATGGCCGACCGGTTCGGCGCCGACGACGATCTCGTCCAGCTCGTGGTGTTCGGCCTGGTGCGCAACGGCGTGTCGGTCGGCATCCGGGGCCGGCGCGACCTGTTCTACCGCCGGGTCACCACCCAGGAGGAGATCAACGAGGCCGGCGCCGAGATGGCCGGGATGAACGAGGACCGCGCCCGGCTCAACAACGCCGTCAAGGGCGCCGACGGCTTCTTCACCACGTTCTTCGTCTCCACCTACTCGCGCTACATCGCCCGCTGGGCCGCCCGCCGCGGGCTGACGCCCAACCAGGTGACGCTGATCTCGATCGTCCTCGGCGTGGCCGCGGCCGCCTGCTTCGCCACCGGCGACCGCCCCTGGATGGTGCTGGGCGGCGTGCTGATCTACTTCGCCTTCGTCTTCGACTGCGTGGACGGGCAGGTCGCCCGTTACGCCCGCAAGTTCGGCGTGCTGGGGGCATGGCTGGACGCGACGTTCGACCGGTTCAAGGAGTACGTCGTCTTCGCGGGCCTGGCCGTCGGCTGGGTGGTCTCCGGCAACGGCGAGGAGATCTGGATCCTGGCGCTGGCCGCGCTCGGCCTGCAGTCCGTGCGCCACCTGCTCGACTTCTCCTTCGGTGTCGCCAACCGCCGCAAACCCCCGGCCCCGCTGCCCACCACGCCGCTGGACGCCCCCGACGACCGCGACCTGCGCCAGAAGCTGACCGCCCGCAAGGTGGAGCGCAGCCAGGGCGTGCGTGGTGTGCTGAAGATGTGGACGAAGGCCGGCAAGTACCGTGCAGTCCACTGGGCGCGTAAGATGATCGTCTTCCCCATCGGCGAGCGTTTCGCGGCCATCGCGATCACCGCCGCCCTCTTCGACGCCCGGATCACCTTCATCACCCTCGTGATCTGGGGCTCCGTCGCCGCCGCCTACACCCTCACCGGACGCCTCATGAGGTCGCTCGTATGATCACCCAGCCGCAGGCCATGGCCACCCCCACGCCGGATCCCGACGAGGAGCGCCGCCGCATCCAGACCGCCCGCCTCGTCGCCTACCGCGACGACGGCCCGCTCGCCCACGCCCTGTCCAGCAAGATCGGCGCCGGCCTGCCTCCCGTGCCCGCCACGCTCGTGGCCCTGCTCGCCGTGGTCGCCATCACGGTCGCGGGGCTGCTCGGCTCCGGCGGCCCCATCCTGCTCCTGCCCGTGGCGATCGTGCTGCTGCTGGTGCTGCCCACGACGCCGCGCGACCACCTGGGCCGCTTCGACTGGCTCACCCCGCCGCTGCTGCGCGCGGCCGAGTTCTTCACCATCATCGCGGTCGGACTGGCGGCCGATGCGCCGAAGTGGCTGCTGTTCGTGCTGGTGTACGTCGTCGGTTACCACACCTACGACACCGTCTACCGGACGCGGCAGAGCATCTGGCCGCCCGCCTGGGTGTTCCGGGCGGGGCTCGGCTGGGAGCTGCGGCTGCTGGTCATCGGTGTCGGGGCGGCGCTCGACGTGCTGACGCCGGTGCTGGCGGTGCTGACGGCGTACCTGTTCGTGCTGTTCGCGGTGGAGAGCGTGACGAGCTGGGTGCGCCTGGACAAGGCCTCCGCCCAGGCGGGCGCCGACGCCGAGCAGGACCTGGAGGCCTCCCCCGAGGACGCGCTGGAGCAGGCGACGGGAGAGGCGGAGAAGGGCTGAGTCCTTCCTTCTCCCGTACGGCGCCGCACACCTGTGCGGCGCCGTTCTCTTTCGCCCGCCATGACCTGTTTCGAGAGCGCTCTCCGCGCTACCTCGGCCTTTGTAAGCTTTGTTGACAGCCGGTAAACGCTGTGCTCAGATCTTGCAGAGAGCGCTCTCTCCAGCGCTCAGGCACCCCCGGGAGAGAGTTATGACAACAGCGATCCGGCATCGGCACCGGCGCCGCCTGGCTGCCGTGGCCGCGGCACTCGTCGCGCTCAGCGGCCTGCTCGTCAACCTGGCCGTCAGCGCCTCGGCCAGCGTCCCGCCCACCCCGTCAGGCTGGTCCCTCGTCTGGTCCGACGACTTCAACGGCGCCGCCGGCACCCTGCCCTCGTCGAGCAACTGGATCATCGACACCGGCCACTCCTACCCGGGCGGCCCGGCCAACTGGGGCACCGGCGAGGTCCAGAACTACACCTCCAGCACCGCCAACCTGAGCCTCGACGGCTCCGGCAACCTGCGCATCACGCCGCTGCGCAGCTCGTCCGGCGAGTGGACCTCGGCGCGCATCGAGACCAGGCGCGCCGACTTCAAGCCCGCCGACGGGCGCATCCTGCGCATCGAGAGCCGGCTGCAGATGCCGAACGTGACCGGCGACGCCGCGCTCGGCTACTGGCCGGCGTTCTGGGCGCTCGGGGCGCCGTACCGGGGCAACTACTGGAACTGGCCGGCCATCGGCGAGTTCGACATCATGGAGAACGTCAACGGCATCAACTCCGTCTGGGGCGTGCTGCACTGCGGCGTCAACCCGGGCGGCCCCTGCAACGAGACCACCGGCCTCGGCGCCAGCCGCGCCTGCCCCGGCTCGACCTGCCAGTCGGCCTACCACACCTACCGCTTCGAGTGGGACCGCAGCGTCAGCCCCAATCAGCTGCGCTGGTACGTGGACGGGCAGCAGTTCCACGGCGTCAACCAGTCGCAGTTCGACGCCACGACCTGGAACAACATGACCGGCCACGCCGGTTACTTCCTGCTGCTCAACGTGGCCATGGGCGGGGCGTTCCCGAACGCCCTGGGCGGCCAGACGCCGACCGCGGCCACCGTCCCCGGGCGGCCGATGATGGTCGACTACGTGGCCGTCTGGCAGAGCGGCACCGGCGGCACCGACCCCACCACCCCTCCGGGTGGCGTCGACGCCCGCTCCACGATCCAGGCCGAGCGTTACCAGGGCCAGTCGGGCACCATCGTCGAGACGACCACCGACTCGGGCGGCGGCCAGAACGTCGGGGCGATCGCCAACGGCGACTGGCTGCGCTACGACGGGGTCGACTTCGGTTCCACGCCCGCCACGCAGTTCAGGGCCAGGGTGGCCTCCGGCGCGGCGGCCGGGGTGAGCGGGCTGGTGCAGGTCCGCCTCGACAGCCCGACTGCCCCGCCGATCGGCGACTTCGCCCTGGCGAACACGGGCGGCTGGCAGAGCTGGCGCACGATCCCGGCGAACGTCTCCGGGGTGACGGGCACGCACACGGTGTACCTGACCTTCTCCTCCGGGCAGCCGGCCGACTTCGTCAACGTCAACTGGTTCACGTTCTCGACCTCCTGATCAGCGGCACGCCCGGGCGGGGAACCCCTCGCCCGGGCGTTTCAGGGGAACAATGGGGCGATGAGCGAATTGCCGGTGATCGACATCGCCCCGCTCCTCGCGGCGGGTCAGGGAAGGCGGGCCGTCGCCGACGCCATCGGCGCCGCCTGCCGGGAGCACGGCTTCTTCTACGTCTCGGGCCACGGCGTGCCGCCCGAGCTCATCGCCCGGCTCGACGCGGCGAGCAGGCGCTTCTTCGCGCTGCCCGAGCACGTCAAGAACGAGATCGCGATGGAGCGGGGCGGCCGGGCCTGGCGCGGGTTCTTCCCCGTGGGCGGCGAGCTGACCTCGGGGCGGCCCGACCTGAAGGAGGGCGTCTACTTCGGGGCCGAGGAGCCGCCGGGCGCCGTGCCGCTGCACGGGCCGAACCTGTTCCCCGCCCAGGTGCCCGAGCTGCGCGAGGCGGTGCTGGAGTACCTAAGCGCGATGACGGGCGTCGGGCAGGCGGTGATGGGCGGCATCGCGCTGAGCCTGGGGCTGGAGGAGGACTACTTCCGCGCGGGCTACACGGCCGATCCGACCATCCTCTTCCGGATATTTCATTATCCGCCCGGGCCCGCCGACGACCCCGGCACCTGGGGCGTCGGCGAGCACACCGACTACGGGCTGCTGACCCTGCTCCTCCAGGACGGCAACGGCGGCCTGCAGGTCCGTACGGACGCGGGCTGGATCGAGGCGCCCCCGGTGCCGGGCACGTTCGTGTGCAACATCGGCGACATGCTCGACAAGCTCACCGGCGGCCAGTACCGCTCCACCCCCCACCGCGTGCGCAACCGCAGCGGCAACGAGCGCCTCAGCTTCCCGTTCTTCTTCGACCCCGGCTGGGACAGCGAGGTCCCGCCCCTCCCCTACGCCCCCGGCCACCGGTGGGACGGCCAGGTGGACTTCACCGGCACCTACGGCGAGTACCTGCTGTCCAAGGTCTCCAAGGTCTTCCCGCACCTGTTCGAGCAGCAGCGGCTCTAGGCCGGCTCTAGGCCGAGTCCCGGACGACGAGCCGGGTGGGCAGCACCACGGACGTCGTGTGGCGGCCCTCCAGGCGGGACAGCAGCAGCCGGGCCAGCGCCAGCGCCTGCTCGGCGACGGGAACCCGCACGGTGGTGAGCGCCGGGGTGGTGGCCGAGGCGGCGTCCACGTCGTCGAAGCCCACGACCGCCAGGTCCTCGGGCACCCGCAGGCCGAGCTCGCGGGCCGCCTGCAGGGCGCCGATGGCGAGCTGGTCGGTGGCGGCGAAGACGGCGTCGAGCGAGGGCGAGTCCGTCAGGAGCCGGCGGGCGGCGGCGGCGCCCGCCGCGCGGGTGAGGTCGTCGGCGGGCGCGAGGTGCGGCGTCAGGCCCGCGCGCTGGAGCGCCGCCCGGTGGCCGGACAGCCGGTCCTGGACGGTGACCAGGTCCATGGGCCCGCAGACCATGCCGATGCGGCGGCGCCCGCGGGCGAGCAGGTGCTCGGTGGCCGCCGCGGCGCCGCCCACGTTGTCCACGTCCACGTACGGGACCAGCGACGCGATCGGCGGCTTGCCCAGCAGCACGAGCGGCACCTCCGTGCGGGAGAGGCGCTCGGCCAGCGTGTCGCCCCGGTCGGGCGGCAGCAGCACGACCCCGTCCACCAGCCGGGCCTCGACGTGCGCGGCGATGCGCCGGTGGCTCTCGGCCGTCTCGGCGAGCATGAGCGTGATCTGCTTGCCCGCGCCTTCCAGGAGGCTCGTCACGTACTGGACGACGGCGGAGGTGAGCGTGTCACCGCCCTGCCGGGGGACGGACAGGACCAGGGCGACCGCGTTGGTGCGGCGGGTGACGAGGGTGCGCGCGGCCAGGTTGGGCACGTAGCCGATCTCCTTGACGGCCCGCATGACCGTGGCCCTGACCTCGGGGCTCACGGACGACTCGCCGTTGACGACCCGGGAGACCGTCGCCCTGGAGACGCCCGCGCGGGCGGCCACCGTCTCCAGCGTGGGCCTGCGGGTGCGCGTCTCGGCCAGCCCGTTGCGCCTGATGACGTCGCGGTACCACAGCGCGCTGTCCTTCATCCGCCGCCGCTGGGTGGCGAAGTCCACGTGCACGAGGCCGAACTTGCGCTGGTAACCGTCGGACCATTCGAGATTGTCGAGCAACGTCCAGACGAGGTATCCGCGTACCCGGGCGCCGTCGTCGACGGCCGCGCGCAGGGCACGCAGGTGCTCCTCGATGAAACTGATCCGGTCGACGTCGTGAATGCCGTCCCCGGTCACCACGTCCACGAAGTCGGCACCGTTCTCGGTGACCATGAGATCGAGGCCGGGATAGTCCCGGGAGATGCGCCCGAGGAGCAGGGCGAGGCAGTTCGGCACGATCGGCCAGCCCATGGCGGTGACCGCCGTCGGGATGGTGCAGAAGAGGATCCCCTCGCTGCCCGGATACGCCGGGTCGGCGGGCTCGCTGGGCTGCGCCTGGACGACCAGCGGGGTGTAGTAGTTGACGCCGAGCAGGTCGAGGGGCTGGGCGATGGTCTCCAGGTCGCCGTCGTGGATGTGGTCGAGGCCGCCGTGGCGCTCGATGACAGGCAGCAGCTCCGCCGGGTACGCGCCGCGCAGCGCCGGCTCCAGGAACTGCCGGTTGGCCAGCGCGTCGATCCTGGCCACGGCCGCGGCGTCCTCCTCCGACAGCTCCCTGCCGAAGTCGCTCACCTGGGCGGGCGTCATGACGGGCGAGATGTTGAGCACGAGGCCGACCTTCTCGGCCCCGCCCTCGCGCAGCGCCTGCACGGCCAGCCCGTGCCCGAGCAGCATGTGGTGGGCGCTGCGGAAGGCGTCGGCGGCGGACCTGCGGCCCGGCGCGTGGATGCCGGACCCGTAGCCGAGGAACGCCGCCACCCACGGCTCGTTCAGCGTGAACCACGTGTCCACCCGGTCGCCGAGCCGCGCGTGGACGGCGGCGGCGTACTCGGCGAACCGCGCGGCGGTGTCGCGGGACGGCCAGCCGCCGCGGTCCTCCAGCGCCTGCGGCAGGTCCCAGTGGTAGAGGGTGGCGTAAGGGGTGATGCCCGCGCCGACCACCTCGTCGAGCAGCCGGTCGTAGAAGTCGAGGCCGGCCGCGTTGGGCTTGCCGTGCCCCTCGGGGAAGATCCGCGCCCAGCTCACCGAGAACCGGTAGGCGGCCATCCCCAGCTCTTTCATCAGCCGCACGTCTTCGGGATACCGGTGGTAGTGGTCGCACGCCTCCGCCCGGTCCGCGGAAAAGGTGTCCCAAATGGACGGCAGGCGGCCGTCGGCGGCCGTGGCCCCCTCGATCTGGTAAGCCGACGTCGAAACTCCCCACACGAAACCCTCGGGGAAGCTCGTGGTGCTCATAGTGGCGAACGCCTTTCGGTCACGTTTGTCGCGCCCAGTCTCCCGCGTGCCGCTCGTCGCGCGCCAGCCTGGCCAGGCGGTATACAGAGCGCGTGGAACTGGACCAGCTCGATCGTGACATCATCGCGGCACTCGTCGACGACGCCCGCCAGACCTACGCCGACATCGGGCAGCAGGTGGGGCTGAGCGCCTCGGCGGTGAAGCGGCGGGTGGACCGGCTCCGCGAGACGGGAGCGATCACGGGGTTCAGCGCGCGGGTGTCGCCGCAGGCGCTCGGCTGGACGACCGAGGCCTACGTGGAGCTGTTCTGCCAGGGCAAGACGAAGCCGTCGGACATCGCGCTGGCCGTGACCAGGTTCCCCGAGGTGGTGGCGGCGGCCACGATCACGGGTGAGGCGGACGCGCTGCTGCACATCAGGGCGACGGACGTGCGGCACGTGGAGCGGGTGATCGAGCGCATCGCGGCGATGGCGTTCGTGGTGCGGACCAAGAGCTCCATCGTGCTGTCGAGGCTGGTGGACACCCCTCCGGGCGCCGCCGTGCCGGAGGCGCGCAACGAATCGGCCACCCCGGGCTGAGAGACGCAACAGACGCGCGCGAAGACGCAATGTCAACCCCTGGCCTGCGCAAACGCGGATTCCTAGGCTGTCCTCATCCCCTGTGATGGGGATTTTCCCTGCTTGAGAGCCGATGGAGTGCTGCATGCCCAAACACTTCCTCATGTGCCGTCCTGAGTACTTCACGGTCGAGTACGCCATCAATCCGTGGATGCATCCCGAGGCCGGCGCGGACCGCGACCTGGCGGTCCGGCAGTGGGAGGGCCTGAAGGCGGCGTACGAGGAGCTCGGTCACCAGGTCAGCCTGATCGACCCGATCGACGGCCTGCCCGACATGGTCTTCGCCGCGAACGGCGCGCTGGTCGTGGACGGCCGCGCGTACGGCGCCCGCTTCGCCTACCCGCAGCGCGGCCCCGAGGGCCCCGCCTACCTGCGCTGGTTCGCCGAGCGCGGCTACCCGACGCTGGAGCCGGCGCACGTGAACGAGGGCGAGGGCGACTTCCTCACGCTCGACGACGTCATCCTGGCCGGCACCGGCTTCCGCACGGACGTGGTCGCCCACCAGGAGGCGCAGGAGTACCTGGGCCGGCCGGTGGTCTCGCTGACGCTGGTGGACCCGCGCTTCTACCACCTGGACACGGCGCTGTTCCCGCTCGACGGGCGCAACGTCGCCTACTACCCGGACGCGTTCTCGCCGGGCAGCCTCGCGGTGCTGCGCCGCATGTTCCCGGACGCGGTGATCGCGAGCGCGCGGGACGCCGAGGTGCTCGGGCTCAACGCCGTCAGCGACGGCACGAACGTGGTCATCAACGCCGAGGCGTCCGACCTGCAGTTGGAGCTCAAGCGGCGCGGGTACGAGGTCATCCCGGTCGATCTGTCGGAGCTGCGTAAGGCAGGTGGCGGGCCCAAGTGCTGCACACTGGAGATCAGGGGGGAAAACTGATCATGACCACCAGCGCAGAGCTGATCGAAGTGAGCGAGCGCCGCAGCGCGCACAACTACCATCCGCTGCCGGTGGTGATCCACGAGGCGCACGGCGCGTGGGTCACCGACGTCGACGGCAAGCGGTATCTGGACTGCCTGTCCGGCTACTCCTCGCTCAACTTCGGCCACGGCCATCCGAAGATCATCGAGGCGGCGAGGGAGCAGCTCGAACGCCTCACGCTGACCAGCCGCGCCTTCTACCACGACCAGTTCGCGCAGTTCTGCACCGGGCTCGGCGACCTCACGGGCAAGGACATGATCCTGCCCATGAACACCGGCGCCGAGGCCGTCGAGACCGCCGTCAAGGTGGCGCGCAAGTGGGGGTACGAGGTCAAGGGCGTCGAGCCCGAGCAGGCCAACATCATCGTGATGGAGGGCAACTTCCACGGCCGCACCACCACGATCGTCAGCTTCTCCACCGACCCGGAGGCGCATGACAACTTCGGCCCGTACACGCCGGGCTTCCGGATCGTCCCGTACGCCTCGATCGATGCGGTACGGGCGGCCGTGGACGCGAACACGGTGGCCGTGCTGGTCGAGCCGATCCAGGGCGAGGCCGGGGTGCTGGTGCCGCCGGACGGGTACCTGAGCGACCTGCGGGCGCTGTGCTCGGCCGAGGGCATCCTGATGATCGCCGACGAGGTGCAGTCGGGGCTCGGGCGTACGGGGCAGACGTTCGCGTGCGACTACGAAGGGGTCGTGCCGGACATCTACGTGCTGGGCAAGGCGCTGGGCGGCGGGGTGGTGCCCGTGTCGGCCATCGCCGCCGACCGCGACGTGCTCGGGATCATCCACCCGGGGCAGCACGGGTCCACGTTCGGCGGGAACCCGCTGGCCTGCGCGGTGGCGAACGCGGTCATCGAGCTGCTCAACACCGGCGAGTTCCAGGCCCGCGCCACGAAACTCGGCGAGGTCCTGCACGGGCGGCTGCGCGAGCTGATCGGCAAGGGCGTGCTGGAGGTGCGCGGGCGCGGCCTGTGGGCCGGCGTGGACATCGATCCGGAGCTGGGCAGCGGGCGCGAGGTGTCCAAGGCGCTGCTGAAGCGCGGCGTGCTGGCGAAGGACACGCACGGCTCCACGATCCGCCTGGCGCCGCCGATCGTCGTCTCCGAGGAAGATCTCCTCTGGGCGATCTCGCAGCTCGCCGATGCGCTCTACGAGCTCAAGAGCGCATGATCCCCGAGCTCGGGCGGGCATGATCTGTTACGGCTCCGCGGACCAGGGCCCACCCACCGCACGTGGCTGGGCCCTGTCCAGGGAGACGCTCCTCCGGTTCACGGGGTTGCGCACCGTTACGGCGCTTACTTGACCGTCTCCGTGGTCAATCGGTAACCGTCGGAACGGGACCGGCCGTCGGCATGTCCGCATCGGCCGATTCGGGCACCGCGCTGGCCGTCGGCGCACCGGGCGCCGGCGAGGCGGTCTCCGTCGGCATGTCAGGGGCCGGTGACGCGATCTCCGTCGGCGCATGGGGCGCCGGTGAGGCGGTCTCCGTCGGCGCGTCGGGGGCCGGTGAGGCGGTGGCCGGCGAGGCGGTGGCCGTCGGGGTGCCGGGGGCCGGGGACTGCGGTGGCGCGCCGGCCGAGACCTCGGATTCCGGCATGCAGCTCGCGTCCCCCTGCGCCTGGGCGGCCTCCTCCGGCAGCCGGTCCACCACCGACACGCTGAGCTGGGCCGTCAACGCCAGGATGCTGCCCTTCGGCGCCGCCGCGCCCTCGGCGACGACCTCCTCCCGCTCGCCCAGGTACATGAACGTCTCCGGGTCGAAGATGAGCTGGTTCTCGACTCCCCGTTCGCCGCCGGGCCTGGCCAGCGCGACGCCTTCGCGTCCGGCCGCGTCCTCGACCCCCTGCTTGGCCCGGACTCCGGGGATGGTCTTGATCGCCTCGAACAGCGCCTGGCGCTGTGCCCTGGGCAGGTAGGTCTCCGTGAGCATGCTGCGTGCGTGGTCGAGCGCCGAGAAGTCCCGGTCCCCGCCCTTGCCGCCCAGCCGGTAGAGGCGCTCGCGCAGGGCGGCGGGGTCCGCGGGCAGGGTGCTCAGGTAGGCGTAGTCGGTGCGGTACTCGCCCAGGCGGCCGGGGCAGGCGGCGAGCGTGTCCCAGGACGTGCCCTGCCAGCCCGTCTTCTCGGCCTCGGGCAGCTCCTCGCCGGGCCATGGCCGCGGCTCGCGGCCCTCCATCATCAGCAGGCCGCTCGCGCTTCCGTCCACCGACTGCCAGATCTTCCTGTGCGAGCGGTACAGGTGCCGCGACGCCTCCTTGCCGTCGGCGCCCATGGTGAACGACCCGTACATCGTCTCGGACTCGACCATGATGAACTGGCCGGGACGCGGGTGGAGCTCGCCGGGCGTCACCTCGGCCGACTGCGTCGCCGAGGTGGCCGGGCCGGGGCCCGCCCCCTGGTTCGACAGGGCCACGGCGACGCCGCCGACCAGCACGACCGTCACGCCGAACGCGGCGGCGGCCTGCCAGCCCAGCGGCGGCACCCGGAACCGGCCGCCGCCGCTGCGCGCCTGCGTCAGCAGCCGCTCCCGTGCCCGTGCCCTGGCCTCGGCCCCGTACGGTGGCGCCTCCGGCCGTCCCTCTGCGAACACGCGAATCTCGTCATCCATGCTGGGGCTCCTCTGCGAAGGGGTCGGTGCCGCCGAGCGCCCTGCGTACCTTGACGCGGAGCCTGTGCAACCGGGACCGGACGGTGCCGACGGGCACGCCGAGCGCGAGCGCCGCCTCCTCGTAGGTCAGGTCCGCCCAGGCCACCAGCAGCAGCAGGTCCCGCTCCGCCGCGCTGAGCCGGGTCAGCGCCCTGGCCAGGCGGGGCTGGAGCTGCTCGGCGGTGACCCGGTCGGCGCTGCGGTCGTCGAACGTGCCGGGGCGCTCCACGCTCACCCTGGCCATGGCCGCGGTGCGCCGCCGCTCCGCCCTGCGGTGCTGGGAGACGACCTTGGTCGCGATCCCGTACAGCCAGGGGCGGGCGTCGGGCCACGAGGGGTCGTAGCGGGCCCGGCCGCGGAAGGCGACCAGGAACACCTCGCCGGTCACGTCGTCGGCCAGCTCGCCCCCGAGTCGCCGGGCGGCGTACCTGTGGATCTCGTCGGCGTGCCGGTCGAACAGCGCCGCGAAGCTCTCGGGCGCGCCGATCGAACGGGCGATCAGCGTCGAGTCGTCGAGCGTGTCAGGCACATCCTGAACTCCCACCACGTGGCCGGTCCTCTCTCGTGCGGTCACCCTGTTGTTGGCCGCACGTCAAGGGCCGGTTCCCACTATTTCGGCATCCGCCACACCTGCATGCCCTCCGGGGCTTCGCCCGGCTCGAACCCGGCCTCCTTCAGCTCCGCCGCCAGCACGTCCCCGGCGGGCCAGTGCGCGGTGGTGACCAGCTCGTCCTCGCTGATCACCACGCCTTGCCGCCTGATCCGGTAGCGGAACCGCGAGGTGACGCGTTCCCCCTCGGCCTCCAGCACCTGCCCGGCGACCTCGTAGGTGTGCCTGCCGACCTGGTAGGAGCCCATGACCTGGAGCTCTCCCGGCACGGCCGGGGCGCGGTCGCGCCAGTTGAACACCAGCCGCCCGCCCGGCTCCAGCTGCCTGCCCAGCACCCGCCACAGCTCGGCCCGCTCGGCGGCGGCGAAGCTCTGCAGCACCGAGATCATCACGACGGCCTCGGCCGGCTCGTCCACCTCCACCTCCAGCGCCCCGCACGGCAGCACCGTCACCCGGCGCAGCGCCTCCGGGTCGGTGGCCAGGCGGGAGACCAGCACGGAGCGCATGCCCAGCGACGGCTCGACGGCGTGGATCTCGGCCGGGGTGACGCGGACGAGCAGCTCGGTGATCAGGCCGGTGCCCGCGCCGATCTCGATGACGCTCCGCCGCACCTCCGCCAGCAGCGGCGGCAGGAGCTCGCGGACCACGGGCACGTGGCCGTCCTCGTGCCACAGGTCGTAGAAGGGGACGGCGGGGGCGTAGGTGTCGTCATGCATGCGGTTCAGCGTAGGCGGGCGGTGTCGAGCGGTTTGACCACTTCGCCGGTGGAGCCGTACCAGGTGACCTCGTCAGGGAGGGTGAGCGTGGCCAGCGCGTTCTGGAACAGGGGGCCCTTGGTGATCTTCCAGCGGAACGGCGGGCGCGGGACGCCCGCCAGCCGCGCCAGCAGGCTGCCGACCAGGGTGGCGATCGAGAACTGGGTGAAGACGTTGGCCCAGCGCAGCATGCGGCTGAGCGGGTTGCGGATGGGCGAGCAGACGATCTGGAAGACCGGGCCCCTGTCGGCCTTGGCCAGGTAGGAGTAGTGCACGTCGCCCGACAGGATCAGCACCGGCTTGCCCAGCCCGATCAGCAGCTTCGCCAGGTCGTCGAACGAGCGCCGGAACGCCGCCCAGTGCTCCAGGTCGATGGCCTGGCGGAGCGTCTCGGACCACCGGCGCGCGAGCGGGCCCCACTTGCCGTCGCACAGGGCCTCGTTCCAGTTCTGCACGCCGTGGACGCCCTCGGGGAGCAGGAACGGGATCGACGAGCCGATGATCAGTCGCTCGGCGGGCCGCCGTACCTGCTCCTGCAGCCAGGCCCACTCCCCTGGGTCGAGCATGCGCCGGTCGCCGGGCGTGAGCTGCCTGGCGCAGCGGGTGTCGACGATGATCAGGCGGGCGGGGCCGAGGTCGCGGGCGTAGCTCCAGCGGTTGCTGCTCGGCTCGGTGTCGGCCCGCTCGGCGAACTCGTCGAGCGCCGCCCCGCCGTCGCCGGCCATCAGCTTGGCCAGCAGCTCGTCGTCGGCGCGCTCGGCGGGCGAGAGGTTGCCCAGGTGCTGGTAGACCCAGTACGCCCCGAGCCCCGCCACCACCCGGCGCCGCCACCACGGTGTCCTGGCCATCTGCTCGCGCCAGGGCTGCGAGGTGTTCCAGTCGTCGCGCAGGTCGTGGTCGTCGAAGATCATCGCGGTCGGCACGGTGGACAGCAGCCAGCGGATCTCCGTCTCGGTCCACGCCTGGCGGTAGAGCTCGGCGTACTCCTCGAAGTCGGCGATCTCGCCCTGCGGCTCGGTGCTCCTGCGGGAACGGATGTAGGCCAGCATGTCGGGCGAGGGGTTGTCGGCGTAGACCTGGTCGCCGAGGAGGAGCAGCAGGTCCGGCCACTCCTCGTCGCCGGCGTCCGGCAGGTGCTCGCCGAAGGCGCGCAGGACGTCGTCGCCGTGCGTGCGTACGGTGGCGGCGTCGTGGGGCACGCTGGTGCGGCACGAGCCGAACGCCAGCTTCCGCACCCCCTCCGGCCGCAGCAGCCGGATCCGGCTCGGCGGGCGACCCGCCATGGGCCATACCTGCTCCCCGTCGAGCGTGACCGCGTACGACGCGATATCCTGGGACAACTCGACGAGATCCACGATCGCGTAGTGGTGTCCGTGCACGGTGAAGGTAGGCGACCGGTAAGACCTGCCGTCCGCCTCCACGGTGACCGTGCAGGGTTCGGCGGTCTCCACCCAGATCGAGGCGCTGTCGGAGTCGACGTATCTCAGCATCGGCCCCACCACCAGTGCGGGCATTCCACTCCTCAATTCGTCGAAACCGTCACACTCTCGCTCCGCAAGCCTGCCAGAGTGGCACGGTCCACAGCACCCCGATCACCGGCTTGGATTTCTACCAATAACTAGGCAAGGTCAAACGCCCCGCTCTAGGATGATCGTGACAACAACGCCCAAAAGGGGAAGGCAACGGCGCTTTCTCCGCAAATAGGGCGTACATACCGGGAGGAACTTCTTCCATGAGCATCATGGTGCCGTCAACGACGCCGGCCCTGATCACCCCGGGCCGCCAGGCCCTCGACTCCGCTCTCCACCAACTCGACCAGGCCGCCGGGCACCTCGGGCTCGACGACGGGCTCCGCACCATGCTGGCCACGCCGCGCCGCTCGCTGACCGTCTCGGTCCCGGTGCGGCGCGAGGACGGCCGCCTGGACGTCGTCCAGGGCTTCCGCGTCCAGCACAACGTCTCGCGCGGCCCCGCCAAGGGCGGCCTCCGGTTTCATCCCGGCACCGACATCCACGAGGTCACCGCGCTGGCCATGTGGATGACGTGGAAGTGCGCGCTGGTCGGCATCCCGTACGGCGGCGCCAAGGGCGGCGTGGCCGTGGACCCGGCCGGGCTCACCACCCGGGAGCTGGAGCGGCTGACCCGCCGCTACGTCAGCGAGATCCTGCCGCTGATCGGCCCGGAGAAGGACATCCCCGCGCCCGACGTCGGCACCGACGAGCAGACCATGGCCTGGGTCATGGACACCTACAGCGTCAGCGCGGGCTACTCGGTGCCCGGAGTGGTCACCGGCAAGCCGATGACGCTGGGCGGCTCGCTCGGCCGCACCGGCGCCACCTCGCGCGGCGTGCAGATCGCGGCGCTGGCCGCGCTCGGCCGCTCGCCCGAGGGCGTGACCGTCGCCGTGCAGGGCTTCGGCAAGGTGGGCGCGCCGGCCGCGCAGTACCTGTCCGACGCCGGCTGCAAGGTCGTGGCGGTGTCCGACGTCACGGGGGCGGTGTACTGCGCCGGCGGTCTGGACGTGGCGCGCCTGCGCGCGTACGCGGCCGAGACCGGCGGCGTGCGGGGCTTCCACCACGCCGACGCGCTGTCCCACGACGACCTGTTCGAGCTGGACGTGGACGTGCTCGTCCCGGCCGCGCTCGAAGGCGTGATCACCGAGGCCAACGCGCCCAGGATCCGCGCCCGCCTGATCGTCGAGGGCGCCAACGGCCCCACCACGCCCGAGGCGGACGAGATCCTCGCCGCGAACGGGACCACGGTGGTGCCCGACATCCTGGCCAACGCGGGCGGGGTGATCGTGTCGTACCTGGAGTGGGTGCAGAACATGCAGGCGTACGCGTGGAGCTCGGGCGAGATCGAGCTCAAGCTCCGCGACCTCATGATGGGCGCCTTCTCCGAGGTCACGTCGCTGGCCGCGGAGCGCGGCCTGACGCTGCGGCAGGCGGCGCACGTGATCGGCGTGGGCCGGGTGGCCGAGGCGCACCAGATGCGCGGCCTCTACCCGTGAGCGCTACTTAAGTAGCGCGGGGCCCGCCCAAGGTTCGATGCCGGGGCGGGCCCCGCGTTGCGATCGTGGACGCATGAGAGGGTTCATCAACGTCGTCGCCGTGATCGCCGTCATCCAGGGGCTCGGCGGGTTCATCGGACGGATGTGGTTCGACCGCGAATGGGGGTTCCTGCACCGCTTGGTGGAGCTGCCCCTGCCGGGATACCTGGGCGTGGCGCTGGCCGGAGTGGTGGTGCTGGTCTGGGCGGACGTCTCCAAGAAGCACCAGGGGTGAGCCCTCAGACGCGCAGCTCGGCGTAGTCCAGGGCCTCCACCAGGCTCTCCAGGTCGCGCATGAGCCGCTCCGTGCGCTCCCGGCCGAACGCCAGCGCGATCACCGCCTGCTGCTCCGCCACGGCACCGTCGACCCGGGCCAGCAGCTCGGCCCCCCGCCCCGAGACGAAGACGGCCACCCTGCGCCGATCCCCCTTCGCCGGACCCCGGTACACCAGCGCCCGATCGATCAGCCGGTCCACGGCCTTGGTCAGCGTCGGGTGCGGCATCAGCACGGCCTCGGCGAGCTCGCCCATCGACTCGCCCCGCCCGTCGGCCAGCGCCCGCATGATCCGCCACTGCTCGACCGTCACGCCCTCGCCGGCCAGCACCGCCGCCAGCCCCCGGTTCACGCCCCGCTCCGCACGGCTGAGCAGGTAGGCGAGTGAGGACCCGAGCCCCGAGGTCGTCATGGTGAGTCCTTTCATCGGGGAGCTAGAAGGGAGGATACTCGTCGGCGTGGCGGCGACCGTCGATCCTCTCGAAGCGCGGCTCCTCCCCTCCGGCTCGATCAGGATCGGCCTGATCGTCCCCGTGTCCGGGGTGCTCGGCCTGATGGGCCCGTGTGCGATCAACTGCGCCGTGCTGGCGGCCGAGGAGGTCAACGCCCGGGGCGGGGTGCTGGGCCGGCCGGTCGAGCTGGTGCTGATCGACGGTGGGCGGCCCGCCGGGCAGGTCGCGGCCGAGGTGGCCGGCCTGGTCCGGTCGGGCACGGTGCAGGCCGTGGCCGGCGCGCACGCGAGCGACGTCCGGGTGGCCGTGGTGGCGGCGATCGCCGGGCGGGTGCCGTTCGTGTACGCGCCGCCGTACGAGGGCGGCGGCCGGGCGCCGGGCGTCTACTTCCTGGGCGAGACCCCCGACCGGCAGCTCGCGCCGGGCATCGAGCGGCTGGCGGGCCAGCGCCGGGCCCGCCGCTGGTACCTGCTGGGCAACGACTACATCTGGCCGCGCCTGGTGCACGCCAGCGCCCGCAGGCGGCTGCGCGCGGCCGGCGCCACGGTGGTGGGTGAGCGTTTCGTCCGGTACGGGGAGGCCGTGAGCTGGCTGGGCCGGGTGGCCGACACCCGCCCCGACGCCATCCTGCTGACGCTGATCGGCAGCGACCTGGTGGCCTTCAACCGGGCGTTCGCCGCGTCGGAGCTGCGGGCGGCCCGGCTGTGCGGGGCGCTGGAGGAGCACGGCCTGCTGGGCATCGGCGGCGACGCGACCGGCGAGCTGTACTCGTCCATGGGCTACTTCCGCGACCTGCCGACCCCGGCCAGCCTCGACTTCTCCCAGCGGTACACGGCCAGGTTCGGCGACGACGCGCCCATGCTGAACGCCCACGGCCACGGCTGCTACGAGGCGGTGGCGATGCTGGCCGCCCTGTGCACGCGGGCCGGCTCGCTGGCGGTGCCGGAGCTCGACGCCGTGGCCGACGGCACCACGATCACCAGCGCCCGCGGCACGCTCACGCTGCTCGACCGGCAGGTACGCCAGCCCGTCCACCTCGGCAGGGCCGACGGCCTGGACTTCTTCCTGGAGAAACCTTTTCAGTAGAAAGCTTTGGCTCTAAGGTGCCAATCGCCCCCCAAGCACTAGGAGCCGTACATGAGCAGCGTCGAGCAGTTCGGCTACCGCCAGGAGCTCAAACGCTCCCTCGGCTTCGCCGATCTGATGATCTATGGCTTGATCTTCATGGTGCCGATCGCCCCGTTCGGGATCTTCGGCAACGTCTTCGCCGTCTCCCACGGGATGGTGGCACTCGCCTACGTCATCGGTCTGGTCGCGATGGCGTTCACGGCGCTGTCGTACGCGCAGATGGCCCGGGCGTTCCCGATGGCCGGGTCGGTCTACACCTACGCGGGACGCGGCATCACCGCTCCCGTGGGTTTCGTCGCCGGCTGGGCGATCCTGCTGGACTACGTGCTGGTACCCTCGCTGCTCTACCTGGTGGCCAGCACGGCCATGAACTCGTTCGTGCCGGCGATCCCCGTCTGGGGCTGGCTGGTGATCTTCGTGTTGCTCAACACGGTCGTCAACTACCTGGGCATCCAGATGACGGCCAGGATCACCCGCATCATGCTGGTCGCCGAGCTGGCCGTCCTGGCGATCTTCCTCGTGGTCGGCGGCGTCGCGCTGACCCAGGGCAAGGCGCAGACCGGCTTCCTCACCCCGCTCTTCGACTCCTCCTCCTTCACCTGGAGCGTGGTGCTCGCCGCGGCTTCGGTGGCCGTGCTGTCGTTCCTCGGCTTCGACGGCATCTCCACCCTGGCCGAGGAGAACCGCGAGGACGCCCGGCGGCTCGGCCGCTCCATGGTGGCCGCGCTGGCGGTGGCGGCCGTGCTGTTCGTGGTGCAGACGTGGGTGGCGGCGCTGCTCACGCCCGACCGGGCCAAGCTGATCACCGAGGGCGACGCCGCGGGCAGCGCGTTCTACGACACCGCCGCGTTCGCCGGCGGGCAGTGGCTGTCGGTGCTCACCGCCGTGGCCACCGCCATCGCGTGGGGCTTCGCCAACTCGCTGGTCGCGCAGGCCGCCACCTCGCGCCTGCTGTTCGCGATGGCCAGGGACCGGCAGCTACCGCGCTTCCTGGCGGCCGTGGACCCCAGGCACCGGGTGCCGGTCAACGCCACCTTCGCGGTCGCCGCCGTCTCGCTGGTCCTCGGCATCTACATGAGCACCAGGGACAACGGCATCGGCGAGCTGGCCTCGCTGGTCAACTTCGGCGCCATGAGCGCCTTCCTGCTGCTGCACATCGCCGTGGTCGTGCACTACCTGATCAGGCAGCGCAGCCGTAACTACTGGGCGCACCTGATCGCGCCCGTGATCGGCTTCGCCGTCCTGGTGGCCGTCGTGATCAACCAGAACGTCGCGGCCCAGTGGGTGGGCGGCATCTGGCTGGCCGTCGGCCTGGTCGTCCTCGGCGGCTCGTACCTGCTGGGCCGCAGGCCCGAACTACCTTCGGAGGTCAAGTGAACGTCATCTCCTACCGTCCCGAGCCGGAGGAGCTGAGCTACACCTTCGGCGGCCGGCCGGCCGTCGGCAAGGTACGCCCCGGCACGATCCTGGAGCTCTACACCGAGGACTGCTTCGGCGGGCGCGTCCAGACCGTGGACGACCTGCCGTCGCGGGTGTGCGAGTTCCCGTACCTGAATCCGGTGACCGGCCCCTTCCACGTCGAGGGGGCCGAGCCGGGCGACACGCTGGCCCTGCACTTCATCAGGATCACCCCGGCCAGGGACTGGGCGGTCTCCACGACGTTCCCCCACTTCGGCGCGCTGACCGGCACGCACACCACGGCCACGCTGCAGCCGCCGCTGGAGGAGCGGGTCTGGCGCTACGACATCGACCTCGCCAGGAACGTCGCCGTCTACCACGCCCGCAACAGCGACTTCAGCGTCGCCCTGCCCCTCGACCCCATGCACGGCACGGTCGGCGTGGCCCCCGGCGCGAACGAGGCCCGCATGACGATCACCCCCGACGCGCACGGCGGCAACATGGACACCCCCGAGCTGCGCGCCGGCGTCACCGTCTACCTGGGCGTCAACGTCGAGGGCGGGATGTTCTCCATCGGCGACGGCCACGGGCTTCAGGGCCACGGCGAGGTGTGCGGGACGGCGGTGGAGTCGGCCATGAACACCGTGGTCGCGGTCGAGCTGATCAAGGGGGTGGCCACGCCGTGGCCACGTCTGGAGGACGACCTGCACCTGATGTCCACCGGGTCGGCCAGGCCGCTGGAGGACGCGTACCGGATCAGCCAGCACGACCTGGTCACCTGGACCTCCGAGCTGACCGGGCTGGACACGCTGGACGCCTACCAGCTCGTCAGCCAGGCTGGCCAGGCGCCTGTCGGGAACGTGTGCGACACCAACTACACGATGGTCGCCAAGCTGCCCAAGGCGTATCTCGGCGAGGCGGCGGGTGTCTACGAGTCGGCGCACGCCCGGCTACGGGCGCTCGGTTCCCAGTACACATCTTAGTAAACCCTCATGTCGCAGGTCAGAGGGCTGATCATCTTCGGCCTACAGTGGCAGGGTGCTCAGGTTGGCTCTGTCTCTCGTCCTGCTCGATCCAGCCGCCGTCGCCGAGGTGTCCCAACGTAACGTCCCCGTTCCCCGCGTGCTCACCCCTGACGGCGACCGCCTGGGCTACGCGCCGGTCCCGCGCCCCTACACGGGGGCGCGGCGGCTGACCGGGGTGCTGCTCGGCCGCGATCCGGTCGCGAAGACGGACGTGCTCTGCGGCGGCACGGTGATCGGCTCGCGCAGCCGCAGCCTGGTGCTGACGGCGGCGCACTGCCTGTATCACAACGGGCGGCTGCTCAAGCACCTGGCCTTCCTGCCCGGGTTCGACCGGGGCCGGCCGCCGCTGGGCGTCTGGCCGGTCGTGCGGGCGTGGGTGCCGGCCAGGTGGCGCAGCAGGCCGTACTCGCCGGAGCTGCTGCCGTACGACGTGGGGCTGGTCGGCGTGGCCGGCGGCAAGCAACCGCTGGAGTCGGTCACCGGGCGGGGGTTGTCGCCGATGCGCACGTCCAGGGGCACGCAGCTGCGCGGCCTCGAACTGCTCGGCTATCCGGCGGGCCGGGGGTATCCGGGCACGAAGATGTACCGCTGCGTGGGCGACGCGGTCGAGGGGGGCTTCGAGGGGCCGGGGCTGATGGTCACGCGCAACTGCCACGCCGCGGCGGGCGGCAGCGGCGGCCCGGCCCTGTACGGCGGGGCGGTGGCGGGCGTCGTGTCGTCGTCCAGCCCGCTGAACGACGCGAAGGGTTACACCGTGCTGACCCGGCTGGGGGGAAGGCCTTTCGAGCGGATGTTCGCCAGGGCCGACCGGGAGATGCGGCTCAGGCCGGCCGGGTGACGCTGACGAACCTCGGCCGCCCGACCGGCGGTACCGGGCCTCGGCGGGCCGGATGACGCTGCCTGGCCTCGTCCGCCGGGGTGACGGCGCCTGGCCTCGTCCGCCGGGGTGACGGTGCCGGGCCTCGGCCGCCCGGCTGACGCCATCAGGTCTCAGCCGCCCGCCTGCGGCTGCCCGGTCCCGGTCGCGTGGCGGACGATCTCCTCGCAGAGGGCGTGGGTGGCCAGCGCGTCGGCGGCGTCGAGGCGGCGCCCGTCGCGCACCGCCGACAGGAACTCCAGGCAGATCTGCTCGATCCCGCGCTGGCTCGCGACCGGCACCCAGTCGGGCCGCCGGGCGAGGGTCTCGCCGCCCTGGTAGTCGACGACGTCGCCGAGGTTGACCACCCGCCGCTTGACGCCGTCGCCCATGACCGCGCAGCTCTCCTCGGCGGCGCCGCTCATCCGGTTCATGATGCCGATGGCGGTGAAACCGTCGCCCGACAGCTCCAGGACGATGTGCTCGACGAGGCCGTCCCTGACGCGGGTCCTGATCGTGGTGCCGGTGACCGGGCCGGGCGCGAGGAACCTGAGCGTGTCGGCCACGTGGATGAAGTCGTCGAAGATCGCCCGGCGCGGGAAGTCGGGCAGGGTGTGCCGGTGCTTCTCCATGAGGACGAGGTGCCGGGGCAGGGCGGCCAGCTCGGCGTACCCGGGGGCGTGGCGGCGGTTGAAGCCGACCATCAGGGACCTGCCCTCCGCCTCCGCGAGGCCGACGAGCTGCTCGGACTCGGCCAGGGTGTAGGCGATCGGCTTGTCGACGTAGACGTGGATCCCGGCGCTGAGCAGCGGCTCGACGATCTCGGGGTGGGCGTCGGTGGCCGCGTGCACGAACGCCGCGTCCACCCCTGCCTTGATCACCGCGTCCACGCTCGTGGACCGGGTGGCGATGCGGTAGGTGTCGCCGAGCCGGTGCAGCCGGGCCTCGTTGCGGGTGCAGAGGTGCAGGTCGAGAGCGGGCTGGGCGGCCAGCACGGGAAGGTAGGCCTTCTCCGCGATGTCGCCCAGACCGATCATGGCTATCTTCATCCGTCGAGCGTAGCCTTGAGCGCCACGTCGACCGGGGTAGGCGCGGCGCCGAACGTACGCTGGAAGGCCGAGGAGTCGAGCACGTACGGCGCGGTGAACTGGTGGCGGACGTGCCGCAGCTCGCCGAGCATGGGCGAGAACAGCCCGGCCACCCGCACCAGCGGCCACGGCATCGACCGCAGCCGGGGCGCGGGGGCGCCCACGACGGCCGCCATGCGCCGCGCCATCTGGCGGAAGGTCAGCGGCTCCGCGGTGGGCACGTGCCACGGCCTGCCCCAGGCCCGCTCGTCCGCGCCCGCCGTGATCATCGTGTCGGCCACGTCCGGCAGGTACGTCCAGCTGTGCGGCATGTCGATCGGCCAGGGCGACATGATCGGCTTGCCCGCCTTGAGCGGCACGGTGAAGCGGTCGCCCAGGTAGGACTGGTCGCTGGCGCCGGGGCCGTAGTAGTCGGAGCCGCGGATCTCGGTGACCCTGATCCGGCCGGCCTCGTGCGCGGCCAGCGCGTCGGCCCACATCCGGGCGCGGACCCGGAACTTGGGGTTCGGGGAGGAGAGCGGCAGGTCCTCGGTCATGGGGGCCGTGACGGGCCCGTACGGGTAGAGGTTGCCGAGCATCACGTACACGGCGCCGCTCGCCTCGGCGGCGGCCAGGAACGACGCGGCCATCGGCGGCCAGTCGGTGAGCCAGCGGTGGTACTGCGGGTTGACGCAGTTGTAGAGGACGTCGGCGCCCCGGGCGACCTCGATCAGCCGGGCCTGGTCGGCGACGTCGGCGGCCACCTTGACCGCGCCTGCCGGGCCGCTGCCCGACCGGGTCACGACGACGACCTCGTGCCCCTGGGTGAGGAGCTTGCCGGCCAGATGAGCGCCGACCTGCCCCGAACCCACCACGACGTGCTTACCCATGATCAGACCTCGTTCCAGACGATGCGGAGAACCGCGTTGACGATGAAGAGTGCGGAGAAGACGACGGCGGAGGTGATCAGCCCGGAGGCGTAGAGCGCCAGGGCGCCGCCGCCGAACCAGAGGATCTCCAGCGCGGCGCGGGTCAGGCCGGTGAGCGGGTACGTGGCGTTCGCGCCGCCGCCCGCTCCGAACAGGGCCCACGCCGTGATGAACAGCGCCGGGCCGCCGAGCCCCGCCAGCAGCTTGACGCCCCAGTTGGGGCTGACGGTGAAGCCCCAGTAGGCGACGGAGGCCAGCACGCCGAGCTCCAGGAGGAACATCAGCAGCGCGTTGGCGTTCTTGGCGAGGGCGAGCATCGGGGCCTCCGGGTGGGGTGTTCCGCTTACGAGAGCAATGCTCTCTCAAGAGAGCACCAGTCGTCAAGAGCAGTGCTCTCGTTTGTTGGCACCGCTCTGATAATCTGCTGCCCATGACAGCCAGCCGCACTGCCAGAGAACGCGTCAGGGCCGAGCTCACCAAAGAGATCACCGACATCGCGCGACGCCAGCTCGCCACCGAGGGGGCCGGCGGCCTGTCGCTGCGGGCGGTGGCACGGGAGATGGGCATGGTCTCCTCGGCCATCTACCGCTACTTCCCGAGCCGCGACGACCTGCTCACCGCACTGATCATCGACGGCTACAACGCGCTCGGCGAGGCCGTCGAACGCACCGAGGCGGAGGTCCCCCGCGCGGACCACCTCGGGCGATGGCTGGCCGTCTGCCACGCCGTGCGCGAGTGGGGGGTGGCCCACCCCCACGAGTACGCGCTGATCTACGGCTCCCCCGTCCCCGGCTACCAGGCGCCGCAGGACACGGTCGAGGCCCGCATCCGCGACGTGGCCGTGCTGGGCCGCCTCATGTCCGACGCCTGGCAGGCGGGCGCGGTGCGCGCGCCGGAGGAGGAGGCGCCGCGGGAGCTCGATCCGGACGTGACCGGGTTCCACGACCTCATGCCCGGGGTGCCCGACAACGTGATCTGGCGCGCGCTCACGGCGTGGACGACCCTGTACGGATGGGTCAGCTTCGAGGTGTTCGGCCAGTTCGACAACACCATCGAGGACCGGCGCGGCGCCTTCGAGCACAGCATGCGGGTGACGGCGGGCACGATCGGACTTGCTCAGTGAGACTTACTAAGTTTTACTGAATACATGGCTCGCAAGTCTCAGGAGCTCGGCCGCTTCACGGACGTGGCGCTGCTGGTGCTCATCAGCCTCGCAGAGGGGCAAAAACACGGATATCGAATGATCAGCGACATCGAGGAGTTTTCGGGCACGTCGCTGGAGCCGGGCACGCTCTACGGGGCGCTGATGCGGCTGGAGCAGCGCGGCTGGATCGAGCCGGTCGAGTCGTCTGAGCGGCGCAAGCCGTACCGGATCACCGGGAGCGGGCGTGACGCGCTGCGCGAGCAGCTCGCCACGCTGCGCCGGGTGGAGCAGGCGGGGGTTCGGCGAGTGGCATGGGGGCAGGCATGATGCGAGCCGTGGCGGGGGCCGTGCTGAGCCTCTACCCGAAGGCGTGGCGGGACCGGTACGGCGAGGAGGTCGCCGACCTGATCGCCTCACGGCCGGTACGGCTGCGCACGGTGACCGACCTGGCCGCCGGGGCGGCCGACGCGTGGCTGCACCACCGCCGCATCCCCGGCGCCCGGCCACTGCGCCTGCCGCTCGCGGCGGTCCTGGTCGCCGGCGTCTACGCCCTGTGGCTGCTGTGGGGCCCGGCCGTGCGTGACGCGTCCGGCCTCCGGTTCCCGTGGGAGCAGGCCGCGGAGGCCGGCTGGTTGTTCAGGACGGCCACGTCGTGCTTCGTCGCGGCGGGCGCGATGACGCTGCTGTCACCCTGGCAGCTCGGCATCGCCGCACGCGCCGCCGGCAAGCAGGCGCCCTACGGGGTGGCGGCGCGGGCGACAGGGCGGCGGGTGCTGCTGACGGCGCTCGCCGTGGCCTTCCCGATCGGCCTCGTCCTGCTGACGTACGCCGGCCTCGCGCTGGGCTGGGGGCATCCCGTTGCCGCGCTCGGCGGCGCCATGACCGGCGGCTTCTTCGTACCGGCCCTCATGGCGCTGGTCCTGCCGCTGCCGCTGACCGCGATGGCGTCCCCGCTGATGGCGGGCGCGGCACGGGCCGCCGGCAGGTCGCTGGCGGTAGCGGCCGTGCTGAACGCGATCGCCTGGCTGGCCGTGGCGGGGCTGCTGGCGCTGGGGATGCGGGACGGGTCTGCGTGGTACGTGGCGGCGGTGGCGGCCGGCGCGCTGACCAGCATCGGCGTGGCGGCGCTGGTCGCGCGGACCGCGCTCGGGCGCTCCCCGCACGACCCGGCGGTCCTGCCCGAGCACCCGCCGCTCGGCCCGACCCGCCTCTGAGCAACCCCGCGAAGGCGCGGCGCGGTCAGCCGGTGGCGTGCGGTTTGAGCAGGGGCACGAGCACCTCGTCCACGATCTCGACCACCAGCCGCTCCGGGATCGGCGGCCCCTCGAAGAGGAAGTGGTGGCGCAGCAGCGCGTGCCCTGAGTCGAGGCGCCGCGGGGTGACGTCCGCCGGATCCACCTCGCCGCGCTCGACCGCCCGGCGCACGACCTCCTCCATCAGCTTCCTGGCCGTGCCCTGGGAGTTGCGCCGCATGGTGCTCAGCGGCGACTCGCCCCGCAGCGCCTCGCCCAGCAGCCCGCGCATCGCCTCACCGGCCGGACCGGACAGGGCCTGCGCCGTACGGGTGAGCATGGCGAGCAGGTCACCACGCAGGCTGCCGGTGTCGGGCGAGCTCTCCGGGTTGGGCAGCGACTGGTAGACCGCCTCCATCACCAGCTCGATGCGGGTGGGCCAGCGCCGGTAGAGCGAGGCCTTGCTGGCCTTGGCGCGCTCGGCGACGCGCTCCATGGTCAGCCCGGCGTAGCCGACCTCGGCCAGCTCGTCGAGGGTGGCCTGGTAGATCGCGGCGCTGAGCGCCTCGCCCCGGCGTCGTGGCAGCTTGCGGTGGTCGGTGACCATGGCATGCATTCTAGGAAGCGCCGGCGCCTGTGCCCGAGCCGGAGCTGGTAGCAGCGCTCGTGGCAGCGCCTGTGGCAGCGTCGCGGACGGTGCCGGTGTCGCCGTTGACCGTGACGAGCTGCCCCTCCGCCAGCACCGAGGTGCCCGTGCCGGTGCCCATGACAGCCGGGATGCCGTACTCCCTGGCCACGATCGCCGCGTGCGAGGCCGCGCCGCCGGTGTCCACCACCACGGCCGCCGCGTGCTGGAACAGCGGCGTCCACGACGGGTTCGTGTACGGGCAGACGAGCACGTCACCGGCGGCGAGCCGGCCGAAGTCGGCAGGCTTCACGATCACCTTCACCGGCCCGGTCGCGGTGCCGCCGCCGGCCGGGGCGCCGGTGAGCAGCGCGTCGCCGGTATCGGCGGGCGGGAAGACCGCGGCCGGGTCGATGAGCCGCATGCCCGAGAGCTCCTCCCGCTTGAGCGCCCGCCGGCCGACGGTCTCGCGCAGCCGCTCGGCGTCCGCCCCGCGCAGGGTGGCCACGTCCTCGATCTCCTCCAGCTCCGCCATCCGCAGGTGGAAGACGTCCTCCGGCGCGGCCAGCACGCCCGCGTCGCGCAGGCGGCGGCCCAGCTCCAGCAGCGACCTGCGCAGGACGGGCTGCGGCATCGTGAAGTAGAAGTGGCTGTCCTCCCTGAACGCGACCCCCGCGCGCGCCGCCTCCACCCAGCGCGTGATCAGCGCGCGGCGGCGCTTCGAGCGTCGCAGCAGGGGGTGGGCGAGCAGGGGCTCAAGCGCGCCATCCGGCTCCTTCCGCGCAGGCGACCCCGCGGCCAGCACCTTTACCAAGTCAAGCACCACCTCGGGGGCGTCCGCCCAGGTGGGCGGGGTGACGAGGATGGGGCTGGCGGTCTCTCGGTGGCCGTACTCGTCCAGGAACGCCGCCAGCGCGTCCGCGAACTCGGCGGGCGGCGGGCCCGGCTCCAGCGCTCCCGTGCGCCGGGCCACCTCGGCCAGGCGTTCCAGAGCGCGGTTGGTGTCCGTGGTCCGGGTACGCGCCCCGTGCAACAGATCGGCGAACAGCTCCCGGCGCCCCAGCAGCCGGACCGCCACCAGCAACCGCAGCAACGCCAGCCCGGTGCCCGGCAGGTAGTCGACGCGCAGGTCGGCCACGGGCGAGACCAGGGCGAGCGCCTGCCGGGGCACGCGCAGCAGCTCCGCCCACGGCATCGCCCGCAGGTCGCGGGCACGCAGCGCCTCGATCGCCGCCAGGTAGTCGTGGAAGCGCCGGTCCTGCGTCCACCGCGCGGGGTCGTACCGCATGGCCTTGGCCAGCACCAGGAACGGCGCCGCGAGCACCTTCGGGGCCGGCTTCGGCGCCGGGGGCAGCAACCGGTGGACGACCTCGTCCTCCTCCTGCAGGAAGCCGTCGAACGCGCGCCGCACGCCGAAGCTGCCCAGGACGTTGCGCATCAGCCCCGCCGGCCCGTACGGGACCCAGGTGGACATGTCGATCGGGTACGGCCGCACGGGCAGGTACTCCAGCAGGACCGTGGCCAGGCGGCGCTGCACCGGGTTGAGCCGGCCCACCGGGGGCGGCGGCAGCGCGGTCATCGGGCGCGCCTGCAGCAGGTGGAGCCGCCCGCCCGCGTACGCCCACTCGATGTCCTGCGGCCGCCCGAAATGCGCGGCCACGCCGCGGCCCAGCCGCCCCAGCTCCGCCACCACCGCATCCGGCAACCGCCCGGCCCACTCCCCCGCCCCGCCGCCCGCAGGCCGCCCGGCCGACTCCCCCGCCTCGCTGTCCGCCTGCCGCTTCGCCGCCCCGCTGTCCGCCTGCCGCTTCCCCGCCTCGCTGTCGGTCTGCCGCCGGGCTCGTGCCTGATCCCCGCTCTCGCGGATGACCCCGCCGCCGGCCGCGCTGCGGATGACCACCTCCCGGCGTCCGGGCGTGAAGTCGATGCGCCCGCGCGCGTCCAGCACGTAGTGGTCCGGCGTGACGAGCCCGGAGACGACGGCCTCGCCGAGCCCGCTGCTGGCGTCGATGACGAGCTGCGCGCGGTCGCCGGTGACCGGGTCCGCGGTGAACATGACGCCCGCCACCTCGGCCTCCACCATGCTCTGCACGACCACCGCGATCCGCACGCCGGCGTCGTCGATGCCCAGCCTGGCGCGGTAGGCGACGGCGCGCTCGGTCCAGAGCGAGCCCCAGCAGCGGCGTACGGCGTCGAGCAGGGCCTGCTCGCCGACGACGTTGAGGTAGGTGTCCTGCTGGCCGGCGAACGCGGCACCTGGCAGGTCCTCGGCCGTGGCGCTCGACCGCACGGCCACGGGCCCGCCGCCGAGCCGGGCGTACGCGCCAGTGATCGCCTGCCGCACGTCCTCGGGCAGCTCGACCTGCTCGGAGCTGACCCGCGGGTCCCCGCCCCGGGTGACCAGCTCGTACGCGTGCGTGGTGACGACGAACCCGTCGGGCACCGGAAAGGCGTTCCTGACCAGCTCGCCCAGGTTGGCGCCCTTCCCACCGGCGATGGCCAGGTCGGCGCGGCCGAAGGCGTTCAGGGGTGCGACGAGTTTCACGGATTCTCCTCGACATGAGCGGTGGTACGAAGCGGGCGCGCGGGCAGCGCCAGGGCCAGGAAGAAGGCCACGACCAGCAGCGGCGCCATGGCCGCGAAGACCGGGGGCGCGGCGGCGGCGAACGCCTCACGCACCCCTTCCGGCAGGCTCGACGGCGAGGTGCTGGACAGTCCCGATCGCAGCGTGATCAGCGCCCCCACCAGCGCGACCCCGGCCGACGCCCCGACCTGGCGCAGGAACGTCACCGACGAGGTGGCGGCGCCGAGGTCGGCGTGGTCCACGGCGTTCTGCGCGGCCAGCACCATGACCTGCATGACCAGCCCGACCCCGAGCCCGGTCAGCAGCAGGGCGAGGACGAGCACGACCGGCCCGGCCCCGGCCAGGCCCATCAGCCCGAGCCCGGCCGCCGCCAGGGCCGTGCCCGCGACGGGGTACGGCTTGTACGTGCCTGTCCTGGTGATGAGCCGGCCGGAGACGACGGTGGTGAGCAGCACGCCGCCCATGAGTGCGGTCACCAGCAGCCCGGCCTGCGTGGCGCCGGTGTGCAGGGCGATCTGCGCGTACGCCGGCAGGTACGTGATCGTCCCGAACAGCGCGAACCCGATGAGCAGGCTGATCGCCACGGGCACGGCGAACGCCCGGTCGCGGAACAGCCGCAGCGGCAGGATCGGATCCCGCGCGAACCGCGCGCTGACCAGCCACGCCACCACGCCCGCGGCGGCCAGGGCCAGGTAGGCGGGATTCCCGCTCTCCCCCACCATGACCACCCCGACCACGGCGACGGCCAGCGTGGCGGCCCCGGCCACGTCGAGCGGCGCCCTCGTACGGGGCCGCGGCAGCTTCAGCGCCACGCTCAGCAGCACCAGTGCCAGCAGCCCCAGCGGCGGGTGGACGGCGAAGATCCACCGCCACCCCGGCCCGTCGACGAAGAACCCGCCGACCAGCGGCCCGCCCACGGCGGCCACGATGTACGCGGCGCCGAACAGGCCGAGGTAACGCCCCCGCTCCCGCGGGCTCACGATCTCACCGATGATCGCCTGAGCTCCGATCATGAGGCCGCCGCCGCCCAGCCCCTGGATCGCGCGGAAGGCGATGAACTGCGGCATCGTCGTGGCCAGCCCGCACAGCACGGCTCCGGTCACGAAGATCACGATCGCGGCCTGCATGGTGGGCTTGCGGCCGTACCGGTCGCCGAGCTTGCCGTAGACGGGCATGACGACGGTGGCCGCGACGAGGTAGGCGGTGACGACGGCGGGCATCCGGTCGAGCCCGCCCAGCGCGCCGGCGACGGCGGGCAGCGCGGGCGCCATGATCGTCTGATCCAGCGCGCCGAGCAGCATCGCCAGCATCAACCCGGCCAGCACGAGCCCCACGACACCGCCTCCTTAGTAAACGGATCGTTCTCTAAGAAGCATAGGATTCAACTCATAGAAACGCAACGTTCACTATGCGGCGGCGGTGCGGCAGGAATTGACAACATCTCCTCCATCCAACACCCTTTCACTACTTAAATAGTGAAAGGGTGCTTCGGTTGATCGAATTCAGCCTGGACCGCGGCTCGGGGGTCTCGACGTACCTCCAGCTCGTTCACCAGGTCAAACAGGCTCTCAGACTCGGCACGCTCCGGCCCGGTGACCAGTTGCCGACCGCCCGCGAGGTGGTGGAAAGCCTGGCCATCAACCCCAACACCGTGCTCAAGGCGTATCGGGAGCTGGAGCGCGAAGGGCTGGTCGAGGGCCGGCCGGGGATGGGGACGTTCGTCCGCCAGGGCATCGCAGGTGCGACGCTCGCCGAGCACACGCGGCTGCGGCGCGGCCTGGAGGCGTGGATGCGCGACGCGCTCGCGGCCGGGCTCGATCAGGAGGACGTGCGGACGCTGTTCGCCGTGGTCCTGGCCGACGCCGCGAAGAAGGGGGTGGCATGAGTCCCGCGCTGGAGGCGACCGGGCTGGGAGTCCGTTATCGCCGTACCTGGGCCCTGCGCGACTGCTCGCTGTCCGTGCCCGCCGGACGCGTGGCGGCGCTCGTCGGTCCCAACGGCGCAGGCAAGACCACGCTCATGCACGCGGCCGTCGGCCTGCTGCGGCCGGCGCTGGGAAACATCCGGGTGGACGGCGCGGCGGCGTTCGTGGCGCAGGACAAGCCGCTGTACGAGAGCTTCACCGTCGCCGAGATGCTGGCCTTCGGCCGCCGCATGAACGCCCGCTGGGACGGCACCGCCGCCGCCGGCCGGCTCGCCGGGCTGGGCATCCCGCTGAACCGGAAGGTGAGCGGGATGTCGGGCGGGCAGCAGGCGCAGGTGGCGGTCACGCTGGCGCTGGCCTCCAGGCCCGACCTGCTCGTGCTGGACGAGCCGCTGGCCAACCTCGACCCCCTGGCCCGCCACGACGTGATGCGCACGATCATGGCGGAGGTCGCCGAGCGGGAGCTGACCGTTCTGCTGTCCTCGCACGTCGTCTCCGATCTGGCGGAGACCTGCGACTGGCTGATCGTGCTGAACGGAGGGCGGCTGCAGGTCAGCGGCGACATCGAGGAGTTGCTCGACGGGCATCACCTGCTCACCGGGCCGGAGGGAGCCTCGGCGGCGGGAACGCGGGTGGTGGGCGCGAGCCGTACCGGCAGGCAGGTCAGCATGCTGGTCAGGGGAGCGCTCCCGGCCGACCCGCGCTGGCAGGCGCGGCGTCCGGGGCTGGAGGAGCTGGTCATGGGTTACCTGCGCAGCCCCGAGTCGTCGGCGCTGCCGGGGCTGACGGGGGTGGGCGCGTGATCTGGGTGACGTGGCGCCAGCACCGGGCGCAGATCCTGGTGACGGCGGGCTTCCTGGCGGTGCTGGGAGCCCTGCTGCTGGGCTCGGCGGTGGAGGCGAGCCGGTACGTGGCCGAGCACGCCCCGCCGGGCTGCCCGGGGCCCGCCGTGGCGTGCGGCGACCTGGCGGTGGCACTCGGGCAGCGCTACGACGCGGTCTACTCGTTGTTCGGCTGGATGCCGCTGGTGGCGCCGGCGCTGATCGGGGCGTTCTGGGGGGCGCCGCTGCTCGGGCGCGAGTACGAGCGCGGCACCCACCGGCTGGCCTGGACCCAGTCGGTGCCCGTGTGGCGGTGGCTGGCGGTCAAGCTGTCGGTCCTGGGCGCGGCCGTGGTGGCGGGCGGGCTGCTGCTCTCGCTCATGGTGAGCCTGTGGCGGCCGGTGTTCAGGACGGGGCTGGACTCCACGTTCGGCAACATCGGCGTGTTCAACATGGTCGGGCTGGCGCCGGCCGCGTGGTGGCTGTACGCCTTCGCGCTGGGCACGGCGGCCGGCACGCTGTTCCGGCGTACGCTGCCCGCGATGGCGCTGGCTGTGGCGGGGGTGGCGGTGACGATGTTCACGCTGTTCCAGGTGAGCGACCACTACGCCGAGCCCGCGCGCGTCGAGCTGTCCGGCACCGTGCTGCTGGACGATCCCGACGCCCGGCTGGTGAGCGCCACCTGGGTGGAACCGTCCGGGAAGGAGGTCGCCGAGCCGTCGGACAGCGGCTGCCAGCGTCGCGTGGACACGCGGCAGAGCAGCAGGCACGCCGAGGCGTGGCAGGCCTGCCTGTTCGGCAAGGGCTACCGTTACGCGGTGTACTTCCACCCGCCGTCGAGGTTCTGGCGCTTCCAGTGGACCGAGGCGGGAATCCTGGCGTTCGCGTCCGCGGCCCTGGGCGGCCTGGCCGTACGCCGGACCCTGCGCCGCCCCGGGTGACACGTTCCCTCGCCTCCGGCACGTCAGGGGTACGGGACGCTCGCCGTACCCCTGACAGAGCAGGAGGCGTCAGCGGGCAGCGCGGTTGACCGCGGAGATGATGGCCTTCAGCGAGGCGGTCGTGGTGTTGGCGTCGATGCCCACACCCCACAGCACCTTCCCGTTGACCTCGCACTCCAGGTAGGAGGCGGCCTTGGCGTCGGTGCCCGCGCTCATCGCGTGCTCCACGTAGTCGAGGACCCGCACCTGCATGCCGACCCGCGCGATCGCGTCGATGAACGCCGAGATCGGGCCGTTGCCCTTGCCCTCGATCTCGCGGATCTCACCGTCGAGGCGCACGTCGGCGCTGATGAGGTCCTTGTCGTCGACCGTGGACTCGTGACGGTGCGCCATGAGGCTCAGGCGGCCCCAGCGGTTGGCCGGGTTGGGCAGGTACTCGTCGCGGAAGATCTCGAACATCGCGGCCGGGCTGATCTCGCCGCCCTCGCTGTCGGTGCGCGCCTGCACCACCTTGGAGAACTCGATCTGCAGCCTGCGCGGCAGGTCGAGCTGGTGGTCGGCCTTCATGATGTACGCGACGCCGCCCTTGCCCGACTGGCTGTTGACCCGGATGACGGCCTCGTAGCTGCGCCCGATGTCCTTCGGGTCGATCGGCAGGTACGGCACCGCCCAGGCGAACTCGTCCACCGGCACCCCGGCCGCGGCCGCGTCGCGCTCCAGGTGCTCGAAGCCCTTCTTGATGGCGTCCTGGTGGGAGCCGGAGAAGGCGGTGTAGACCAGCTCGCCGCCCCACGGGTGGCGCGGGTGTACGGGCAGCTGGTTGCAGTACTCGGTGACCCGGCGGATCTCGTCGATGTCACTGAAGTCGATCTCGGGGTCGACGCCCTGGGAGAACAGGTTCATGCCCAGGGTGACCAGGCAGACGTTGCCGGTGCGCTCGCCGTTGCCGAACAGGCAGCCCTCGATGCGGTCGGCGCCCGCCATGTAGCCCAGCTCGGCGGCGGCCACGGCGCTGCCGCGGTCGTTGTGCGGGTGCAGCGACAGGATGATCGAGTCGCGGCGCTTGAGGTTGCGGTGCATCCACTCGATCTGGTCGGCGTAGACGTTGGGGGTGGCCATCTCGACCGTGGCGGGCAGGTTGATGATCACCTTGCGGTCGGGCGTGGGCTGCCACACCTCGTTGACCGCGTCGCACACCTCGACGGCGTACTCCAGCTCGGTGCCGGTGAACGACTCCGGGGAGTACTGGAAGAAGACGTCCACGTCGGTGGCGTCGGCGAGCTTCTTGACCAGCTTGGCACCCTCGACGGCGATGGCGGTGATGCCGTCCTTGTCCTGGCCGAAGACGACGCGGCGCTGCAGGGTGGAGGTCGAGTTGTACAGGTGCACGATGGCCTGCTTGGCGCCCTCGATGGACTCGAAGGTCCGCTCGATCAGCTCGGGACGGGCCTGCGTCAGCACCTGGATGACCACGTCGTCGGGGATGCGGCCCTCTTCGATGATCTGCCGGATGAAGTCGAAGTCGGTCTGCGAGGCGGCGGGGAAGCCTACCTCGATCTCCTTGTACCCCATGCGTACCAGCAGCTCGAACATCTGGAGCTTGCGGTGCGAGTCCATCGGGTCGATCAGGGCCTGGTTGCCGTCGCGCAGGTCCACGGCGCACCATCGCGGCGCCTTGGTGATCACCTTGTCGGGCCAGGTGCGGTCGGTCAGCCGGATGGGCTCGAACGGCTGGTAACGATGGACGGGCATGCGGCTGGGCTGCTGAGCGGTCATGATCGGATGCTCCTCGTCGGTCTCAGGAAGAAAGCGGCCGACGCGCATGACTCGCTCCGCGGCGAGGGAGCCGGCCTTACAGGCCCCCGCCGCGGCAGCTAAGAAGGAGCCCGCGCAGCATGCCATGCACGCTACCAGACGTCTCGGGATGCACCGCCCAGCATCTCAGGATCTGAGAACAGTCAGTCGCCCACGAGCACGCTCAAGCAGGTGACACAACCTTCAAGCTTCTCGTATTCCGAGATATCTACCATCGTCACGAAATATCCGCGTTTTTCGAGCATGACGGCGGTCTTCGGGGCCGACGCGGCCAGCAGCACCCGGTCCTCTCCCAGCACCACCACGTGCGCGCCCGCCTCCTCCTCCGGCGCGAGCACCCCGGGCAGGTCCACACAGGCCGGATCCCCGATGAGCGTCCCGTCGGGCAGCGCGGTCACCGCCGACTTCAGGTGCAGCACGCCGCGCAGCTCCACGGGCACGACCCGGCGCTCGGGCAGCAGGGCCGTCAGCTGGGCGATGCCCTCGTCGTTGGACCTGGCCGACCTGCCCACGTACACGGTGGGGCCCACCTGCAGCACGTCGCCGCCGTCGAGCGTGCCGGGCGGCACGATCCTGACCGACTTCATGCCCAGCTCGTGCACGGCGCGCGCCACCGACTCCACCTCCGGCCGCCGCCGCGGCGCCCCCGGCCTGGTCAGCACGGCCAGCCGGCCCGACACCACCATGGTGTCTTCCACGAACGGCGCGTCGGGCAGGTCGTCGGCCGGCGGGACGTACACCGGCCGCCAGCCCGCCTGGGCCAGCGCCTCGACGTAGGCGCCGTGCTGGGCGGCGGCCCGCTCGTGATCCACCGGCTCGCGCTCGATGTGCGTGACGATGCCCTCGGAGATCCTCGGGCCGGGCTTCCTTACCAGCGCCATACCAGCCATGGGGCGTGTTCTATCACGCGGTCGTTAGAGTCTTGGGCATGCGGGACGACGAGATTCTCACCACGATCAGCGCGCTGGTCACCGAGGAGCACGAGCTGCGCGGCAGGATGTCCGCCGGCGAGGTGACCTCCGACCAGGAGCACGCGCGCATCAAGGAGCTGGAGACGGCCCTCGACCAGTGCTGGGACCTGCTCAGGCAGCGCCGGGCCAGGCGCACCGCGGGCGAGGACCCCGACGGCGCCAGCGCCCGCCCGGCCGGCGAGGTGGAGAACTACCGCCAGTAGGCCAGGCCGGATAAAACCGCTGGCCCCGCCCGGTGGGCGTGCGCTTGGCTGGAGGGATGCGCATCCAGCCCATCACGATTCCCGACCAGCCGGGCGACCCCTCCGACGACGACCTCGTCGCGGGCCTGCACGCCGCGTACGTGGCCGGCTATCACGAGGACGCCGGCCCGGTGATCCCGCTTGCCCGCTTCCGCCGCGACATGTGCGCGCACTCACCGTCCCAGCGGGTGGAGGCCTGTGCCCTGATCGAGGGCGACCAGGTCGTGGGCGGCTACGCGCTGGCCTTCCCCCAGCTCGACAACCGTCACGCGGGCTGGATCTTCCCCCTCGTCGTGCACCCCGGCCACCGGGGCCGCGGGCTCGGCGCCGCCCTGTTCGGCCACGCCCTCGACCGCCTGCGGGCGCACGGCCGTACCCTGCTGCTCACCGAGACCCCCGCCACCGGCACCGGCGCGCGATTCGCCGGCGCGCACGGGATGAGCGTGGCGCTGTCGGAGGCGCGCCGCACGCTCGATCTGCGCAAGGCCGACTGGCCCGCGCTGGAACGCATGGTCCCCGAGGTCGCGGGCTACACCCTGGAGCGCTGGATCGGCCCGACCGCGCCCGAGCGGCTGCCCGATCTCGCGACCCTCTTGAACGGCATGAACGACGCCCCGCGCCACGGCGACGTCGAGGAGCAGAACTTCAGCGTCGAACGCCTGCGCGCCCGCGAGGAGAGCATGCCGGAGATCGGCCAGACCTGCTACACCACGATCGCCCGCCGCGACACGGACGGCGCCCCCGCCGCCTACACGCGCCTCTTCCTCGACACCGGCCGCACCGACGGCTGGGCCCAGCAGGGCGACACGGCGGTGCTGCGCGCGCACCGCGGCCACCGGCTCGGCCTGCTGCTCAAGCTCTCCAACCTGCTGTGGCTGCGCGAGCACGAGCCGCAGGTCGAGCGCGTCATCACCTGGAACGCCACCACCAACCGCCACATGCTGGCCATCAACGAGGCCATGGGCTTCGAGCTCTTCGACGAGTGGCACCAGTGGCGGCTGACCCTGTAGTCGGTAAGGATCATCCGGGCTAACCTGAGCGTCTATGACCTTGGAGGTGCTGCGCGACGGGGACCCTGGGCAGGTGGGCCCGTACACCCTCCTCGGCCGGCTGGGCGAGGGCGGCATGGGCGTCGTCTACCTCGCCCGCGACCCCGTCGGCACGCGGGTGGCCGTCAAGCTCCTGCACGCCAGGATGGACGCGCACCCCGACTTCAGGCGCCGCTTCGCCCGGGAGGTGGCCGCCGCCCAGCGCGTCGCCCGCTTCTGCACCGCGCCCGTCCTCGACGCCGACGTGGAGGGGCGGCTCGCGTACCTGGTCACGGAGTACGTCGAGGGCCCCAGCCTCAAGGAGGCCGTCGACACCTCTGGACCGTTGCGCGGCTCCGCCCTCGACGGCCTGGCGGCCTCGATGGCGATGGCCCTGCGGGCCATCCACGGGGCCGGGGTGGTGCATCGCGACCTGAAGCCCTCCAACGTGCTGCTCTCCCAGGTAGGCCCCAAGGTCATCGACTTCGGCATCGCCTGGCTCGCCGACTCCGACGCGAGCAGCACGGTCCTGGGGACGCCCGCGTACATGTCGCCCGAGCAGGTGTCGGGCGGTGCCGTCGGCCCGGCCTCCGACATCTTCTCCTGGGGCTGCACGGTCGCCTTCGCCGCCGGCGGCGCCCCGCCGTTCGGCTCCGGCTCCATCCCGTCCCTCCTCCTGCGCATCGTCCAAGACCCCCCGACCCTGAACGGCCTCACGGGACCGCTCCTCGACCTGGTCCTGGCCTCCCTCTCCAAGGACCCATCGGCCCGCCCCACGGCCCAGGCCCTCATGGACCACCTCAGCACCGGCACCCCGAGCGGCACGGGCAGCCACGGCGGGCCGGGCACGGGCGGGCCAGGCACGGGCGGGCCGGACGCGGGCGGCGTGGACGCAGCAAGCGCAAGCGCGTCCGGGATGGGCAGCGGCGCGAACGCGGGCGGCGCGAGCACGCACGGCGAAGGCGGCACAGGCACAGGCACAGGCACAGGCGGCAAGGATCGTATGGCGGCGGTGGCCGGGCAGCGCAAGATCCTGGCCGCCGCAGCCGCCGTGGCGGTCGCGGTGGGCGGTGTCTCGGCTGCCCTGGCCATGCGCGAGGACCCGACCACCGCCACCAGCACGCCCGCGACCGCACCGGCAACCACCACCCCCGGCAAAGCACCGGCCGACGGCAAACCCTCAGCCACCGGCAACCCGCCGACCACCTCCCGGAACCCGCTCAGATCGACAGAACCGATCACCTTCTACGCCCCGGAGGAGCCGGGCGCCGGCCGCCAGGCGGCCCTGTGGAAGGACGACCGCCCAGCGGACGCCGAGCTCATGCGCAAGCTGGCCCAGGTCCCCCACGCCATCCGCCTCAACCAGCCAGAGGTCAGGTCGAAGGTGGACGCGACGGTCACCGCTGCGGAGCAGGCAGGCGGCGTCCCCGTGTTCCTGATCAGCTACATGCCGGGCAACGAGTGCCTCCCCGCGAGCGCCTCGGCCATGCCCGCCTACCAGGAGTGGCTCGCCGGCGTCGCCCGCCAGATAGGCGCCTCCAAGGCGGTGGTCATCCTGGAGCCGGGCAGTCTGGTCAGGGTCCCGGGCACGGAGCAGTGCCCCACGCGGCAGGGCTCGCCGGAGCAGCGTTACCAGGACCTGCGCCAGGCCGTACAGACTCTCAAGGCGAACCCCGGCACGGCCGTCTACCTGGACGGCAGCCAGGACCACTGGCCGGGCACCGAGATCATGGCCGAGCGCCTGATCGGCGCCGGCATCGACAAGGCGGACGGGTTCTTCGTCAACACGGCCGGCTACCAGAGCACGGCCAAGAGCGTCGAGTACGGCAAGGCGCTGTCCGCCTGCATCAGCGTACGGCTGAAGTCGGGCGGGAAGACCTGCCCGCAGGACGCCGGCCTGGACCCGGCGGCCATGCCGCACTTCGTGGTGGACACCAGCCGGAACGGCCAGGGCTCCTGGTCTCCCAAGAAGCGCTACGAGGACCCGCAGACCTGGTGCAACCCGCCGGGCAGGGGCGCCGGCGACCGGCCCACGACCGAGACGGGCGAGGAGCTGGTGGACGCGTACCTGTGGATCGCCCGCGCGGGCACCTCCAGCGGCCGGTGCAGGCGCGGCACGGACGGCGAGCAGGATCCCGAGCGCGGCGTGGTCTCCCCGCCGAGCGGCGAGTGGTGGGCGGACCTGGCGCTGGAACGGGCGAAGAACGCCAATCCCCCCTTGAGCTGACCCACCGCCACCTGCCTCCGCGCCGCCGCCCCTGCCACCCCGCTGTTGCGACGGCGTTAATGCCGCGTAAGAAGTCATGTTAAGCGGACGTTAGATATCACCCCTCCTCCCTTGTCCGAACAACCTTCTGCCATAAGGCTCTGACCAGCAGGTACTCCCCCCAGGAGGTGGTTCGTGAGCAAGGCACGCGTGCCGTGGAAGGCCGTCATCGGCGGCTCCATCGGCAATATGGTCGAGTGGTACGACTGGTTCGTCTACAGCAGTTTCGCCATCTATTTCGCCGCCTCCTTCTTCCCTGAGGGCAACGACACGGCGAAGCTGCTCAACACCGCGGCCATCTTCGCCGTCGGTTTCTTCATGCGCCCGCTCGGCGGCTGGCTGCTCGGCCGCTACGCCGACAGGAAGGGCCGCAAGGCGGCGCTCACGCTCACGGTCACGCTCATGTCGGCCAGCGCCCTGCTGATCGCCATCGCCCCGACGTACGAGGCGGTCGGCTACTTCGGCGCCCTGGTCCTGGTGGTGGCGCGTCTGTTGCAGGGCCTGTCGGTGGGCGGCGAGTACGCGGCCAGCGCCACGTACCTGACCGAGGCCACCCCGCGCGGCCGCCGCGGCTTTGCCTCCAGCTTCCAGTACGTCTCCATGACCGCCGGCCAGCTCATCGGCCTCGGCCTGCAGATCATCCTGCAGAACACGATGTCCCAGGAGGCCCTGAGCTCGTACGGCTGGCGCATCCCGTTCGTGGTCGGCGCGGCCGCCGCCGCGGTCGTGTTCTACCTGCGCCGCAACCTCCTGGAGACGGAGGCGTACGACGAGGAGGAGCGCGAGAGCGGGAAGGGCGAGGGCCGCGGCACGATCAGGGCGCTGCTGAACCACAAGAAGGAGGCGCTGCTGGTCATCGCGCTGACGATGGGCGGCACGGTCGCGTACTACACCTACACGACGTACCTCACCAAGTACCTGTCGAACACCGCGGGCCTGGCCAAGGAGACGGCCACGCTGGTGAGCTTCTGCGCGCTGTTCATCTTCATGTGCCTGCAGCCGCTGGCGGGCGGCCTGTCGGACCGGATCGGGCGCAGGCCGTTGCTGATCACGTTCGGGATCGGGTCGATGCTGGGCACGGTGCCGCTGATGACGGCGCTCGGCGGGGTGCAGGGTTTCGGCGGCGGGCTGGTGCTGTCGCTGACCGGCCTGGTGATCGTGACGGGTTACACCTCGATCAACGCGGTGGTGAAGGCCGAGCTGTTCCCGACGAACGTGCGCGCCCTCGGCGTGGCGCTCCCGTACGCCATCGCGAACGCCCTGTTCGGCGGCACCGCCGAGTACGTGGCGCTGTGGTTCAAGGACAGCGGCATCGAGTCCGGCTTCTTCTGGTACGTCTCGGGTTGCGCGGCCGTGTCCCTCGTCGTGTACCTCACCATGCGTGAGACCAGGGACGTCGCGCTGTCCCGTACCGAGCAGGTCACGCAGGAATCGGTCCCCTCGCGCGTCTAACCTGGCGTTATGCGAGTTCTGCTGGTCGAGGACGACGATCGGCTCGCCGCCGCCCTCACCAAGGCCCTGGCCCGGCACGGCCATCAGGTCATCCGGGCGGGCCTGGCCGTGGACGCCCTCCGCCTGGCGGGGGGCGTCGACTTCGTCCTGCTGGACCTGGGGCTGCCCGACATGGACGGGCTGGACGCGCTGCGCCGCCTGCGCCGGGTGTCGGTGGTGCCGCTGATCGTGGTGACCGCCCGCACCGAGGAGCGGGAGGTGCTGCGCGGCCTGCGTTCGGGCGCGGACGACTACCTGGTCAAGCCGTTCCGCACGGTGGAGCTGATGGCCCGCATGGAGGCGGTGGTGCGGCGCGGCACGCGCCCGCGCCCGCAGCGCGACGACGTGGTGAACGTCGGCGACGTGCGCATCGACCTCGAATCGCGGCAGGTCACGGTGGCCGGGGAGCCGGTGACGCTGACGCGGCGGGAGTTCGACCTGCTGGCGATGCTGGCGCGCGAGCCCGGCGTGGTGCGCGGCAGGGAGGAGATCCTGGACGAGGTCTGGGGCGACCCGCTGCTGTCGGCCTCGCGCTCGCTGGACGTGCACGTGGCGAACCTGCGCTCGAAGACTGGCCGCCCGGGGCTGGTGGAGACGCTGCGCGGGACCGGTTACCGGCTGGGCTCGACGGCGTGAACTCGCGGCTCGTGGTCACGTTCACGACGCTGATCGTGTTCCTGGTCGCGGCGCTGGCGGTGCCGCTGGGCCTGTCGTACGCCTCCCACCGCACCAACCGGCTGCTGCTCGACCGCCGCGCCGACGCGACCCGCTTCGCTGAGCTGGCCGACCAGGCGACCCGCGACGACGACCACACAGGGCTGATCGCCGAGATCAACCGCTACGCCGACCTGTACGGCGCCGCCGTCCGCGTACGTGACCGCGACGGCTCCCTGCGCCTGTCCGCCGGCCGGTTCGAGGCCGACGACCGGGACGCGCTGCGCCTGGCCCTGTCGGGCCGGACGACCGAGGACCTGCCGCTGATCACCCCGTTCGGCCCGGCCACGGTGCTGCTGGCGGAGCCGGCGGGACGGGACGCGGCGATCTCGGGCGTGGTGCTGCTGCAGGCGCCCACCGACCAGGCCCGGCTGGACGTGTCGCTGGTGTGGGGCGCGCTGGCGCTGGGCGCGCTGGTCGCGCTGGGGTACTCGGCGCTGGTGGCCAGGCGGCTGGCCCGCTGGATCCTGCGCCCTGTCACGGAGCTCGACCGCACCACGCAGGCCATCGCGCAGGGGCGGCTGGACGCGCGGGCGCATCCCGGTGTCGGCCCGTCGGAGCTGCGGCGGCTGGAGGAGCGCTTCAACGCGATGGCGGACGCGGTCGCGGGGGCGATGGAGCGGCAGCGGGCGTTCGTGGCCGACGCCTCGCACGAGCTGCGTACCCCGCTCACGGTGCTCGGGCTGCGGCTGGAGAACCTGGAGCCGCACCTGCGCGGCGAGGGAACGGCCGAGTTCGAGGAGGCGATGGCGGAGCTGGACCGGCTGGCGCTGCTGGTGGAGGACCTGCTGGCGCTGGCGAAGGTGGAGGCGGGCGCGGGCGTCGAGGGCAAGGAGGTCGAGCTGGCGGCGCGGCTGGCGCTCTGGCGGGAGGTGTACGCGGCGAAGGACGTGCGCCTGCTGACCGGCATCTCCGGGAAGGCCGGGGTTCCGGAGGCCGCGGCCAGGATCGCGGACATCGCCCTCGACAACGCCCAGAAGTTCGTCCCCGCGGGCGGCACGGTCACCGTCACCCTGGAGGACGGCGTGCTGCGCGTGGCCGACGACGGCCCAGGGCTCAGCGAGGAGGAGCGTGCGGAGGCGATGGGCCGCTTCTGGCGCTCCGGCACGCACGCGAACGTGCCGGGCAGCGGACTGGGCCTGGCCATCGCCGCCGAGCTGGCCAGGGCGTGCGGGGCCACGCTGCGGCTGCTGCCCGCCGAGCCGCACGGGCTGGTGGTGGAGCTCCGGCTGCCGCGTCAGCCGTAGGCACTGCTCGGGCCGTAGGTACTGCTCGACCGTGAGCGCAGGTCAACCGTAGACGGAGCGGTAGTAGCGGGCGGCGCCGGGATGCAGCGGCACGACGCCGGTCCCGATCGCGTACCGCTCGTCCAGCCGCCCCCCGGGTGCCGACGGCGCCTGGAGACGGTCGCGGGAGCTGAACAGCGTCTCGGTGATCGTGTACGCCAGGTCGGCGGACAGCGAGCTGCGGCACATCAGGTAGCTGGGCGTGCCCACCGTCCGGACGGACCTGGTGCCGCCGTAGGTGCCCGCGGGCACGGACGCGTCCTCGTACACGGGCCCGTACCGCCGCCGCAGCACCGGCACGAGCGCCTCCAGCGACACCAGCCGCACGTCGTCCCGCGAGGCCAGCGCGGGCGTGGGCACCCCGCCGGACCAGAAGAACGCCTCGATCTTCCCGCCGAGCAGCGCCTCGATGGAGGCGTCCAGATCGAGCCTGGCCATCTCGGGCGGCTCTCCCAGCCCGGCGGCGGCCAGCACGCGGGTGGCGGTCACCGCGGTCCCCGACCCCTCGACGCCGATGGACACGGCCTTGCCCGCGAGCTGCTGCACCGTGGTGACCGCCGAGTCCTTCAGCACGACCAGATGCGCGTAGTTCATGTACATCCTGGCCAGGGCGGCGACGGGCTGGTGACGCACGCGTACCGCGTCGTCGGCGCTGTCGGCCAGCGCGAACCCCGCGTCGGCCCGCCCGTCGGCCATCATCGTGAGGTTCTGCACGCTCGCGGCGGTCGGCATCACCTTCACCCGCATCCCACCGCTCCGCAGTTCCTCCGCGAGCCGGTCCCCGAGCGGCCGGTACGGCCCGCCCGCCAGCCCTGTCGCCAGCCGCAGCTCGAACGACCCGTCCTCCGGCCCCGAGCACCCGGCCGCCGCCAGCACGGCGAGCCCCAGGAAGGTGCGGCGGGATATGGACATGAATTCACGTTAGCCGGTGGAACAGAATGGACGGTGTGACGACCGCACGCCTGCGCATCTCCCCGGAGCTGAGGATGTTCCTGCCCGCGAGCCGCCGCCACGAGTGGCAGGAGGTGACCCCCGACACCACCTCCACGCTCGGCCACCACGTCGAGTCGATCGGCGTCCCGCTGACGGAGGTGGGGCCCATGCTGCTCGACGGCCGGGGCGTGCCGCCCTCGTACCAGCTCGCGGCGGGCGACGTGGTGGACGTGCACCCGGTCCCCCGCCCCCAGCAGCTCCCCGAGGAGCCCCGCTTCCTGCTGGACGTGCACCTGGGCACGCTGGCACGGCGGCTGCGGCTGCTCGGCATCGACGCCGCCTACCACAACGACATGGACGACCCCGCCCTGGTGGTGCAGGCCAACGAGGAGCGGCGGGTGCTGCTCACGCAGGACCGCGGCTTGCTGCGCCGCCGCGCGCTGTGGCTCGGCGCGTACGTCCGCGGCTCCGCCCCCGCCGACCAGCTCCGCGACCTGCTCGAACGCTTCGCCCCGCCGCTGCGCCCGTGGACGCGCTGCACGGCGTGCAACGGCGTGCTGGTGGCCGTGACGAAGGACGAGGTCGAGCCCGTGCTGGAGGCCGGCACGCGGCGCAGCTACGACGCCTACGGCCGCTGCGCGTCCTGCGGCCAGGTCTACTGGCACGGCGCGCACAGCGGCCACCTGGAGGAGATCGTCAGGACCGCCCGGGCCTGGGCGGGTTAGCCGGCCGGCAACCGCTGCGCGTCCTCCCGCCTGGGCGGGTCAGACGGCCAGTAGCCGCTGCACGTCCTCCCGGTGCAGTTCCTCGGCGGCTCCGGTCCGTACGACGTGCCCGCCGTCCAGGATGACGAACGTGTCGGCCAGCCGCAGCGCGATGTCCAGGTACTGCTCGACCAGCAGCACGGCCAGCCCCGCCGCGTGCAGCCGCTCGATGGCCGCCTCGATCTCCAGGATGATCGACGGCTGGATGCCCTCGGTCGGCTCGTCGAGGATGAGCATCCGGGGCCGGGTCACCAGGGCGCGCGCCATGGCGAGCTGCTGCTGCTGGCCGCCCGACAGGTGCCCGGCGCTCCGCTTGAGCAGCGGCTTGAGCGCCGGGAAGAGGTCGAGCGCCTCGTCGATGGCCTGCCTGGGCTGCTTGGCGGCCTCCACGGTCACCAGCAGGTTGCCCAGGACGGACAGCTGCGGGAAGCACTGGTGGCCCTGGGGGACGTACCCCATGCCGAGCCGCACCCGTTCGTGCGGTTTCAGCCGGGTGACGTCCCGGCCGTCGAACGTCACGGTGCCCGCCGTGGCGGGCAGCACCCCCATGACGGTGTTGAGCAGCGTGGTCTTGCCGACCCCGTTGCGTCCCATGACGCACACGAGCTGCCCGGGCCCGACCTCCAGCGAGACCCCGAACAGCACCCGCGCCCGCCCGTACCCTGACTCAAGGCCGGTTACCGACAGCATCCTCGGCCTTCCTCCTCCCCAGGTAGACCTCTTGCACGCGGGGGTCGGCGCTGACCTGGTCGACCGATCCCTCCACGAGCACCTTGCCCTCGTGCAGCACGGTCACCGTCGAGGCGTGCCGCCGCAGGAACTCCATGTCGTGCTCCACCACGATCACCGTGTGGTCGTCGGCGATCCGGGTGAGCAGCTCGCCCGTGCGCTCGCGTTCGTCCTTGGACATGCCCGCCACCGGCTCGTCCAGGAGCAGCAGCCGGGGTCGCTGCGCCAGCAGCATGCCGATCTCGAGCCACTGGCGCTGGCCGTGCGAGAGAACGCCCGCTGAACGCTCGGCGAGCTCTTCGAGCCCCGTCCTGGCCAGCGCCTCCTCCACGGCCTCCGAGACGCCCCTGCGCCGCCTGGCCAGCGACCACAGCGGCTTGCGGAAGCTGGCGGCCAGGTCGAGGTTCTCGATCACGGTGAGCTCCTCGAACACCACCGACGTCTGGAACGTGCGCCCCACGCCCAGCCGGACGATCTGGTGCTCCTTCCTGCCGGCCAGGTCGAGGCCGCCGAAGCGCACGCTGCCCGCCGCCGGCTTGGTCAATCCGGTGATCACGTCGATGAGGGTGGTCTTGCCCGCGCCGTTGGGCCCGATGAGGAAGCGCAGCTCGCCCTCGGGCACGGTCAGGTCCACGCCGTCGAGGGCGCGGAAGCCGTCGAACACCACCTGTACGTCACGCAGTTCGAGCACGGCGCAACCTCCCCACGATCCCCACGATCCCCTTCGGGGCCAGCGTCATGACCAGGATGAACAGGGCTCCTTGCAGGTAGAGCCAGCCGTCGGCGAACTGCTCGCTGAACGCCGTCTTGGCGTACCCCATGACGACCGCGCCGAGCACGGCCCCCGCCAGCGCGTGCCGCCCGCCGACGGCCACCGCGACGACGAGCTCCAGCGAGGGCACGACGCCGAGCAGCGCGGGCGAGATGATGCCGACGACCGGCACGAACAGCGCCCCCGCCAGCCCGGCCATGCCCGCCGAGGCGGCGAAGGTGACGGTCTTGACCAGGGCCGGGTCGTAGCCGAGGAAGCGCACCCGGTCCTCGCCGTCCCGGACGGCGAGGAGCAGGCGGCCGTACCGGCTGTTGACGAGCTGGCGGGTGGCCAGGTACAGGATCCCGAGCACGGACGCCACGACGAGGTAGAGCCCGCGCTGCGTGGAGTCGTCGGCGAGGTCCTGGCCGAACAGCTCGAAGAAGTTCGTCATGCCGTTGGTGCCGCCGGTCAGCCCCTGCTGCCCGACCAGCAGGATGACCATCGCGGCGGCCAGCGCCTGGGTGAGGATCGCGAAGTACGCCCCGCGCACGCGCTGCCGGAACACCAGCGTGCCGAGGACCATCGCGAGCAGCACCGGCCCGAGCACCGCCATGCTGACCGCGAAGACGGGATTGGCGAACGGCACCCACAGGGCGGGCAGGTCCTCCACCCCGCTCCACACCATGAAGTCGGGCAGCCCGCCCGCCCCGGCCTCGTTGAGCTTGAGGTACATGGCCATGGAGTAGCCGCCGAGCCCGAAGAAGACGCCCTGGCCGAGGGTGAGCATGCCGCCCTTCCCCCAGACCAGCCCGATCCCGAGCGCGACGATCGCGTAGCACAGGTACTTGGCGAGCAGTCCCAGCCGGAACGGCTCCAGCAGCAGCGGCGCCGCGACCAGCGCGATCACCGCCACGGTCGCGAAGGGCAGATTCCGTTTGATCACGTCAGCACCCTCGACCTCAGCACGAACATCCCCTGCGGCCTGACTTGCAGGAACGCGATGACGACGGCGAAGACGATCACCTTGGCCAGCGAGGCGTCCGACCAGAACTCGGCGTAGGAGTTGAGCAGCCCGAGCCCGATGGCGGCGAGCACCGCGCCGCGCAGCTGCCCGAGCCCGCCGGCCACGACGACGAGGAAGGCGTCCACGATGTAGTACGTGCCGAGCGCCGGCCCGACGGGCCCGATGAGCGTCAGCGCCACCCCGGCCACGCCCGCCAGCCCCGAGCCGATGAAGAACGTCAGCATGTCCACCCGCCCGGTGTCGATCCCGCTGGTGGCCGCGAGCTGCCGGTTCTGCACCACCGCCTGCGTCCTGCGCCCCAGCCCGGTCCGCGTGAGGTACATCCACACCGCCACCACGCCCGCCACCGCGAGCCCCATGATGAACAGCCGGTTGTAGGGCAGGATGCCCACGCCGCCCGACAGCCAGGACGGCGCGGGCACCTGCACGTTGGGCGCGCCGAACAGGTCGCGGGCGAGCTGCTGCAGCACCAGGCTGACGCCCCAGGTGAGCAGCAGCGTGTCCAGCGGCCGGCCGTAGAAGTGCCGGATCGCGGCCCGCTCCAGGATCAGCCCCATCACCCCGGCGACCAGGAACGCCACCGGCAACGCCGGCACCAGGTCCTGCAGCAGGAACGCGGTGTACGCGCCGGCCATGATGAACTCGCCGTGCGCCATGTTGATCACGCCCATCTGCCCGAACGTGAACGTCAGCCCGAGCGCGATCAGCAGCAGCACCGCCCCGATCGACAGGCCGATGGGGAGCTGGTTGACGAAGGCCGACATCACTGACCCGCCGCCAGGCCGGCCGCCCACGGGTACCCCTTGAGGTACGGGTCCGGCTTGATCGGCTGCCCCGAGTCCCACACCTGCTTGATCAGCCCGTCCGGCTGGATGATGCCGATGCGGGCGGTCTTGTACATGTGCTGGTTCTCGCCGTCGATGGTGACCAGGCCCTCGGGGCGTTCGAGCGCGATGCCGGGCGCGGCCTTCCTGGCCGCCTCGACCTCGGTCGTGCCGGCCTTCTTGACGGCCTCGGCCCACAGGTAGACGGCGTTGTAGCCGGCCTCCATGGGGTCGGAGGTGACCTTGGCCGCGCCGTACCTGGCCTTGTACGCCTTGACGAACGCCTCGTTGGCCGGGGTCTCGGTGGTCTGGTAGTAGTTCCAGGCGACCGGGTGGCCGGCGATGTTGTCCACGCCGATGCCGGTGACCTCCTCCTCGGCGACGCTCACCGACAGCACCGGCATGGCCTCGGCCGTGGCTCCGGCGCTCTTGAGCTGCTTGAAGAAGGCCACGTTGGAATCCCCGTTGAGGGTGTTGAAGACCGCGTCCGGCTTGGCCTGCACGACCTTGTTGACCAGCGTGGAGTACTCGGTGTGGCCCAGCGGGGTGTACTCCTCGCCGAGGATCTCCATGCCGTTCGCCGCCGCGTACGCCTTGATGATCTTGTTCGCGGTACGCGGGAAGACGTAGTCGCTGCCCACCAGGAACAGCCGCTTCTTGCCCTGCTCCTTGAGGTAGTCGAGCCCGGGGATGATCTGCTGGTTGGTGGTGGCGCCGGTGTAGAAGATGTACGGCGAGCTCTCCAGCCCCTCGTACTGCACCGGATACCACAGCAGCGACTTGTACCGTTCGAAGACCGGCAGCATCGCCTTCCTGCTGGCCGAGGTCCAGCCGCCGAAGACGGTGGCGACCTTGTCCTGCCTGATCAGCTTCGTGGCCTTCTCGGCGAACGTGGGCCAGTCGGAGGCCCCGTCCTCCACGACCGGCACGAGCTTCTTGCCGAGCACACCCCCAGCCTTGTTGATCTCGTCGATGGCGAGCAACTCGGCGTCGCGCACGGTGACCTCGCTGATCGCCATCGTGCCGCTGAGTGAGTGCAGGAGGCCGACCTTGATCTCGTTCGAGGAGGCGGCGGGTTCGGCATCGGATCCGCAGGCCGCCAGGGCCAGGACGAGCATCGCGGAAACGAGCGGGCGGGAGATGCGCACAGGAGTTCCTTCCTGCCGACCGGTTCTGCGAGAAAGGTGACTCCGGGACATTTCACTTGAAGATCCCGTTTGTTAATTGGCGATTGCCGAACGTTCACAGGAACACGGGGAATTCATCCGCGCGGCGCGAAACCAACACGACATCCGCCCGCAACAGCGTGGAAACGGCCGGTTCCTATGGTCCGGCCATGCGGCTTACCTCACACGAGCAGGAGCGGCTGCTCATCCACGTCGCCGCCGGTGTGGCGCGCGAGCGGCAGGCCAGAGGCCTGCGGCTCAACCACCCCGAGGCTACCGCCATCATCGCCTCGTTCCTCATGGAGGGGGCCAGGGACGGGCGCAGCGTCTCCGACCTGATGGAGGCGGGACGGTCGGTGCTCGGCAGGGCCGACGTCATGGAGGGCGTGCCGGAGATGCTGGAGAGCGTGCAGATCGAGGCCACGTTCCCCGACGGCACGAAACTGGTCACCGTCCACAGGCCCATCCCGTGATCCCCGGCGAGTACGCGCACCCCGAGGGCACGATCGCGCTCAACCCCGGGCGCGAGCGGGTCACGGTGCGCGTGGTCAACACGGCTGACCGGCCGGTGCAGGTGGGCTCGCACTACCACTTCGCCGCGGCCAACCCGGGGCTGGAGTTCGACAGGAAGGCGGCCTGGGGGATGCGGCTGGACGTGCCCGCGGGGACCGCGATCAGGTTCGAGCCGGGGGTCGAGCGTGACGTGACGCTGGTGCCGCTGGCCGGCCTCCGCGTGGTGCCCGGCCTGCGGCCGGAGTGGGCGGGGCCGCTGGATGGCTGACATCACGCGCGCCCGATACGCGGCCCTGTACGGGCCCACGACCGGCGACCGGATCCGCCTGGCCGACACCGACCTGTTCGTGGAGGTCACCGAGGACCTGACGACGGGCCCGGCGGGCCCCGGCGACGAGGCCGTCTTCGGCGGCGGCAAGGTCATCCGCGAGTCCATGGGCCAGGCCAGGACCACCCGCGCGGAAGGGGCCGCCGACCTGGTCATCACCGGCGCCGTGATCCTCGACCACTGGGGCGTGGTCAAGGCCGACGTCGGCATCCGCGACGGCCGCATCTCGGTCATCGGGAAGGCGGGCAACCCCGACACGATGGACGGCGTGGACATCGTCATCGGCCCGTCCACCGAGGTGCTCGCCGGCAACGGCAAGATCCTCACCGCCGGGGCCGTCGACTCGCACGTCCACCTGATCTGCCCGCAACTCCTCGACGAGGCCATCGGGTCCGGTGTCACCACGGTGGTCGGGGGCGGCACCGGGCCCGTCGAGGGCACCAAGGCCACCACCGTCACCGGCACCTGGTACCTGGGCCGGATGCTGGAGTCGCTCGACGCGTACCCGCTCAACTTCGCCCTGCTCGGCAAGGGCAACACGGTCAGCACCGACGGGCTCCTGGAGCAGTTGCGCGCCGGGGCCTCCGGCTTCAAGCTGCACGAGGACTGGGGCACCACCCCGGCGGCCATCGACGCCTGCCTCAGCGTGGCCGACGCCTCCGGCGTGCAGGTCACGATCCACACCGACACCCTGAACGAGGCCGGCTTCGTCGAGTCGACGCTCAAGGCCATCGGCGACCGGATGATCCACGCGTACCACACGGAGGGGGCGGGCGGCGGGCACGCGCCCGACATCATCCGCGTGGCCGCCTACCCCAACGTCCTGCCCTCCTCCACCAACCCGACCAGGCCGCACACCGTCAACACCCTCGACGAGCACCTCGACATGCTGATGGTCTGCCACCACCTCAACCCGTCGATCCCCGAGGACCTGGCCTTCGCCGAGTCGCGCATCCGGCCGACCACCATGGCGGCCGAGGACGTGCTGCACGACATGGGCGCGATCTCGATGATCGGCTCCGACTCGCAGGCCATGGGGAGGATCGGGGAGACGATCATCCGTACGTGGCAGACGGCGCACGTCATGAAGGCGCGCCGCGGCGAGCTGGGCTCCGGCCCCGCGGACAACCTCCGCGCCCGCCGCTACGTCGCGAAATATACGATATGTCCCGCTATCGCCCACGGTCTGGACGCCGAGGTCGGCTCCGTCGAACGCGGCAAGCTCGCCGACCTCGTCCTGTGGGACCCGGCCTTCTTCGGGGTCAAGCCCGACCTGGTGCTCAAGGGCGGCGTGGTCGCCTGGGCGCAGATGGGCGACGCCAACGCCTCCATCCCGACCCCGCAGCCGGTGCTGCCCCGCCCCATGTTCGGCGCCTCCCCGGTCACGGCGGCGGCCACCTCGCTGCACTTCGTCTCGCCGCTCGCCCTGGAGTCGGGGCTCGCCGACCGGCTGTCCGTACGCCGCCGGCTCGCGCCCGTGGCCGACGTGCGGCGTCGCGGGAAGTCGTCGATGCCGCTCAACGACGCGCTGCCGCGGATCGAGGTGGCGCCGGACACCTTCGAGGTCCGCATCGACGGCGACCTCGTCGAGCCCGCCCCCGCCACCACCCTTCCCCTCGCCCAGCGTTACTTCCTCTTCTGATGCACCCGTCCCTGCTCCTCCTCACGGACTCCCGCCTCCCGGCCGGCGGCCACGCCCACTCGGGCGGCATCGAACGCGCCGTCGCGTCGGGCGCGGTGCACAACGTGCCCTCCCTGGCCTCCTTCCTGCGCGGCCGACTCCACACGACCGGCACCCTGACAGCGGCCCTCACGGCGGCAGCCTGCACGCAGGCGACCGTCTTCGCCTCCGAGACCGCCGCCGAGGCGGCGGACACACCCGCACCCCTCAGCGCACCCCTCAGCGCACCCCTCAGCGCACCCCTCAGCGCACCCCTCAGCGCGCCGCGTCGGCGAGACCTCCGGCGGGGGAACCCGGCGCACCTGGACGGCGCCCAACCGGCCGACACGCCGCCCGACACTCCGGCGGTGCCACATCCGTGGGCGGTACTGGACGCCGAGGTGGACGCCAGGACCGCCTCGCCCGCCCAGCGCGACGCCTCCAGGACGCAAGGGCGGCTGCTCCTCCGGGTCACCCGCCGCGTGTGGCCGTCCCTCGTGCTGGACGACCTCGCCGGCATCACCCCGAACCCCCACCACCCCATCGCCCTCGGCGCGGCGGCACACGCGGCCGGCGCCACGCCCGAGGAGGCGGCGCTGGCGGCGGCGTACCACGCGATCACCGGCCCGGCCACGGCGGCGGTCAGGCTTCTCGGCCTCGACCCGGTGGCCGTGCACGCCCTGCTCGCCGGCCTCACCCCCGACCTCACCGCCGTGGCCGCGCAAGCCTGCCTCTCCCCTACCGCCCCCGGCTGGGAGGGGCTGCCCGCGCACTCGTCACCGGCCCTCGACCTCCTGGCCGAGCAGCACGCACAAGCCGAGGTCCGGCTGTTCATCTCGTAGAAGGAAGGACCCCTGACATGGGAGCCAATCACGACGACCACCACCACGCCCCCGACGGCCGCGGCCGGGCGCTGCGCCTGGGCGTGGGCGGCCCGGTGGGCAGCGGCAAGACGGCCCTGGTGGCCGCCCTGTGCCGCACGCTGGGCCCGTCGTTGTCCCTGGGCGTGGTGACGAACGACATCTACACCACCGAGGACGCCGACTTCCTGCGCCGCGCGGGCGTGCTCGACCAGGAGCGCATCCTGGCCGTCGAGACCGGCTGCTGCCCCCACACCGCCATCCGCGACGACATCGCCGCGAACCTCGACGCCGTGGAGACCCTGGAGCACCGGTTCGGCCCGCTGGACCTGGTGATCGTGGAGAGCGGCGGCGACAACCTGACGGCGACGTTCAGCCGGGGGCTGGCGGACCGGCAGATCTTCGTGCTCGACGTGTCGGGCGGCGACAAGGTGCCGCGCAAGGGCGGCCCCGGCGTCACCACGGCCGACCTACTGGTGATCAACAAGACCGATCTGGCCCCGATGGTGGGCGCCGACCTCGACGTGATGGCGCGCGACGCGGCGGCCGTACGCGGCGAGCGCCCGGTCCTGTTCACCTCGATCCGCCAGGACCCCACGGCCGCCACGGTCGCGACCTGGGTCTCCGAGCAGGTGCACGCCTGGTCCCACACCCACGCGACCCCCGTCTCGTAATGCCCGCCCGAGCGACCGGCCCCGGCACCAGAGCGCCGGACGGCGCCGGCGGTGCGATGCCCGCGGATCGCCACGCCAGGCCGCCCGCGAACGGCCGCCGGGCCATGCGGGCCCGCGCCGCCGTGGCGACCGTCCTCGGCGCCGACGGCCGTACCGTGGTCAGCCGCCTGGCCTCGGCGCCCCCGCTGACGCTGCGGCAGACGGGCCCGGGCACCGTCCACCTCGTCTCCACCGCGGCTGGCCCGCTCGGCGGCGACCGCCTGGCCCTCGACCTGGACATCGCCCCGCGTACCACGCTGGAGCTGGGCTCGGTGGCCGCCACGCTGGTCCTGCCCGGCGAGGGCGTGTCCGAGTTGCTGGTCACCGCCCGCGTCGGCGCGGGCGCCACGCTGCGCTTCGCGCCGGAGCCCACGGTGCTGGCCACCGGCTGCGACCACCGCCTCCTGGTACGCCTCGCGCTGGAGGCGGAGGCGAACGTGTTCTGGCGCGAGGAGATCGTCTTCGGCCGCCACGGCGAGGCCCCGGGCCGCTGCCACGCCCGCTTCGACGCCACCCGCGACGGCCTGCCGCTGCTCAGGCAGGAGTTCACGGTGGGCGACCCGGAGCTCGACGCCTCCCCCGCCGTGTACGGCCCGGCCCGCTGCGTCGGCACCACGTTCCTGACGGCGGCGGCGAAGGAGGCGGCGGTGGCCGAGGGGGTCGCGGTGCTCCCGCTGGCCGCCCCCGGCACGCTGGTGTCGGCGCTGGCCGCCGACGCCGTCCAGCTCCGCGCCCGCCTGGAGTGGGGTGAGCGCACCGCCATGGCCGCACACCGCCTTGGTGACGACTCCGTTGCGTACGGTGGTGAGTCGCCCGTCCCCGGCATACAGTGATCGTGTGGCCGACGACCTCATGCCCACGCCCGCCCGCCGAAGAGTCCGCCGCGGTTACCCGCTGGCCGTCGCCGCCGCCGGCGCCCTGCTCGTGTTCTGCGCCGTCCTGCCGTGGAGCGGCTGGCAGGCCACGAGCAGCCTCATCGACGCCGGGGTGGCCAGCGACCTGCGCGGCATCGACCACACCTCCGGCATCTACACGCTGCTGGCGGGGCTGGTGGCGCTGGGGTGCGGCCTTGCCGGGTTGCTGTCGTCCCATCCCAGGCTCGCCGCCCTGGCCGTCCTGCCCGGCGGGTCGGCGGTGGTGCTGGTGCTGAGATACCCGCCGGGCGGCGGTGGCCTGCGCGACCTGTTCGCGTTCGAGCTCGGCGACGTGCTCTCGATCGCGCCGGTGTTCAGGTTCGGCTGGTTCGCCGCGCTGGGCTGCGCGCTGGCGCTGGTCGTGCTGTCGGTCCTGGCGCTGTTGCGCAGGCCGTGACGGCGATCAGCCGAGCTTGGCCGCCTGCATGGCGCTCAGCCGCCGTACGTACCAGGCGGTGACGATCACCACCGGCACGGCCAGGACGTGCACGGCCAGGATGGCCCAGACCTCCGGCATGTACTCGTACCCCCGGTAGGTCTCCTCGCCGATCTCCTGGCTCTCCGTGATGAGGTACTCCGTCCAGTCGAGCCAGAACAGCGGCCAGGTCAGGAGGGTGACCAGCCACAGGGCCCACCATGTGTGCAGCAGACCGGCCGGGGCCATCGCGCCGGCGCGTCCGGGCGGGCTGGAGGCGTGCCAGACGTCGTCGGCGATCTGTTTCGGCAGCCAGAAGTTGGCGATCGGGATGAACCAGCCGAGCACGGCCATGGCGGGGCGGTAACGCAGCCGCCCGGGCGCGAGCCGTTCGGCGACGGCTCGCACCCGGTGGAACCAGAGCAGCCAGCACACCACCAGTCCCACGCCGGAGACGATCTGGGCCACCAGCATGATGAGGCTGATCTCCTCATTGAAGCTGTCGACGTCCGAGAAGGTGTCCTCCGATCGTATCCGCCCCACATCGTCGAAGGCCGCGAGCTGGTGGGCCACGATGCTCGCGGAGATCAGGCCGAAGAGGGCGAGCATCACGTAGACGGCGATCTGGTAGGCGGCGGCCGGGTGCAGCGGGCCGGCGCCGCGCATGCGGCGGCGTTCGTCGGCCAGCAAGGGCTGCGGCGCCCGGAGTTGTGACGGCGCCGTCGTTCGCGGGCCGCCGCCGTCCGTGCCTGCCGCCGGCGGTTCGAGGGCGGTCAGCGCCAGGGTGCGGCGCTGGGCGATGACGTGGGTGAGCGCCTCGGGCAGCCACGGCCCCTGGCCGAGGCCGCCGCCGGGCGAGGCGAGCGCGGTGAGGTGGCCCAGCACCTGCTCCAGGCCGGGCCGCGCGGCGGGGTCCTTGGCCAGGCAGGCCGCCACCAGGCCGGCCAGCGGGGCCGGCAGCCCGCTCAGGTCGGGCTCGGCGTGCACGACGCGGAAGACGACCGCGTGGACGGGCCCCTCACCGAAGGGGCTGCGGCCGGTCGCGGCGAAGGCCAGCACGCAGCCGAGTGAGAACACGTCCGAGGCCGGGCCGACCCGCTGCCCCGCGGCCTGTTCCGGCGACATGTAGGCGGCGGTGCCGAGCACGGCGGAGGTCTGGGTGTGGCTGGTGGCGTCCAGGGCGCGGGCGATGCCGAAGTCGATCAGGCGGGGGCCGTCCTCGGCGAGGACGACGTTGGCGGGCTTGAGGTCGCGGTGCACGACCTCGCAGGCGTGCACCGCGGCGAGCCCTTCGGCCAGCCCGGCCCCCAGCACCGCGACCGAGGCCGGCGGAAGCGGCCCGTGGTCGTGGACGGCCTGGTGCAGGGAGGGGCCGGGGATGTAGGCACTGGCCAGCCACGGCGGGGTGGCGTCGGTGTCGGCGTCCACGACCTGCGCGGTGTAGAAGCCGCCGACCTTGCGAGCGGCGTCCACCTCGGCGGCGAAGCGGCGCCGGAAGTGCGCGTCGTCGGCGAGCTGGGGGCGCACCACCTTCACCGCGACCAGGCGCCCGCCCGGGGAGCGGCCCAGGAACACCTGTCCCATGCCGCCCTCGCCCAGCCGGGCGTGCAGCCGGTAGGGGCCGAGCTGGGTGGGGTCGCCGTCGCGTAGGGGGTTGGTCATGGCACCGCTTCCGCCTGGGGGGTCTTCGCCGGTCGGTGTCGATGATCTCAAAAAGGAGCGCGCGTCAGTCGTAGAACCCGAGCCGCCGCAGTTGCTTGGGGTCGCGCTGCCAGTCCTTGGCCACGCTGATCCGCAGGTCGAGGTAGACCCGCGTGCCCATCAGCGCCTCGATCTGCTTGCGCGCCTTGGTGCCCACCTCGCGCAGCCGCTCCCCCTTGTGCCCGATGACGATCGCCTTCTGCGACGGCCGCTCCACGAACATGTGCGCGTAGATGTCGAGCAGGTCGTCGCGGCCCTCGCGGGGCAGCATCTCGTCGACGACCACGGCGATGGAGTGCGGCAGCTCGTCGCGTACGCCCTCCAGCGCCGCCTCCCTGATCAGCTCGCCCACCAGCACCTGCTCGGGCTCGTCGGTGAGCTGCCCGCCCTCGTAGAGCGGCGGCGACTCGGGCAGGTGCTCGATCAGCACGTCGGCCAGCACGTCGAGCTGCTCGCCCGCCTGCGCCGACACCGGCACGATCGCGGCGAACTCCGCCACCTGCGACACCGCCAGCAACTGCTCGGCGACCTGCTCCTTGCTCGCCAGGTCGCACTTGGTCACCACGGCGATGACGGGCGTCTTCTTCACCGCCGCCAGCTTGTCGGCGATGAACCGGTCGCCCTTGCCGATGGGCTCGTTGGCCGGCACGCAGAAGCCGATCACGTCGACCTCGGTCAGCGTGGACAGCACGAGGCTGTCGAGCCGCTCGCCCAGCAGCGTGCGCGGGCGGTGCAGGCCGGGCGTGTCGACGATGATGAGCTGGGCGTCGGGGCGGTGCACGATGCCCCTGATGACGCGCCTGGTCGTCTGCGGTTTGGACGAGGTGATCGCCACCTTCGTGCCGACCAGGGCGTTCATCAGCGTGGACTTGCCGACGTTCGGCCTCCCCACGAAACAGGCGAATCCGGCGCGATGGTTGTCTGGCGAAGTCACATGTGCATTGTGTCCCATCATCGAGCGTGTTCCCGCCACCACGCGAAGGCCTGGGGCGCCACGCCGGGCGTCCAGGGGGTCGTGTCCAGCTCGGCCAGCTCCGCCTCGGACACCCAGCGGAAGTCGTTGATCTCCACCCCGTCGGGCCGGGGCAGGCCCGAGCCGGGCGCGAGGGCGCAGCAGTAGGCGGCGATGACGTAACCGACCTCGTGCCCGTTGGGGTAGCGGGTGCGGAACTCGGGCCCGCCGTAGACGCCGAGCAGGCCGCGCACCTCGATGTCGACGCCGAGCTCCTCCTGCAGCTCCCTGACCACGGCGTCCTCGGGCCGCTCGTCAGGGTCCACGCCGCCGCCGGGCGCCGCCCAGAGCCCCACGTCACCGTGCCGGGCCAGCAGCAGCCGGCCCTCGTCGTCGAACACGAACGCCGACACGGAAGGCAGCATGATCAGGTCGCCGCCGATCTTCTCCCGCAACCTCGCCAGAAACGGCGACATCGGCATGGTCAGCCTCGCAGGGTGCCGTCGGGGCCGGCCACGAGCAGCTTGCCGGCGCCCAGCTCGGCCGCCACGGCCTCGTCGGCGGGGCTCGGGTCGCCCTCGCTCACCAGCGCCACGGCCTCCAGGGACTGCGCGCCGCTGGAGATCGCCATGGCCACGGCCACCTGCACGGCCGACAGGGTCAGCGCGGACAGGCTCACGTTCGTCGCGGAGTAGGTGCGGCCGGTCTCGTCGCGCACGGCAGCCCCCTCGGCGGAGCCGTTGCGCGCCCTGGCGGCGCGGGCCAGGGTAATGATCTTGCTGTCTTCAGGATTCACCCAACCAGGTTAGGCGCTGACCATGGAGATCGCCGCCTCGACCACCTTCCTGGTACGGGCGGGGTCCACGTCGTTCATGCCGGTGTGCACCACGGACACCAGCGTGTCCCCGACGCGGGACAGCACGACGTCCATCGCGTAGGGGTAGCCGTTGAGCCGCCCGCGCAGCGTCGCGCCCACGGCCTCGTCCCCGGCGTCCCGTACGGGCAGCTCCTGCAGCCGCAGGTCGGTGCCGCTGGAGGTGCGTACGGAGCGGCACGCCCCCATCGCCTCCGCCAGGGCGTCGAGGTGCCCCTCGGCCTCCTCGTTGGCGTACCGGGCCAGGCCCACCCCGGCCTGCTCCCCGAGCCTGTCGCCGTGGTAGCTGACGGCGGCCTGCGCGGTCAGCGCCTGCCCGGGCGCCCGCCCGCCGGCCGGCTCCAGCACGGCCCTGCAGTTCCTGTCCGCCTGCCCGAACGGCATCCGCCACGCCTGCTCCGGCCTGACCGTGAAGCCGTCGGGCAGGGGCGGCTCCTTGCTGAGCGCTTCGCGCAACTGCGCCATGGCCTGCGCGTCGATGAAGCTCTCGGCTCCCTCTCCGCCGCATCCCGCCAGGAGGCCCGTCGCGAGTACGGAAGCGATGATCCATGGTTTTCGTCTCATGATCCCCCCTTGGATCGCAGCCTCCCCAACCGACGAATGCGGCAATCCACCGGAGCGACCACCAACACGCAAAAAGGGTGTTCCCATCCGGTTTTCCGGACGAGAACACCCTTTACGCCGACCAGCGTCGCGACCGGCTAACAGGCCGAGACGCTGTCGTCCCCCCAGGAACGCCATCCTCCGGCCGCGAACCCCACCCGGCCTTCGGACGCCTCCCCTTGTGACACCCACCGCACTGGATGTCGTGGTTAGAGAGTGCCGGACGGGGCTTGCAGAAGACTTGTAGAACGCTTGCGACTTCCGACCGGACTCGTCCCCGAGGGGGAATCAGTCGCGTTCCGCGGCGGCCGGGACCACCTCGTCCTCGGGAGGCGTGACCCGCCGCACCACCACCGTGCTGATGCGGTTGCGCCGCCCCGCCAGAGTCTCCGCCGTCAGCGACAGCCCGGCCACCTCCGCCTGCGACCCGGCGATCGGCACCCGCCCGAGCGCGTGGGCCAGCAACCCGCCCACGGTCTCGACGTCGTCCACCTCGATCTCGGTGTCGAACAGCTCGCCCAGCTCGTCCACCGGCATGCGGGCCGTCACCCGCAGCCCGCCGTCGGGCACCGGCTCCACGCGGGGCGCCTCCTGGTCGTACTCGTCGGTGATCTCGCCGACGATCTCCTCCAGCACGTCCTCGATCGTGACCAGGCCGGCGGTGCCGCCGTACTCGTCGATGACGATGGCCATGTGGATCTGGCGGGCCTGCATCTCCCGCATGAGCTGGTCGATGGGCTTGCTCTCCGGCACGTACGCGGCCGTCCGCATGATCGACTCGACCGTCTCCTTGCCCCCGCCCTCGCCCGACTCGTGGATCTTGCGGGCGATGTCCTTGAGGTAGGCGATGCCGATGACGTCGTCCTCGTTCTCCCCCACGACCGGGATGCGGGAGAAACCGCTGCGCAGCGCGAGCGACAGCGCCTGGCTGATCGTCTTGCCACGCTCGATGTGGACCATGTCGGTACGCGGCACCATGACCTCGCGCACCAGCGTGTCACCCAGCTCGAACACCGAGTGGATCATCTCGCGCTCGTCCGGCTCGATCACCCGGCGCTCCTCGGCCAGGTCCACCAGGTCACGCAGCTCGGCCTCGGAGGTGAACGGGCCGTCGCGGAAACCCTTGCCCGGCGTGAGCGCGTTGCCGAGCAGGATGAGCAGCTTGGGCAGGGGGCCGAAGATGCGCGTCAGGCCGTACACGATGGGGGCGCTGGCCAGGGCCACCGGCTCGGCGTGCTGGCGGCCCAGCGTACGCGGCATGACCCCGACCACCACGTAACTGATCACGATCATCACGACCGCCGCCCACACGTAGGCCCAGCCCTGGTCGTGCATGAGATCGATGAACAGCAGCGTGGCGATCACCGTGGCGACCAGCTCGCAGCTCAGCCGCAGCAGCAGGAGCAGGTTCAGGTAGCGCGGCGGATCGGTCACGATCGCCTGCAGCCGCGCCGACCCGCGCCGCCCCTCGCGCGCGTACTCCTCCGCACGCACCCGGGAGATGCGCGTCAGTGCCGTTTCCGCACTGGCGATCAGGCCACCGATGACGACAAGGACGATGGCCGACAGCAACCAGGCGTTCACCGCGGGTTGCGCACCTCCTGCCACGACTCGAGGAGCCGGGACTGCAAGCCGAACATCTCCTTGTGCTCCTCCGGCTCGGCATGATCGTAACCGAGCAGGTGGAGGATGCCGTGCGTGCACAGCAGCTCGAGCTCGTCGGCCGTGCTGTGGCCGGCCTCCTCCGCCTGCCTGGCCGCGACCTGCGGGCAGAGCACGACGTCACCGAGCAGCGCCGGATCGGCGGGCCCCTCGGACTCGCCGCGCGCGCCGCCGCCGGGACGCAGCTCGTCCATCGGGAACGCCAGCACGTCGGTCGGGCCCGGCTCGCCCATCCACTTCTCGTGCAACTCCGCCATGGCGTCCTCGTCGACCACCACGATGGACAGCTCGGCGAGCGGGTTGATGCCCATCTCGCCGAGCACGTGAGCGGCCAGGGCGACGATGCTCTCCTCGTCGACCCCCACGCCGGACTCGTTGTTGATCTCGATGCTCATGGCCGCCGCTTCCCCCGCTGCTGAATGGCCTTCGGCTCCTGACCGGCCTGACGCGTGGCGTCGTAGCGGCCGTAGGCGTCGACGATCTCGCTGACCAGCTTGTGACGCACGACGTCGGAGCTGGTCAGCCGGGAGAAGTGGATGTCGGGGATGCCGTCGAGGATCTCCTGCACCACCCTCAGCCCGCTCACCGTGCCGGACGGCAGGTCGACCTGCGTGACGTCACCGGTCACCACGATCTTGGAGTTGAAGCCGAGCCTGGTCAGGAACATCTTCATCTGCTCGGCCGAGGAGTTCTGGGCCTCGTCGAGGATGATGAAGGCGTCGTTCAGCGTGTTGTGGGTGAGCAGGAAGTCCTCGGTGACGTAGAGCGAGTCCTCGGCCGCCACCTGGATGCACACGCACTCCGCCGTGCCACGCGGCTCGATGCGGTCCACGAAGCGCATGGGGCGACCGCCGCCGTACGTCTTGTAGACCTCGGCCTTGCGCGACAACCGGAAGGGCTCGATGCCTTCGGGAAGCCGGATGTCGAGGACGTACGAGCCGTGGCGGTGATGGACCCGCCGCCCTCTCGCCAGGCCCGGCTTGCGGTCGCTTGCCGGCCGGGTACGCCAGTGGACGACGCCCCCGAGAGACTGGACGAGGAAGACGAGATCATCCCGAAGTCGGGCCGAGACGGTGGAGAGCTGGACCCGGCAGGTACGCCCCTCCTGGACAACGGGACCGCCATCGGAGTCGAGCAACCCCTGGAGCACCGCGAGCCTGATGTCGGAGGTGTTGCGGAGATAGACCTCGGGGACGAACTTCGTGGACGAGCCACAGCCTGCCAGCCCCAGCTCCCGCATGACCTCGGTGACCGGGTTGGCGATCGTCATGCTGTCACCGGGCTGTCTCGGCCTGTTGAGCACGTGGTCGGGCCCGCTCTTCCAGCGCACTTGCATGCCCGGAAGAGCGTCTTCGAGCGCCTCGGCGAGCTCGGGGTCGTCGGTGGCGAAACTCGGGGTCATGCTTCCGGTGACACACCCATCACCAAGAAGGAGCCCGAGTGCGTACGCGTCCATGGGCACGCTCCGCTCGGGGAAGCAGACCGGTGCGCTGAGCATCGGCAGCTCCCACTTGCGGTGATGAGCCGTCCGCAGGTCGCCGATCATCTCCTTCGTCTCCAGCACCCGCCACGGCTTGCCCCGATTGGCGTCATCACGGGTGCGGACAGTCCAGAGATGATCCTCGGAGGCGAGCACCGAAGAACCATCCTGGCTGTAGAGGCGATAGATCTTCTTCTCACCCTGCGGATACACGCCGAGCACAGGTGTCGGCTCACCGTTCGACCCGATGACCAGGTCACCGACCTCGAGCTCCCCGATGGAACGCCATCCTTCGGGTGTCAGCACCCCGGTACCCACCGGTTGCGCCCTGCCACGCATGTACGCCAGTGGCGCGACCTCGATCGTGCCCGCCGCCATGAGCTTGGGGATCGAGTCGGGGTCGACCATGTCGTGCAGCGCGTCGTAGAGCGGCCGCAGGTAGGGGTCGATCTTCTCGTAGAGCGTGCCGGGCAGGAAGCCGAGGCGCTCGCCCGCCTCGACCGCCGGGCGGGTCAGGATGATCCGGTTGACCCGCTTCTCCTGCAGCGCGCGCACGGCCTTGGCCATCGCGAGGTACGTCTTGCCGGTGCCCGCCGGGCCGATGCCGAACACGACCGTGTGCTTGTCGATCGCGTCGACGTAACGCTTCTGGTTGACGGTCTTCGGCCGGATCGTCCGGCCCCGCGAGGAGAGGATGTCGAGCGACAGCACCTCGGCGGGGCGGTCGGAGGTCATGCGGAGCATGGCGATGCTGCGCTCGACCGCGTCGGGGGTGAGCTCGCCGCCGCTGCGCAGGACCTCGACGAGCTCTTCGAAGAGCCGCACGACGGTGCCGCTCTCGTCGGGGCTGCCGGTGACGGTGATCTCGTTGCCGCGCACGTGGATGTCGGCCCTGAAGGCGCTCTCGATGACACGCAACAGCTCGTCGCGAGAGCCCAGGAGGCTGACCATCGGGTACTCGTCCGGTATCAGCACCTTCGCTTGAGTCCGCGAGGGAGGTGCCGTGCGTCGGGATTCGTGTAGTTCGGACATGGGCAGGCCAGCGGCCTGATGCCTCCCGGTCTCTTTCGGAGTTCTTCTCCGCCCATCGTATCCGGGAGCAGGCCGATTGCTCTCGCCAATATCACCCGCGTCCCTCGTCCCCCTGTTCTAGCCCGGCGGCCAGGTCAGGTCGCGCCCGCCGAGAACGTGGGCGTGCACGTGGAAGACGGTCTGCCCGGCGCCGGCCCCGGTGTTGAACACGATCCGGTAACCGCCTTCGGCCACGCCTTCCATGACGGCCACCTCGTGGGCGGACTTGAGCACCTCGTCGGCGAGGCCGTCGTCGGCCCGGGCGAGGGCCGCGGCGTCGGCGTGGTGCCCCTTGGGAATGACGAGCACGTGGGTGGGCGCCTGCGGGTTGATGTCGCGGAACGCCAGGGTCCGGCCGGTTTCATAAACGATCTCGGCGGGAATCTCCTTGGCGACGATTTGGCAGAAGAGACAATCGCTCACCCGATCACCCTACCGAGCCCCTGCCGTCAGCACGTCCGTTGCGAATCGGTAATCAGCTGTGTCGTGCGTAGGAAGATCCACCCGGTTAGGGTGAGTGTGCGACACTTCAGCAGAAAAGACGATTCAGGGTCGGGCGAGCGCCACCTGGCGAGGACACGACTGGGTAATGCACCCTAACGAACCGGGGAAACCTCAAGAACCGGAAGAGCGTAAACCCTCTGGGAAGGCCGCGCGTCCCACTGATGTGACCACCGAAACCCTTCTGGCCGACAGGTCGATGGGCGGGGTGCCGGTCGGGTGGGATGCCGACATGGCCGTGACCGCGCTGTACAGCGCGCACTTTCGGTCATTGGTGCGTCTGGCTGTGTTGCTGGTGCGCGACATTGCGACAGCCGAGGAAGTCGTGCAGGATGCGTTCGTCGCCATCCATGGTGCCTGGCGCAGGCTGCGCGACCCCGACAAGGCACTTGCCTACCTGCGTCAATCTGTCGTCAACAGGTCCCGGTCCGTGCTGCGTCACCGCGCGGTCGTCGAGAAGTACGCCCCCAAGGGCTTGCCTGACGCCCCGAGCGCCGAGAACGGCGCGATCGGCGAGCTGGAACGCTCCGCCGTGATCGAGGCGTTACGTGCCCTGCCGACCCGACAGAGAGAAGCACTCGTTCTACGCTACTACGGTGACTTGTCCGAAGCTGAGATCGCCCACGCCATGGGGATCAGCAAGGGCGCGGTCAAGAGCCACACCGCACGTGGCATGGCCGCCCTGCGATCGGTCCTGGAGAAGATGTCATGACCCAGCCCCCCGACGAGTACGGCGACCTCCTGCGCCGTGCGCTCCGCGCGGAGGCGGACGCGGTCGTGCCCTCGCCGGAAGGACTGGAGATCATCCGTGCCCGCATCTCGCGGCGCGGTGTACGTAACCTGTTCTGGTGGCGCGCGGGTGCGGCCGGCGTCGGCGCGGTCCTGCTGGCCGGCGCGATCGTGATGGCGGTTCCCAACCTGCGCTCCCAGATCATCGAGCAGACCGTCACCCCCCTTAACGTCTCGACTTCTTCCGAAGCCCCGTCCAACTCCTCCACCACGCGCTCCCAGCAGCCGCCGGCGAAGGAGCCGGCTCCCCAGCAGTCGCAGCCCGTCGTGGTGGTCCCGGAATCGTCGGCACCACCCTCACCCAAGCCCACGCGGAAGGCCGGCTCGACCAGCAGGCCGTCACCCTCCCCCAGCCCGACGCCGGCCGACTGCCCCTCGCCGCTCGCCGAGCAGGCCGAGCCGCCCGCCGACTGCCCCGAGGTCTCGCCCTCGCCCGCGCCGACCGCCGAGGAGCCGCCGACGGGGCAGCCCTCGGCGTGCCCGCCTGAGGAGTGCCCGCCGCCCGACGAGGTGACCGAGACGCCCACCGAGCTGGCCAGCCCCCTGCTGGACAGCTCCCAGACCACGCCCTAGCCGGGCTCCTACCAGCGTCCCGTACGGCTGAGCAGCACCGCCGCCGCGGCGACCCCGGCCGTGGACGTCCGCAGGATCGTCGGCCCCAGCAGCACCGACGTCGCCTTGGCGGCGCGGAACCCGGCCAGCTCCTCCTCGGAGACACCGCCCTCCGGCCCCACGACCACCACGATGTCGCCACCCGCGGGCAGCGGCACGCCGGACAGCGGCTCGGCCGCCTCCTCGTGCAGCACCAGCCCCAGCGCGGCCTCCGACAGGAGCCGTTCGACCTGCCTGGTGGAGGCCAGGTCGGCCACCTCGGGCAGGTGGAAGCGGCGGGCCTGCTTGCCCGCCTCGCGAGCGGTGGAGCGCCAGCGGCCCAGCGCCTTGGCGATCTTGTCGCCCTTCCACTGCGTGATGCTGCGCGCGGCGGCCCACGGGACGATGACGTCCACGCCGGCCTCGGTCATCATCTCGACCGCCAGCTCGCCCCTGTCGCCCTTGGGCAGGCCCTGGACGACGACGAGCCTGGGGCTGGGCGTCTCGACGTCGTAGCGGCGCAGCACGTCGAGGCGGAGCGCGTCCTTCAACGTCTCGCGCACGACGCACTCGGCCACCGCGCCGGCGCCGTCGGTCAGGTCGACCCGCTCGCCGGGCCGCAGGCGGCGCACGGAGGCCGCGTGCCGCCCCTCGGGCCCGCCGAGGGTCAGCTCAGGGCCGTCGAGACCCTGAGCGAGGAAGACCGGGACCGTCACCGGCCGTTGAAGGCGTCGCGCAGCCGGGAGAAGAAGCCCTGCTGCCCCGGCGCGAACTTGCCCGGCGGCCGCTCCTCGCCCCGCTGCTTGGCCAGCTCGCGCAGCAGCTCCTCCTGCGCGGTGTCGAGGCGGGACGGGGTCTCGACGTTGACGTGGATCAGCAGGTCGCCCCTGCCGGACTCGTTGAGCCGCTGCACGCCGCGGCCGTACATGGTGATGACCTGCCCGGACTGCGTGCCGGGACGGACGTCCACCTCTTCGGCGCCGTCGAGCGTCTCGACCGTGAGGATGGTGCCGAGCGCGGCGGCCGTCATCGGGATCTGGACGGTGCAGTGGAGGTCGTCACCGCGCCGCTCGAAGATCTCGTGGTTGCGCTCGACGATCTCCAGGAACAGGTCTCCGGGCGGGCCACCGCCGGGGCCGACCTCACCCTCGCCGGCGAGCTGGATGTGGGTGCCGTCCTCGACGCCCGCCGGGATGCGGACCTTGATCGTGCGGCGGGTGCGTACGCGGCCGTCGCCGGAGCACTCCTGGCAGGGGTGGCGGATGATCGTGCCGAAGCCCCCGCACTGCGGGCACGGGCGCGAGGTCATGACCTGGCCCAGGAACGAGCGGGTGACCTGGGAGATCTCGCCGCGCCCGTTGCACATGTCGCAGGTGTCGGGGTGGGTGCCCGGTGCGGCGCCGGCCCCGTGGCACACCTCGCACAGCACGGCCGTGTCGACGACCAGCTCTCGGGTGGTGCCGAACGCGGTCTCGCGCAGGTCGAGCTCCACCCGGATGGTGGCGTTGCGGCCCCTGCGGGCACGCGAGCGCGGCCCCCTGGCGCCGGCCGCGGTGCCGAAGAAGGCGTCCATGATGTCGCTGAACGGGAAGCCCGCGCCGAAGCCGCCGGCGCCCGCCGCCGCTCCCGCGCCACCGAACGGGTCGCCACCCAGGTCGTACATCTGGCGCTTGTTCGGGTCCGACAGCACCTCGTAGGCCTGCGTGATCTCCTTGAACCGCTCCTGGGTCTCAGGATCGGGGTTCACGTCGGGGTGCAGCTCGCGGGCGAGTCGGCGGTAGGCCTTCTTGATCTCATCCTGACTTGCGTCACGGCGCACCCCGAGGGTGGCGTAGTAGTCGCTGTTTGCCACTTATCGACCTCTTATGATGCAGCCAGGATCTGGCTGACGTAGCGTGCCACCGCGCGTACGGCGCCCATCGTCACGGGATAGTCCATCCTGGTGGGCCCCAGCACACCGAGCCGGGCCAGTTGGTTGTCGCCAGAACCGTATCCGGTCGCGACGATGGATGTCCCCCGCAGGTACGGGTTTTCCGAGCCGATGCGCACGGTGAGCGCGGACGGGGTGTCGTTGGTCGTCTCGCCGAGCAGCCGCATGAGCACCACCTGCTCCTCCAGCGCCTCCAGCACATCACGCAGGCCGGTGGTGAAGTCGGCGCCGGCGAGGTTGGCCGCGCCGGCGAACACGATCTTCTCGTCGTGCCGCTCGACCAGCGTCTCCAGCAGCACCGACAGGATCGTCGCCGCGGCGGGCCGGTCTTCCGGAGCCAGCCGCTCGGGCAGGTCGGCGACCAGCTCGGGCACGCTGCTCAGGCCGCAGCCGTCGAGGCAGGCGTTGAGCACGGCGCGCAGGTGCGCGATCCGCGTGTCGTCGATCGCCTCGGGCAGCTCGACCACGCGCTGCTCGACGCGACCGGTGTTGGTGATCAGCACGAACATGACCCGCCGGTCGTTCAGCGGGACCAGCTCGACGTGCCGGACGGTCGAACGGTTCAGCGTCGGATACTGCACGACCGCCACCTGCCTGGTCAGCTGCGCGAGCAGCCGGACCGTGCGGGTCACCACGTCGTCGAGGTCGACCGCGCCGGCCAGGAAGGTCTCGATCGCCCTGCGCTCGGCTCCCGAGAGCGGCTTGACCTGGGAGAGCCGGTCGACGAACAGGCGGTAGCCCTTGTCCGTCGGCACGCGGCCCGCGCTGGTGTGCGGCTGGGTGATGTAGCCCTCCTCCTCCAGCGCGGCCATGTCGTTCCTGACCGTCGCCGGGGAGACCTTCAGGTTGTGGCGCTCGGCAAGCGCCTTGGAGCCCACCGGTTCGTTGGTGGACACGTAGTCTTCGACAATGGCGCGGAGCACCGCCAGTTTCCGATCGTCGAGCACGTGCTCACCTCCTGCCTCTGTCCATATCAGGAACGCGAGGTCTAGCACTCTGTGTTCCCGAGTGCCAAGTGTACGGCTCTCGCCCACAAGGTGCGATAACACCGCGTCCCACATCCTGCTTCTAGCTTCTTGGAAGCGACAGGCCTCACACTTGCCCCTATGACCGACGATTCCCGGCCCCCGTCGTACGGCCCCCCGCCTGGGCAGGGTCCTTACCACGGTCAGCCACAGCGTCCTGACCAGTACGGCCCGCAGCCGGGATCGCAGCCGGGGTCGCAGCCGGGGTCACAGCCGGGTTCCGGCCAGGCGCCGCCACCTCCGTACTGGCAACCGCCGTCCGGACAGCCGCAGCCCGGGCCGGTCCCGCCGCAGTACGGTGAGGCCACCCAGTTCGGCCCGCCACCTCAGTACGGACAATACGGCCAACAAGCCCAATTTCCGCCACGAATCGACTCCAAAGCCATAAAGCCCAGCTTGTGGTGGCTCGCGGCTGTCTGGGGCGTGTTCCTGGCGTGCGGGGTGGCCGGGGCGCTCATGTTCACCGGCGGCGTCGTCAGCAGCGTGTCGGATCTGGCCCCGACCAGGACGTTCGCGTCCGGGGAAAGCGTCACGGTGCCGATCGACCCGGCCCGCAAGCCCGGCGTGTACATCGCCAGCGACACCCCGGTCAGCTACGACTGCTCCATCACCGGCGGCCCCGGGCAGGCCAGGCTCGCCAGGACCCCGGGCTCCCAGAAGGTCACGGCGGGGGGCGCCGTCTGGGAGCAGTTCCTCGTGATCAACGCGCCGACCAAGGGCGACTACCAGCTCACCTGCACCAACCAGGAGCAGGCCCCCGTCCGGTACGGCGTGGGCCGCGACGCCTTCTCCGCCGCGGGCGGCATCACCGGCGGGCTCGCCGCCCTGTTCCTGATCCCGGGAGCCGGGCTGCTCGTCGCGATCGGCGGCACCATCACCGTCCTGGTCCGGCGCAGCGGTGCCCGCAAGCGCCTTGCGGTCAGCGGGTGATTTGCTACGGTCCCCGTGTGTACGAGGGCGATGTGCTGGCGGGAAATTGGCGGCGGCCGGGCAAGGGGAAGATCCCGAAAGTGCCCGCCGAGCTGGACCTCGTCGTCGAGGACGCCGACAGCGGCTTCTGCGGCGCCGTGGTGGCCTGCGACAAGGAGGCCGTCACGCTGGAGGACCGGTTCGGCAAGCGCCGCCTGTTCCCGCTCGCGCCGGCCGCCTTCCTGCTGGAGGGCAAGCCCGTGACCCTGGTCCGACCGGCGGCGGCCCCCGCGGCCGGGGCCAGGCGCAGCGCGTCGGGCTCGATCGCCGTGGAGGGGCTGCGCGCCAGGGTCGCCAGGCAGAGCCGGATCTACGTGGAGGGCGTGCACGACGCCGCCCTCGTGGAGAAGATCTGGGGCCATGACCTGCGGGTCGAGGGGGTCGTGGTCGAGTACCTGGAGGGCGTGGACGACCTGCCGGCCATCGTGGCGGAGTTCGGCCCCGAGCCGGGGCGCCGGCTGGGCGTGCTGGTCGACCACCTGGTGCCCGGCTCCAAGGAGAGCAGGATCGCCGCCGAGATCACCTCGCCGGACGTGCTCGTGGTGGGGCATCCGTACATCGACATCTGGCAGGCGGTCAAGCCGTCCGTGCTGCGCATCCCCGCCTGGCCCGAGGTGCCGCGTGGAGTGCCGTGGAAGGAAGGCGTCATCGCCGCGCTCGGCTGGCGGATGGAGCCGGCGCAGGCGTGGCGGCGGATTCTCGGCGCCGTCTCGACGTACACGGACCTGGAGCCGGAGCTGCTCGGCCGGGTCGAGGAACTGATCGACTTCGTTACGGAGGCACCATGAGCCAGGACCCGCCCCAGCCGCCGCCCGACGACGACGCCACGCGCAAGGTCACCCCTGCGGACCTTCCGCCGGCCCAGGGCTCCGGCCCCCAGTACCCGGCTCCCGGCCGGCAGCCCGCCTCACAGCCGGGCCACGGCGGGCAGCCCGCTCCCCGACAGCCGGGTTACGAACAGCAGCCCGCCTCGCAGCCGGGTTACGGGCCGCAGGGTCCCTCCTCCGGCCCGCAGGGCCCTTCCTCAGGGCCGCAGGGCCCCTTCTCCGGGCCGCAGGCTCCCTACGGGCAGCAGCCCGGCTCGGCGCCGGACTTCGGCCGGCAGGCCCCGTACGGGCAGCAGCCCGGCTCCGCCCCGGACTCCGGCCCGCCCGGTGGCTACCCGCCGCCCGGCGGCTATCCCCCTCCTGGCGGCTATCCCCCTCCTGGGGGTTACGCCGCTCCTGGGGGTTACGCCCCTCCTGGTGGTTACGCGCCGCCTGGGGGTTATGCCCCGCCGCCGAACCAACCACCCGGCTACGGCTACGCCCCTGGCCGGGGCGAGCCGTACATTCCGGGCAGGTTCGGCCCCCGCCCCGGAACCGACGACACCCAGATGGCCATGCTGTCCCATCTCCTGGGCCTGCTGGTCTCGTGGATCGGCCCGCTGATCATCTACCTGATGAAGAAGGACGAGTCCCCGTACGTCAGGGACCAGGCGGCGGAAGCGCTCAACTTCCAGATCACGATGTTCATCGGCTACCTCATCTCGGGCATCCTGACGATCGTGTTCATCGGCATCGCGCTGCTGCCGGTCATCTGGATCCTGTCGCTGATCTTCCACATCCAGGCGGCGATGGCCACCAACAAGGGCGAGCGCTACCGCTACCCGTTCTCCATCCGGATGATCACCTAGACCAGGAGATCCCGGACGAGTGCGTCCGCCAGCAGCCGCCCCCGCAGGGTCAGCACCAGCCGCCCCCGCTTGAACGCCTCCGGCTCCAGCAGCCCGCGGGCCAGCGCGCTCGCCACGGTGGTGCGCGCGGCCGGCGCCACGTCGGCCAGCGGGTAGCCGGAGTCGAGCCGGAGCTCCAGCATCAGCCGCTCGGCGTCGCGGTCGTCCTGGGCGAGCACCTCGCGGGCGTGGGCGGGCGAGGCGCCGGCGGCCAGCCGCTGGGCGTAGGCGGCGGGATGCTTGACGTTCCACCAGCGGGTGCCGCCGACGTGGCTGTGGGCGCCGGGGCCGGCCGCCCACCAGTCGCCGCCGGTCCAGTAGAGCAGGTTGTGCCGGCAGCGGGCCTCGTCGGAGTGGGCCCAGTTGGACACCTCGTACCAGCGGAACCCGGCCTCCGCCAGCAGCTCGTCGGCGATCAGGTAGCGGTCGGCGGCCACGTCGTCGTCGGGCATGGGCAGCTCGCCGCGCCGGATGCGGGCCGCCAGCCTGGTGCCCTCCTCGACGATCAGCGAGTACGCCGACACGTGGTCCGGCCCCGCCTCGATCGCCGCGGACAGGGAGGCCCGCCAGTCGTCGTCGGTCTCGCCCGGCGTGCTGTAGATCAGGTCGAGGTTGACGTGGTCGAACCCGGCCTGCCTGGCCTCGCGCACGGCCGCCGCGGCCCGGCCGGGCGTGTGCCGGCGGTCGAGCACCCGCAGCACGTGCTCGCGTGCGCTCTGCATGCCGAAGCTGACCCTGTTGAAGCCGCCGTGACGCAGTTTCTCCAGGTAGGAGGGGTCGACGGACTCGGGGTTGGCCTCCGTGGTGACCTCGGCCCCCGGCCGCAGCCCGAACTCGGAGCCGATCGCGGCCAGGATCCTGGCCAGGTCTTCCGGCGGCAGCAGCGTGGGCGTGCCACCCCCGAAGAACACCGTCTCCACCGGCAGGTCGGCCTCGCCCAGGACGCGGCGCGCGAGGCGGATCTCCTCCACCACCGTGTCGGCGTAGTCGCGGTGGGAGGCGCCGGGCCCCAGCTCGGCGGCGGTGTAGGTGTTGAAGTCGCAGTAGCCGCAGCGCGTCACGCAGAACGGCACGTGCACGTAGAAGCCGAACGGGCGCTCGCCGAGGCCGCGCAGGGCGCTGTCGGGCAGCTCGCCCGAGGTGGGCGCGGGATCGCCGTCAGGCAGGGTGGATGGCACGCCTCCAGTTTGCCCGGCTCCCGGGAGTGCTCCGATCCGGCTACAGGCCCGGCGCGTTGCGCTGCAGCTCTACCAGTCACGAAAGGGGACCATCATGGCAGGCACCGGCACGGGCACGGGCATCGGCATCGTCGGGGCGGGGATCTCGGGGCTCACCCTCGCTCTGCGGCTGCAGCAGCTCGGCGTCGAGACGACGCTCTACTGCGAGAGTGACGCCGACACCCTGCGCAAGGGGCGGTTGCCGGCCACGGTGGTCCGCATGGGGCACACGCGGGCACGGGAGCGGGAGCTGGGCAGCGAGCACTACCGGGACCCCGCCTGCCTCATGAACAGGGCCATGCTGTCGATCAAGGGGGAGCCGCCGCTGGAGTTCACGGCCGGCACCGCCGAGCCGTTCCACGCGGTGGACCTGCGGCTGCTGCTGCCCGCGTTCATGGACGACTACGCCGGGCGCGGCGGCGAGCTCGTCGTGTCCGGCTCCGCTCCGGACGCGGCGCTGGTGGATCGCTGGTCGGAGCGGCACGAGCTGATGGTGGTGGCGGCGGGCAGGCGCTCGGTGACCGAGCTGTTCCCGCGCGACGCCGCGCTCTCCCCGTACGACAGGCCGCAGCGGCTCCTGGCCGCCGGGCTGTATCGGGGGCTCGACCTCGAGTCCGTGTTCTCGTACAACATCTCCGGCGGGGCGGGCGAGATCCTGCGAGCACCGATGCTGACCCGCGAGGGCGTCGTCTCGGCCGTCCTCGTCGAGGCGATCCCCGGAGGCCCGCTGGAGCCGATCACCCGCGTGCCCGGGGACGAGGTCGCCGCCACGCTGCTCGGACTGCTGCGCGAGCACGCGCCGCGCCTGGCCGAGGGGGTGGATCCGGCGGCGTTCGAGCTGCTCGGTCCGGACGACCTGCTGCGGGGCGCGGTCACGCCCACGGTACGCCGGCCGGTGGCCGAGCTGCCGAGCGGGCGCGTCGCGCTGGCCATCGGCGACGCCTGGATCGTCAACGACCCGATCACCGGCCAGGGCGCGAACCTGGGCTCCAGGTGCGCGTGGATCGCGGCCGAGGCCATCGCGGCGGGCGGCCCGTACGACGCCGCCTTCGCCAGGGCCACGGCGGAGCGCATGTGGGAGGCCGGCAAGCCGGTCACCGACTGGACGAACGCGTTCCTGCGGCCGCCGCCCGAGCACGTCGTGAAGCTGCTCGTGGCGGCCGCCGGCAGGCAGGACCTCGCCGATCTGGTGCTGTCGCTGTTCTCCGATCCCCCGTACGCGTGGGGGGTGCTGTCGAGCCCAGAGGAGATCGCGCGGATCGTTGACGGGGGCGGGCAGCCGCTCTACGATCGCGTCTAATTTATAGGAAAGTTTCCTATAAAAGCGCGCGACCCGGGAGCCGCTCGTGAAGAAGAAGATCCTGATCGCACTGTCGCTCTTACTCGGCCTCACGGCGTTCGCCGTGCCCGCCGAGGCCCGCACCGGCTTCAAGCGGGTCGCGTACTTCATCCAGTGGGGCGTCTACGGCCGCGACTACCACGTCAAGGACGTCGACGTCACGGGTGCCGCGGCCAAGCTCACCCACCTCAACTACGCGTTCGGCTTCGTCGACGCCGAAGGCGCCTGCTACTCGTCCGACCCGTGGGCCGACTGGCAGCGGCCGGTGCCGGCGGAGCAGAGCGTGGACGGGGTCGCGGACGCGCCGGGGCAGGCGCTCAACGGCAACCTCAACCAGCTCCGCAAGCTCAAGGCCAAGCACCCCGGCCTCAAGGTGATGATCTCGCTGGGCGGCTGGACCGGCTCCAAGCACTTCTCCGACGCCGTCCTCACCCCCGAGTCCCGCGCCGCGCTCGCCGGGTCGTGCATCGACCTGTGGCTGCGCGGCAACCTGCCCGGGCTCGAGCCGGGCGCGGGCGCGGGCGTGTTCGACGGGATCGACCTGGACTGGGAGTGGCCGGGCTCGGCCGGGGCCGAGGGCAACGTCATCCGGCCCGAGGACAAGCGGAACTTCACGCTGTTCGTGCGCGAGCTGCGCGCGCAGCTGCGCGCCTACTCCTCCTCGGCGCAGCTCACCGCCTTCCTCCCGGCCGCCGCCGCCAAGATCGACGCCGGGTTCGAGGTACCCGACGTCTTCAGGCAGCTCGACTTCGCCACCGTGCAGGGCTACGACCTGCACGGCACGTGGGAGCCGCAGACCGGGCACAACGGCAACCTCTTCACCGACCGCCGCGACCCGAACCCGATCCGCTACAGCGTGGACCAGACCGTGCGCGACTACCTCTCGCGCGGCGCGCCCGCCCGCAAGCTCGTGGTCGGCGTGCCCGCGTACGGCCAGGGCTGGACGGGCGTGACCGGCGGCGGGGACGGCCTCTACAAGCCGGCCACGGGGCCCGCGCCCGGCAAGTGGGCGCCGGGGACCGAGGACTACAAGGACCTGGCGTCCAAGCCCGGCAAGCGCCATCGCGACCTGCGCACCGGGGCCATGTGGCTGTACGACGGGAACGAGTTCTGGTCGTACGACGATCCGGCGGTGCTGGTGCAGAAGGCGGCCTACATCCGGCTCAAGGGGCTCGGCGGCTCGATGATGTGGTCCATCGACCAGGACGACGCCAAGGCCTCACTCACCTCGGCGCTGTACTCGGTCCTGCGCTGACGACCTGGCCGGGCGCGGCACGTCCCGTCCACCCGCCCGGCCACCCACCCCGCCCGGTGAACCCCGGACGCACCCCACCGGGGAACCCCGGCCACCCACCCCACCCGGGGAACCCCGGCCACGCACCTCGCCCGGGGAACCCGGGCGCCGACCCGAACCCGCTCACCACTCTGGCGGCTGCCCGCCCTCACCTCAGCCGAAGACTCGCTCGGCCATCGCATCCCATTTGGCGTCATGTCCGGGCACGTCCAGGATGCGGCGCAGCGCGTCCCGATCCCCGTTACGGGCCCGGAACCAGTCGGCCACGCTCACCCCCACCCCGGGCCGCGAGACGATCTCCACCTCGTCCCCCGCCCCCAGCTCACCGAGCTCGACCACCCGCAGGTACGCCCCTGGCCGCCCCGCCTGCGTGAACCGCTTGACCCAGCCGGGCTCGTCCATCCAGTTGCGGAACACCACGCACGGCGTCCTCGGCCCGGTCACCTCCAGCAGTGCGCTGCCCACCCGCCACCGCTCGCCGACCAGAGCCCCGTTGACGTCGATCCCCGAGGTGGTCAGGTTCTCCCCGAACCGGCCGTCACGCAGTTCCCTCCCGAGCTCCCGCTCCCACCAGTCGTAGTCCTCCCTCGCGTAGGAGTAGACGGCGGAATCCGGTGAGCCGTGGTGCTTCTGGTCGGCTCGCTCGTCCCCGTCCAGCCCGTTGTCCCGCACGGCGACCCGGTGCCCGACAGCATGCTTGTCGATCGCCGTACGTCTCAGGCTCCCCGCCCACTCGGCGTCGCACGCTGTGCCCACGTTCACGGAGAGAATGCGCATAAATGGGAAGATAACTGAACATTCTTCACAGAAGCGAACCGATATTCGAAGAAGCCCTGCGCCACCCTCCACCCCAGGGTGGACTCGACCCTCAGGTGGAGAATCCACACATAGGTGGACATTCCGCCTCCTCAACCCGCAGGCCGATCCAGTCCGGCAGCCGTCTCCCTACGGTCAAGCCTCGTGGAAACTCTGCAAATCTCCCTGCTCGTCCTCCTCGCCGTCGCGTTCGTCCTCTACCGCCAGCTCCCCACCCGCCCGGCCGAAGGGACCTCGGCCCTCTACGCGGCCGCCGCCATGGTCGTCCTCGGCCTCGTCACGGGCGGGCTCTTCGACCCTGAACACCTCGCCCTCAGCGTGACCCTCCTCGCCGTGGAGGCCGTGGCCGCCTTGGCGCTCGGCGTCTGGCGCGCGAGGACCGTACGCGTCTGGGTCGACTCCGCCGGCGTCTCCTGGTCGAAGGCCACGGGCTGGACCCTGCTGGCGTGGCTGGCCTCGATGGCGACCCGCGCCGGGCTCTACTTCGCCGGCGCCGCCGCCGGCCTGACCGTCTCCGCCGGCAGCATCCTGCTGTTCCTCGGTCTCACCATCGGCATCCAGTCGTACCTCGTCGCCCGCAGGGGCCGTGCGCTTACCGGCGCCGGTCGGCAACCGGATACTTTCGTGGGGTGATGCGTGACCTGCCCAGAGTCGTTCCCCATGCCCTGCGGCTGGGTGTGGTCGTGCTGCTGATCGTGGCCCAGGTGCGGGCGACCCCCGCACCCGGGCTCACCGGCACCGCCCTGGCCGTCACCATCCTGACCCTCGCGCTGTCCCTCGCCCTGCTCGTCCCCCTGCTGCCGTCGCTCCGTACGGAAACCACGAGCTCCCCACCCGCCATCGACCGCGCCACCCCGCGCCCAGACGCCGGCGCCGCCACCGCCGCACGCCCGGACTCGAGCGGCGCCGCCGTGCGGCCACGTTCCGCCGGCGCGACGGCCCCGCGCACACGCCGCCGGAACGCCTGGTGGAAGGGGATCGAGTCGCTGAGCGGGATGCCGCAGCCCGTCATGCTGATCTCCCTCGGCCTGGCGGTGGTCCTGTCCATCGCGCTCAACTCGATCACGCACAGCGGGGTGACGATCGGCGTCCTGCTCGTCTGCGTCAGCCTGGCGGCGAGCCGCCTGCCGTTGCGCCAGGCGATCGCCGTCGGGCTCCTGGCCGTCGCGGGGCTCGTCGTGGCGGGTGAGCTCGCCGGCGGCCCGGCCGACGTCCTCCCCCTCGTCCTCGGCGTCTGCCTGATCTTCCTGATCACGTACGCGGCGAAGCAACGCAAGGCCGCCAGGGCCGCCGAGGCGAGGGAGGCCGTGCTGGCGGAGAGAGCCAGGATCGCCAGGGAGATCCACGACATCCTCGCCCACTCGCTCTCCGCCCAGCTCGTCCACCTGGAGGGTGCCAAGCTGCTGCTGCGCGCGGAACGTACAGCCGAGGCCCTCGACCGCGTCACCCACGCCCGCAACCTGGCCAAGACGGGCCTGGAGGAGGCCAGGCGCGCGGTCTCGGCCCTCCGCGAGGACCCGCCTGCCCTGCCGGTGGCCCTGCGCACGCTCGCCGCCGACTTCGAGACCGCCGCCCACCAGCCCTGCACGCTCCGCATCTCGGGCCCCGAGCAGCGCCTCGCCCCGGAAACGGAGCTCGCCCTCCTGCGCACCGCCCAGGAGGCCCTCACGAACGTCCGCCGCCACGCCCCCGGCAGCCCGGCCCACGTCACGCTGACCTTCACCCCCGGCCGCTGCGACCTGAGCATCACGAACCCCGCCTCCGCCCAGAAAGGCACACCTGAAGGCGGTCACGACCTCAAGGGCACGCTTGAGGACGGCGACAGCCTGCATGGCGGCCAGGGCGCATCCGGCCCGCCCGGGGGCCGTCACAGCCTCAAGGGCATGTCCGGAGATGGTCGTCACGACCTCAAGGGCACGCCTGGGGGCGGGTACGGCCTCCTGGGGATGCGGGAACGCGCCGAGCTCCTCGGTGGCACGCTGACCGCCGGGGAACGGGATGACGGCGGTTTCCTCGTCCATCTCAGGGTTCCGGCATGAGCCTTGCCGACGTCCCCTCGACGCGCAGGAGGTCGCACGGATGACCAGGGTGGTCGTGGTGGATGACCAGGCCGTGGTGCGTGAGGGGCTGGTGCTGCTGCTCGGCCTGCTGCCGGGGATCGAGGTGGTCGGCTCGGCGGGCGACGGCGAGGCGGCGCTGCGCATGGTCGAAGCCGAGCGGCCGGACGTGGTGCTCATGGACCTGCGCATGCCCCGCATGGGCGGAGTGGAGGCCACCGGCCGCATCCGCGCCGCGTACCCGGACACCCAGGTCGTCGTGCTCACCACGTACTCGGACGACGAGTCGGTCTTCGCCGCACTGCGCGCGGGCGCTCGCGGCTTCCTCACCAAGGACGCCGACGCCGACGACATCGCCTCGGCCGTGGCCACGGTGATGCGCGGTGACGCCCAGCTCGACCCCACGGTGCAACGCCGCCTCCTCGACACCATGCCCCCTCCCCCGGCCACAACCACCACCCCATCGGCACCGGCCACCTCTGCCACACCGGGCACCGCATCCACCTCACCGCCCCCTCCTGCTGCCGACCCACGTCACAACGGCACCGTCGGCAGCGAGGCGGGCACCACCGGATCGCGCACCGCCGAGGCGGACGGGAACACCCCCGCGCCCGTGGCGGGACGCGATCAGGCAGCCGCGCCGCACGCCCAGAACCGCGAGACCCGCAGGAGCGCTCAGGCGACCGCGCCACACGCGCAGGACCGTGAGGCCGACAGGGGCCGCTGGGCCGCCACGCCACACGCGCAGGACCGTGAGGCCGACAGGGGCTGCTGGGCCGCCACGCCGCCCGTCCAGGACCACGGGGCCGGCGGGCGCGATCAGCCGCCCGCCGAGCTTCGCCGGCTGCCCGACAGCCACAGCCGACCACCCGTCCGGACGAGCCCGTCGCCCGGCGGCGACAGCCAGGCGTCCAGCAGGACGAACCGACCGCAGGACAGCCCTGGCCGGTCGTCCGACACAGCGAGCCGGCCGTCCGACGAGGCGAGCCGGTCACCCGACGAGGGGAACCGGCCGTCCGACGAGGCGAGCCGGTCACCTGACAAGAGGAACCGGCCGCCCCACGAGGGGAGCCGGTCGCACCACGGCCTGACGCCGCGTGAGACCGAGGTGCTGCGCCTCATCGCCGAGGGCCTGTCGAACGCGGAGATCGCCGCCCGCCTCTACATCACCGAGGCGACCGTCAAGACCCACATCAACAACCTCTTCGCCAAGGCGCACCTGCGGGACCGGGCCCAGGCCGTCACCTACGCCTTTCGTCACGGCCTGGCGCACCCCGGTTGAGCTGGGACTCCTCGTCGAAGCCCGCAAGCTGTAACAACGTCTCCAACGCCGCCTGCCGGGTCTCCTCCACCGAGCTCCCGCGCTCGCCGAAGCACTCGGCCGCCACGTCGAGCAGCGCCGTCACGACAGCCGCGTCGGGGTAGGGCACATCGACCAGGACCGTGCCGTCGGTGCCCTCCTCGCCGTCCGCCAAATGGCGCCTCAGCAACCGCCGAGCCTCCTCAGCCACAGCCACCCCCAGCACCGCGGCACGCTCGAATCGCTCAGAAGCAATCACGTCACCCTCCAGTCGCACAGGTGTTCGGGTATAGAAGGTAGACGGTGGCACCGACAGAATCCCTTGCGTCCTCGGGCTTGCGGGCCGAGATCGGCGCTCGGCGGGTACGCGTTCACGGGTGGCCGTGGATACGCTCGAACGGTGTACGACTCGATCATCAGTGTTGAAACCCTCACCGTGGAGCTGGGCGGCAACCCGGTGCTCCGCGACCTGGACCTGACCGTGGCGCCGGGTGAGATCGTGGCCGTGGTCGGCTCGAACGGCTCGGGGAAGTCCACCCTGCTGCGCTGCCTGGCCGGTCTGCAGCCCGTCACCTCCGGCGAGGTACGCGTGTTCGGGAAGCCCCCCGCCGACGACGCCGCGTTCTGGGGCCGTGTGGCGCTGCTGGGCGACGAGCCCGCCTGGTATCCGGGCCTCACGGCACGCGAGCATCTGGAGCTGATGGGAGCCGTACACGCCCAGGCCAGGATGACGGTGGACGCGGCGCTGGAGCTGTTCGCGTTGCAGGAGCGGGCGGACGCGCCGCCGCTGAACCTGTCCACGGGCCAGCGCCAGCGCCTCTCCCTGGCCGCCACCCTGCTGCGGCCGAGCACGCTGCTCCTCCTGGACGAGCCGGAACGCGGCCTGGACAAGGACTTCCGCGCCGACCTCGCGGACCTGCTCCACGAGTACGCCGACGAGGGCGGCACCGTCGTCATGGCCACCCACGACCAGGGCCTGGCCACGATCAGCCGCCAGGTCGCCCCCTCAGGGGTGGCCGCATGACCGGGTCGTCGGGAGCCGGCGTCCGTACGGTGCGGGCGTACCTGCGGTCGCGCGGGCGCACCCCCGCCGGCGTGATGGACCGTTACGTCTCCGTCTTCTGCCTGGCCATGCTCATCGCCGTGACGGGCAAGCCCCTGTCCGACGTGCTCGCCGGCCTGGCCGTGCCCGGCGAGCCCGCGCGCATGGGGGCGGGGGTGGCGCTGCTCGCGCTGGGCCTGGCCGGGTTCCTGGCCGCGGCCCGTAACGCCGGGCCCGTTCTGCTGCCCGGCGCCGACGCCTCCTGGCTGCTGCTCTCCCCGCTGAACCGGCGGCACGTGCTCGGCCGTGCGGCGCGCCTGCTGCTCGGCGTCGCGGTGGTGGCGGGGGTGGTGCTCGGGGTGGGGTTGCTCGCCGTGCTGGGCGCGCCGGACCAGCTCGTGTGGCGGGTGCTGGGCGCGCTGGTCGTGGGTGTGGCCGCGGCGGTGGGCGGGATGGCGCTGGCCGTGCTGGGGCAGGCGTCCACGTCGTGGCGGTTGTGGCTGACCGGTGCGGTGGCCATGCTGCTCGTGCTGGCGGCGGTCGCGGTGACCGGGCAGCTCCGTACGGTGCTGGCCATCGCGGCGAGCGCTCCCCCGCCCGCTCTCGCGGCCGCCGTCTCCGGCGCCGCCGTCGTCTCCGGCCTGCTCGTACGGCAGGCGTGGGTCTCGCTCGAACGCATCCCCACCCGCACACTCGTGGCCTCCTCCACCCGGGCCGGCCACGTGGCGGGCGCGGCCATGTCCCTCGACCCCGGCGCGCTCACCTGGATCGCCGAGGACAACCACTGGCGGGCCAGGAAGCTCCCCTCCCGGCGCTGGCCGTCGCTGCCGGCGCCGTTCGCGCTGGCCTGGCAGGACTGGCGGCGGCTGGCCCGCCGGCGCGGGCGGCTGGTGGGCGTGACGGCGACGGCCGCGCTGCCCGCCGTCCTGGCCCAGGCCGGAGGTTCTCCGACGGCCCTCGGCGTGGCCTTGCTGGGGGGTGCGCTGGCCGTGGCGTCCATCAGCACGTCAGGAGCGCGCAGGGACGCCGACAACCCCGCCCTGGCCCGGCTCATCGGGGTGAGCCGGCGGAAGGCGCTGGCGGCCCGCGCGGTCCTGCCGGGACTGCTGGCCGGCGCGTGGACGGCCCTGGCCTTCACCGGCCTGGCCGTCGGCGGCGCGATGGCCGGGCTCGCTGACGCTGGTGGCGTGGCAGGCGGGTTCGGTGGGGCGTGGTGGTTGTTCGGGCCGCTGGCCGCGCCCGCGCTGGCCGCCGCAGCCCTGCGGATGGCCGGGCGCGCTCCCGTCGATCACTCCATGCCGGTCATCGACACCCCGGGCGGCGCCATCCCGACCGGCCCGCTGTTCTGGGCGGCCACCGGCCCGGACCTGGCCCTGCTCGGCTGCCTCCCCACCGCCGTCGCGCTGGTCTCCCAGCCGACGGACCTGGCCCCCTTCCTGATGGCGCAGGGAGTGGTGAGCGTGGTGGTGCTGGCGGGGTTCGTCTGGCGGTCCCGTTCAGGCGGCAAGGTGCGGTGACCGGCTAGCCTCAGCGGCGCCATCACCCCCGGTCAGGCGACGTAGACGTCGCTGGGCAGCCCGCCGTACGGGATCGTCCGGTCCTTGCGCATCCCGGCCCGCTCCGCCACCCGGTGCGACGGCAGGTTGACATCCCTGATCACGGCGACCACGGTCCCCAGCCCCCTGCCCACCCGCAGCGCCGCCCGGGCGAGCTCGACCGCGTACCCGTGGCCCCACGCCGACGGCCGGAAGCGGTAGTACAGGTTCAACACCTCGGCTTCGTCCACAACCGCGTGGCGCAGGCCGCCGAAGCCGAGGACGCGCGGGTGGCCCGGCAGGCGCGCGGCCCAGTAGCCGAGCCCGCGTTCGTCCCAGTCGGCCAGCCACAGGTCGAGCATGGCCCGGCTGGCCTCCAGGTCGGTGACGGGGCCGCCGGGGTGGTAAACGCTGGTACGCGGATCGGAATGGATCTCGTGCACGGCGTCCAGATCGTCGGGCATCACCCGAGATAGGACCAATCGCGCCGTCCGCACCACTTCCATGCTTTCAGGGTATTCAGGCGCCCCCGCCCCGGAAAAGCGGCTACTTCTTGGTCTTGTCGGCGCTGGAGTCCGTGGACAGCGCGGCGACGAAGGCCTCCTGCGGCACCTCGACCCGGCCGACCATCTTCATCCGCTTCTTGCCTTCCTTCTGCTTCTCCAGCAGCTTCCGCTTACGGGAGATGTCACCGCCGTAGCACTTGGCCAGCACGTCCTTGCGGATGGCGCGGATGTTCTCGCGGGCGATGACCCTGGCGCCGATGGCGGCCTGGATCGGCACCTCGAACTGCTGCCTGGGGATCAGCTCGCGCAGCTTCTTGGCCATGTCGACGCCGTAGCCGTAGGCCTTGTCCTTGTGCACGATGGCGCTGAAGGCGTCGACCGCCTCGCCCTGCAGCAGGATGTCGACCTTGACCAGCTCGGCCTCCTGCTCGCCCGCCGGCTCGTAGTCGAGCGAGGCGTAGCCGCGGGTGCGGGACTTGAGCTGGTCGAAGAAGTCGAAGATGATCTCGCCGAGCGGCAGCGTGTAGCGGATCTCGACCCGGTCCTCCGACAGGTAGTCCATGCCGAGGAGCTGGCCGCGCCGCCCCTGGCAGATCTCCATGATCGCGCCGATGAACTCGGCCGGCGCCAGGATCGTGGACTTCGTCACCGGCTCGAAGACCTGCGCGATCTTGCCGCCGGTGGGGAACTCCGACGGGTTGGTGACGGTCAGCTCCTTGCCGTCCTCCATGATCACGCGGTAGACCACGTTGGGCGCCGTGGAGATCAGCGACAGCCCGAACTCGCGTTCCAGCCGCTCCCGCACGATCTCCATGTGCAGCAGGCCGAGGAAGCCGACGCGGAACCCGAACCCGAGCGCCGCCGAGGTCTCCGGCTCGTAGACCAGCGCGGCGTCGTTGAGCTGCAGCTTGTCGAGCGCCTCGCGCAGCTCCGGATACTCGTCGCCGTCGATCGGGTAGAGCCCCGAGAACACCATGGGCTTCGGGTGCTCGTAGCCGGCCAGCATCTCCTGGGCGCCCTTGGCCGCCGAGGTGACCGTGTCACCCACCCGCGACTGGCGCACGTCCTTCACGCCGGTGATGAGGTAGCCCACCTCGCCGACGCCGAGGCCCAGGTCGGAGATCTTCGGCTCGGGCGAGATGACGCCGATCTCCAGCGTCTCGTGGGTGGCGTTGGTGGACATCATGAGGATGCGCTCACGCTTGCCGAGGTGGCCGTCCACGACTCGGACGTAGGTGACCACACCGCGGTAGGTGTCGTAGACGGAGTCGAAGATCAGCGCGCGGGCGGCGGCGTCGGCGTTGCCCACGGGGGCCGGGATCGTCTGCACGACGTGGTCGAGCAGCTCGCGCACGCCCTCGCCGGTCTTGCCCGACACCTTGAGCACGTCGGACGGGTCGCAGCCGATCAGCCCCGCCAGCTCCTCGGCGAACTTCTCCGGCTGCGCCGCCGGCAGGTCGATCTTGTTGAGGACGGGGATGATGTTCAGGTCGGCGTTCATGGCCAGGTAGAGGTTGGCCAGCGTCTGCGCCTCGATGCCCTGGGCCGCGTCGACCAGCAGGATCGCGCCCTCGCACGCCTGCAGCGACCGGGACACCTCGTAGGTGAAGTCGACGTGCCCGGGGGTGTCGATCATGTTGAGCACGTGGCCGGCCCACGGCAGCCGCACGGCCTGCGACTTGATCGTGATGCCGCGCTCGCGCTCGATGTCCATCCTGTCGAGGTACTGGGCACGCATGGAGCGGTCGTCGACCACGCCGGTGATCTGCAGCATCCGGTCGGCAAGGGTCGACTTGCCATGGTCGATGTGCGCGATGATGCAGAAGTTGCGGATCAACGCGGGGTCGGTCTGGCCAGGCTGAGTGCGCACCGAAGTCCGTTTCGACAGGGTTGAGGTCAAGCAGTCTTCTATGGTGACATGCCCGGGTGATTGCCCGAACCGTCATCCGCCGCGGCCTGCGCCTGCTCGCGCTTGCCTTGGCCATCGTGGTCGCGCTGGGCGGCCTCCTCGCCGCGGCGCTCCGGATCCAGTTTACCGGTGCCCCGGCGGCCTGGGCGAAGAGCACCGGCAACGACGCCTTGTGGCTGGGCCACGCCTGGGTGGACGGCCGCCGTACGGAGCAGGACGTCGAGAAGCTCGCGTTACGGCTGCGTACCACAGGCATCAAGGACGTGTACGTCCACTCCGGCCCCTTCGAGTGGGACGGCCGCCTGAATCCCGCTAAATACCCCAACGCCGGAAATTTCGTGCAATGGATGCGAAAGCAGCTGCCCGACGTCCGCGTCTCCGCCTGGCTCGGCCAGGCCGTCAAGAACGGCCTCGACCTCGACGCCCCCCGCTCCCGCGAGAACGTCCTGGCCGGCGTCGCCGCCATCATGAAGCAGGGCTACGACGGCATCCACTACAACTTCGAGCCCATCGGCGACGGCGACACCGAGTTCCTCGACCTCCTGGACAGGACGCGGCAGCACACGAAGCTGCTGTCCACCTCCGTCCCGCAGATCGAGCCGTACCTGGGCATGCGCCTGACCGCCAGGGCCCTCCTGGGCCACGACAAGTACTGGTCCGAGGGCTACTTCCGCCAGGTCGTGGACCGCGTCGACCAGGTGGCGATCATGACGTACGACTCGTTCACCCCCTCACAGTCCCTCTACGGCGGTTACGTGGCCCGTCAGGCCCGGCTCGCCCTGGACCTGGTTCCGGAGTCCAAGGCCCTGTTCATCGGCGCCCCCGCCTACCACGACCATGGCGTACCCTGGCTGGACCAGGCGGAGAGCGTCGCGATGGCCGCCGAGGGCGCCAGGCTGGCGCTGTCGGACCACGGCCGCCGCGAGCGGTTCGGGCTGGCCCTCTACGTCGACTTCGCGGCCACCGAAGAGGACTGGCGCGAGTACATGACGCGGTGGCGTTGATTTGAGCAGCCGCCTGAGTTATTGGTAACCTGAGCAACTGCGTGTGGCGCGCCCTCTCTCGAGCCCGCGCGCCCCGTCCATCACTTCAGACTTTCACCGAGGCTTCTTCGTGGCGAACATCAAGTCCCAGATCAAGCGCAACAAGCAGAACGAGAAGGCTCGTCTGCGCAACAAGGCAGTCAAGTCCTCGCTGAAGACGGCTGTCCGTAAGTTCCGCGAGGCCGCCGAGCAGGGCGACGTGGAGCAGGCCGTGGCCCTGCAGCGGGTCGCTGCCCGTCAGCTCGACAAGGCCGTCAGCAAGGGCGTCATCCACAAGAACCAGGCCGCCAACCGCAAGTCCGCGATCGCCAAGCAGGCCGCGGCACTCGCCGGCGCCAAGTAAGCCGCAATTCGGCTGCCCGAAACGCCGCACCTCCACCAAGGGGTGCGGCGTTGTTTTTTGCCGTGGTTTGTCACGGTTTCGATATCACACGCCCGTATCGGGTGCGTCACCGTTCCAAAGATCCCTTGCTCCTCCTCCTTCACCTGCCAGAAGGTGCACTAAACGGGTGAAGGGGGACACATGCGGGGGCCGTTGGTCGTCAAGAGGGCGTTCAGCGAGCCGCTGCTCCTCCTGGCCGCCCTGGGCTCGATCCTCCTGGCGACCACCACGCTGGTGGCGCTGACCATGTACGCCTCCTCCATCGCCGATGCCGGTGTCCGCCGGACGATGGAGACGGCCTCGTACGAGCAGACCGCGGCCACCATCAGCGCCCCCGTGACAGCCGAGACGTTCCCCGCGTTCGACCGGTCCGTACGCGCCGAGCTCACCCGCGCCTACGCCGCCGAGCCGGCCCTCACCACCAGCTTCCGCTCCGACTCCTACGCCATGCCGGGCCAGGAGGCACGGCAGCGGCCCGAGCTGCTCAGGTTCGGCAGCTACGACGGGCTCGACCGGCACGCGAAGCTGGTCTCCGGAGCCTGGCCGAAACCCGGGAACGACCCGGTCGAGGTGGCGATCTCGCTGCCGGCGGCCTCGGCGGCCGGGTTCGAGGCGGGGCAGGAGTTCACCACGCGGGGGCGGCTCGACCCCCGCCCGGTCAGGGTCCGCGTGGCCGGCGTCTTCCAGCTCAACGACCCCTCCGGCGAGCGCTGGGCCGGCGAGCAGCTCCTCGGCAGGGGCGTGGAGCGCGGCGACTTCACCACGTACGGGCCGCTCATGGTGCCCCGCGAGACCTTCCTGGCCCGCTTCGCCACGAACGTCAACGCGACCTGGACCGCCGTGCCCGACCTGCGCGCGCTCACCCCCGAGCAGCTGCGCCCGCTGGCCGGCGCGATCGCGCAGGTGGAGGAGCGGCTGAAGGCGGGCGGCTGCGCGAGCTGCGTGGCCACGAGCCACCTGCCCGGCATGCTCACCCAGCTCGACACCGCCTCGCTGGTGGCGCGCTCCACCATGCTGATCCCGGTGCTGCAACTGCTGCTGCTGGCCGCGTACGCGCTGATGCTCACCGCGCGGCTGCTGGCCGACCACCGGCGCATGGAGGTGGCGCTGCTGCGCTCGCGTGGCGCGGGCACGATGCGGCTGGCGGCGCTGGCGGGCGGCGAGGCGCTGCTGGTGGCGCTGCCGTGCGCGGTCGTGGCGCCGTTCCTGGGGCCGCCGCTGCTCGCGCTGGTCAACCAATTGCCCTGGATCAGGGCGTCGGGGGTGCGGCTGGCGCCGGTGGCGGACGTGGGGACGTTCCTCGTGTCGTTCGGGGTGGCGCTGGCCTCGGCCGTGCTGCTGGTCCTGCCCGCGCTGGCGGGCGCGCGGCGCACGTACGTGGAGGAGCAGTCGGCGCGCGGGCGCGGCGGCGGGCGCGGCCTGATCGAGCGGGCGGGCGCGGACCTGGCGCTGCTGGTCGTGGCCGGGCTGGCCATCTGGCAGCTCCAGCGCTACGGCGCGCCCGTGACCGTGACGGCGGCCGGCGGGCTGGGCATCGACCCGCTGATCATCTCCGGGCCCGCGCTGGCCCTGCTCACGGGCGGCATGCTGGGGCTGCGGCTGGTGCCGCGCCTGTCGCGGCTGGCCGAGCGGGTGACCTCCAGGCGCCCCGCGCTCGCCCCCGCGCTCGGGGCGTGGCAGGTGAGCAGGCGGCCGCTCAAGTACGCCGGGCCCGCGCTGCTGCTCACGATGGCGATCGCGATCGGCATCGTCTCCCTGGCCACCGCCTCGACCTGGCGCTCATCGCAGCTCGACCAGGCCCGCCACCAGGCGGGGGCCGACCTGCGGCTGTCAGGCCCCGCGGAGGGCCCCGAGCTGGGGGCGCTCGGCCGCGGCACGGCGTTCGCCGCGCTGCCGGGCGTCACCGCGGCCTCGCCCGGATTCCGCGGGCAGACCGACGTGGGCGGCGAGAACGCGATGCTGCTCGCGCTGGACGCGGGCAAGCTGGGCGAGCTGTTCCACCTGCGTCCCGACCTGTCGGCGCAGGGCGTCGGCGAGCTGTCGCGGGCGCTGGCCGGCGACCGGACGGCCGGACTGGCCCTGCCTGGACGGCCGGCCAGGCTGACCCTGACCGCCGAGGCGAGCGCGGACCTGCCGCTGCGGCTGGTGCTGTCCGACGGGCTCGGCGTCTGGCGTGACGTGTCGCTCGGCTTGCTCAAGCAGGGGACGAACCGGATCGAGGTGGACCTGCGCGCGCTGGCAGGACGGAGCGGGACGATCACGTACCCGGTGTCGCTGCTCGGCCTGGTCGCCGGCGCCCAGGACAGCCCCGCGAGCCTGACGCTCGAAGCCGTCACCGCCGACGGGCAGCAGGTGCCGGCGCCCCCGCTCACGATGAGCGTCAGCGGGGACGTGATGGCCCCCTTCGTACGGCGGCCCGAACCGGGCCCGATGCCCGTGGTGCTCACCGCCGACCTGGCCGCCTCGCTCAAGCTGGGCGTCGGGCAGACCGGGAAGGCGTCCATCGACCGCCGGGTCATGCCGGTCAAGGTCGTCGGCGTGGTGGAGACGATGCCGACGACCGCGGCCGGGCAGCAGGCCGTGCTCGTCGACTGGGCGACCATGCAGGCGCACGAGCTGGCCGCGGCGCGGCTCCCCCGGCCCGCCACCGAGTGGTGGCTGGCCGCCGGCGACACCACCGCCGCCGTGGCCGCGCTCGGCGGCCATCCCGAGTGGGACGTCACCGCGCTCGACCAGCGGACGCTGGCCGCCACGCTGCGCGACGACCCGCTGGCCAGCGGGCTGCAGGGGGCGCTGATGCTGGGGTTCATGGCGGCGCTGGTGTTCGCGGCGCTCGGGTTCCTGGTCAACGCGACGGTCGCGGCGCGGGAGCGGCTGGCGGAGTTCGCGATCCTGCGGGCGCTCGGGGTGAGCTCCAGGCAGGTGCTCGGGATGCTGGCCGTGGAGCAGGCGTTCGTGGTGGGGCTGTCGCTGGCGGCGGGCACCGGGCTGGCGGTCGTCGTCGGCGTGCTGGTGGTGCCGCACATCGTGCTGACCGGCCAGGCCGCGGCCGTCACGCCGGGTGTGGTGCTCGACATCCCGTGGGCGGCCACCGGTCTGATGCTGGCGCTGGTGGCGGCGTTGCTGTTCGCGATCGTCGCCGGGCTGGCGCGCAACGTGCGCCGTCAGGGGCACGGCCTTCGGGAGGAACAGTGAGGATCTGGCTGCTCGCCCGGGTGCACCTGGGCACGGTGGCCGTGCTCTTCGTGCTCACGTTGAGCGCGTGCCTGCTGGTCGCGGGCCTGCCGAGGGGGATGCAGGCCTCGTACGACGAGGCCCTGCGCCGCGCGCTGACCACCGCCCCGGCCGTGCAGAGCGACCTGACCGTGACCGTGGAGTCCCACGGGCAGGGCGAGGACCTGCGCGAACGCGCCCAGTTCGACTCCCGCGACCGCCTCTGGCGCGAGATCCTGCCCGCCGGGCTGCGCCCGCTGACCACCGGCGCCGGCCACATGAGCGCCAAGACCTCGCTCACGCCGATCACCGGAACCAGCGGCGGGGCGTACGTCAACCTGGGCTGGCTCTCCGACGCCGACCGGCGCGTGGACTGGGTCGCGGGACGGGCGCCCGGCGCACCCGCCACGAGCCGCCACGAAGGTGAGACGATCCCCGTCTTCGAGGTGGGGGTCGTCGAGGAGGCCCTGGCCGAAATGGGCCTGAAGCTGGGCCAGACGATCACCCTCGGCGAGAACGACTACGCCGCCGTGAAGATCGTCGGCGTCTTCCGGGCCAAGGACCCCGGCGACCGCTACTGGTCGCACAACTCCGACATCCTCCACGTCATCGAGCAGCAGCCGCCCGGCGGCAAGGACCACGTCAAGCACATCACCACGCTGATGTCCGACGCCGGGCTGACCGCGCTCAGCGGCGAGGGGCGCAACCTGTCCTACCGCTGGATCCTGCCCCTCGACGCGCGGGCCGCCAGTGCCCTGGACGTGCCCGAGCTGCGGGCGGCGGTCGCCGAGTTCGACCGGGTCGTGGGGCTGCAGACCACCGGCAGCCCGTACCGCGTCGAGACGGCGCTGCCCAAGCTGCTCGGCGACTTCCTGGCCGCGCTGTCCACCGCGCAGACCGTGATGTACCTGGTGCTCGGCGGGCTGCTGGTGGTCGCGCTCGGCGTGATCGTGCTGGCCGTGCAGCTCCTGGCCGACAAGCTGGACCACACGCTGACCCTGGCGCGGGCGCGCGGCGGGTCGCTGCCTCAGGTGGCGGGCACGGCCGCGGCCTTGACCGGGCTCGCGGTGGCGCCCGCGGCGCTGCTCGGGTACGCGCTGTCCTTCCTCGTGACCGGGCCGGCGCTGCCGATCGTGCACGCCGGGCCGGCGATCGTGGTGGCCGTGGCCGTCGGGTTCGCCGCCGTGCGGCCGGCGCTCGTGCACCGCACGCCGCTGCACGGCTCGCGGGACGACGTGGCCACCGCCCGGCCCTCCGCCAAGCGGATCACGCTGGAGGTGCTGGTCGTGGTGCTCGCGCTGGCGGGGGCGTACCTGCTGCGGGCCCGCGGGCTGAGCGCGTCGGGCGGGCAGGACCCGTTCCTGCTCGTGGTGCCGATCGCGCTGACCGTGGCGGCGGCGCTGATCACGTTGCGCTGCTACCCGTACCCGCTGCGGTTGTTCGTCCGGCTGGCCTCGCGCGGCCGGGCGGCGGTGCCGTTCCTGGGGTTGACCAGGGCGGCCAGGGCGCGTTCCGGCAGCCTGCTGCCGGTGCTGATCCTGCTGCCCGCGCTGGGCGTGTCGGTGTTCGCGGCGGTGGTCTCCGACGGGATCGCGACCACGCAGCGGACGGCGTCCTGGCAGCAGGTGGGCGCGCCGATCAGGATCACCTCGGAGAGCGAGATCCCCGCAGGGGTGATCGAGCGGGTGCGCGGCCTGCCCGGGGTCGAACGGGTGGTGCTCGCCCAGACGGGACGGGTGCAGGTCGGGTACGGCGCGGAGCGGGCCGAGGCCATCGCCGTGGACGTGGCCCAGTGGCGGCAGCTCCTCGGCGACGCCCCCGTCGGCCTGCCGCCGCTGTCCGACGGCGCGCTCGTCTCGCCCGAGCTGCGCGGGCGGGGCACGTTCGAGATCGGGTGGCAGTCGCGGGTGAAGCTGGCCACGCGCGGCGTGATCGAGTCGGTGCCCGGCTTCTCCACCCAGGGCAAGTTCCTGGTCGTGCCCATCGGCGTGCAGGTCCGGCCGGCCGTGAACACGCTGCTGATCCAGGGGGATGCCGCGCTCTCCGACCTGGCACGGCTGGTCCCGTCGGCCGTCGTCACCTCCCAGGAGAGCGCTCTGCGGGCCATCCAGGACGATCCGCTGACGAGCACGGCGCGCTGGACGCTCGTCGTCGTGACGGTCGCACTGGCGGCGTACGCGCTGATCGCCGTCGTCCTGTCGCTGGTCATCGGGGCCGCCGAGCGGGCGCGGGCGGTGTCGTTCCTGCGCACGCTCGGCCTGTCGGAGCGGCAGGCGCAGCGCCTGACCGTGCTGGAGATCCTGCCCATGATCGTCGTCACCGCGCTGATCGGGCTCGGCCTGGGCCTCGGCCTGCCCGCCGCGCTCGGGCCCGGCGTGGACCTGTCGTCGTACGCGGGCGACCTGCCCGTGGGCGACTACTCGCTGGACCTGTTCCTGCCCAGCGCGCTGGCGGCCGGGCTGGCCGTCGTCGCCGTACTCGGCGCGTACGCGCACACCGCCATCAGCCGGCGCCGCAGCCTCGGCACCGTACTCCGAGTGGGAGACCTCCCATGAACCCGACCCTGTCAGAGCTGGAAGCCAAGGCCAGGCGGCCGGCCGCCGCGTTCGGCGGCGACGCGCACATCGTCTGCGACAACCTCGTCCGCATCTACAAGACCGAAGGCGTCGAGGTCGTCGCCCTGCAGGGCCTGGACCTGGTGATCGACAAGGGCGAGCTGGTCGCCATCGTCGGGGCGTCGGGCTCAGGCAAGTCGACGCTGCTCAACGTGCTGTCCGGGCTGGACGTGCCGACCGCCGGCGTGGCCAGGGTGGCCGGGATGGACCTGCTGTCGATGAGCGCCAAGGACCGGCTGCGGTACCGGCGCTCCGTGGTCGGGTTCATCTGGCAGCAGACGGCGCGGAACCTGCTGCCGTACCTGACCGCTCGGGAGAACGTCGAGCTGCCGATGAAGCTGGCGGGCTCCGCGCGCAAGGGGCGGGCCCTGGAGCTGCTGGAGCTGCTCGGCGTCGCCTCCTGCGCCAACCGCAGAACGCCCGAGATGTCCGGCGGCGAGCAGCAGCGCGTGGCCATCGCCGTCGCCCTCGCCAACTCCCCGCAGCTCATCCTGGCCGACGAGCCGACGGGCGAGCTGGACAGCGAGACGTCGGAGCAGGTGTTCGACGCGCTGCGCAAGGCCAACAGGGAGCTGGGCGTGACCGTGGTCATCGTGACGCACGACCCGCTGGTGTCGGAGCAGGTGGACCGGACGGTGGGCATCCGCGACGGCCGTACCAGCAGCGAGACGCTGCGGCGGGAGGGCGCCGAGGGGCAGATCATCGCCGAGGAGTACGCCGTGCTCGACCGGGTGGGGCGCCTGCAGCTGCCACGTGACTTCATGAACGCCCTCGACATGGAACGCCGGGTGCGCCTGGAGCTCGAATCCGACCACATCGGCGTGTGGCCCGCCCGAGAGGAGCCCTCGAATGACTGACTCGCCCCTGGTCGTGGTGGAAGGGCTGCGCAAGGTCTACCGGACCGGGCCCAAGGAGGTCGTGGCGCTGCGGGACGTGTCGTTCTCCGTGCTGCCCGGGGAGCTGGTCGCGATCCGCGGCCGGTCCGGCTCGGGCAAGACGACCCTGCTCAACCAGATCGGCGGCCTCGACAAACCGGACGCCGGGCGGGTGGTGGTGGACGGGCTCGAGATCACCTCCCTGTCCGAGGACGGGCTGCTGGCCGTGCGCAGGGACGTGATCGGGTTCGTGTTCCAGTCGTTCGGGCTGATCCCCGTACTGTCGGCGGCGGAGAACGTGGGGGTGCCCATGCGGCTGCTGCGGACGCCGGTGGAGGAGCGGGAGTCTCGCGTACGGATGCTGCTCGCGCTCGTGGGGCTGGAGCAGCACGTCAACCAGCGGCCGTACGAGCTGTCCGGGGGGCAGCGGCAGCGGGTGGCCATCGCCAGGGCCCTGGCCAACCGGCCCCGGCTGCTGGTGGCCGACGAGCCCACGGGGCAGCTCGACTCGCAGACGGGGCGGCAGATCATGGAGCTGCTGCGGGCGCTCGTGCGGAGTGAGGGGGTGACGGCGCTGGTGGCCACGCACGATCCGAGCCTGATGACGCTGGCGGATCGGGTGCTGGAGATCAGCGATGGGGTGGTGCGGGAGGCCGCGCTCACATAGGGGTGTACGGCGGGGCCACGCCGACCTGGTGGAGCGCGGCGCGGACATGCTGACCTGGTGGAGCGCGGCGCAGACACGCTGACCTGGTGGAGCGCGGCGCGGACACGCTCGCCTGATGGTCCGTCTCATGGCGTCCTGCGCTCGCCCCCGGCCTGGCTCGGCTCCGCCGAACCGGGCTCCTGGCCGTGGTGGCGCCGGCCACGTGGCTGCCAGACGATCGCCACGAGGTTGGCTGCGGCGACCAGCACACCGCCCGTCACCGCCAGCGCCGTCACCCCCGTCATCCCCGCCAGCGGCGCGGCCACCGCCAGCCCGAACGGCCGCGACGCGAACGAGATCAGCTGGTCGAACGACCGCACCCGCCCCAGAGCCCCCTCAGGAACCTCCTCCGCCACCACCGTCTCCCACAGCGGGCTGAGCAGCCCCAGCCCGAACATCGCCACGAAGTACGCCCCCGCCAGCACGGCGACGGGCGCGGGAACGGCCAGGGCCACCATGGGCAGCAGGTAACTCGCGGCACCGGCCTGCACCACCGCCAGCGGGCGCCGGATCGGCAACCTGGGGGCGGCGAACACGCCCAGCACCATCCCCACGGTCCCGCTCTGCACGATCACCATCCAGCCGGTCTCGCCACCCAGCTGGTGTACGGCGGTCACGGGGGCGAGCGTCAGGAACAACCCGGCCACGAAGTGCCAGACGCCGTGGCCGAGCACGCACGCCAGGAACCAGGGCCGTACCCTGATCTCCCGCCATCCCCGTACGAGGTCTTCCTGGAACGACGCCCAAGCCCCGCGCCGTTCGCCTCGCCTTGGACGGCTCGCCCGGCTCCTGCCAGGGACCGACTCGGGCTCTCGGCCACTGGCCGCCCCTGGAACCCCAGCCGACCTGCGAACCCCGATTCCCCGCAGAACTCCAGCAGGCCCCTGCCCCTTCCTCATCACCGCCCCAGCAGACCTGTGATCCTCGGTCGTCCTCGCGAGGCCGGCCTCCTGCGTCACGTCAGCCTTACCCGCCGGGTCGGCCTTCCCCGCCATGCCAGCCTTACCCGCCGGGTCGGCCTTCCCCGCCACGCCGGCCTTACCCGCCACGCCGGCCTTCCCCACCACGCCAGCCTTACCCGCCACGCCGGCCTTCCCCGAGACGGCGGGTGACGTACGGATACCACCCAGAGTCAACGCCGAGCAGGCGAACAACACCGCCGTGAGCCCCGCCGCCCACCCCGGGCCGGCGGCCACGGTGACCGTTCCGGCGATGGCCGGGGCCGCGACGCTGGACAGGCTCGTCACCACGCCGATGCGCGCGTTCATCCGCAACCGGTCCGGACCGGGCACCACCGCGATCACCAGCCTCGGCACGGCCGGGCTGCCGAACGCGATGGCCGCCCCCGCCACCGCCGACAGGAGGGCAAGATCGAGCAGACGGTTCAGCCCCAGCAGGAGCTCGACGGCGATGGCCGCCTGCGACAGGCATCGGACCAGGTCGGCGGCCAGGGCGAGCCGTCCCGGCCTGACCCGGTCGGCCATCACCCCGCCGACGGGCAACAGCACCAGCAGCGGGATCAGCTCGCTCGCCAACACGATCCCCAGCTCCCCGCCGTCGCCGCCGGCCCGCAGGACCGCCAGCGTGAGTGTCGTGGGGATGAGGGCCGTGGCCAGGGCTGACAGACAGCGTCCGATCAGAAGCCGATGCATCATGGCCGAGACGATATTTCGCTGACGAATGTTTCGTCAACAAAATACTTGCTGGCGTATGATCCGTGGCATGGAGGACTCGGTCGATCGCCATCTGGCCCGCTGGCGCGGCAAGGCGCCCTTCGACGAGCGGGTGGAGGCCATCGTGACGCGGATGCAGTTCCTCGTGAAGCACCTGTCCCACACGAAGGAGGCGGCTCTGGCGGAGGTCGGCATGCAGGACTACGAGTTCGAGACGCTGCACCGCCTGGTGGCGCGCGGCGGATCGGCGACGCCGTCGGAACTGGCAGCGGACCTGCTGCTCTCACCGGCCGGCATGACGGGGCGCCTGGACACGCTGGAGCGTACGGGGCTGGTGCGCCGGGTCCGCAGCACCGAGGATCGCCGCCGGGTGGACGTCGAACTCACCTCGAAGGGCAAGGACCTGTGGTTCGAGGCGATGACCATCCGCGCCGAGGTGGAGGCGTCCATGGTCAACGCCCTGAACCCAGCGGATCAGGACCTGCTGGACGCCCTGCTCAAACAACTCCTCCTCAAGGCAGAAGCCACCCACTGACCCCTACCGGCAACCGGCATGCCAGGCACCTCGCCCGGTCCCCCATCCGGACGAACCGCGCACTCCACCACCACCACGCAACCGCGTTCCAACCGCAACGGACACCGCACTCCACCCGCGACAGGCACGAGCTACCCCGTCCAGGACAGTGCTTCCGCCCGGAACCACCACCCTGAACGCCACCACGCATGCGACCAGAACGGGCTCAAGCTGCCACCGTTCCGGCTGTGCTATTGCCCGGAACGGGCCCGGACCACCACCCTGAGCGCAACCACGTGCTCAATCGAGGCGCGTCCTGAACCGCCACCGTTTCAGGCTGTGGCTACCGCCCGGAACGGGGAGACCACCCGGAACGGGCACGGGCCACCGCCCGAAACCGCCACGAGCCACCGCCCGGAACGGGCACGGACCACCGCCCGAAACTGGCACGGGCTACCGTCCGGTGCGGCTGGCCACGATGACCTGCACCGTGTGCTCCAGCGCGTACGCCGGGTCTGCTCCCCCACCCTTGACCTGCTCGTCCGCACTGGCCACAGCCTGGATCGCCCTCGCCAGCCCTTCCGGCCCCCACCCGTTGAGCTGGCGCTTCACCCGATCCACCTTCCACGGCGGCATGCCGACGTGACTGGCCAACTGCCCACCACGCAGGTTTCGCGGCGCGCTGCCGACCTTGGCAAGCGACCGCAGCCCACCGGCCAGCGCACTTACCAGCAGCACCGGCGCAACCCCCGTGCCGAGCGCCCACCGCAACTGCTCCAGAGCCTCCGCCAGCCGCCCCTCGACGGCCGAATCGGCGACGTTGAAGCCGGTGACCTCCGCCCGTCCCTTGTGATACCGGGCCACCGCAGCCGCACTGATCGTCTTGTCCTCGGTGTCGAACGCCAGCTGGCTACACGCAGCAGCCAGCTCGCGAAGATCGTTCCCCACGGCGTCGAGCAACGCCTGCGCCGCGTCGCCCGAGATGTTCCGCCCGGTCCGCTTGAACTCCCCCTTGATGAAGTCCAGCCGCTCCCCTGCCTTGGTGACCTTGTTGACCGTGATCACCTTGGCTCCGGCCTTCTTCACCCCGTCGACCAGCGCCTTCCCCTTCACCCCACCCGGATGCGCCAGGACCATCACGGTGTCCTCCGAGGGCTGCTTGGCATACGTCACGATCTCGGTGATGACCTCTTTGGCCAGATCCTGGGCAGACCTGATCACCACGACGGAACGATCCCCGAAGAGCGACGGCGAGGTCAGCTGGGTGAGCTCGCCAGTGGTGACCTTGCTGCCGAGGAGGTCGTGCACCTCGGCGCTGGCATCGGCAGCCCGCGCCGCCGCCACGACACCACTCACCGCCCGCTCAACCAGCAGCTCCTCGTCGCCGACAACCAAGGTCACAGGTGCTGGATCGGTTCCCGCCATGTCAGGCAGCATGCCATGCGCCGCCGACAACCTGGTACTCAACGTTCTGACTCCCCTCCAGCCCCCTCCTCGCCCTCACCAGCCCCCTCCACGTCCTGCAGCCCGCTCCTCGCCCTCACCAGGCGCACAAGGCACGACGACGACCATGGGTTCCCGTGGTCAGGGTCCGCGCGGAACCACCACCATGCCTCCTTCACGTTCGACGACTGCCAGGTCTCCTGACTGGTCCGTCCGGTAGACGGTGAGCCCGAGGTTGCGGAGCAGGGCCAGTGTGGACGTGGCGGGATGGCCGTAGTCGTTGTCGGCTCCCACGCTGATCAGCGCCGCTCGTGCCCCGAGTGAAGCCAGGAAGGCGGGCGACTGCCTGTTCGATCCGTGGTGCGGCGTTTTGAGGAGGTCAGCTCGTACGGGGAGCCGGTGCAGCAGGTCGTCCTGCGCCTCCGTTTCCAGGTCGCCCCCCAGCAGGATCGAGCCGGAGCGCCAGCGTACGTGCAGGACCACGCTCGAATTGTTGATCGCGCTGCCCTCGCTCCGACCGTTCATCTCGCCATCGGCGGGATCCGGAGCCAGTACGGTCAGCTCTGATGGGCCGAAGCGCCAGCGGGTGCCCGGCGGAGCCGTCCATTCGGGTATCCGGTGGCGCGCCAGCGTGGCCGAGATCCTCGCTCCGGAGCGCGAGCCGGGCCGGTGTGGACTGACGACCGCTGCCCCGACCCGCCGGTTCCTGAGGACGCCTGGCAGGCCGTCCACGTGATCGGCGTGGGGGTGGGTGAGGACGAGCAACGGCACGTCCTCGACGCCGACTCTGCGCAGGCATCGGTCCATGGCGACCGGGTCCGGTCCTGCGTCGACCACGACTCCCCGTCCCTGCCCGGCCGAGAGGACGAGACCATCGCCCTGGCCCACGTCGCACATCACCATCAGCCATCCTTTGGGCGGCCACGGGCCGACGATGGGCCGGATCACCAGGACCGTCGCCAGGGCGGCTGCGGCGGCCGTCAGCGCGACGGCGCGCCAGGCGCGGTGCCTCAGGACGGGGATCGCCACGATCACCGTCAGCAGGAGCAGGCCGAGCCCCGGCAGACCGGCAGGCCAAGGCACGGTGGCGAACGGCAGGCCGACCGCCCAGCGCGCGACCATGATGATCCAGCCGACCGCGTACCCTGCGGGGATCACCAGCAGTCTGGCGGCGTCCGGCCACACGGGCGACACCAGCGCGGCGCCGAAGCCGAGCAGGGTCGCGGGCGCCACCGCCGGCGCGACGAGCAGGTTTGCGACCACCGCCACGGGCGTCAGCTGGCCCGCCATCAACACCAGGACAGGGGTCACGGCCACCTGAGCAGCCGCCGGCACGGCCACGGCCTCAGCCAGCCAGCGAGGAAGCCGGTAACGGGGAAGTCGATCGCGGAGCCTGGGGTTTTCGCCATCTCGCTCACGGCCGGGGATGTGGTCGTCCCCCTGTCGGGGTAGGCGGCCTTGCTCGGGGCCGGGCGCACGCCCTTGCGGCGCGGGTTCTTCTGGGAGGATGTTGTCCTGGTTTGTGCCCGACAACTTATCTCGCCAGTACGGGGCGAGGATGAGGATGCCGGCGGTGGCCGTGGCCGAGAGGGCGAAGCCGTACGAACGGGCCAGGTCCGGGACGAACAGGACCAGGAAGAGGACCGTGGCCGACAGCGCCGCGAAGCCGTCCTTCGAGCGGCCCGTACCCATGGCGATGGCGGCGGCGAGGCCCATGAGGAGAGCGCGGAGGACGCTCGGGGACGGCCGGGCGACCACCGCGAACGCGAGCATCGCCACGGCGGCGAAACCCGCCCTCATGGGGAGGGAGAGACCGATCAGGCGGGAGAGAGCGAGCGCCGCGCCTGCGACGATCGCCAGATTGGCGCCTGAAACGGCGTTCAGGTGGCTCAGACCTGCTTCCCTGAGGTCGGAGGTCACCTGGGGGTCCATGCGGGAGACGTCGCCCACGACGAGGCCCGGGAGGAGGCCGCGCTGGTCGGGAGGGAGGACGTCGGCGGCGGATCGGAGGCCTGATCTGAGCGCGCCTGCCGCTGTATGGAGGGCGGATGGGGGTGTCAGGACGCGCGGTGGGCTTCGGACGAGCAGGATTGCCGCTTCCAGAGTGCCGGGGGTCGGTCTTGCCAGGCGGCCGGTGACCTCTACGTCCTGGGTGGGCAGGAGGGCGGCCCAGGCCTGGCCTGTGGCGAAGACCGTGATGGGGACGTTGACGGCTTGTCTGGTTGTGGGGGTTTGGATGAGCTTGAGGTCTGCGGAAATCACATAGCTTTCGTGGGCGAAGCGGGCGTTTCTGTTGGGTCTGCGCTTCGGGTCGTCGGTCAGGGTGATGTGGGCGGTGATGGAGGCGTTCTTGTCGGCCAGGTCCGCTGTCGGGCCGGATGTCAGGGCGTGGATGCGGAGGGCTGTTGAGGCCGAGGCCGCTGCTGTGCAGATGAGCGTGGCCAGCAGGATGTTGCGCCATCCGATGTATCCGGCATGTCCGGTGCGCCCTGTGTGTTCGGCGTGGTGCCATCCCGTGCGTGCGGTGGTGCTGCGGGCGGCTTCGGCCACTTGGTCCGGGGGCTGACTTGGACCGGGCGCGCAGGGTGGCGCGGATGGCGGAGTGGGATGAGATGCGGAGCGTGGCGCGGGCGGCTCGGCGGGAGCGGGCTCGGAACCTGGTGTGGGCGACTGGATGGGAAGGGACGTGGAAGGTGGTGTGGGGGGCGGAGTTGGGCGTGATCGTTGGTGGGATGTCGCGGCTGTTCTCGTGAGCCAGGTTGTGGCGGCGGCGCCAAGGGCTGCGGTGGTGGCGACGACCAGTCCGGTGAAGGGTGAGCATGCCAGGAGGATCAGGGCGCTCGCCCATGCCGCCAGGGCCGGAAGGGCGAGGGGCCAAGCATGCGCCCGCCTGTCGGTGTGCTGGTGTTCCTGAGCAGCGTCAGGCCTTGAGCCACCGGCCTGCGCAGTCATACCCGGACCTTCGGTTTGATTTCCTCGAACTTTCTCGGGCCGATGCCTGAGACTTCGCGGAGCTGCTCGATGGTGGTGAAGCCGCCGTGGCTCGTGCGGAACTCGGCGATGCGGGCTGCCAGGACCTCTCCCACGCCCGGAAGTTGCTCCAGTTGGTCGGTGGTGGCGGAGTTGAGGTCCAGGATCGTGGCGGCGGCGTCGGTGGCCGGAAGGCCGGGCAAGGGTGCTTGGCCGGGGGTGGCGCCCACCACTATCTGCTCGCCGTCGATCAGGCGTCTGGCCAGGTTGAGTGAGCCTGTGGAGGCGCTGCGGGACACCCCTCCTGCGGCTGTCACCGCGTCCGCCACCCGGGCGCCCGTGGGGAGCCGGTAGACGCCGGGTTTGCGGATCTTGCCAGTGACGTGGACGGTGACCTTGGCCGCGACGGTCGATGGGGGCGTGGGTGCGGTCGGGCTCATCGGCGTGGGTGGCGGCAGGGGCTGTGGTGAAGGCTTCGACTGCCAGACGAAGAAGATCGCCACGGCTGTTGCCAGGATGCCCACGGCGAGGAGGACGCGTAGGCCGGGCTTGCCTGGATCGAGGGCTGCCTGGCCCTGGGTGGCCACGGCTTTGCGTAGTGCTTGGAGAGGGGCAGGCAGGGAGGCGGGCAACGGCAACGAGGCCGGCGGAAGGGCAGGGGCGGGGACGGGTACACGGGGAGAGGCAGAGGTAGAGGCAGACGCAGAGGCGGGGACGGGAGCAGAGGCGGTGGGGCTGGGCGACCGTGTGTTTGGCCACCGCTGGGCCGACGAGTCGTCTGTCATTGGCCTCTCGCCTGATGGTCTCTGACCGATCGCCTGCTGCGTGCCTGACAACCGCTCCCCAAACGACCACTCGCCCGACAACGGCTCGCCCAACGGCCACTCGGCCGACGAAAGCTCGGCCCGCGAACGCGTGCCTGGCGACCGCCTGGCCGACGAACGCTCGGCCGGCGAAAGGTCGACTAGCGCACGCCTGGCTGGCGCACGCTCGGCCGGCGCACGCTCGGCCGGTAGCGGGTGCCCTGGTACGGGATGGCGCAGTGATGGCTCATCGACGTCGCCACCGGCAGGCTCGGCGATCGCAGAACCGTCCCAGGAGGCGTCCTCGTGGCGTGGTGGCCCGAACGGGGTGGAGGCCGCCTGTGCGCGTCCCTGTGTCTCCTGCGGCGAGCTGGGGCGGCGCTTCGATGCGTGAACCGTGGCGGCTCCCGTGCCCCACGGAGGGCGGCCGAGGAGGCGGCGGGGGCGGCGGGCAGGGGTGGTGATCGACCGTAGCCGGGACTCGGCTATGGCGCGCTCTGCCGTGGGGTCGGGGGTTCGCACGGCGAAGAATGTACGGCTCAGGCCATCCCCGGCAGGGACCGAGCGGGGTTCTGTGGATGGAGGAGGAAGCGGGGTGGATGCAGGGGGAAGGAGGAGCGTATCCGGGTGGGTGACTGTTGATGGAGGAGGGAAGCGGGGTGGGCGGCTGTGGAGGGAGAGACGGATCCGGGTGGGCGGCTGTGCAAGGAGGAGCGGATCCGGTTCGGGGAGGGAGAGAGGGATCCCGGTGGGTGGCCGGGGAGGGAGACGGATCCGGGTGGTGGCTGGGGAAAGGTGGTCAGAGGTCTGGTGAGGTGACGGTCAGGCCGAGCATGCCCGGGCCCACATGGACGCCGATCACGGCCCCCACCTCCACCACCCGGAGGTCCCTCAGCCCTGGCACCCGCTTGCGCAGCCGCTCCGCCAGCGCCTCCGCTCGTTCCCGCGCCGCCAGATGCTGCACCGCCACCTCCACGGGCCTCTCACCCGCCACCTCCACCGCCAGGTCCTCCAGACGGGCGATGGCACGGGACGACGTACGGACCTTCTCCAGGAGGGAGATGCGGCCGTCGGCGATGTGCAGGAGCGGTTTGATCATGAGGGCGGAGCCGAAGAGGGAGGCCGCCGCGCCGATGCGGCCGCTGCGGCGGAGGTAGTCGAGGGTGTCGACGTAGAAGAACGTCCGGGTGCCGCGCATGCTGTGCCGGGCGGCGGCGGCCACCTCGTCCGGTGAGGCTCCGGACGCGGCGGCGCGGGCGGCTGCCAGGACTGGGTAGCCCAGGCCCATGGCGATGGAGCGGCTGTCGATCACTTCCACCGGTACGGGAGCGTCGCGGGCGGCGGCCATGGCGGACTCGATGGTGCCCGACAGTTCGCCCGAGACGTGGATCGAGACGATGGCGGTGGCCCCGCCGGCAGCCAGGTCGGAGTAGCAGGTCGCGAAGCGGGCGGGCGTGGGGCGGGAGGTGGTGGCGTGGGCCAGGTCACCGGTGAAGGATCCCTCGTCGAACGCGCGGCCTCCCGGGAAGGAACTCTCGGCGGAACTGCGGCCTCCAGGAGAGGAGCCCTCAGCGGACGTACAGCCTCCGCGGAAGGAACCCTCAGCGGAGGTGCGGTCGCCAGGAGAGGAGCCCTCAGCGGACGTACGGTTTCCCCGGAAGGAACCCTCAGCGGACGTGCGGTCGCCAGGAAGAGAGCGGTCGTCCACGGTGCGGTCGTCAGGAGTGGCGCGCTCCCCGCCGGTGACGTCCCTGTTGGAGCTCCCGGCGTACGTGAAGGAGCCCTCGGCAGCGGTGGTGACCCGTGGGCCGGGGCCTCGCGCGATCACCTGTACGGGCACCACGGCCACACCAGGCACAGACCCCAAATAGGCGGTTGAATCCGTAACAACGGCAACCAAGGGCGACATAACCCGAATCTAACTACTGAACGGGTGTCCCACCCCGCCACACCCGCCGCGGCTTCAGCCCGAAGGACCAGGCGAAGGCGCCCTCGTGGTCGGCGTCCCACTGGACGATGTCCGCCAGCCGGCCGGGAGCCAGCACGCCGCGGTCGGGCGCGCCGAGGACGGTGGCGCCGCCGAGGGTGGCCGCGCGCAGGGCGTCGTTGACGCTCATCCCGAACGCCGACACCGCCATGGCGACGACCAGGGACATCGAGGTGATGCCGCAGTAGCCGGGGTTGTGGTCGCTGCCGAGGGCGATCTGCACGCCGTGCTTGATCATCTGGCGGACCGGCGGGAGGTGGCCGCGCTGGAGGGCGGTGGCGGGGCAGACGACGGCGGGCACGCCGTAGCGCGACATGATCGCGATGTCCTCGTCGGACATGTGGTGGAGCCCGTCGGCCGACGCGCAGCCGAGCTCGGCGGCCAGCTGGACGGCGCCGCGGCGGCTGAAGATGCCCGCGTGGATGCGCGGCAGCAGGCCGACGTTGCGGCCCGAGGCGAGGACCCAGCGGGACTCCTCGGTGGTGAAGTACCCCTCGTCGCAGTAGACGTCCACGCTGTCGGCGCCCGCCGCGGCCGCGTCGGCGCACCAGGCGCCCACGGCCTCGACGTACTCGCGCTGCCTGCCGAAGTACTCCGGCGGCACCACGTGCGCGGCCAGGAACGTGACGTGCACCCGCGGCATCATCGGCTCCTTCTCCAGCTCGCGCAGGAGCCGCACGTCGGCGAGCTCGCCGTCGCGGGTGAGGTGGTAGCCGGTCTTGGCCTCGACGGTCGTGGTGCCGCTGAGCAGCCAGCTGCGCAGCCGCTCGCGTACGCCGTTGCACAGGGTCCACGGGTCGGTGCCGCGGGTCACGGTGACGGTGGAGCCCACGCCGCCGCCCGCCGCGGTGATCGAGGCGGAGGTGGAGCCGCCCGTGCGGATGGCCAGCTCGGCGTAGCGGTTGCCGGCGTAGACGGGGTGCGTGTGGGCGTCGATGAGGCCGGGCGTGACCAGGGCGCCGCCGAGGTTCTCGACGTGGTCGACGTCGACGATGTCATCGACCACACCGGGCACGCTCTGGGGAAGGTCCGGCGCGCGGCCGACCCAGGCGATGCGGTCGTTGTGCACCAGGATGGCGGCGTTGCTGAGGACCTCGTTGCCGGTCCACAGGCGGCCGATGTTGGTCAGGAGTCGGACGGTCACCGCATCACCACCCTGCACGACCCCCCGCGCGAGCGCGCTGCCCAGCGCACGGCCTGTGCCGCGCCCACTGAGTCCGCTCCGGGTCCGGACGACATGGGGGGTCTCCTGCTCTTCCGCATCGAGTTGTGCGGTGACCGTATCGCCGGAGTCATGATCCGGCGATTTCAGTTCAGTTACGTTATTTCACATGTTGGGCTGCTGTACAGGGTTATTCGGAAGAAAGACCATTCATCCCAACCATCACGCAGCCCTGTCTTGTCCCCACGGCTCCCGCTGACGACGTTCACACCCTCAGCCACCATGAAACCAGAACCCAAACCCAAGGCCAGACCAACGTTAGGTCTGGCCAATCCTAGCAATCCCAGGGTTCTGGGACCACTGCCGCTTTTGGGTAGGCGTGCGCGATTTGCGGCGAGTAATGCCCGCCACGCAAGTGGCCCGGCCATGACAGGCCGGGCCACCGGACGGACAGGCTCCTAGGAGACCCGCTCCACGGGCTTGCCCACGCGCAGCAACTCCTGCGACAGGCTGGGCAGGACCCTGGCGTGCAGGACCGTCCCGTCCTCCACGTGGTCCACCGAGAGCACCTCGCCCTCCCGGTGGGCCCGCGAGATGAGATCCCCCCGCTCGTACGGCACCAGCAGATGCACCTCGTGGTCGAGCCGCGGCAGCCGCTCCTCGATGAGGTCCATCAGCGCGGGGATGCCCTTGCCCGTACGGGCGGACACCACGATGCTGTCGCGCTCACGCCGCGCGATCCGGTCCAGCACCTCCTGATCGGCCGCGTCCGCCTTGTTGATCACCACGATCTCGGGGATCTCGGAGGCGCCGGCGATGTCGGCGAACACCTCCCGCACGGCCGCGAGCTGCCCCTCGGGGTCGGGATGCGACCCGTCCACGACGTGCAGGATCAGGTCGGCGTCCGCGACCTCCTCCAGCGTGGACCGGAACGCCTCGACGAGCTGGTGCGGCAGGTGCCGGACGAAGCCGACGGTGTCGGCGATCGTGAACAGCCTGCCCTCCGGCGTGCGCGCGCGGCGTACGGTCGGGTCGAGGGTGGCGAACAGCGCGTCCTCCACCAGCACGCCCGCGCCCGTGACGCGGTTGAGCAGCGAGGACTTGCCGGCGTTGGTGTAGCCGGCGATGGCCACGGCGGGCACCTCGCGGCGCTGGCGCCGGTGGCGCATGGTCTCGCGCGAGGTGGACATGCCGCTGATCTGCCGGCGCAGCTTGGACATGCGCTCGCGGATGCGCCGGCGGTCCAGCTCGATCTTGGTCTCACCGGGGCCGCGGCCGCCGATGCCGACGCCGCCCGCGGCGCGACCGCCGACCTGCCGGGACAGGTTGCCACCCCAGCCGCGCAGGCGCGGCAGCAGGTACGACAGCTGCGCCAGCTCGACCTGGGCCTTGCCCTCACGGCTCTTGGCGTGCTGGGCGAAGATGTCGAGGATCAGCGCGGTCCGGTCGATGACCTTGACCTTGACGATGTCCTCGAGCTGGCGGAGCTGCCCAGGGGTCAGCTCACCGTCGCAGATCACGGTGTCGGCGCCGCTGGACTCGACGACGTCGCGCAGCTCCAGGGCCTTGCCGGAGCCGATGTAGGTGGCCGGGTCGGGCTTCTGGCGGCGCTGGATGAGCCCGTCGAGCACCTGCGACCCGGCCGTCTCGGCCAGGAGCTTCAGCTCGAGCAGGGAGTTGTCGGCGTCTTCCGCGGTGCCGGAGGTCCAGACGCCGACGAGGACGACCCGTTCGAGCCGCAGCTGACGGTACTCGACCTCGGAGACATCCTGGAGTTCGGTGGAGAGGCCCGCCACGCGGCGGAGCGCCTGGCGATCCTCGAGGTCCATGTCGCCGGTCTCGAACGCGTCGAGCTCGGAGTTTTCGTGCATTCGTGTCATCTCTATTAGGGAACGTCTGAACACCTCGGTGTCTTCCCACGATGGTGGCACGACATCCGCGGCACAATCACCTAGTTATCGAGTCAAGCAGGCTTGACGGTGATGTCCCCCGAACCCGCGGTCAGCGAGATCTTGTGCGTGGAGGAGGTGTCGTTCCTGACCGTCACGGCGGTGTCACCGGAGCCCACGTCGGACTTCACGTCATAGGCGCCGTCGGGGACGCTGAGCGTGATGTCGCCCGATCCGGCCTTCAGCCGGGCGCTGTCGGGCGCGGAGACGTACTTGAGCTCGAGGTTCCCCGAGCCCACGTCCGCGGACACCTGCTTGCCCGCGAGCCCGGCGGCGTCCACGTCGCCGGAGCCGGCGCTCACGTCGATGGGCCCGGTGAGGTTCCTGAGCGTGAGGTTGCCCGAGCCGGTCTCCAGGTCGACGGAGAGTCCCTTGGGGATCTCGATCTTGTAGTCGACGCTGCAGCCCGCGCCCCAGTCCGACGGGCACGTGTACGTCATGAGCAACGTCTCGCCCTCGACCTTGTGCTCGGGCCTGGGCTTGCTGCCCTCGCCGCGCCAGCGCAGGGTCTCCACGACGCGCACGGCGGTGCCGCCGGTCTCGGTGACCACGGCGTCGCCCGCGTTGCTGTTGAGCTGGAGCTTGGTGACCTTCTCCGTCACCTGGTACGAGGCCGACTCCGACGTGCTCGGCTGGGCGAGGTCGGCCAGCCCGCAGCCGGTCAGCAGTGCGGCGGAGGCCAGCAGTCCGGCCGCGAGCGCGATGGTCTTCATGGAAGAGATGGTGTCGCGCGACCCCCTCCGCCCACATCGGGGATGACCCCAGGCGAACCCCAACCTTTGACCCCTGGAGGTCAGGGGAGTAATTTCACTTCCATAATCCAGAACTCATTTTCCACGATACGGAAAGAGGTCCCATGGAGATCACCGGCCCGATGCTCGACCGGTTCGACGAGATCCTCACGCCGGAGGCGCTCGACTTCGTGGCGGCTCTCCAGCGGGAGTTCGGCGCCAGGCGGCTGGAGCTGCTGGAGGCCCGCCAGGCGCGCCAGGCGGAGCTGTCGGCGGGCGGCATGCTCGACTTCCTGCCGGAGACGAAGGAGATCAGGGAGAGCGACTGGCAGGTCGCGCCCCCGGCGCCCGGCCTGGAGGACCGCCGCGTCGAGATCACCGGCCCCGTCGACAAGAAGATGACCATCAACGCGCTCAACTCCGGCGCCAAGGTGTGGCTGGCCGACTTCGAGGACGCCAACTCCCCGCTGTGGGAGAACTGCGTGGCCGGCCACCTCAACCTGCGCGACGCGCTCGACCGCACGATCGACTTCGAGACGGGCGGCAAGGCGTACGCGCTCAAGCCCGACAGCGAGCTGGCCACCGTCGTCGTGCGCCCGCGCGGCTGGCACCTGGACGAGAAGCACGCCCAGGTCGACGGGCAGCCGGTCGCGGGGTCGCTGTTCGACTTCGGGCTCTACTTCTTCCACTGCGCCCAGCGGCAGCTCGACAAGGGCAAGGGCCCGTACTTCTACCTGCCCAAGATCGAGTCGCACCTGGAGGCGCGGCTCTGGAACGACGTGTTCACCAGGGCCCAGGAGCTGCTCGGCATCCCCCACGGCACGATCAGGGCGACGGTGCTCATCGAGACGTACCCGGCGGCGTTCGAGATGGAGGAGATCCTCTACGAGCTGCGCGACCACTCGGCCGGCCTGAACGCGGGCCGCTGGGACTACCTGTTCAGCGTGATCAAGAAGTTCCGGACGAGGGGCCGCGAGTTCCTGCTGCCCGAGCGGAACGCGGTCACGATGACGGCCCCGTTCATGCGCGCGTACACCGAGCTGCTCGTGCGCACCTGCCACAAGCGCGGCGCGCACGCCATCGGCGGGATGGCGGCGTTCATCCCCTCGCGCAGGGACCCCGAGGTCAACGCCGTGGCGCTGGAGAAGGTGCGGGCGGACAAGACGCGCGAGTCGGGCGACGGGTTCGACGGGTCCTGGGTGGCGCACCCTGACCTGGTGCCGATCTGCCGGGAGGTGTTCGACGGCGTGCTCGGCTCGCGGCCGAACCAGCTCGACCGGCTGCGCGAGGACGTCAGCGTGACGGCCGGCGAGCTGCTGGCCGTCTCCGAGACGCCGGGCGACATCACCGAGGCGGGGCTGCGCAACAACGTGGACGTGGCGCTGCGCTACCTGGCCGCCTGGATGGGCGGGCTGGGCGCGGTCGCCATCCACAACCTCATGGAGGACGCCGCCACGGCCGAGATCTCCCGCTCGCAGATCTGGCAGTGGATCCACAACGACATCACGCTCGCCGACACCGGCCAGCAGGTCACCAAGGAACTGGTCGAGCGGATCATCACCGAGGAGGTGGCGAAGATCGCCATGGAGCCCGGTTACGACGACAAGCTATTCGCGCAGGCGACGGCCCTGTTCAAGGAAGTGGCGCTGGACGACGACTTCGCCGAGTTCCTGACCCTTCCCGCTTACGCCCGGATGCCGTAAATAATCTGATGATGATGGACACGCTGGTCGCGGCTCTGCGTTCGCTCCTGCCCGCCGATTCGGTCATCACCGATCCGGTGCGATTGCGTACGTACGAGTGCGACGGCCTCACCTACCACCGGGCGACCCCCGGCGTGGTCGTGCTGCCCGGCACAGCCGAGCAGGTCGCCCAGGTGGTACGGCTGTGCAACGAGCACGGCGTGCCCTTCGTGGCCAGGGGCTCGGGCACCGGCCTGTCGGGGGGCGCGCTCCCGCGCGAGGACGGCGTGCTGATCGTCACCTCCAGGATGCGCGCGATCCTGGAGATCGACCTGGACGACCGCCGCGCGGTCGTGGAGCCCGGCGTCACGAACCTGGCCATCACCGAGGCCGTCCGCGACCGCGGCTACTACTACGCCCCCGACCCCTCCAGCCAGCAGGTCTGCTCGATCGGCGGCAACGTCGCGGAGAACTCCGGCGGCGCCCACTGCCTCAAGTACGGCTTCACCGTCAACCACGTGGAGGCCTGCGAGATCGTCACCCCCGACGGCGACCTGGTCACGCTCGACCGCATGGACCCGGGTTACGACCTGCTGGGGGCGTTCATCGGCTCGGAGGGCACGCTGGGCATCGCCACCAAGATCACGGTACGGCTGTGCCGCGCGCCCGAGGCCGTGACCACGGTGCTGGCCGCGTTCGAGAGCATCGAGCAGGGCGGGCAGGCCGTCTCGGCGATCATCGGCGCGGGCATCGTGCCGGCCGCGATCGAGATGATGGACGCGCTGGCCATCGAGGCGGCCGAGGCGGCGGTGGCCTGCTCCTACCCCGCGGGCGCGGGCGCGGTGCTGATCGTGGAGCTGGACGGGCCGGCCGCCGAGGTGGAGCGGCAGTTCGTCCAGCTCCGGGAGATCTGCGCGAACGCGTTCGAGCTGCGCGTGGCGGCCGATCCGGCCGAGCGGGCGGCGATCTGGAGGGGCCGCAAGTCGGCGTTCGCGGCCGTCGGGCGCATCAGCCCGGCCTACATCGTGCAGGACGGCGTGGTGCCGCGCACGTCGCTGCCCGCCGTGCTGGCCGCCATCGACCGGCTGTCGGCGGAGCACGGCATCAGGGTGGCCAACGTCTTCCACGCCGGTGACGGCAACCTGCACCCGCTGGTGCTGTTCGACGACGCGGAGCCGGGGGCGGGCGAGCGGGCCGAGGTGGTGTCGGGCGCGATACTCGACCTGTGCATCGAGCACGGCGGCTCGATCACGGGCGAGCACGGGGTCGGCGTCGACAAGTCCAGGTACATGCCGAAGATGTTCAGCGCGGACGACCTGGACACCATGCAGCTCGTCCGGTGCGCGTTCGACCCCCGGGGGCTGGCGAACCCGGGCAAGGTGTTCCCCACCCCGCGCCTGTGCGGCGAGGTGCCGGGCGTGCGCAAGGGCGTGCATCCGCTGGTCGAGTCGGGGAAGGCGGAGCAGTTTTGATCGAGGGGGTGGCGGTCAGGCAGGCGGGCGAGGGCGACGCCGTCCGCGGCGTGATGCCCCGCTGGGTGGCGCTGCCGGAGACCGTCGAGGAGATCGCGGCCGTGCTGCGGGCCTGCGCCGAGCGGGACCTGGCGGTGGTGCCCGCGGGCGGCGGCACGAAGCTGCACTGGGGCCCGCCGCCCGAGCGGTGCGACGTGCTGCTCGACCTGTGCTGCATGAACGAGATCCTGGAGCACGCCGCGGGCGACCTGGTCGTGCGCGCGCAGGCCGGGGTCACCATGGACGCGCTGGCGGGCACGCTCGCGGGCAAGGGGCAGGAGCTGGCGCTCGACGTGCCGTTCACCGAGGGCACGACGGTCGGCGGCACGCTGGCCGTCGCGCTGCCGGGCCCGCGTTCCTTCCGCTACGGCACCGCCCGCGACCTGCTCATCGGCATCACCGTGGTGCTGCCCGACGGCACGATCGCCCGTTCCGGCGGCAAGGTGGTCAAGAACGTCGCGGGATACGACCTGGGCAAGCTCTTCACCGGCTCGTACGGCACGCTCGGCGTCATCGCGGAGGCCACGTTCCGCCTGCACCCGTTGCCGGCCGACCGCCGCTGGGTGGTCGCCGAGCTGGATCGCGCCGAGGTGGCCCCAGTCGCGGCGGCGCTGGCGGCCTCGCAGGCCGAGCCGAGCGCGGTGGAGGTGGACTGGCCGGATCCGGGCGGGCCGCTCACGCTGGCGGCGCTGGTGGCGGGCACGGCGGCCGGGGCCAGGGCGGAGACGTTGCGCGAGCTGATCGGCGGCGGCTCCCCGACCTCGCAACAGCCCTCCTGGTGGGGGCTGATCGAGCGGGACGAGGTGCTGATCGAGCTGCGGTTCCTCCCGAAGGACACCGCGGCCGTGCTCGACACCGTGGCCGGGACCGGGCTGGCGCTGCGGGGCTCGCCCGTCTCGGGGCGGGTGCTGCTGGAGGCGCGGCGGGAGATCGCCGAGGACGAGCTGGCGGCCGCCGTGGCGCGGCTGCGGGAACGGGCGCGGGCACACGTGCTCGCCGCCCCGTACGACGGGCTCGACCGGTGGGGGCAGGTGAGCGGGCTGCCGTTGATGCGGCGGGTCAAGGAACGGTTCGACCCGGGGCGCAGGATGTCTCCCGGCCGGTTCGTGGGAGGCATCTGATGGACCCGAAGCTGATCAACGACTGCGTGCACTGCGGGTTCTGCCTGCCGACCTGCCCCACGTACGCGCTGTGGGGCGAGGAGATGGACTCGCCGCGCGGCCGCATCCACCTGATGAAGCAGCACGTCGAGGGCACCCCGATCACGCCCGAGATGGCCGGGCACTTCGACGCCTGCCTGGGCTGCATGGCGTGCGTGACGGCCTGCCCGTCCGGGGTGCGCTACGACCGGCTGATCGAGCTGACCAGGGTGGAGGTGGAGCGGCAGCACGTGCGCGAGCCGGAGGACCGGGCGGTGCGCGGGATCGTGTTCAGCCTGTTCCCCTACCCGCGTCGGCTGCGGCTGCTGCGGCCGACGATGTGGCTGGCCGAGCGGATGGCGCCGTTCCTGGCCCGCGCGAACCCGAGCCTGGGCGCCATGGCCGCGCTGGCGCCGCGCGTGGAGCGCAGGCAGCGCCTGCCGCGCCTGGTCAGGGCCAGGGGGGAGCGCCGGGCCACGGTGGGGATGCTGCTCGGGTGCGTGCAGCGGGAGTTCTTCCCGCAGGTCAACGCCGCCACCGCGCGGGTGCTGGCGCTGGAGGGCTGCGACGTGGTCGTCCCGCCCGAGCAGGGCTGCTGCGGGGCGCTCAGCGTGCACTCCGGGCGCGACGCGCAGGCCAGGCGGCTGGCGGGCCGGACGATCAGGGCGTTCGAGCGGGCCGGGGTGGACACCGTCGTGGTGAACGCGGCCGGGTGCGGCTCCTCCATGAAGGAGTACGCCGAGCTGCTGGGGCACGAGCCCCCGTTCCGCGTCGTGGACCTGTCGGAGTACCTGGCCGAGCTGGGCCCCGTGGCCAAGCGGCATCCGCTGCCGCTCACCGTCGCCTACCACGACGCCTGCCACCTGGCCCACGCCCAGGGCGTGCGGGCGCAGCCGCGCGAGCTGCTGAGCGCGATCCCGGAGCTGGAGCTGCGCGAGATCCCCGAGTCGGCCATCTGCTGCGGGTCTGCGGGCACCTACAACCTGCTCCAGCCCGAGGCGGCCCGCGACCTCGGCGACAGGAAGGCCAGGGCGGTCGGCACGACCGGCGCCGAGCTGCTGGTCTCCGCCAACCCCGGCTGCACGATGCAGATCGCCGCCGCCATGCGGCGCGGTGGGGCCACGATCAGGGTGGCGCACACGGCCGAGGTCCTGGACGCCTCGTTGCGGGGAGTGATGCTGTGAGCGGCCGCGGGGAGCCGGCCCCTGGACGCGACGAGCTGCCCGCCTGCCCGGCGGAGGAGGGCCGGTGAGCGTCCAGTCCGTGGAAAGGGCGCTGGACGTGCTCGAAGCGCTGGCCGAGCACGGCGGCGAGGCCGGGCTGTCGGAGATCGCCGCCAGGACCGGGCTGCCGTACGGGACCATCCACCGGCTGTTGCAGACCCTGCTCGCCCGCGGCTACGTGCGACAGGAGTCCGACCGGCGTTACGCCCTGGGCGGCGGCCTGGTACGGCTGGGCGGCATCGCGGAGAGCATGGTGGGGGCGTGGGCTCAGCCGTACCTGACCAGGATGGTCGAGCTGTCCGGCGAGACCGCGAACCTGGCCGTGCTCGAAGGCGACTTCGTCGTCTACGTGGCGCAGGTGCCCTCACCGCGCAGGCTGCGGATGTTCGCCGAGGTCGGGCGGCGGGTGCTGCCGCACAGCACGGCGGTGGGCAAGGTGCTGCTGGCCGGGCGGCCCGCCTCGGACGCGGTCGCCGTGTTCGAGCGCACCGGCATGCCGCGCCGCACCCCCAACACGATCACCGACGTGTCCGCCATGCTCGCCGAGCTGGGGACGGTCAGGAGCCGTGGCTACGCCATGGACCTGGGCGAGGAGGAGCTGGGCGTGCACTGCCTGGCCGTGCCCGTGTGGGACGGCGACCGGGTGGTGGCCGCGATGTCGGTGTCGGGGCCGGCCGAGCGGATCGACGCGCTGGACCGCGACGACCTGGCCGAGCGCATGCGGAAGATCGCGCTCGACTTCGGCGGTGAGCTGGCTCCGGGCTGAGGCCGGGGAACCGGGTCCGGGCTGAGCCGGTGGGCCGGGTCCGGGCTGAGGCTATTGTGTTGCGCTATGGGCAACAGCACGTCGGTTCAGTCCGTCGATCGTGCCATCGCGATCCTGGAGATCCTGGCCCGCGACGGGGCCACCCGCGTGACGGACCTGGCCGCCGAGCTCGACGTGCACAAGTCCACGGCGTTCCGGCTGCTGGCGGCCCTGGAGCAGGGCGGGCTGGTGGAGCAGACCGGCGACCGCGGGCGCTACCGGCTCGGGTTCGGCGTCGTACGGCTGGCCGGGGCCGCCACCGCGCAGCTCGACCTGTCGCGCGAGAGCCGCCCGGTGTGCCTGCGGCTGGCGGAGGAGATCGGCGAGACCGTCAACATCGCGGTGGGCCGGGGCGGCGACGCGGTCAACGTCAGCCAGGTACGCGGCCCCGCGGCGATCAGCGGGCACAACTGGGTCGGGCAGCGCACGCCCGCCCACGCCACCTCCAGCGGCAAGGTGCTGCTGGCCCACGGCGTCCTGCAGCTCGGCCCCGAGCTGGAGCGCTACACGCCGCACACCATCACCACGGCGGAGGGATTGCGCCTCGGCGAGATCAGGGAGCGCGGCTGGGCGGCCACGGTGGAGGAGCTGGAGGTCGGGCTGAACGCGGTGGCGGCGCCGATCAGGGGCGCCGACGGGTCGGTGGTGGCCGCGGTCAGCGCCTCGGGGCCCTCCTACCGGCTGACGCCCGACCGGCTGGCGGAGGTGGGCGCGGCGCTGGTCGCGGGCGCGCGGGAGATAAGCCAGCGCATCGGATATTACGGTTAGTGGCATGTGCAGAAGCATCAAGACCCTCCGCCCGCCGTACACCGAGAGCGTGACCGAGGAGGACGTGCGGGCCGCCGCGCTGCAGTACGTCAGGAAGATCTCCGGCTTCCGCGCGCCCGCCGCGCACAACGCGGAGGCGTTCGACCGGGCCGTCGAGGCGATCACCAGGGCGTCGGAGGAGTTGCTGGGGGCGCTCGAAGTTCGCGGGAGTCGTTGACAGGGCCTGCCTGTGGGAGAAGTCTCCCCGGTGTAACCCCCAGCGATCCCCCAGGGAGCTCCCATGATCAGCGGGTTGTACCAGGGACAGGACGGCGACTCTCGGCTGGCGCTGCGCATCGACGTCGACGGGGCCAGGCCCATGGGGCGGGTGAGCGGCGACCTGTTCACGGTGGCCGGGGCGACCACCTCCTACGTCGGCTCGTTCGTGGTGCACGCCCCTGCCGTGGAGGCGGGGCGGATCCAGGGGCGCGGGGACTTCACGTTCGCCACGCCGGTGCGCGACGTGAGCGTCACGATCACCGAGGAGGCCGGGACGGCCGCGGTCGCCGGGCGCACCTACCAGGTGTCGTTCGTCTCGCCGCACTTCCGCAGCGTGCTGCTGGAGCAGGACTCGGTGGTGGGGACGGCGCCGTTCGTGGCCTACCGCACCGGGTCGCTGCCCGGCCCGGCCGGGTCGCCGGCCAGGGAGCTGAACCTGGTGTCGGCGTACGCGGAGGCGGGCATCGAGCTGACCCTGGCCGAGCCGGGCGTGATCCCGGTCGAGGGGTCGGGCACGGACCTGGCGTGGGACGACGCGGAGCTGCACCACGCGATGACGCGGCACTTCGGCGCGTTCGGTGACGCGGTGGCGTGGCGGCTGTGGCTGCTGGTGGCCAGCAAGCACGTGGGCGGCTACCGGGGCATCATGTTCGACTACAACGACGCGCACCAGCGGCAGGGCGCCGCGGTCTTCTACGACGCGATCAAGGGCGACACGCCGCAGGCGCAGCGGGCGCAGTTACGGACGTACGTGCACGAGCTCGGCCACGCCTTCAACCTGCTGCACTCCTGGCAGAAGAACCTCGCCACCCCACCCCAGCCGCTCGGCCCGAACGGCGGCTTCGGCGATCTGTCGTGGATGAACTACGTGCAGCACTACCGCCCCGGCGGTGAGCAGGGCTACTGGGCCGCCTTCCCCTTCCAGTTCACCGACGCCGAGCTGATCCACCTGCGCCACGGCTTCTACCGCGACGTCGCCATGGGCGCGAACGCCTTCGGCACCGGCGCCGCCGAGATCGACCCCTTCGAGCAGCCTGTCGAGGACCACTCGGGGCTGCGGCTGGAGCTGCGGGCCAAGGAGTCGTACGAGCTGGGCGAGCCCGTCGTCGTGGAGCTCAAGCTCGCCTACACGGGCGAGCCGCGCACGACGCACGGCCACCTGCACCCCGACACGGAGTTCACCCAGGTCTCGATCACGCAGCCCGGCGGCAGGACGGTGCTGTACCGGCCGATGATGCGGCACTGCGTGGACACCTCCCCCGAGATCCGCCTGGACCCGGGCAACCCGGCCATCTACCGCAGCGCGTACATCGGGCACGGCCGGGACGGCCACTACTTCCAGCTCCCCGGCGAGTACCAGATTCGCGCCCAGTACATCGCCGCCGACGGCTCCCGCATCGTCTCCCCCGTCTGCCCGGTCAGGGTGCGCTTCCCGGTCAGCCGCGACGACCACCTGGTGGCCGAGCTGATGCTGGGCGAGGACCAGGGCAAGCTGTTCTCGCTGCTCGGCTCCGACTCGCCGGCGCTGCGCTCCGGCAACGAGGCGCTGGACGAGGTCATCGGCCGGTACGGCGACCACCCGCTGGCCGTCTACGCCCGCCTGGTCAAGGGGCTCAACGCGGAGCGGGAGTTCAAGGAGCTGACGCCCGGCAACCGGCTGCGCGTCCGGCCGCCGGACCCGAAGCAGGGCATCGAGCACCTGACAATCGTGGCCAGGGACGCCGGCATCGACAACATCACGCTGAACCTGGCGATGCGCCGGCTGGCTCGGGCCGAGGCGCGGCAGGGGGACATCGGGCGGGCGAACGCGGTCATGGACAGGATGGTCGCCACGTTCGAGGCCAAGGGGGTCAACGAGATCGTCCTGGGGCAGATCCGCCGCCAGGCCGAGCTGACGAAGAGCGCGCTCAGCGCCGAGGTCTCCTGAGCTCCTCGCCGAGGGGCGGGCTCCCGGTCCGATCCGGATCCGCGCCCGCGCGGATCGTCTCTCCGGCGCTAGCCACCGGTACGCGGCACCGGCACGCCACCGACACAGGTGATCTTCAGTTCGAGCTCCTCGCCCTCGTCCGGCTCGAACTCGACCTTCGCCTCCCGCGCCGGCCCCGACTCGACCTCGTCGACCGAGTAGTCCTGGGCCGGGCTCCACGAGCGCAGCGTGACCAGGCCGCCGGCGTCGCAGGAGGCGATCACCGTACCGCCCGCGCTGCGGATCAGCCGGCCCTGCGAGCTCTGCGCGGGCGTGGCGCTCGCCGTGGTGGCGGCGCGGGGGGTGGCGGTGGCGAGGGCCGCGCGGACGTCGTCGCGGCTGAGCACGTGGCTGTCGGTGCCGGTCAGGCCGTTGCCGAGCAGGCCGAGCACCGCCACGGCGGCGCCGGTGGCCGCGAGCGCGGTGACCACCCAGGCGACGACGAGCTTCTTCATGCCACTCAGATTTCCCCACGTACGGCTAAGGCCAGGTTAAGGCGACGCTAAGGCTGCCCGGGGCAGCGGCGATGACCGTCTACGTTTCTGTATATGGCGGACATCCTGCTCATCGAGGACGACGTGGCGATCCGTACGGCGCTGAGCCGCGGGCTGCGGGACCTCGGCCACGCCGTCTCCTCCTCCCCCACGGCGCTGGAGGGGCTGCGGCTGGCCGTACAGGACCGGCCCGACCTGATCGTGCTCGATCTGGGGCTGCCCGATCTCGACGGGGTGGAGCTGCTGCGGATGTTGCGGGCGGTCAGCCGGGTGCCGGTCATCGTGGCGACGGCCCGCGACGGGGACGCCGAGATGGTGCCGGTGCTGGACGCGGGGGCCGACGACTACGTGGTCAAGCCGTACAGCGCGGCGCAGCTCGACGCGCGGGTGCGGGCCGTGTTGCGGCGGGCCGGCGGGGCGGCGCCCGAGGAGCCGCTGAAGGTGGGGGCGCTGCGGGTGGATCCGCGGGCGCGGACCGCGACCCTGGACGGGGCGGCGCTGGATCTGACGCCGCGCGAGTTCGACGTGCTGCACTACCTGGCGGCCCGGCCGGGCGAGGTCGTCACCAAGCGGGAGTTGCTGACCGAGGTGTGGCAGCTTCCCTACGGGGGTGCCGACAAGACCGTGGACGTGCACCTGTCGTGGTTGCGCAGGAAGCTGGGCGAGACGGCCGCCGAGCCGCGCTACCTGCACACGGTGCGCGGGGTGGGCGTGAAGCTGGTCGAGCCGTGAGGCGGTGGCTGGCGCTGCTCGTCGCGGCCACGACCTCGCTGGTGCTGATCGCGTTGCTGGTGCCGATGGCGCTGCTGATCCGCGCGGTGGCCGAGAACGGGGCGATGAGCCGGGCCACGGCCGCGGCCGAGTCCGTGGCGGTCGCGGTCGGCACGCCCGACCTGGGGCTGGCGGTGGAGCAGGTGTCGCGGCCCGTGACGGTGTTCCTGCCGGACGGGCGGACGGTCGGTGAGCAGGCGGCTCGCTCCGACGCCGTACGCCTGGCCGCCACCGGGCGCAGCGTCACCGCCGAGACCGGCGGGGGCAGGGAGGTGCTGGTCTCGGCGCAGTCGCCCGGAGGGACGGCCGTGATCAGGGTGTTCGTGCCGGACGCCGAGCTCATGCGGGGTGTGCGGGAGGCGTGGCTGGCGCTGGCGCTGCTCGGGATCGGGCTGGTGGCGCTGGGCATCGTGCTGGCGGACCGGCTGGCGCTGGCCGTGACGCGGCCGGTGGACGGGCTGGCGCGGGTCTCGCACCGGCTCGCCGGCGGCGACCTGACGGCCAGGGCCGAGCCAGGGGGGCCGCCCGAGGTGCGTTCGGTGGCGCTGGCGCTCAACCATCTGGCCGGGCGGATCGACGAGCTGCTGGCGGCCGAGCGGGAGTCCGTGGCCGACCTCTCGCACCGGCTGCGCACGCCCCTGACGGGCCTGCGGCTGGACGCCGAGTCGCTGCGCGACCCGGAGGAGGCGGCGCGGGTGCAGGCCCGGGTGGACGCGCTGGAGCGGGCCGTGAGCGCGGTGATCACGGAGGCGCGGCGGCGCTCGGCGGGGCGCGACTCGTGCGACGCGGCGGAGGTGGTGCGCGAGCGGGTGCGGTTCTGGTCGGTGCTGGCCGAGGACCAGGGGCGGGAGGTGTCGGTCTCCGTGCCCGACGGGCCGCTGCCGGTCGCGGTGGGGGCGGAGGAGCTGGCGGCGTGCGTGGACGCGCTGCTCGGCAACGTCTTCGCGCACACCCCCGAAGGGGCCTCCATGGCGGTACGGCTGCACCCGCGTTCCGAGGGGGCGCTGCTGGTCGTGGAGGACGCGGGGCCGGGGTTCGAGGCCGCGTTGCTGGAGCGGGGGAACAGCGGCGGCGGCTCGACGGGTCTCGGGCTCGACATCGCGCGGCGTACGGCCGAGTCCTCCGGTGGCGGTCTGACCGTCTCCAGGCCGGCGGAGGGCGGGGCCCGGGTGGAAGTGGCCCTCGGCCCTTTCTCGTCGCCTTAACCACCCTTTAGCGCCCGGTTACCGGGGATCGCGGTTACCTGGAGCCATGCGAATCACCAAGAAGCTCATCGTTGCCGGAATCGTCTCCCTCGCCGCGACCGGCGGCGCCGTCTACGCGACCACCGCCTACGCCTCCGAGGCCGCCGAGACCGCCGAGACCGCCGCCCCCGCCGTCGCCCCCAAGGTCACGGCCGAGCAGGCCATCTCGATCGCCCTCAAGGAGGTGCCGGGGTCCTGGGTCAGCGAGCTCGACTTCGACAGCCGCGGCCAGCAGGCCGACACCTGGGAGCTCGAGCTGACCAAGGGCGCCGAGCGGCACGAGGTGGACGTGGACGCGGCCTCCGGCAAGGTCACCAAGCAGCAGGCCGACCAGGACGACGACGACCAGAACGAGGACGGCGACGACGGGGACGACGACTGATCCCTGGACGTGGTGAAGATGCCGGCCCGCTGATCGCGGGCCGGCCTTTCCATGTTCAGGGGGCGATCAGCGCACCATCCTCATGACCAGCGGCCGGTGGTCGGACAGCGTGGTCGGGAGCACGGATCCGCTGGTCGTGGTGATGCCGCGGGTGTAGATGTAGTCGATGCGGGCGTCGCCGAGGGTGGGCTTGTTCGCGTACCGGGCGCCGGTGTCGACCCAGCCGGCGCTGACGAACCGCTTCGACAGCGCGTCCGTCGGCAGCGCGTTGAAGTCGCCGGTGAGGATCAGCCCCGTCCTGGTGCCGAAGTAGTCGAGCACCTTGGCGGCCTGCGCCTCGCGGCGGCTGACCGAGGTCTGCGACAGGCCGGGCGACAGGTGCGTGGTGAACACCCGGACCTGCGCGCCGCCGCCGAGGTCGAGCCGCACCCCGGCCATGGAGCGGTTGACGGGGCAGGTGGCGAAGTCGGTGAGCTTGATCGTCACCCGCTCGACGATCCTGTACGAGGACAGGATCGCGTTGCCCGCCTTGCCCGGCTGCGGATCGTCGCAGGGCCCCACGTCGTCGCCCGCGCCGAAGTGGGCGTTGTCCGTGATGTCCCACCCCAGCTCGTCGGCGAGCAGGCGCACCTGGTCGGCGTCCGGCCTGCGGTGGATCTCCTGCAACGTGACGACGTTGGCGCCGCTGTCGCGGATGACGCGGGCCATGGCCTCGATGTCGGCGTCCTCGCCGTGGATGTTCCAGCTGAGCACCACGACGTTGGCGGCACGGGCCTGCGCCGGTGGCGGCGAGGCGAGGGCGGTGAGGAGGGCTAAGGCTGCGATCACTTGGCTGCGCCTGATCACTCGCATGACCCGTGATCTTACGTGCACATCACCTGGTAGTCAGCAGTTCTCCAGGATGCCCTTCATGGCGTCCTTCTCCGCCGAGGTCACCCAGAGCTCGTACTTGGCCTTCACGTCGACCTGCTTGGCGATGTACGTGCAGCGGTAGGACTTGCGGGGCGGCAGCCAGGTGGCGGCGTCGGAGTCGCTCTTCTGGCCGTTCAGCGGGCCGTCCACGGCCATGAGGTTCAGCGGGTCGTTGGCGAACTCCTTGCGCTTGGTGGCCGACCACTGCTGGGCGCCCTTCTGCCAGGCGTCGGAGAGCGGGATGACGTGGTCGATCTGCACGGCGGTGCTGGTGTCCTGGCCGCGCTTGAATGTGATGGTCTTGCCGCTGTACGGGTCGTGCAGGGTGCCGGTCAGCACGATGCAGTCGTGGGTGCCGGACCTGAACGTCTCGTCCTCCAGGTCGCGCTTGAGGATGTCGTTGCGGGTGTCGCAGCCGTTGCGGTCCACGTCGGCCCAGGCGGGGCCGAACTTGTCGCGGTCGAAGCCGGTCCTCGGGGCGCGGCCCTTGACGGCCAGCTTCTCCAGCTTCTTCCTGGCGTCGGAGATCGCCGCCGAGTCGGGCTTGGCGGCCTTGCCTTCGCCGCCCGGCGACTGCGCCGCTTCGAGCCCGCCGCAACCGGCCAGCACCGCCACCGTGGCCATACCGGCCATGAACGCCCGCACCCGCACGCCAGCCCCCAGACTTCCTTGTTTCCGTAAAGTCTAGGTAATGCCCCAAATATGGATCTATATCGCGTCGATGGCGTCGAGCAGCCACTCCGCGAGGTAGCGGGTGAAGGATGACCTGACGTAGATGCGGTAGGCGCCGGGGGCGCGCCGCTCCAGGATGACCCCCGTCTTGCCGAGCAGGGTCTGGGCGTGGCCGGGGAAGACGTCCGGGTGCAGGTCGAGGGGGCAGCCGGTGATCAGCACGTCCTCGGCGGCCGGGCCCGACAGCTCCAGGATCGCCCGCTGCCCCGACACGTCCACCCAATCCGGGCGCGTCTCGAAATTTCCGGTCACCAGCCACCAGGACGGCCCCAGCCGCAACCCCGCGCCCGGATCCGCGCCCCGCACCTCCCACATCGGCTCGAACGGCACCTCGCGCAGCCGCACCCTGTCCCCGCTCACCGCCTCGAACCGGGCCGCGAACGCGGCGGCCGGGCTCTCTGCGCGCGCCCCGAAGTCCTGCCCGGGACGCGCCCCGGTCAGGGGCTCACCGTCGCGGCGGGTGTTGTCCGGGTCGTAGAAGACGGGCTCCGCGACGGTCACCGGGCGCGCCGCGCTCCCGGACACGGCGGTGAGCCGGTCGCCTGGCGCCACCCCCTTGGCCAGGGCCAGGCAGAACGTGCGGCCGAGCGCGGCGCTGCGGTAGCTGGAGGTCACGTGACCGAGCATCGGCACCACCCCATCAGGGTCCTGGCCGGTGGCGATGAGCTGGGCGCCCTCCTCCACCAGCGCCTCGGGGTCGTCGGGGAGCAGGCCGACGAGGCGCTTGCGGTCGCCTCTCGCGGTGTCGGGGCGGGCGTGCGAGCGCTTGCCCACGTAGTCGGGCTTGCGCCGGGAGACGATCCACGACATGCCCAGGTCCTGCGGGGTGACGGTCCCGTCGGTCTCCTGCCCGACGATCGCGAACCCCTTCTCGGCCCGCAGGACGTGCATGGCCTCGGTCCCGTACGGCACCGCCCCCAGCTCCAGCACCGCCTCCCACAGCGCCCGCCCGTAGGCCCACGGCATGTTCACCTCGTACGCCAGCTCCCCGGAGAAGCTGATCCTGAACACCCTCCCGGCCACGCCCAGCACGTCGGCCGCCGCGTACCGCATGAACGCCAGATCGAGCGCCCCGGGCGCGACGGCCGCGACGACCTCCCTGGCACGCGGCCCGGCCACCACCACCGTCGCCCAGTGGTCGGTGACCGAGGTGAACGACACCTCCATGCCGGGCCACTCCGTCTGGTGCCACTCCTCCAGCCAGTCGAGCACCGTGGCGGCGTTGCCCGTGGTCGTGGTCATGAGGAAGTGGTCCTCGGCGAGCCTGGTGGTGGTGCCGTCGTCGAGCACCATCCCGTCCGCCCCGCACATCAGGCCGTAACGGCAGGCGCCGACGGCGAGCGTGGAGTACAGGTTCGTGTAGACGCGGTCGAGGAAGGCCCCGGCGTCCGCGCCCCGGATGTCGATCTTGCCGAGGGTGGAGGCGTCCATGGCGGCCACGTCCGTGCGGGCCGCGCGGCACTCGCGGAGCACGGCCTCCTCCATCGACTCGCCGTCCTGGGGGAAGTACCAGGGACGTTTCCACTGGCCGACGTCCTCGAACACCGCGCCCCTCGCCACGTGGGCGTCGTGCATGGCGGTGGTCCTGACGGGGTCGGACAGCTCGCCGCGGTCGCGGCCGGCGAGGGTGGCGAACGACACCGGCACGTACGGGGGGCGGAACGTGGTCGTGCCCACCTGGCCTGGCGCGGCGCCGAGAAGGGCGGACATGACGCCGACGACCACCGCGCCCGAGGTCTTGCCCTGGTCGGCGCCGGTGCCCGCGGTGGTGTAGCGCTTGACGTGCTCGACCGAGCGCATCCCGGTGCCCGTGGCCCTGGCCAGGTCGGCCACGGTCACGTCCCGGTGCAGGTCCGCGAACGCGAGCTCCCCCTCGACCACCCACAGGTCGGCCGGCGGACGCAGGGGCTGCTCGTCGCACTCCGGCACCCGCCATCCGCGCGCGGCGTGCCCGGCGGCCTCGGAGCCCGCCGCGTAGCCGTCGGCGATGGCCTCGCGGGTGCCGTACAGGCCCCGGCACGCGCCGGCCGAGCGCTCCGCCTGGGCCGAGACGCCCGGGACGAACGCCTGAAGGTGCTCGTCGAAGCGCACCCGCCCCTGCGACTGGCTGAACAGGTGCACGGCCGGGTTCCAGCCGCCCGCGACGGCCAGCAGGTCGGCCTCGACGTGCCGCGAGCCCACCTGGACGCCGTTCAGCACGCCGTCCGCGTCGCCCGTCGTGCCGGTCACGACGTCGCCCGCCACCCGGGGGTCCACGACGGCGGCGATCTCCACCCCGGCCGCGGCCAGGTCCCTGGCCGCCTCGTACCCGGAGTCCGCGCACGCGAACACGACGGCCCGCCGCCACGGCGCGACCCCGTACCGGTTGGCGTAGGCGCGGGCGGCGGAGGCCAGCATCACGCCGGGCCGGTCGTTGCCGGGGAAGGCGATCGAGCGCTCGTGCGCCCCCGTCGCCAGCACCACCTCGCGTGCCCTGATGTGCCACAGCCGCTCACGCCGTGCCCGCCGCTCCACGGCCACCACGTAGTTGTGGTCGTGGTAGCCGACGGCGGTCGTCCGGGTGAGCACCCGTCCGGGCAGGTCGAGCCCCGCCACCCAGGCGAGCGCGGGCGCGCCGTCGAGGAGCAGGCGGGAGTTCAGCAGGTCGCCGCCCAGCCGCGGCTGCTCGTCCACGAGGATCACCCGCGCGCCCGCCCGCCCCGCCGCCACCGCGGCGGCCAGCCCGGCGGGCCCGCCGCCGACCACCAGCACATCGCAGTGCAGGTACCCCTTGTCGCAGCGGCGCTCGTCCACGGCGTCGAGGTCCACGCGGCCCTTGCCGCGCAGGCTCCACGCCTCCAGCCCGTCGTACAGCTCCACGACCGTGGCCGCCAGCATCGGGTCCGCGCCCACCTTGACCAGCGCGTTCGGCTCCTCGGGCCCGGCGGTGAAGACGCCGCGCGGCCGGCCCAGCGCCACGCTGCGGCCCACCACCCGCACGCCGTTGCGCAGCAGCGCGGCGGCCAGCGTGTCACCCGGCTCGCCCCGCATCTCGCGCCCGTCGAACGTGAACCTCATCGCGGGTCCCTCATCTCGTGGGTGACCGTGTGCCGCTCGACGGTGAACCAGGTCCGGCAGCCGTGCGCGTGGAACCAGCGCTCGTGGAACCAGCCCTTGGGGTTGTCGCGCATGAAAACGTAGGCGGCCCACTCCTCGTCGGAGGTCTCGCCGGTCGGGTAGGAGATCCCGGCCTGGCCGCCGTAGTGGAACTCGTTCCCGTCGCGGGGGCCGCAGTGCGGGCAGTCGAGCAGCATCATCAGTGCGCCACCGCCGCCGCGCCGTGCTCGTCGATGAGCGCCCCCGTGGTGAACCTCTCCAGCGCGAACGGCTCCGCCAGCGGATGCGGCCGCTCGTGGGCGATCGTGTGCGCGTAGACCCACCCGGAGCCGGGCGTGGCCTTGAAGCCGCCGGTGCCCCAGCCCGCGTTGACGTAGAGGCCGTCCACGGGCGTGCGGCCGATGACGGGCGAGGCGTCGGGCGAGACGTCCACGATGCCGGCCCACGTCCGCAGCACCCGTACCCGGCTGAAGACGGGGAACAGCTCCAGCGCCGCCGCCATCTGCGCCTCGATCACCTGGACGTCGCCCCGCTGGCCGTAGGAGTTGTACGCGTCGATGCCCGCCCCCATGACCAGCTCCCCCTTGTGCGCCTGGCTGACGTACACGTGGACGGCGTTCGACATGACCACGCAGTCGAGCACCGGCTCCAGCAGCTCCGACACCAGTGCCTGGAGCGGGTGCGACTGCAGAGGCAGCCGGATCCCGGCCTGCGCGGCGAGCACCGAGGTGTGCCCGGCCGCCGCGAGCGCGACCTTCCCGGCGGCGATCCGGCCCCGCGACGTCTGCACGGCCATGACCCGATTTTTCAGGATCTCGAACCCGGTGACCTCGCAGCCCTGGATGAGGTCGATGCCGTACGCGTCGGCCTTGCGCGCCAGCGCCCAGGCCACGTGGTCGTGCTTGGCGATGCCGCCACGCCGCTGCAGCGTGGCCCCCATGACCGGGTAGCGGGCCCTGCTCGACACGTTGATGACCGGGCAGAACTTCTTGACCTCGTCCGGGCTCAGCCATTCGGCGTCGACGCCGTTGAGCCGGTTGGCGTTCACCCGGCGCCTGCCCTCGCGCACGTCGCCCAGGCTGTGCGCCAGGTTGAGCACCCCTCGCTGGCTGAACTGCAGGTCGTAGTCCAGCTCCGCGCTCAGCCCCTCCCAGAGCTTGAGCGAGTGCTCGTAGATCGCGGCGCTCTCGTCCCACAGGTAGTTGGAGCGGATGATCGTGGTGTTGCGGGCCATGTTCCCGCCGGCCAGCCAGCCACGCTCCAGGACGGCCACGTTCGTGATGCCATGATTTTTCGCCAGATAGTAGGCGGTGGCCAGGCCGTGCCCGCCGCCGCCCACGACGACGACGTCGTAGGCGGGCCTGGGGTCGGGGTTGCGCCAGAGGAAGTCGGGGTGGGTCAACGCCTGATCTTCTCCATCCCGGGGTCGTACAGCGGCTCGGCGGCGACCTCCGCGAGCACGCGGCGGCCGAAGTAGGAGATGTCCACCTGCGTCCCGGGCTCCGCCAGCTCGGCGGGCAGCCAGGCGTAGGCGATGGGGTACTCGATGGTGTGACCGTAGGCGGCGCTGGTGACGTACCCGACCGTTCGGCCCTCGTGACCGACCGGCTCCTTGCCCATGACGACCTGGTTGCTGAGCAGCGGCACCAGCTTGCGCGTGACGTCCTTGGTCAGCGCGTCACGCCCGATGAAGTCCTTGTCCTCCCTCACGGCGAACCCCAGCCCCGCCTCGTACGGGTTGTGCTCGGTCGTCATGTCCACGCCCCAGAGCCGGTAGCCCTTCTCCAACCGCAGGCTGTTGAACGCGGCCCGGCCCCCCGCGATCGCCAGCCCCGGTGCCCACAGCGTGTCCCAAAGCTTGAGCCCCAGGTCGGCCGTGGTGTAGAGCTCCCAGCCCAGCTCGCCCACGTAGGAGACCCGCATCGCGAGCACCGGCACCTGCCCGACATATCCGGACTTGCAGCCGAAGTAGCGGAAGCCTTCGTGCGACAGGTCCATGTCGGTCAACCCCTGCACGAGCTCCCTGGCCCGCGGTCCCCACACACCGACGCAGCACGTCCCCGGCGTCAGGTCACGCACCCGCACCCCGCCGGGGGCGTGCCTGGTCAGCCAGTCGAGATCGAGGTTGCCGTTGGCGCCGAGCTGGAACGTGTCCTCGTCGAGCCGCGCCACGGTGAGGTCCGACCGGATGCCGCCCCTGACGTCCAGCAGCAGCGTGTACGTCACCGAGCCGGGCTTCTTGTCCACGTTGTTCGTGGTCATCCGCTGCAGGAACGCCGCCGCCCCCGGCCCGTGGACCTCGATGCGCTTGAGCGGCGTCATGTCGAAGAGCGCCACGCGCTCCCTGGCCGCGTACGACTCGGCGGCGGCGACCGGCGACCAGTAGCGGCCGGCCCACGGATCGCGCCGCGCGGCCCCCATGAACGCCTCGGCCGCCGGCTGCCCCTGGGGGCCGCGCCGCAGCAGCAGCTCCTCCAGCAGCGGCGTGTTCGCCTCGAACCAGTGCGGCCGCTCCCACCCCGCCGCCTCCAGGAAGACCGCCCCCAGCTCCCGCTGCCGCGGGTAGAACGGACTGGTCCGCAGCGGCCGTGGCGACTCCATCGGCTGCAGCGGATGGATGATGTCGTAGACCTCGACGAAGTTCTGCTTGCCCCGCTCCTCGATGAAGGCGGGCGAGAGCTGCACCTGCTCGAACCGGTTCAGCTCGCACTCGTGCAGATCGACGGCCGAGCGCCCGTCCACCAGCACCTCGGCCAGCGCCCGCGCCACGCCGGCCGAGTGCGTCACCCACACGGCCTCGGCCAGCCAGAACCCGTCGAGGTGCGGGGCCTCGCCGATCAGCGGGAAACCGTCGGGGGTGAAGGAGAAGACGCCGTTGATGCCGTCCTCGTACGTGGACTCGGCCAGCGCGGGCAGCAGCTCGACCGCGTCGCGCCAGGCGGGGTCGAAGTCCTCCTCGGTGAACGCCTGCACCGACGGCATCGTGGTGGACCTCGGGCCGATCTCGTCCTGGGCGACCGGCATGGGGCGGTGGGAGTAGGAGCCGATGCCGATGCGGTCACCGTGCTGCCGGAAGTACAGGTCGCGGTCCTGGTGGCGCAGGATCGGGGCCTGGTTCATCGGGCTCAGCGGCCCCGACTTGGCGTACTGGTGGGCCAGGGGCTGCAGCGGCACGGTCAGCCCGGCCAGCTTCCCGATCGACGGCCCCCAGAACCCGGCCGCGCACACCACCACGTCCGCCGGGATCGTGCGGTACTCCCCCGACGTCACGACCGAGACCCCGGTGACCCGCCCGCCCCGCTGCTCGATCCCGACCACGGTGTGCCCGGCCAGGAACCTGGCCCCGCGCTCGACGGCCCGCGCCGCCTGCGCCTGGCCGCAGGCCACCGCCCCCGCCAGCCCGTCGCTCGGCACGTGGAACCCGCCGAGCACCTTGTCCGTGGCGAGCATCGGCCACAGCTCGGCGCACTCTCCGGCGTCGAGCAGCCGCGCCTCGACGCCCCACGACTCGGCCCAGCCGTGCTTGCGGTGCAGGTCGATCCAGCGCTCCGGGGTGGTGGCCACCTCCAGCCCGCCCACCTGCCTGAAGCAGTCGCCGCCCAGCGCCGTGTACTTGGCCACGGTGTAGGCGGCGAACTCGGTCATGGTCCTGGACGGGTTCGTCTGGAAGACGAGGCCGGGGGCGTGGGAGCTGGACCCTCCGGCGGCGAAGAGCGGGCCCTGGTCCACGACCGTGACGTCCGTCCACCCCCGCTCGGTGAGCTCGTCGGCGAGGGCGCAGCCCACGATCCCCGCTCCCACGATCACCAAACGAGGTCGGCTCATGGTGCCTCCGGTTGTTCCTTAATGCGCAACACACACCGGACTACGCAACGACCATAGAGTCCAGGACCCGCCGGAACAAGAGCTACCGCACGGGCGAGGTGTCCCGTACGAGATACGTGACCACGCCCGCGTCCGGCACGGCCAGCTCCTCGAACCCCAGCCGGTCGTAGAAGGCCCGCGCCGCCACGTTGCTGGTCAGCATGCTCAGATGCAGCCTCGCGACCCCCGCCTCGCGCAGCCCGTCGACGAAGGCGCCCATGAGCCTGCGCCCCCATCCCTTGCCCTGCCAGTCCGGCAGCAGGTCGATGTGCAGGTGCGCCGGGTACCGGGCCAGCTCGGGCCGGATCATCCGCTCGGGCCGGTAGTGCAGCGCCAGCATCTGGTCGTCCCGCCCGACGGGCGGGTCGGCGGGCACGGGCAGCGCCGCGCGCGGGATCCACTCCTCGCGGTAGCGCCGCACGAACCGCTCGGTGTCGGCTGTGCCCACGATGTAGCCGACGGCGTTGCCCTCGCCGTCGTCCACCACGTGGGCGTGCTCGGGCTCGAGGATCACGTACGGAGCGGCGAACAGGTCGCCCATGAGCCGGTCGGAGGCGTACATGCCGCGGGCGTCGCCTCCGGCGTCGGCCGTGCGCACGCAGATGTCGTAGACGCTGTCCAGATCCCGGGGCTGGTACGAACGCACATAAGGGGAGATCATTCGCGACAACGTACCAGTACGCTGAGCTCGCGCGGGAAGGGGCGACATGGCGCAGCAGCGGCGTTTACTCGAAGGACTCGGCGTCACCGTCGCCGAGGAGACCGCCTACCGGGCCCTGCTCCGGCACGGCCCCGCGACGCTGAGCGAGCTGGCCGCCGAGACCGGCTCCTCGGCCGCCGCCATCCGCCGCATGCTGCCCAGGCTGGAGGACCTCGGCCTGATCTCCCGCGTGGCCGGCCGCCCGCTCCGCCTCGTCGCCACGCCCCCGAACATCGCCATCGACATCCTCGTCGCCCGCCGCCAGGAGGAGCTCACCCACAGCCGCGCCGCCGCCGCCCTCCTGGCCACCGAGGTCGCCGACCGCGGCGGGCCGCACCCGGAGGAGGTGCTGGAGGTGGTGACCGGCCGCGACGCCGTGGCCAGGCGGTACCTCCAGCTCGAACGCAACGCCACCCGGGAGATGCTGGTGCTGGTGCATCCGCCGTACGCGGTGGACATCAGCGACGACCGCGAGAACCGCCGCCGCGCCGCCCGCCAGGGCGCACCCGTCACCCGCGGCATCTACAGCCCGCTGGCCTTCGAGCAGCCCGGCATGCTGGCCCACACCCGCCACGCCGTCGCCGACGGCGAGCAGGCCCGGCTCGGCCAGGTGCCGGTCAAGCTCGCCATCGCCGACGCCCGCACCGCCATCCTCCCGCTGGTCTCCGACGAGGACCGGGCCGTGGAGAGCGCCCTGGTGGTGCACCCGTCGGCGCTGCTGGACGCCCTGGTGGGCCTGTTCGAGACGCTGTGGCGGGCCGCCGTCCCGCTGCGCCTGACCCCGGAGGGCCTGGAGCAGGACCGGCGCGGCCCGGACGAGGAGGTGCTGGCCCTGCTGGCGGCCGGCATGAAGGACGACGCCATCGCCCGGCAGCTCGGCCTCAGCCCGCGGACGGTGCAGCGCCGCGTCCAGGTGCTGTGCGAGCAGCTGGGCGCGCGGACCCGCTTCCACGCCGGCTTCCTGGCCGCCCACCACGACCTGCTGCCCGAATGACCGCTCGCCCGCGTCCGGGCAAGGGCCCGCCGGTCGAAGGCCGGCGCCCGACGGCCTACGTGATCAGGATCCCGCCGTCCACCGGCAGCGCGACCCCGGTGATGTACGAGGCCGCGTCGCTCGCCAGGAACACCGCCGCCGCCACCAGCTCGGCCGGATCCCCCGCCCGCTGCATGACCACCCGCGACGCCATCATCTGCTCCAGGTAGCCCGGCTTGTACTGCTCGGTCATCTCCGAGGCGAAGAAGCCGGGCTCCAGGCAGTTGACCCGGATGCCCCGCCGCCCGGTCCACTGCTGGGCCAGGTCGCGCGTCAGCCCCACCACCCCCGCCTTGGACGCGCTGTAGGCGGCCTGGGGCAGCCCGGCCGTGGTCTCGCCGAGGATGCTGCCGATGTTCACGATCGACGAGCCCTGCCGCATCACGCGGGCGCACGCCTGCGCCATCCAGTACGTCCCGTGCAGGTTGATCTCGACGACCCGGCGGAACTCCTCGGGGGTCTCCTTGAGCGCGGGCACGGCGGAGCCGACCCCGGCGTTGTTGACCAGCACGTCCACGGAACCCATGGCCTCGACGGCGGCGGCCACGACCGCGTCGCAGTCGCCGGGCAGCGCCACGTCGGCGGGCACGGCCAGGCACCGGCGGCCGGTCTCCTCGACCAGCCGCCGCGTCTCCTCCAGCCGTTCCTTGCGCCGGGCGCAGATGACCACGTCGGCGCCCGCCTCGGCCAGGCCGCGCGCGAACGCCACCCCCAGCCCGGCGGAGGCCCCGGTGACGATCGCCACCTTGCCGTCGAGCCGGAACCGCTCCAGCACGCTTGGATCCGTACTCCGCGCGTCACCCACTGCCCCGCGTTCCTTCCGCCGGTGAAAGCCTTCCCGGGGAGGATGGCACAGCAAGGGCTCGCTCCGCACCGCCCGGCAGGCCTCTCATCGTCTGACGGCAGCGCCCCGTCGACACGCGAAAAGGCGGCCCTCCGCCGGCGCACCGCCCCCGCGCGAGAGGTGGTGCGCCTTCGGCAGGCCGCCCGTGCCGGCGACGGACCTACAGGCCGTACTCCTTGACGATCCGCTCGTGCCGCTCGACCTCGACGTCGATCTCGCGGGCCAGGTCGAGCCAGGCCAGCGGATGCACCCACCGCTCGGTGGCGTCGTCGAGCAGCGCGTCGACCTCGGCGGGCGACACGTCCGGCGGCACCGCGACCCAGCCGAACACGCCCGGCAGCGGCTCGCCGCTGGTCGGGTGGTTGACGGTGTAGTTCTCGTCGCTGTAGACCCACATCGGCCAGCCGCGCTCGGCCATGACCTCGGTGAACTCCGCCCAGTCCTCCTCGCTCGGCGCGGCGCCGTCGAAGAAGTAGCTGGTGTAGCCGCCGGGCCGCAGGATGCGCACCGCCGCGAACGGGGGCACGAAGTTCTGCTGCTCCTGCGGGTCGTCGGGGACGGGCTCGAGGAGCTGCGGGTCGAACACGACCAGGTCGCCCGCGTTGTACTCCATGCCGCGCGGCTGCGGCAGGGCGAGCCTGGCGGTGGCGGGGCCGGTGCGGATCGACAGGACCTGGCGCTGGCCGCCGTCGGGCGCGGGCAGGATGAGCCGGATGAGGCCCATCTCCTCCTCGATCGGGCCCTCCGTGGACTTGATCGGCATGCCGATCTTGGCGGCGCCCTTGCGTACGGTCTCCCAGTCCTCCGCCGAGGTGGCCATGACGATCATGCGCCAGACGTCCTCGTCGAGCAGCTCGTCGAGCACCTCCAGCAGCACCTCGGCGGCCCTGCCGTTGGCGTCGAGCTGCTGGGCGGCGCCGGACAGCAGGCGGCGGGCCTCGATGCCGGCCCCGGCGTGGATGGCGTGCTCGGCCGCGTCGGCCGTCTCCTGCCAGCGCTCGCGGGCGCTGTGCAGCCTGGCCAGCGTGAGGTGCTGGGCGGCGTGCGGCAGCAGGGCGGCCATCTGCTCCAGGCGCTCGTCCTGGCGGGCCTCGATGAGCAGCGTGGTGAGGTAGGCCACGTCGTCGGAGTCGGCGGTGGCGATGTCGCCGCTGTCGACCAGCAGCTTCCAGTAGATGTCGGCGCCGCTGGCGGGGTAGCCGAGGAAGCCGAGCGTGGTGGTGTGCCGGCGGGTGGCCTCGATGTCCTGGCCGGACAGCGGGGCCAGCCAGCCGACCCACTTCTCCGGGTCGGCGTTGAAGCCGTCGGCGGCGTCGAACAGGCCCACCCGCTCCTCCACGGGGCCGGGGGCCTCGGGCTCCGCGGTGGCCTCGGCGGCGGCCCGCAGCGCGTTGATGCGCTCGGTGAGGTCGCCGGTCTCGCGCAGCTCGGCGCTGCCGGACTCGGCCAGGTCGGCCAGCAGCCTGGCCTGCCACACGCCCTGCCTGCCGATGGCCAGCTCGCCCGCGACCAGCGCGAGCTCGACGCGCGAGCGGTAGCCGCCCATCATGCCGAAGTAGTCCATCCACTGGCGCACGACCCGGCCGAGCTGCCAGGTGTTGGTGATCTGCGCCGAGCCGGCCAGCTTGTTGACCGCGTGCGACCACTCGACCCACACCCGCGGGTGCTCGCCGACCACGTCGAGGTCGGGCAGCGCGTCGACGGCCTCGGCGATCCGGCCGAGCGTGGCCAGGATCAGCGCCCGGCGCACGCCGTCGCGGTGCTCCTTGGCCACCGGGTCGTCGGCCTGGAACCCGGCCGCGGCCTGCAGCGCGGTGAGCGCGTCCTCGGCGCGGCCGACGGCCAGCAGCGCGCGGGCGCTCTCGGCGCCCAGCTCCCAGCTCGCCTCGCGCCCGGCCGTGCGCAGCCGCTCGACGGCGGACTCGGCGTAGGTCACGGCCTCGCCGGGCTTGCCCGCGTCGATGAGGGCGGAGACGTACTGCGTCACCAGCCCGGCGAAGGCCGGCTTCTCCGGGCTGGTGCTCTCGAGGTAGGCGCCGAGCGTCTCGAGGCGGTCGGTGGCGTAGCCGGGGCCGTCGGTGTTGGCCCAGACGACGGCCAGCGCCTCGACGGCGGCCGGGACGGCGGGGCACTCGCGCACGTCTTCGCGCTGGGCGAACGCCAGGAGCTGCTGGGCGTCGTCGATGGCGACCGCGCCCTGGGCCCGGTCGCCGATGCGGCCGATCAGATGCCAGTAGCGGGCGTAGAACTCGAGCCAGGGCAGCTCCAGGCCTTCTGCCTGCTGCGCGATGGCCGGAGCCATGACGTCGAGCTGCGGATACCGGCCCTCATAGGCCTGTGCGGGGAGGTCTCCCAGCGCCATGGCGAGGCCAACGTTGCCCGCCTCGGAAAGCTGCTGCTGGGTTTCGCCGACCCAGGCCCAGATGTCCACGTCCATGGGCAGTCAGTCTGCCAGGTCAACGGGCGTGCCCAAAACGCAGAAGCTCGATCAGCTCGTCCGATTCGCTGTCCGTCAGGACCGAAAACACCGGCGCCATGAGGTCGTCGGTGGTCTCCTCCACGGCCGCGCGCCGCGCGACCACGTCGGGGCCCGGCTCCGCGTACGGCTCCGGCCAGGTGAAGAACCTGGCGATGGCCGCGCCCTGCGACTGCCCGAGCGGGGCCCCGCTGTGCTCGGCGGCCAGCGTCGCCTCCAGCGGGTGCAGCCCGGCCGCGAGCACCGCGTTGGCGTGCAGGCCGCCGCGCAGCTCGCGGACGAGGTGCATGAGCTGCACGGCCCTGGCGGGCGGGTCGTCGGGCAGCGGCACGGCCCGCCAGCCCGCGAAGAGCGGCGCCCCGACCGGCGAGGCCTGCTCGACGACCGGCTCCAGCAGCTCGGCGAGCCTGGCGCAGCCCTGGTAGCCGCCCAGCTTGCGGCGGCCCCACGCGTGGCAGGCCTCGGCGTAGAGCTCGACGGCCCGATCGGCGGGGAGCTTGCGGCCGCCGTTCCAGTTCTCCTCGACGTGCGCGGCGGGGAAGAAGACGGCGACGGAGGTGACGACGCCGGCGTCGCACTCGCCGAGCACGCCGCAGCGGCCCCTGAAGTAGACCTCGCGGGCGCCGAGGCCGTACTCCTCGCAGATGGCCTTGACCTCTCGGGAGATCATGAATCCGCCGCCGAGCTGACCGATCGGCGTCTTCACCTGTACGGCGGTGGTGCGTGGGTCTGCCATGTCCACCTCTCAGTTCGCGAAGTAGACCCAGCATCCCCCATCAGAACTTCATTCTGCAAGCATCAGTTCGCCACTGGCCACGATCACCGCCGGGCCGGACAGGTAGCTGGTGTCCTCATCGAGGATCACGGTCAGCGTGCCGCCCAGCACCTCGACCGTCCACGTGCCGGTGGTGTCGCCGGACAGGTGCGCGGCGGCGACGGCCGTGGCCACCGAGCCGGTGCCGCAGGAACGCGTCTCGCCCGAGCCGCGCTCGTAGACGCGCATGACGGCGCGGCTGACGCCGACCGGGTTGAACAGCTCGACGTTGACCCCGGCCGGGAAGACGCCCGTGTCGAAGCCCGGCTGGTGGGTGAGGTCGAGCTGGGCGACGGGGTCGCCGATGGAGCAGGCCAGGTGGGGGTTGCCCATGTCGACGCAGATCCCGGGGTACTCGTGCCCGCCCAGCGTGGCCACGCTCTCCCCGTGCACGACGGGCTTGCCCATGTCCACCGTGACGTCGCCGTTGGGCTCGATGTGCACCTTGCGCAGCCCGCCCCTGGTCGCGATCGCGAACTCCGAGCCGTGCTCAAGCCCGGCGTCGAGCAGGTAGCGGGCGAACACGCGCACGCCGTTGCCGCACATCTCGGCCATGCTGCCGTCGGAGTTGCGGTAGTCCATGAACCACTCGGCCTGCGCGGCCTGATCGCTCACCTCGTGACTGTCCTTGGTGCGGGCCACGCGGAGCACGCCGTCGGCGCCGATGCCTGCCCTCCTGTCACAGATCTTGGCGACGAGCGCGGCCGACACGTCGACCTCGCCCTCGGGATCGGGCAGGATGACAAAATCGTTCTCGGTGCCGTGCCCCTTGAGAAAGCGCATTGCAAAAGTTTATTCGCACGCGTGCCCCGCGATTCGCGCCAGGGACCGCTCAAGCAGGTCGGGGGCGTCGTACGGCAGCCACCGGACCCGCGGATCCCGCCGGAACCACGACTCCTGCCTGCGGGCGAAACGCCTGGTCAGCCTGACCGTCTCGGCCATCGCCTGCTCCTCGCTCCACTCGCCTTCCAGGAAGCGGACGACCTGGGCGTAGCCGAGGGCGCGGCCGGCCGTACGCCCCTGCGCCAGCCCCTGGTCGAGCAGCGCGCGCACCTCGTCCACCAGGCCCGCCGCCCACATGCGCTCGACCCTGAGCTCGATCCGGGCGTCCAGCTCCGGCCTGGGCACCTCCAGCCCGATCTGGACGCTCGGGTAGACGGCGTCGTAGGAGGGCATCGTGGCCGAGAACGGGCGGCCCGACAGCTCGATCACCTCCAGCGCCCGCACGATGCGGCGGCCGTTGCTCGGCAGGATCGCCGCGGCGGCGGCCGGGTCGCGCTCGCGCAGCCGCTCGTGCAGGGGGGCCGGGCCGCGCTCGGCCAGCTCGGCCTCCAGGCGCGCCCTGATCTCCGGATCCGTGCCGGGGAACTCCAGCTCGTCGATGGCGGCCCGCACGTACAGGCCGCTCCCGCCGACCAGCACGGGCACCTCGACGGCGTCGATGACCGCCCTGGCCAGCTTCTGGTACTCCGCCACGCTGGCCGTGACCGTCACGTCCCAGATGTCGAGCAGGTGGTGCGGCACCCCGCGCCGCTCCTCCTCCGTCAGCTTGGCCGTGCCGATGTCCATGCCGCGGTAGAGCTGCATGGAGTCGGCGTTGACGCACTCCCCGCCCAGCCTGAGGGCGAGGTCCACGGCGAGATCGGACTTTCCTGCGGCCGTGGGACCCACGACGGCGATGACTGGCTGCTGCTGACGCACACCGACAAGTTTGCTAGAGATCGAGCAGCGTCGGCTGCAGGTATCCCTCATGGGTCAGCAACCAGCGCTTGGTCTCCACGCCCTCGCCGCCGCTGAAACCGCCCAGCCCGCTGCCCGCGATCACCCGGTGGCAGGGCACGACGATGGGGATCGGGTTGGAGCCCATGATCGAGCCGATGCCGCGGGCGGGCACGCTGGAGCCGCTCAGCCTGGCCAGCTCGCCGTAGGTGACGGTCCTGCCGTACGGGACCTCGTGCAGGGCCCGCAGCACCCGCAGCCGCGAGCCCGACATGAGCCGCCAGTCGATCGGCGTCCCGAACGTCTTCAGCTCGCCCGCGAAATAAGCGTTCAACTCGGCGACGACGCAGGCCGTACGATCCGCATCATGAACCTCAGCCAGGTCGAGGCGGCCCGCCAGCCGGTCGCGGGACCCCCATCCCGACGCGACGAGGCCGATCTCGGTGACGGCCAGCACGAACATGCCTACAGGCGTGGGCACCTCGGCGAAGGCAACCGTGGTGGTCATCATGTCCTCACGTGAGCTCGTGGTGCTGGGCACGTCCAGCGCCGTTCCTACCCGACACCGTAACCACAACGGCTACCTTCTGCGCTGGGACGGTCAAGGCTTCCTGTTCGACCCGGGCGAGGGCACCCAGCGGCAGATGGTGCACGCCGGGCTGAGCGCGAACGACGTGCACTGGCTCTGCCTGACCCACTTCCACGGCGACCACTGCCTGGGCGTGCCCGGCGTCGTCCAGCGCATCGCCCGCGACAAGGTGCGGCACCCCGTGCGGGCGGTCTTCCCCGGCTCCGGCGAGACGTACTGGCGGCGGCTGCGCCACGCCGCCGCGTTCGCCGACACGGACGTCATCTCCGAGCATCCCGTCTCCGGCGACCTGTCCGGCGTCGGGCCGCTCATCGCGCGCCGCCTGTCCCACCCCGTCGAGTCGTACGGCTACCGCGTCCAGGAGCCGTCCGGCCGCCGCATGCTGCCCGAGAAGCTGGCCGCCCACGGCATCCGCGGCCCCGAGATCGGCGAGCTGCAGCGCACCGGCTCCGTGCGCGGCGTCACGCTCGCCGAGTGCAGCGAGCCGAAGCCCGGCCAGAGCGTGGCGTTCGTGATGGACACCCGGCTCTGCGACTCCGTCTTCGAGCTGGCCTCCGGGGTGGACCTGCTGGTGATCGAGGCCACGTTCCTGTCCGCGGAGAGCGCGCTGGCCAAGGAGTACGGGCATCTGACGGCGTTCGAGGCGGGCGTGGTGGCGGCGGACGCGGGCGTGCGCAGGCTGGTGCTCACGCACTTCTCGGAACGGTACGGGTTCGACGCCGAGCCGTCCTTCGTCGAGGAGGTACGGCGCAGCTTCGGCGGCGAGGTCGTGACGGCCCGCGACCTGATGCGGATCCCTGTCCCGAAGCGTCAGGCCAGCCAGGCCCCGGCGAGGTAGCCGACCCCGTACGGCGCCGCCTCCCTCAGCAGGCGCCCCCGGTACGCCCGCGCGCCCGCCGCCCCCGCCAGCACCTGCAGGGCCGCCCGCCCGCTCACCCACAGCCTGTCGGCCTCCTCGGGATCGAGCGCCGCCAGCGTGGCCGGGTCGCCCGTCGCGATCGCCTTCGCGATCAGGTCGTTGTACGGGCCCGCCGCCTCGTCGTGCCTGCCCGGGGCCCTGGGGCTCAGGCAGGCGGAGCCGTCGGCCATGACCAGCAGCGCCACCCGGTCGCCGCGCCCGCCCAGCTCCGCGCCCAGCGCCAGGCAGCCGGCGGTCGTCGTGCCGAAGGCCACGGACTGGAAACCCTGGGGCTCGCCGTCACCGAGGAGCAGGCGGGCGACGGTCAGGGACAGCGGCAGCACCGGCTCCCCGGCGCCCGCCGTGCGGTCCACGCCCCAGGGGCGCAGGGTGCCCGCCGCGCCTGCCGCGTACGCGCGGGTCGCCTCGGCGCCGCCCACCACGACCAGCGCGTCGGGGCGCGCCTCCCGCAGCGCGGCGATCGCGGCCTGGCAGGCGGAGCGCAGCTCGGGCATCCCGAGCACGACCAGCGGGGTCGACGGGCAGACGGCGGCGGCGACAAGCACGAGCGCAAGCGTACGTGGCCCCTCGCCGCCGCCCCCACCCGGAGGGTTCAGAAGGGCCTGCGGCCCTCCCGGATCCCGGCGATCAGGCCCCGGGTGAAGGCGTGGGACGCCCCGTGCAGCCCGCTCCCGAAGCTGATCCTGGCCACCCCGAGCTCCGCCAGCCCCTCGAGGCTCGGTGCCCGCTCGCCGAAGTACACGTTGACCGGCGCCCCGAGCTCGCTCACCAGGGCCCGGATCTCGTCCTCGTCGGCCAGCAGGATGGGGTACACGCAGTCGGCCCCCGCCTCCAGGTACCGCCGCCCGCGCGCGACGGCCTCCTGCCTGGACGCCGGGCCGTGCAGGTAGACGTCCACCCTCGCGTTGATCACCAGCGCGTCACCGGCGGCGGCCCGTACCTCGGCCAGGAACTCCGCCTGCGCCCCCGGATCCACCAGCTCGCCGCGGCCCGGCAGGGAGTCCTCCAGGTTGCAACCGGCGGCTCCGGCCTCGGCCAGCCGTTCGACGAGCTCGGCGGGCCTGAGCCCGTACCCGCGCTCGACGTCGGCGGTCACCGGCACACCCGCCACGGCCCTGGCCACGCGGGCGATGGCCGCCATCATCTCGCCGACGGGAGTGTGCTCGCCGTCGTCGTAGCCCAGCACGTGCGCGACGGCGGCGCTGCTGGTGGCCACGGCGGGAAAGCCCGCCTCCCGCACGGCGCGGGCGGAGGCGGCGTCCCAGACGTTGGGCAGGATCAACGGGGTGCCGGGCACATGGAGCGCACGCAGTGCGGACGCGTCGTCAGTCGTCATGGCCCAACCCTAGGAGCGGGAAGTGGCGCCCTGGCAGAGCCAGTCCGCCCTCAAGACGGCAAGCCACTTTCCGGCACGCCGCCCGCGCAGCGACTCCTCGCCCGCCCTAGCAGCCGCTCTTCGAGCACTGGCCGGCGACCTCGCCCGCGGGGCCGTTGGCCGGGGTGTCGGCGGGGGTGTCGCTGCCGGAGGACTGCGGCGCCCTGGTGGGGGACGTGGTGGCCGGCTTCTTTCCGTCACCGCGGCTCGTCTGTGTGGCCGGCCCGGAGTCCGTCGAACCGGTGTCGGCGGGGCCGCCCGTGCCGGGGTCGGCGACGTCGCCCATGCTGCCGTCGTCGGGGGCATCGGCGGGCAGGTCGCCGTCCTCGGGGGACTCGGCGGTGACGTCGCCCATCGTGGCGTCGTCGCCACCGAGGTCGTCGCCGGCCTCGGTGCCGCCGGTGGTCTGGGCCGGCGCGGGGCCGCCGCCGCCCTGCTGGGCGGCCTCCCCTCGGCCGCCGGCCAGCATGTAGCCGCCACCCCCCGCCAGCAGGACCGTCAGTACCGCCGCGGCGATGATGAGCGGCTTGTTGTTCGTCGCTTTTCTCTGACGGCCATTTCTCGACGCCGGGCGGATGTCTCCCGGCCCGGTCAGGATCTCGTGACGATCCGGCGCGTTCGGATCATGCATGGGGTTACAGCTCCCTGCGGTCGTATCGGGGAAAGCTCGCCGGCTTCCGCGGGTGATGGACCACACTAGCCGCAACGGCTGAATGCTCGCACACCAATCACAAAGGAATCACGACTTGTCCCCCCTTCGATCCATTTGCCCAGGTAGCCGACCACCCCTCGCGCCGCTGGCAGGAGTCGCCGGCGTGCTCGCCACCGCCGGGGTGGGAATATTCCTGGCATTCAGCAACGCGCCCGATGCTTCACCGCATAGACACGGCGAATTCGATCAGGAAACCTCACTTTCCCCAAGATCGAATACGCCGGCTTCGCCACTCTGGGCATCGAACGTGACACCAACAGCGACCGCCGCGGCGACCTCTCCTGGATCGTTCCCCTTCCCGTCCGTCCAGCCGGCGGGCATGATGCTCGGGCCTTTGTCACCGCCCTGGATCGAGGCCGTGCCGCCGTGGAACGCGGCGGCCTCCCCACCCGTGGACGCGGTGCTCTCGCCGGTTCCGGGCGCGCCCGTCGCACCGCCCGCGGACGGGATCCCGTACTCGTCGGGCGTGATCGCGCCGCCTCCGGGCGGGGTCGCGCCACCCGTCACCGTCCCCGCGGGGACCGCCGGCCCGCTCGCGACGGTCCTCGGCCGGCCCGGGCACTCGTCCCCCGCGCCCGGCCACGCCGCGTCTCCCGGCCGCTCGCCGGTCCCTCCCCGGGAACGCTCAGCCCCTCCTGACCGGGCACAAACCTTCCTGACGCCGCGGGCGTCCCCGCAGGCACCTCCCCCGCGACGGCCGGCACCGAGCAGACACGCCGACACCCCGCCGCCCGCACGCGGGCGCGGCCTGCCGAACCCCTGCGCCACGATGCACGACTTCCGCCGGCAGCCCTGCGAGCAGGTCCTCGACAGCCTCACCCGCTGATCGCCCGGCCCGCCCTCGCCCCGACCGGGCGAGGGCGGGCCGGGCGAGGGCGGGCGCACGCCGCAGCCCGGTCAGTGGGCCGAGCAGCCTCCGGTGGACGCGGGCAGCGGGGCGGGGCGCCCGATGCCGGGCATGCCGAGCAGGACCCCCGTGCCCGGCGAGGAGGCGGGGGCGGCCTGGCGGGCCTCCCAGGCGTCACCGGCACGGGTGCGCCGGACGCCCAGGACGGCGCCGTCGGCCACCAGGTGGTGCGGGGCCGCGTACGTGACCTCGACCGTCACCATGTCGCCCGGCCGGGGCGTCTCGGCGCCCACCGCGAAGTGCACGAGGCGGTTGTCAGGCGCGCGGCCCGACAGCCGGTGCGTGGCCTCGTCCTTGCGGCCCTCGCCCTCCGCCACCAGCACCTCGAGCGTCCGCCCGACCTGCTTCTTGTTCTCCTCCCACGAGATCTCCTCCTGCAGGGCCACGAGCCGCTCGTAGCGCTCCTGCACGACCTCCTTGGGCACCTGGTCGGGCATGGTGGCCGCGGGGGTGCCGGGACGGATGGAGTACTGGAAGGTGAAGGCGTTGGCGAAGCGGCTCTGGCGGACGACGTCCAGGGTGGCCTGGAAGTCCTCCTCCGTCTCGCCGGGGAAGCCGACGATGATGTCGGTGGAGATGGCCGCGTCGGGCATGGCCGCGCGGACGCGCTCGATGATGCCGAGGTAGCGCTCGGCCCGGTACGAGCGGCGCATCGCCCGCAGCACCCGGTCGGAGCCGGACTGCAGGGGCATGTGGAGCTGGTGCATGACGTTGGGGGTCTCGGCCATGGCCGCGATCACGTCGTCGGTGAAGGCGGCCGGGTGGGGCGAGGTGAAGCGGACCCGCTCCAGGCCGTCGATGTCGCCGCAGGCGCGCAGCAGCTTGCCGAAGGCGAGCCGGTCGCCGAACTCCACGCCGTACGTGTTGACGTTCTGCCCGAGGAGCGTGACCTCCAGCGCCCCCTGATCCACCAAAGTCCGGACTTCGGCCAGGATGTCCCCGGGCCGGCGGTCCTTCTCCTTGCCGCGCAGCGACGGCACGATGCAGAACGTGCAGGTGTTGTTGCAGCCGACCGAGATGGACACCCAGGCGGCATAGGCGGACTCGCGCTTGGTGGGCAGCGTCGAGGGGAAGACCTCCAGCGACTCCTTCAACTCCACCTGCGCCTCGCCCTCGACGCGGGCCCGCTCCAGCAGCACCGGCAGCGAGCCGATGTTGTGCGTGCCGAACACCACGTCGACCCATGGCGCCTTTCGGACGATCTCGCCCTGGTCCTTCTGCGCCAGGCAGCCGCCGACGGCGATCTGCATGCGCGGGTTGCGCGTCTTGGCCGGCCGGAGGTGGCCGAGGTTGCCGTAGAGGCGGTTGTCGGCGTTCTCCCGCACGGCGCACGTGTTGAACACGACCACGTCGGCCGTCTCGCCGTCGTGGGCGGGCACGTAGCCGGCGTCCTCCAGCAGGCCTGACAGCCGCTCGGAGTCGTGGACGTTCATCTGGCACCCGTATGTGCGCACTTCGTACGTGCGGGCGCCCTCCTGGGTCACAGTCATGGCATGTTCAAGGGTAGTCGTTGTGCGGCTTGCGGCGGCCCGTATGGATCTAAAAGGCCAGCTTGGCGGCATGATGTGATCGGATCGGTACCGCTCGGTTAGTGCACAGCGTTCTAAGGCCCTCTACGTTTTACTCCATGACGGAGAACGGGGACGCCACTCCACTGGTCCAGTTGGAGAACGTCAACAAGCACTTCGGGGCGCTGCACGTCCTGAAGGACATCAACTTGACCGTCTCTCGCGGCGAGGTTCTGGTCGTCATCGGCCCTTCGGGCGGAGGGAAGAGCACGCTCTGCCGCACGATCAACCGGCTGGAGACGATCAACGACGGCAGGATCATATTCGACGGCCAGGTGCTACCGGCCGAGGGTAAAGCGCTGGCAAGGCTGCGTTCCGAGGTCGGAATGGTCTTCCAGTCGTTCAACCTGTTCGCTCACAAGACCATCCGGGAGAACGTCACGCTCGGCCCGACCAAGGTCCGCGGCGTCTCGAAGGCCGCCGCCGACGAGCGGGCGATGGAGCTGCTGGAGCGGGTGGGCATCGCGGCGCAGGCCGACAAGTACCCCGCGCAGCTCTCCGGCGGTCAGCAGCAGCGTGTCGCGATCGCCAGGGCGCTGGCCATGGATCCGAAGATGATCCTGTTCGACGAGCCCACCTCCGCACTGGACCCCGAGATGGTGCAGGAGGTGCTCGATGTGATGATCGGGCTGGCGCGTGACGGCATGACCATGATGGTCGTCACGCACGAGATGGGGTTCGCCCGCCGCGCCGCCAACCGGGTCGTGTTCATGGCGGACGGGCAGATCGTCGAGGAGAACACCCCCGACGAGTTCTTCACCAACGCGCAGACGGACCGTGCGCGCGACTTCCTTTCGAAGATCCTCACGCACTGAGAGTTATGAGGCAGGTACACATGCACATGCGTCGAACGGGAGCGGTGCTCTCCATTGCGGCACTCGCCGCGGGCCTGGCCGCTTGTGGCGGTGGGGGAGAGACGTACGCCACCGTGGCTGACAAGATCACGGGCGGCGGCACGATCGTGGTCGGCACCAAGTGGGACCAGCCGAGCCTGGGCCTGAAGATGGGCAACGAGCCCGAGGGCTTCGACGTCGACGTTGCCAAGGCCGTGCTGAAGGAAGTGAACGGCGGCAAGGATGTGAAGGTCGAATGGAAGGAGTCGGCCTCGTCCAACCGCGAGCCGTTCCTCCAGAACGGCACGGTCGACATCATCTTCGCCACCTATTCCATCACCGAGGAGCGCAAGGGCAAGGTCACCTTCGGCGGCCCGTACGTCATCGCGCACCAGGACATCATGGTCCGCAAGGACGACGCCTCGATCAACACCCCGCAGGACCTCAAGGGCAAGAAGATCTGCAAGGCCTCGGGCTCCAACTCCTACAAGCGCATCACCGACCCGCCGCCGGACGGTGAGCTCGACATCGACGCCACCACCGTCGACGCGGCCAACTACTCCGAGTGCGTGCAGAAGCTGACCGGCAGCAACCTCGACGCCGTCACCACCGACGACCTGATCCTGGCGGGCTTCGCCAAGCAGGCCGGCGGCAACTTCAAGGTGCTGGGCCAGGGCTTCACGGACGAGAAGTACGGCATCGGCCTGAAGAAGGGCGACACCAAGACCTGCGAGGCCGTCAACAAGGCGGTGGCCACGCTGTGGAGCAACGGCACCATGAAGACGCTGCTGGACAAGTGGTTCGGCGGCATCCAGGGCCTGAACGTGTCCACGCAAGCGCCGCCGGCCGAGGGTTGCGCCTGATCACGTCGGTGACGGCGGCCGGTGACCCGGCCGCCCGTCGCCCCTGCGGTGGAGCACGATGGACGAACTAATCAAGTACGGGCCCGACCTCGCGCTGGGATTCCTCGAGAACGTCAAGCTGTCGATCGTGGCCGCGATCGTCGCCTTGCTCCTCGGCACGGTCCTGGTGGCGATGCGGGTCTCCCCGACCCCGGTCCTGCGCGCGGCCGGCACCGTCTACGTCAACGTGGTGCGCAACACCCCGCTGACGCTGGTGCTGGCGTTCTCCGCGCTGGGCCTGAGCGACCAGCTCGGCCTGGTCTTCTCCGAGACGCCGACGACCAACTCGTTCTGGATCGTGGCGATGGGGCTGTCGGTCTACACGGCGGCCTTCGTGTGCGAGGCGCTGCGCGCCGGCGTGAACACGGTGCCGATGGGCCAGGCCGAGGCGGCCAGGGCGATCGGGCTGACGTTCATGCAGTCGCTGACGATGATCATCCTGCCCCAGGCGTTCCGCGCGGTCATCGCGCCGCTGGGCAGCGTGATGATCGCCATGATCAAGAACACCACGGTCGCGACGGCCGGCGGCTTCCTCCTCGACTCGGCGGCGGTCATGAAGATCACGTTCGACACGACCGGCGCGTCGATCCCGATCTTCCTCGGCATCGTCGTCGCCTTCATGGCGCTGACCATGCCGATCGGGTTCTTCACCGGCTGGCTGGCGCGACGGCTGGCGGTGGTCCGATGAGCACCTCCGTGCTGTTCGACGCGCCGGGCCCGCGCGGGCGGATCCGCAACCACACGCTCACGGTGCTCAGCGTCATCGCGGTCGGCGCCGTGCTGTACGGCATCTACCGCGGGTTCGACGCCAAGGGCCAGTTCGAGGGCAAGATCTGGCAGCCGTTCCTGCAGTGGGAGACCTGGGACTTCTACATCATCCCCGGCCTCATCGGCACCCTGCGGGCGGCGGCCGTGGCGGCGGTGCTCGCGCTGGCGTTCGGCGCGATCTTCGGCCTGGCCAGGCTCTCCGACCACAAGTGGATCCGGGTGCCGGCCGGCGTGGTGGTCGAGGTGTTCCGGGCCATCCCGCTGCTGCTGCTGATCTTCTTCATCTTCTACCTGGCGCCGATGATCGGCGGTGGCGGCGACTACGCCTTCATGGCGGTCGTCGTCGGGCTCATGCTCTACAACGGCTCGGTGCTGGCCGAGGTGGTCAGGGCCGGCGTGCACGCGGTGCCCAAGGGGCAGTCCGAGGCCGCGTACGCGGTGGGCATGCGCAAGAACCAGGTGATGAGGCTGGTGCTGCTGCCGCAGGGCGTCACGGCGATGATGCCGGCGATCGTCAGCCAGCTCGTGGTGCTGCTCAAGGACACCGCGCTCGGCTACATCATCGCCTACGTCGACCTGCTCAACACCGGCTTCAAGATCCTGCCGGCCCGCTTCTTCGGCTCGCTGATCCCGGCGGCCATCGTCATCGGCGTCATCTACCTGGCGCTCAACATGGCGCTGAGCTACCTGGCCACGTGGCTGGAGCGGCGCAGCAGGCGCAGCCGCAAGACGGCGGCCCGCCCGGTCGCGGCGCCCGGCTCGGCCGAGGTCGGCGTGGGCGCGGGGCAGGGCACCGAGGGCGGCGGCCTGGCCCCCGACAAGCCCCTGGAGTGACCCGTTCCCGGGCGGCGAACGTCATGCTCGCCGCCCGGGATGTCAAAGAAAGCGTCAGATCCGCATTGCAACCCGGTCGGCGCGGGTACTCGGGTGAGCATGCGCAGGGCGGCGCTCGCGGGGGCGGCTGTGACGGTGGGGCTGGCCGCGTGTGGCGGCGGCGGCTCGTACGCAACCGTCGTGGACAAGATCAAGAACACCGGCACCGTCGTCGTCGGCACGAAGTGGGACCAGCCGGGCCTCGGCCTGAAGATGGGCAGCGGCGAGCCCCAGGGCTTCGACGCCGACGTGGCCCGCTACCTCGTCAACCACCTCACCGGCGGCAACGAGGTGCGGATCATCTGGCGCGAGGCGCCGTCGTCCACCCGCGAGGCGCTGCTCCAGAACGGCACCGTGGACATGATCGTGGCCTCCTACTCCATCACGCACGCCCGCAGGCCCAAGGTGACGTTCGGCGGCCCGTACGCGATCGTCCCCCAGGACACCATGGTCCGCGCCGGCGACACGAGCATCCGCAGGACGAGCGACCTGCGGGGCAAGCGGATCTGCCTGGCCGAGGGCTCGAACTCCTACCGGCGGATCGTGGACCCGCCCCCCGACGGCAAGCTGGACCTGCCGGCCCGGCTGGTGAACGCCGCCAACTACTCCGACTGCGTCCGCAAGCTCGCCGCCGACCAGCTCGACGCGGTCAGCACCGAGAACCTGATCCTGGCCGGGTTCGCCCAGCAGGACCCCGGCAGGTTCCGGCTGCTCAACGAGCCGATCTCGTACGAGAACTGGGCCGTCGGGCTCAAGAAGGGCGACACCGAGACCTGCGAGGCCGTCAACCGGGCGATCGCCCGCATGTGGCAGGACGGGACGACCACGCGGCTGCTGCGCAAATGGTTCGGCAGAACAAATCTCGACCTGCCCTCCGCCCTGCCGCGGCCCGCGGGGTGCCCCTGATCTCCGGGGACCGGTCCGCACTCCAAGCGATCTTCCGGCAGGATGCGGGTATGCCCTTCTGGCCCTCCCCCATTTCGACCAGAGACGTGGCCGGGTCCGGCGTGCGTCCCGGCTGGCCCGTGGCCATGGACGGCCGGGTGTGGTGGACCGAGGACCGTCCCGACGAGGGCGGGCGCACGGTGATCGTCCGCCGCGCCGCCGATGGCACGCGCCGCGATCTGCTGCCCGCGCCCTGGTGCGCGCGCACGCGGGTGCACGAGTACGGCGGCAGGCCGTACGCCGTGACCCCCGCCGGCGACGTGGTCTTCGCCAACCTCAAGGACCAGCGGCTGTACGTCCTGTCCGGCGACGGCGAGCCGGAGCCCCTCACCGACGACGGCTGCCGCTACGCGGACCTGCTGGTGCACGACGGCCAGGTGTGGTGCGTACGCGAGCACCACGACGAGAACGGCAAGGTCACCAGGGCCGTCGTCGCGATCCCGCTGGACGGCGGCGAGACCCGCGTGTGGGCCGCCGGCTGCGACTTCTACGCCGGTCCGGCCGTCTCGCCCGACGGGCGGCATCTGGCCTATGTCTGCTGGGACCACCCCCGCATGCCCTGGGACGGCACCGAGCTCCGCGTCGTCCCCCTCGACGGCGGCGGCACCGCGTGGCGGGTCCGCGGCGGCCCCACCGAGTCCGTGCTCGCGCCCTCCTGGAAGGACGACTCCCGGCTCTACCTGGTCTCCGACGCCTCCGGCTGGTGGAACCTCTACGAGGTGGGCCTGCGCGGCGAGGGGGCGCGGGCGCTGCGCCCGGCCGAGGAGGAGTTCACGCTGCCGCCGTGGCAGCTCGGCGGCATGCCGTACGCGGTGCTGCCCGACGGGCGGCTCGCCGTCCTGCACGGGCGCGGCGACCTGCGGCTGGGCCTGCTCGACCCCGGCACGGGCACGCTGACCGACCTCGACCTGCCCCACACCGGCTGGAACGCGGCGCTGGCCGCCGACGGCACGTCCGTGATCGGCGTCGGGTACACCGCCACGACCCCGCGCTCGGTCGTGGCCGTCGACACGGTCACGGGTGGGCACCAGGCGCTCGAACGGGACCTCGCCACCTTGCCCGACCCGGCCTACCTGCCCGTCCCCGAGCCTGTACTCGTGCGGCGGGCCTCAGCGGACGTGCACGCGTTCCTCTACCCGCCCCACGCCGCCGCCACCGACGGCACGCCCCCGTACGTGATCTTCGTGCACGGCGGCCCGACCGCCCACGCCGACACCGCGCTCGACCTGGAGAAGGCGTTCCTCACCTCACGCGGCATCGGCGTGCTCGACCTCAACTACGGCGGCTCGACCGGCTACGGCCGCGCCTACCGCGACCGGCTCAAGGGCCAGTGGGGCGTGGTGGACGTCGAGGACGCGATCGCCGCCGCCGAGTGGCTGGCCGCCCAGGGGCTGGCCGACCCGGGCCGGATCGCGATACGCGGGGGCAGCTCGGGCGGCTGGACGGTGATGGCGGCCTGCTGCCGCTCCGACGTGTTCGCCGGCGGCGTCTCCTACTACGGCATCAGCGCCCTCGCCCCGCTCGCCGCGCACACCCACGACTTCGAGTCCCGGTACGTGGAGTGGCTGGTCGGGCCGGAGGATCCGCAGGTGTACGCCGCCCGCGAACCCCTCGCGCTGGTCGACGGGGTGAGCTGCCCCATGCTGCTCCTGCAGGGCCTGGAGGATCCCGTGGTGCCGCCCGAGCAGTCCTCCGCCTTCGCCGACGCGCTCGCCGACCGCGGGGTGCCGTGCACGTACCTGGCCTTCGAGGGCGAGTCGCACGGCTTCCGCCGCACCGAGACCCGCGCGGCGGCCCTCGCGGCGGAGCTGGCCTTCTACCAGCAGATCTTCTCGTAGGCGGGCGGCGGGAGGCTCAGCGGGCGAACTCGGTCGCCCGCGACTCCCGCACCACCGTGATGCGGATCTGCCCGGGGTAGGTGAGCTCCTCCTCCACCTGCTTGGCCACGTCCCTGGCGATCACCTGGGCCTGGATGTCGTCGATGGCGTCCGGCTTGACCATGACCCGGATCTCCCGCCCGGCCTGCATGGCGAACACCTTCTCCACGCCGTCGTAGGACTGCGCGATCTCCTCCAGCCGCTCCAGCCGCTTGACGTACGCCTCCAGGGACTCGCGCCGGGCGCCGGGCCGGCTGCCGCTGATCGCGTCGGCCGCCTGCGTGAGCACCGCCTCGACGGTACGCACCTCGACCTCGTTGTGGTGCGCCTCGATGGCGTGCACCACGTCCTCCTCCTCGCCGTACCTGCGGGCGATCTCCGCCCCGATCAGCGCGTGGCTGCCCTCGACCTCGTGCGTCAGGGCCTTGCCGATGTCGTGGAGCAGGGCGCAGCGCTTCATCAGCGTCTGGTTCATCTTGAGCTCGGCGGCCATGATGCCGGCGATGTGGGCGGACTCGATGAGGTGCTTGAGCACGTTCTGCCCGTAGGAGGTGCGGTAGCGCAACTGTCCGAGCAGCAGCGTCAGCTCGGGGTGCATGTCGGTGATGCCCAGCTCGACGAGGGCGTCCTCGCCGGCCCGCGCGCACAGGTCCTGGACCTCCTGGCGGCTGCGGTCGTGCGCCTCCTCGATGCGCTGCGGGTGGATGCGGCCGTCGAGCACCAGCTTCTCCAGCGTCAGCCGCGCCGTCTCCCGCCTGACCGGGTCGAAGCACGACAGCAGCACCGCCTCGGGGGTGTCGTCGATGATCAGGTTCACGCCGGTCGTGGACTCGAAGGCGCGGATGTTGCGGCCCTCGCGGCCGATGATCCGGCCCTTCATCTCGTCGCCCGGCAGGTGCAGCACGCTCACGACCGACTCGGCCGTCTGCTCGGCCGCCAGCCGCTGCACGGCCAGCGTCACGATCTTCGTGGCCCGCTTCTCACCCTCCTTGCGGGCCTCCCCCTCGATCTCCCTGATGATCAGCGCGGCCTCGCGCTTGGCCTGGTTCTCGATCTCCTTGACCAGCTCGGACTTGGCCTGCTCGCCGGTCAGCCCGGCCACCCGCTCCAGGATGAGCCGCCGCTCCTGCTCGACCTGCAGCAGCTCCTCGCGCCGGTCGGCCAGCTCGACCTCGGTCTCGGCCAGCTTCCTGTCACGTTCCGCCTGCCGCCTGGCCTCCTCGTCCAGCCGCTGCTCCCGCTCAGCCAGCCTGGCCTCCCGGCGCTCGAGGTCGGAGCGCAGCTCCTTGAGCTCGGACTTGAGTATCCGGCTCTCCTCCTCGACCTCGCGCCGCATCTGCGCGGCGCTCTCGGCCGCCGCCTCCGACCTGCGCAGGATGTCCTCGGCGTCGCTCTCCGCCTTGTGGCGGATCTCCCGCGCCTCCTCCCGCGCCTGCTCCAGCTCCTCGTGGACCGCCTCCACCTGCTCGGCGCTGGGCTTGGCCTTGCCGGGCAGGCTGCCCGAGGTGCGGCGTATGACGACGAGAAGCGCCACGATCATCCCGAACGCGAGCACGAGCACCGCCACCATCAGCACCACGACCAGCGGCCCCATGTGTGCCCCGCCCTCCTCGCGTCGTCAAGAACTCATAACGCGGCCACAAACGGGAGGGGTCACAGGCGCGCCGCGGAAAGCCCTGTCGGCGTCATCGCCGGGATCGATGTCAAGCCAAGGCTGATGGGGCGTCGACCGCTCGTGCCGACACCTCTCCTGCCTCGTTCAATTCGTCCGTCGTTCACCGGTATGGCAATCCGCGCTGCGCGGAGTAACTCCTCACTGCCGTCGAGGTTATGCGTCGAACAGGTCACGAGCAAGCAAACGCGTCATCAAGCGTGTCTTACAGGCCTGCATCTCCACGTTCAGACAGGTGTCACCCATGAGCGCCGGAATCGCCCTTCTGGTCGGGGCATGCTGCGGCATGTCGCCCATGACCCGGGTCACCGAACGGGCAAGGCACACCCGCCAGCGGCTCAGGAGCCCCCAGCGCGCCACCGCCAGGCCCGACGGCCGGAGGCACGGGTCACGTACGGCACGCAAGGATCCAGCCGTCAGGGACGGCAAGCAGGGGTCCCGCCGTCCCGTACGGCAAGCAGGGATCCTGCCGCCAGGGGCGGCAAGCGGAGGCGTCGGCCGTCCGCACCTGTCGCCGTCACCTGCGAAAGGCGGAGGCCGACCGGCCTGTCCCACGGCGCACGAGCACAGAGGATCGGGACGTGACTCAGGAGAAGTCCTCCTCCACCTCGACGCCCTCCTGTTCGAGCGCTTCCCGGATGACGCGGAAGGCCAAGCCGGAAGGGTAGCCCTTGCGTGCGAGCATGCCGGCCAGCCGACGGGTACGGGTCTGCGGGTCGAGCGAACGGGTGGCTGCGAGCTTGCGTTCCACCAGCCGCCGGGCCGTCTCTTCCTCCTGGTCGGGATCCAGCCGTTCCACGGCCTCGTTGACCGTGTCGCTGTCGACGCCCCGGTGACGCAGCTCGGCCGCAAGGGCGCGCTTGGCCAGCCCCCGGCCGTGGTGCCGGGAATCGACCCAGGCCGCGGCGAACGCCTCGTCGTTGATCAGCCCCAGCTCGGAGAAGCGGCTGAGCACCGCCTGCGCGGCCTCCTCCGGCACGTCCCGCTTGCGCAGGGCCTCGGCGAGCTGGGCGCGCGTCTTGGGAGCCATGGTGAGCAGGCGGAGGCAGATGGCGCGGGCCACCGACTCGGGATCCGCCTGAGGCCCCGTGCCGGCCGGGCTCTCGGCATCGGGCCCGTCGGGCAGCCGTCCCCGCCGCCGGCCGCTCTTGCGACCGCCCCGCCGCGACCGTCCCCCGGCACCGCTCTCGGACCACTCGTTGCCGCCCCCGACCTGCCCGGCGCCCCCGACCTGCCCGGCGCCCTCACCGAGCCAGCCAGTGCGCGCATCCGGCTGTCCTGCGCCGCCATACCGCTGTCCGGCCCCGTCCGGCTGTCCAGCATCATCAGCAGACCGTCCAGCACCGCCATCACGCCGTCCTGCACCGCCTTCGAACCGCTCAGGTCCGTCATCGGGCCGTCCAGCACCGCCTTGGAACCATCCAGCTCCGCCATCGGGCTGATCGAAGCCTTCGCCGAAGGGCCCGAGCCCTTCGCCGGCCTGCCCGAACCGCCCTGAGCCTCCAGCCGTCCGTCCTGATCTTCCGCCTGAGCGCCCGGACTTCCCCCTGGACCGCCCGGCACGTCCGCCGGATCCCGGGGCGGTGCGGCCGTCCAGTCGCCGCCCCTCGCTGTCGCTCGGCTCCGCCGCGAACCAGCTGCTCCCGGCCAGCACCTCGGGGTGCCACTCGTCCCCAGGACGGCGCCCCTGGGGTGAGGCCTCGGCACGGACGCCCTGGTCGTCTCCTCCGTCAGCCACGCCGGCGACGGGCGGAGGGTCGGCCGGTCGCCCAGACGGACCCAGTGGTGGGCCCAGCGGTGGGCCCGGCGGCGGGTCGGTCTGGCGGGCAGGGGGACCCTGCGGCGGGTCGACCGGTTGGGCGGGCGGGCCCGGCGGGTCGGGAGAGCCGTCTTCGTCGGAAGGGGTGGCGGCGCGCATGCGGTCGCGTTGCTCGCGCCACTCCGTCACCGACGGCCAGCCGTCCGTGGCCGAGCGGGCCAGGTCGCGCGGGCGGGATGACGTGGGGTCGGGCCAGGCGCCCCGGTCTGGCGGCTGGGGCGCTTGCGGCCGGTCCGTGCTGCTCATCGGGTCAGCGATCAGACGTCACCCGGCTTGGGGGTGGACTTCGAGCCGCGGCCCGACGGGGCGGCGGCCGGGGCAGGAGCAGGGGCGGCGGTCTCGACGGGAGCGTCGAGGCGCGGGCCCACGCCCAGCTTGTCCTTGATCTTCTTCTCGATCTCGTTGGCCATGTCGGGGTGGTTCTTCAGGAAGTTGCGGGCGTTCTCCTTGCCCTGGCCGAGCTGGTCGCCCTCGTAGGTGTACCAGGCGCCGGACTTGCGGACGAAGCCGTGCTCCACACCCATGTCGATGAGGCCGCCCTCGCGGGAGATGCCCACGCCGTAGAGGATGTCGAAGTCGGCGACCCGGAAGGGCGGGGCCATCTTGTTCTTGACGACCTTGACCCTGGTGCGGTTGCCGACCGCCTCCGTGCCGTCCTTGAGGGTCTCGATGCGGCGGATGTCCATACGGACCGAGGCGTAGAACTTCAGCGCCTTACCACCGGTCGTGGTCTCGGGGCTGCCGAACATGACGCCGATCTTCTCGCGGAGCTGGTTGATGAAGATGGCGGTGGTGCCGGTGCTGTTGAGGGCGCCGGCGATCTTGCGCAGGGCCTGGGACATGAGGCGGGCCTGGAGGCCGACGTGGCTGTCGCCCATCTCACCCTCGATCTCGGCCTTGGGCACCAGGGCCGCGACCGAGTCGATGACGATGATGTCGACGGCGCCGGACCTGATCAGCATGTCGGCGATCTCGAGCGCCTGCTCACCCGTGTCGGGCTGGGAGACCAGCAGGGCGTCGGTGTCGACCCCCAGCTTCTTGGCGTATTCGGGGTCGAGGGCGTGCTCGGCGTCGATGAACGCCGCGATGCCCCCGGCCCGCTGGGCGTTGGCCACGGCGTGCAGGGCGATCGTGGTCTTGCCCGAGGACTCCGGGCCGTAGATCTCCACGATGCGGCCGCGCGGCAGGCCGCCGATGCCGAGGGCGACGTCAAGGGAGATCGACCCGGTGGGGACCACCTCGATGGGAGCTCGGGCGTCATCGCCCAGTCTCATGACGGAGCCCTTGCCGAACTGCCGCTCGATCTGGGCGAGCGCGGTCTCGAGGGCCTTCTCGCGGTCGTTGATAGCCATGGGAACTCCCCCTGGGGGTCGTGGTCCGATCAGTCGAGTGAAAGCTACGGCCTGCCACCGACAATTTCTGCCGTGTCGGGGAAGACGTGGCGGCTCGGCTGCGTCCATCGTAGCCGAACGGCTGTTCGATCACAGCAAGAACACGCAGGTCGACCATGAGAGCATGCACATCCGCCCGCCCGCTCCGGCCAGCCGTCAGCCCGAGCCCGCCCCGCCCGCCACCCCACCTGGCGCCCCGCCTGCCGCCCCATCCGCCGCCTCACCTGCCGCCCCGCCGGCCACTCCATCCGCCAGCCCGTCCCCCGGCCCATCCGCCAGTCCGGCTGGCTTCGGCGCGGCGAGCAGCCGGAGCGCCTTGAGGAACAGCTCCGGGGGACAGTGTTCGGGGGCGAGCAGGGTCAGCAGGCGCATGCCGAGGTCCAGGGACTTCAGGATGGCGTCGGCCTCTTCGTACGGAAGCTCCGCCAGCCCGCTCCCCACCGGCGCCAGCGGATGCGGCCCCGAACCCGCGCCCTCACCGGGGAACAGCAGGGCGACGAGCTGCTCGCGCACGGCCGGATGGCGAGTGGCGTGGACCATGAACTCCACCGTCAGCCGGGCGAACCTGTCCTGCCCGCCGCCCCGCGCGCTCTCCACCCAGTACGCGCCGAACTCCTCCACCAGCGCCCCCGCCTCCCGCCCGCCGTGGAGCAGCCGCTCCGCCTGGGCCCGCGCCTCCCGCCCGAGCCCGTGCCGCAGGACCGCGAGCAGCAGATCCTCCTTGCCGTCGAAGTTGGAGTAGACGGCCCCCTTGGTGAGCCCGGCCTCGGCGGCCACCTCGTCCACCGACGCGCCCTGGATCCCGCGCTCGGCGAACACCTTCTCCGCCGCCTCCAGCAGGGCGAGCCGATTGCGCTCACGCTGCTCCTGCCTGCTGAGCCGTTCCACCGCCACCACCCACTCCACGCTCCACAAGGTTGACATCCCCAAGAGTATCCGAATACTGAGCGGTATCTGAATACCGACGAGTATCGGAAAGAGGAGCCCATGGAGATCGAGCAGAGGACGCCCGTGGACGGACCCGTGACGCCGGAGCGCGCCGACGAGCTGTTCCAGGCGGGCGACTTCGACACCGCCGACGTCCTCTACCGGCGAGTGCTCGCGGCCGACCCCGACCACGTGCACGCCCTCGCCCAGCACGCCTACCTGACCCTCCTGGCCAACCGGCTCCCGGCGGCCGAGCGCCTGCTGAGGAGGGTCCTGCGCCTGGACCCCGGCCACGCCGGCGCGCTGCGGAACCTGGGCGACACCCTGTGGCGCGCCGACAAGTTCGCCGAGCTGGCCGACCTCCTGCCCGGCGTGACGGAGGGCGCCCTCTCGGCCACCCCCGAGCAGCTCAGGAGCTTCGCCGGACGTACCCCGTACACGATCTCGGGGCCCGCGGCCGTCAGGATCCCGTTCGCGGCGCAGAGCCCGCTGCCCATGATCGAGGCGTCACTGAACGGCGCGCCGCCCGCCCTGTTCTTCCTCGACACCGGCGCGCTGTTCGCGCTCAACGACGACTACGCCGCCCGCCTCGGCATCCCCACGTACGGCCGCACGACGGGCCGCACCCTCTACGGCGAGCACCCGAACCTCCAGGGCCGCGTGGACCGGCTCACCATGGGTGAGCTGACCATCGAGCAGGTGCCGGCGCACACCATCCCCGACGAGATCCGCCTCACCGCGCCCGACGGCAGGCAGACCCAGGGCGCGATCGGCACCAGCGTGCTGGCCCGGTTCCTGGCCACCATCGACTATCCGGGCCGGGCGCTCGTGCTGCGCCGGGACAGGCGCGCCGCCGTGCGGGCGGAGCACACCGCGCCCCTGTGGTTCCTGGGCGACCACTTCCTGCTGTCCCACGGCACCGTGAACCACCTCGACCGGATGGTGTTCTTCGTCGACACCGGCGGCGGCGACATCGGCTTCACGGCTCCCCGCTCCACCCTCGACGCGGCCGGGATCGCCGTCCCCGCGGACGGCGGCCCGCATCCGGTGACGGCCGGGCGGGTGACGCTCGGCACCGCCGTCCGCCACGACGTCCCCGGCCTGGCAGGGGCGTTCCCCGACTGGTTCGAGCACGGGTTCGGCTTCCGGATCGGCGGCCTGCCCACGCACGAGTTCTTCAGGCCGTACGCGCTCACGTTCGACTTCGCGGGCATGCGCATCCTGATGGGCACCTCACGGGAATGACACGCGGGCGGTTGCCTCCTGCGTGTTGTCGGGCGCCATGAGCTGGGGAGACTCACTCCAGGGCGACGACTGGAGGCGGCACGTGGCGAGCGGCTACACCGGGGAACGACGCGTCCATCTCGAGGCACTCGCCGAGCTGCTGCCCGCCCATGGCCTGGTCAGCCGCATGGTCGGCGGTGAGGACCCGGTGTTGTGGGTATGGCACCCGCGCACCGGGCGCCAGACGATCATCTTCGCCACCCCGGCGAGCCACGGCTGGCAGTTCCTGTGGTCGCCCGGCGGGCAGTGGCCCGCCGCCGACCTGGAGCGCGCGGCCACGGCGCTCCGTGACGCCCTCGATCAGGAGCGATCGGCCTAACGCAGCTTGGACGAGACGTCCTCCACCTGGCAGACCGCCCGCCACACCGTCTTGACGCTCTCGCCGTCGGCCAGCGCCTGCACGACGGTGCGACCGCCGAGAGGGGCCAGGACGTAGTCGCGGGCCCACGACTCCGCGTACATCTCACCGAAGTGAGCGTTCATCCGTCTCCAGAACTCCGTCAGGCGCATGAACCCAAGTATGGAAGCGCACGAGGTGTGGGTAGGACATCCCCATGCCAAAGACCCCCAAGTCTTCACCCCCGAAGACAGCCAGGACGAAGGCCAACAGAGCCAAGCGCCGCCGGTTACTGCTGGCGCTGCAACAGGCCGTGCGGAAGGAGAAGGCGGAGCGTGCCGAACGGCACGCCGGTATCAGACAGGAGCCGCGTGCGGGCAAGCCGCGCACGCGCAGGGCGTCACGGCGCTAGACACCTCGCGGGTCACAACACCCGCGCGCCGTACATCTCACCGAGATGGTCGGCGAGCAGCTCCAGCCGGGCGCCGTCGGGGTCCTTGAAGTAGATGGAGGCGCCGCTCTCGATCTGGTGCGGCACGCCGGCCATCTCCAGCTTCCCGCGCAGCCTCTCCCACGTGGCGGGATCGACGGAGATCGCGATGTGGTGCAGCCCGCCGAGCACTTCCTGGTACGGCCCGAGGTCGAGGCCGGGGAAGTCGAAGAAGGCGAGCAGGTTGCCGTTGCCGATGTCGAAGAAGAAGTGGTTCGACCCCTTGTAGTCGCGATTTTCGATGATCTCCGTGAGCGGGAACTCCAGGAGCTCCTGGTAGAACTTGATGGTGCGTTCCACGTCGGACGAGATCAGCGCCATGTGGTGCAGGCCACGCGCGCTGCTGGACGGCCGGTGCGGTAAAACGTAGCGCTGTCTTATCTCCGCTCGGCGGGCTTCGATGGTCGCGTAATCGATGGTCACGGTCGCTGTATGTCCGCCAGGGCACCGGCTCAATCACCCGCCGCCGCGCCAAATGCGTTTTCTGTCGGTGCCGGGAGGCACTATGTGCAGGTGAGCTCGCTAGCCCAGTTCAGCCAGGTGACCAGGCAATGGTTCGCCGGGGCCTTCCACGCGCCCACGGCCGCCCAGGAGGGGGCGTGGGAGTCGATCTCGCGCGGCGACCACACCCTGGTCGTCGCGCCCACGGGCTCGGGCAAGACGCTGGCGGCGTTCCTGTGGTCGCTCGACCGGCTGGCCGCCGCGCCGGAGCAGCACGCGCAGGACAAGCATGCGCAGGACAAGCACGCGCAGGACAAGCACGCGGAGGGGCGCAAGGGGACGAGGGTCCTGTACGTGTCCCCGCTCAAGGCGCTGGCCGTGGACGTCGAGCGCAACCTGCGCGCGCCGCTGGCCGGGCTGAAGCAGACGGCTCGGCGGCTCGGCCTGCCGGTGCCCGATATCTCGGTGGCGATCCGCTCGGGCGACACCCCCGCCGAGGACCGCAGGCGGTTCGCCGCCAAGCCGTCCGACATCCTGATCACCACGCCGGAGTCGCTGTTCCTGCTGCTCACCAGCCAGGCGCGGGAGGCGCTGCGCGGCGTGGAGACGGTGATCGTGGACGAGGTGCACGCGGTCGCGGGCACCAAGCGCGGCGCCCATCTCGCGCTCAGCCTGGAGCGGCTCGACGCGCTGCTCGACCGGCCGGCGCAGCGGGTGGGGCTGTCGGCGACCGTGCGGCCGGTGAGCGAGGTGGCGGCGTTCCTCGGCGGGGCGCGGCCGGCCACCGTGGTGCAGCCGCCGTCCGACAAGCGGATCGAGGTCGAGGTCGTCGTCCCCGTCGAGGACATGACGGAGATGGAGGGCCGCGCTGGAGCAGCGCCCCAGGAGGAGGAGTTCGCCCCCGAGCCGGGCAACCGGTCGATCTGGCCCCACGTCGAGGACCGGCTGTTCGACCTGATCGAGGCCCACAGCTCCACGATCGTCTTCGCCAACTCGCGGCGGCTGGCGGAGCGGCTGTGCACGCGGCTGAACGAGCTGGCCTACGAGCGGCAGCAGGGCACCGAGACCGTCGACCTGTCCATCTGGGAGAGCGGGCCTTCCCGGCCCATGCCCGCCGAGGTGATGGCGCAGGCGGGCGCGAGCAAGGGCGTGGTGACGGAGATCGTACGCGCCCACCACGGCTCGGTCTCCAAGGAGGAGCGGGCACAGATCGAGGAGGCGCTCAAGTCGGGCCGCCTGCCTGCCGTGGTCGCCACCTCCAGCCTGGAGCTCGGCATCGACATGGGCGCGGTCGATCTGGTGGCGTGCGTGGAGGCGCCGCCGAGCGTGGCCAGCGGGCTGCAGCGCATCGGCCGGGCGGGCCACCAGGTGGGCGCGGTGTCCAGAGGCGTCATCTTCCCCAAGTACCGGGGCGACCTGGCGCAGACCGCCGTGGTGGCCGAGCGGATGAAGAGCGGCCTGATCGAGGAGCTGCGCTATCCGCGCAACCCGCTCGACGTGCTCGCCCAGCAGATCGTGGCGATGACCGCGCTCGACGAGTGGACGGTCGACGAGCTGGAGAGCGTGATCAAGCGGGCCGCCCCCTACGCCACGCTGCCGCGCAGCGCGCTGGAGGCCACGCTCGACATGCTGGCCGGGCGTTACCCGAGCGAGGAGTTCGCCGAGCTGCGGCCCCGCATCGTGTGGGACCGGGTGACCGGCACCCTCCAGGGCCGGCCAGGCGCGCAGCGGCTGGCGGTGACCAACGGCGGCACGATCCCCGACCGGGGCCTGTTCGGCGTCTTCCTGGTGGGCGAGCGGGCCTCCAGGGTGGGCGAGCTGGATGAGGAGATGGTCTACGAGTCGCGGGTCGGCGACGTGTTCGTGCTGGGCGCGACCTCCTGGCGGATCGAGGACATCACCGCCGACCGGGTGCTCGTCTCGCCCGCGCCGGGGCAGCCGGGCAAGCTGCCGTTCTGGCACGGCGACGCGCCGGGGCGGCCGGCCGAGCTGGGCCGGGCGATCGGGCAGTTCCTGCGCGAGCAGGCCAAGCAGGGCTCGACGGACCGGATGCGGGCGGCGGGTCTCGACGAGTACGCCGCGGGCAACCTGCTGGCCTACCTCCAGGAGCAGCGGGAGGCGACGGGGTACGTCCCCGACGACCGCACGCTGCTGGTGGAGCGGTTCCACGACGAGCTGGGCGACTGGCGCGTGGTCATCCACTCCCCCTACGGCGCCCGGGTGCACGCGCCGTGGGCGCTGGCGATCAACCGGCGGCTGCGCGAGCGCTACGGCATCGACGTGCAGGCCGTGCACTCCGACGACGGCATCGTGCTGCGCATCCCCGACACGCTGGCCGAGCCGCCCACCGACGTGGCGGCCTTCGACGCCGAGGAGATCGAGCAGATCGTCACCGAGGAGCTGGGCGGGTCGGCCATGTTCGCCTCCCGGTTCAGGGAGTGCGCGGGCCGGGCGCTGCTGCTGCCGCGCCGCACGCCCGGCCGGCGCAGCCCGCTGTGGCAGCAGCGGCAGCGCGCGGCCCACCTGCTGGGCGTGGCCTCGCAGTACGCCTCGTTCCCGATCGTGCTGGAGACGATGCGCGAGTGCCTGCAGGACGTCTTCGACGTGCCGGGGCTGGTGCAGCTCATGCGCGACATCGCCGCGCGCAGGGTGCGGGTGGTGGAGGTGGAGACGTCGCAGGCCTCGCCGTTCGCGGCGGCGCTGCTGTTCCACTACGTGGGCGCGTTCATGTACGAGGGCGACGCCCCGCTGGCCGAGCGCCGGGCGCAGGCCCTGGCGCTGGACACCACGCTGCTGGCCGAGCTGCTCGGCCAGGCCGACCTGCGCGAGCTGCTCGACCCCGACGTGATCTCCGACAGCGAGCGCGAGCTGGCCAGGCTCGACCGGCCGCTGCGCGACCTGGAGGACCTCGCCGACCTGCTGCGCTCGCACGGGCCGCTGCTGGCTCCCGACGTGAGCGTGCGCGGCGGCGATCCCGCCTGGCTGGAGGAGCTGGAGCGGTCGCGGCGGGCGATCAGGGTGCGCGTCGCCGGCGAGGAGCAGTGGGCGGCCATCGAGGACGCCGCGCGCATGCGTGACGCGCTGGGCGTGCCGCTGCCCGTCGGGATCCCGCACGCGTTCCTGGAGCCGGTGGCCGATCCGCTGGCCGACCTGGTGGCGCGGCACGCCCGTACCCGGGGCCCGTTCCACGCGGGCACGGTCGCGGCCAGGTTCGGGCTCGGGGTGGCCGTGGTGACCGACGCGCTGCGGCGGCTGGCCGCGAGCGGGCGGGTCGTCAGCGGGGAGTTCCGGCCCGGCGGGCGGGGCGAGGAGTGGTGCGACGCGGGCGTGTTGCGGATGCTGCGCCGCAGGTCGCTGGCCCGGCTGCGCAAGGAGGTCGAGCCGGTCGCCCCCGAGACGCTGGCGCTGTTCCTGCCTGCCTGGCACGGAATCACAGGCTCCGGGCAGGGCCCAGCGGGCTCCGGCACGGACGCGAGCGGCCGCGCCGCGCCCGGTTCCGGTGCGGCCGGTTCCAGTGCGGCAGGTTCCAGTGCGGCAGGTTTCGGCACGGCAGGTTTCGGCACGGACATGCGAGGCCCGGTCAGCTCAGCCCGGGCGATGGACGCGCTGGTGCGCTCGATCGAGCAGCTCCAGGGGGCGGCTGTGCCCGCGTCGGCGCTGGAGACGCTGGTGCTGCCCTCGCGGGTGCCCGGCTACCATCCGGCGCTGCTCGACGAGCTGACCTCGGCGGGCGACGTCATCTGGGTGGGGCAGGGGTCGCTGCCCGGCGGCGACGGCTGGGTGTCGCTCTACTTCGCCGACACCGCGCCGCTGCTGATGCCCGAGCCCGCCGAGATCACGATGACGCCGGTGCACGAGCGCGTGCTGGAGCTGCTCGGCGGGGGCGGCGCGCTGTTCTTCCGCGGCCTCACCGACCAGTTCGGGTCCGCGCTGGACGACGCCACGCTGGTGGCCGCGCTGTGGGACCTGGTGTGGTCCGGGCGGGTCTCGGGCGACACGCTCGCCCCGCTGCGGTCCACGCTCGGCACCGGGCGGCCCGCCCACCGGCCCGCGACCACGCGGCGGCGCAGGGCGGTGCTGCCGAGCAGGAGCGGCCCGCCGACGGTGGCGGGGCGGTGGTGGCTGCTGCCCTCGGCCGCGGCCGACGCGACCCAGCGGGCGAACGCGCAGGCCGAGGTGCTGCTGGAGCGGCATGGCGTGGTGACGCGCGGGGCGGTGACGTCGGAGCGGCTGCCTGGCGGGTTCACGCCGATCTACCAGGTGCTGCGGGCGTACGAGGAGAGCGGGCGGTGCCGCAGGGGCTACTTCGTCGAGGGGCTCGGCGGCGCGCAGTTCGCCCTGCCGGGGGCGGTGGACCGGATGCGGGCCATGGCTCCCGGCCTCGCGTCCTCCCCTCGTCAAGAGGGGCGAAGGGCCGTGGTGCTGGCCGCGGCCGACCCGGCCAGCCCGTACGGCGCCGCGCTGCCCTGGCCGCAGCGCCCCGGCGAGGCCGGGCACAGGCCCGGCAGGAAGGCCGGCTCGCTGGTGGTGCTCGTGGACGGCCACCTGGTGCTGTACGTCGAGCGCGGCGGCAAGACGCTGCTGTCGTTCACCGACGGCGACCGGCTGCAGCCTGCGGTCGACGCGCTGGCCCTGGCCGTGCGTGACGGGGCGCTGGGCAAGCTGACCGTGGAGCGGGCCGACGGTTCCGCCATCGTCGACTCGCCCCTGGCGGCGGCCCTGGAGGTGGCCGGGTTCCATCCCACGCCGCGGGGTCTGCGCCTGCGCGCCTGAGCGATCGTCCCGGCACGAAGTCGGCCCCCGGCTTCCCCCACGTTTGAATGACCGTTTAAAGTTCTGAACGTGCCGCCAGAAAGTCGAACGTTCATTGAAGAGGCGCGCCGGGCTCAGATCATCGAGTGCGCCATCGACGTCCTCGCCGAGCACGGCTACCTCCACACGACCCTGGCCAGGATCGCCAAGCGCGCCAAGATCAGCACCGGCGTCATCTCGTACCACTTCGGCGGGAAGGACCAGCTCATCCAGGCCGTGGTGACGGAGGTGGCCAAGCTGGCCACCGACCTGATGATCCCGCGCATCCTCTCCCAGCCCACCGCCACGGAGGGCCTGCGTGCCTACATCGAGAGCAATCTCGAGTTCATGCGGCTGCATCGCAAACCCCTCCTGGCGCTGGTGCAGATCGTCACGCACGCGGTCGGGGAGGACTCCCGCGCCGGCCCGTACGACCAGCAGGCCGACGTGGCCATCACCGACCTGGAGAAGCTGCTGGACTGGGGCCGGCGCACCGGCGAGTTCCGCGACTTCCACCTGCGCAGCATGGCCATCGCCATCCGGGGCGCCATCGACGCCGTGCCCGGCCGCCTGCTCAACGACCCCGACTTCGACCTCGACCTGCTCACCCGCGAGCTGGTCACCACTTTCACCCTCGCTACCAGGAGACACCCATGACAGCGCCGGCGTTAGAGATCAAGGGTCTGGCCAAGACCTTCGGCGAGAACACCGCGGTCGACCACGTCGACCTCGACGTCCCCCAGGGCTCCTTCTACGGCCTGGTCGGGCAGAACGGCGCCGGCAAGACGACCACGCTGTCCATGGCGGTGGGCCTGCTGCGGCCCGACGCGGGGACCGCGCGGATCTTCGGGGCGGACGTGTGGTCCGACCCCGCCAAGGCCAAGCAGCTCGTCGGCGTGCTGCCCGACGGGATGGCCATGCCCGAGCGGCTCACCGGCCGGGAGGTGCTGACCTACCTCGGCCTGCTGCGCGGGCTGAGCAAGGAGGTGGTGGCCGAGCGGGCCGAGGAGCTGCTGTCGGTACTGGAGCTGGACGTGGCGGAGAAGACGCTGGTCATCGAGTACTCCACCGGCATGCGCAAGAAGATCGGCCTGGCCACGGCGCTGCTGCACGCGCCCAGGCTGCTGGTGCTGGACGAGCCGTTCGAGGCGGTGGACCCGGTGTCGGCGGCGACGATCAAGCAGATCCTGCGCGGTTTCGTGGCAGGTGGCGGCTCGGTCGTGCTGTCCAGCCACGTGATGGCGCTGGTGGAGCAGCTCTGCGACCACGTGGGCGTGATCGACAAGGGCCGGGTGGCAGCCGCCGGCCCGCTGGAGAAGGTACGCGGCGCGGCGACGCTGGAGGACAGGTTCGTCGAGCTGGTCGGCGCCGGCTCCACTGCCGCCAGGGGGCTGTCATGGCTGTAGCGCTCACCATGGCCAGGATGAAGCTCTCGATCCTGCGCCACTCGACCAAGGGCCAGCAGGGCGGCATGATGGCCTCCGCCGGCAGCCTCGGCGTCCTGCTGGCGGGCGGCACGATCGTCCTGGCGTTCCTGGGCGGCGACTGGCTGGCCGCCGCGTACTCGGTGTGGATGCTCGGCTGGATCATCGGCCCGGTGTTCTCCGGCGGCGGTGACGAGACGCTGCGGCCGGAGTTCTTCTCGCTGCTCGGGCTGCGGCCGCAGCGCATGGCCGCGGGGCTGCTGGTGGCGGCGTTCGTGGGGGTGGCCCCCGCGGTGAGCCTGCTCGCGCTGGCGGGGCTGGTGGCCGCGGGCGTGCGTGAGGGCGTCGCCGGAGCGCTCGTGGCCGTGCCGGCGATGGTGTTGCAGCTCGCCGTGTTCGTGCTGCTGTCGAAGGTGAGCGTGGCGCTGATGGGGCTCGCGCTGGGCTCCAGGATCGGGGCGATCGGCGCCGGGGTGGTCAACGGGGTGATCCTCGCCTTCCTGGGGCAGATCTGGGTGTTCATGGCGGCCTTCGGGCAGGGCGGGCAGATCCCGGAGGTCGTCCGGTACCTGCCGTCCGGGTGGGGGCTGCTCGCCGTCCAAGGTGAGTACCTGGCGCTGGCCGCGATGGCGGTGCTGGTCGTGCTGCTGCTGCTGGCGTGGGCGGCGCTGCTGACCAGGCGGGCGGGCCGGAGCCGGCCCTCGACGCGGGGCCGCAGGCCGATGCGGGCCGGCACCCCGCACGGCGCCGTGGTGGCCAAGGAGCTGCGGTCGTGGACGCGGGACCTGGTGCGCAACCACCAGCTCGCGTTCGCCTTCACGTACGGCGTGGCGTTCGCGGCCGTGCCGCTGATGCTGGGCATCGAGGAGATGTTGCCGCTGGCCGCGCCGCTGTTCATCATGATGGCGGCGGCGATGACCGCCAACGTGTACGGCACCGACGGCACCGCCCACTGGCTGACGCTGATGACGCCGGGCGCCTCCGACGTGCGGGGCCGTCAGCTCGCCTGGCTGGCGGCGGTGGGGCCGGTCGGGCTGGCGCTGGCGGTGATCTGCACCGCGGTCGTGGACGGGCCGTGGCCGCTGGTCATGGCGGCCACGTTCGCGTTGCTCGGCGGGGCCGTGGGGCTGGTGCCGCTGGTGTCGGTGGCCGGGCTGATCCCGGGCATCGACCCGAAGAACCGGGGCGGCAACCCGCTGCGGACGAGCGAGGACGACGGCTCGGCCACCGGCATGGCGTACCTGATGCTGGCCCTGGTGGCGCTCACCGCGGCGCCCGCCGTGGCGGTGGCGGTGTTCTTCGGCTGGTGGGGCGTGCCGGCCGGGCTGCTGTCCGGGGCGTTGTGCTGGTGGGGGTTCGGCCTGCTGGCGGAGCGGCGGCTGACGGCCAGGGGGCCGGAGCTGCTGCACCTCATGCGTACGGGGCGGGCGCCCGAGAGCGGCAAGGCGGCGCCGGGGACGTTCCAGCTGCCCGAGAGCATGTCGCGGACGCAGCGGATGATCGTGCTGATCTGCGCGTCGTTCGGCGCGATCCCGCTGGTGCCGCAGGGCATCGTGGCCATGGTCTTCCTGACGAACGGGCAGCTCCAGCACTCGTGGTTCCTGGCCACGCACGTGTCACCCGGCCTGCGCTGGCCGGTGGCGATCGGATTCGTCCTGCTCGGCCTGGGCATGTACGGCACCGCCCTGTGGCTGTGGTTGCGCGCCAGGAAGGCGGAGAAGCCGGCGGGGGAGGTTACGGACGCCGATAAGCTCGCGGCGCAACACCACTAACATCTTGTATACGATAAATCCCCCTATGACTGATATGACGCTGGGCGGGGCCCATCAGACCTTGCGTGACGAGGTCACCAAGGAGCTGCGCCGCCGCATTCTCTCCGGTGAGCTCGCCCAGGGTGAACGCCTGGTCGAGGACCGGCTGGCCGCCGCGCTCGGCGTCTCGCGCAACCCCGTACGCGAGTCCATCCGGGTCCTGGCCGCCGAGGGTTTCATCCAGGTCGTGCCCCGCCTGGGCGCCACGGTGGCCAGGCTGTCGGCGGAGGAGGGCGAGGAGCTCTTCGACGTGCGCATGGCCATCGAGGGCCTGGCGGCGCGGCTGGCCGCGCGCAAGCGCTCCCCCGCCACGGCCGACCGGCTGCGCCGGCTGCTGGACCAGGCGCGGGAGGCGGTCGAGGCGGGGCGACTGGAGGAGGTGGCCGATCTCAACACGGCCTTCCACCTGGCCGTGGGCGAGGCGACGGGGAACTCGTACCTGGCGCTGATGATGAAACCCATGCTCCAGCGGGCGCAGTGGGTCTTCAGCCAGACCGCCGCCGCGCGCGGGCCGCACTCCTGGACCGAGCACCTGAGCCTGTGCGAGGCGATCGCGGCGGGCGACGAGGACGAGGCGCAGGCCAGAGCCATCGCGCACGTGGCAGCCGCCCGGCGGTCGTTCCTGCAGGCCGTGGGCCGCAGGACAAAACACCCAAACGATTAGGAAACGCTCAGATAACAACATAGGGTGATGAAACACCGCTGAAATGTGGCATCTTGTATACAGTCTCCTAAACGTTTCAACGGAGGCCCCATGCGACCGTCCCCCAAGGTCGTCGCGGCGCTCGTCACCCTTCCCCTCGCCCTTGCGGCCTGTGGCGGAGGCGGGACGAGCAACACGCCCGCGGCACCGAGTTCCATAGCCAGCGCCTCGGCCGACCACCGGCCGGTCAAGAACGGCGGCACGCTCAACATCGCGCTCAACGCCGACCCCGACGCCCTGGACCCGAGCATCTCGACCACGCTCGTGGGCCGCGAGGTGTTCGCGAACATGTGCGAGAAGCTCTACGACATCGACGCGTCCTCCACCCTGATCCCGCAGCTCGCCGCGGCCATGCCCGAGCTGTCGGACGGCGGCAGGGCAGTGACGATCAAGCTGCGCGAAGGCGTCAAGTTCAACGACGGCACCGCGCTCGACGCCGAGGCGGTCAAGAAGTCGCTGGACCGGCACCGCACCTGGGAGAAGTCAGCACGGCAGGCCGACCTGGCCGCCGTGTCCAAGGTGGAGGTGGTCGACCCCGCGACGGTGAAGCTCACGCTGACGCAGCCGTTCACGCCGCTGACCGCGCAGCTCGCGGACCGCGCCGGCATGATCATGTCGCCGAAGGCGCTGGACTCCGAGGGCGACAACTTCGGTGCCGCCCCGGTCTGCGCCGGGCCGTTCAAGTTCGCCGGCCGCACCTCCGGCAGCCAGATCGTGCTGGAGAAGTCGGCAGACTACTACGACGCCGCCAAGGTCAAGCTCGACAAGCTCGTATACAAAATCATCGTCGACCCCAACGTGCGGGCCGCGAACCTCAAGTCCGGCGACGTGCAGGTGGCCGACCAGCTCGCCACGAACACGGTCGCGGGCGTGCAGTCCGACCCGAACCTGACCGTCGTGTCCGGCGGCGGCCTCGGGTACTACGGCTTCCAGATCAACATCGGCAACGCCAGTGGCTCCACCGAGAAGCCGGGGCCGATCGACACGCCGCTGGGCAAGAGCCCCGAGCTGCGCGAGGCGTTCGAGCTGGCGCTCGACCGCGACGCCATCAACAAGGCCGTCTACAACGGGCTGCACGAGGTCGACTGCTACCCCGTCCCCCTGGACAGCCCGTACCGGCCGAAGGACCTGACCTGCCCCAAGCGTGACCTGGCCAAGGCCAAGCAGCTCGTGCAGGCCTCCGGCGTGCCGACGCCGATCCCGGTCACCCTCGCCACCCCGAACGACGCCGTCAACCAGCGCCTGGCGCAGGTCATCCAGTCGATGACTAAGGAGGCCGGCTTCAACGTGAGCGTGCAGACGGCCGAGTTCGTCAGCGTGCTGGAGCAGGGCAAGGCCGGCAAGTTCGACGTCCTGCTGAGCGGCTGGTCCGGCCGCGTCGACCCGGACGGCAACCTCACCAACTTGGTCACCACCCAGGGCAGCAACAACTACGCGGGCATGTCCGACCCCGGCATCGACGACCCGATCAAGCAGGCCGCCGCCGAGACCGACACCGCCAAGCGGGCCGAGCTGTACGGCAGCGCCATGAAGAAGGCCGCCGAGCTGCGCGGCGTGGTGTACCTGTACCACAACCTGTACTACCTCGGCATGCACAAGACCGTCGCCGGCGTCCAGTACTTCAAGGACGGCCTGCCCCGTTACGTCACCGCCGGGTTCGCCGCCTGATGCTCTGGTTCATCCTCCGGCGCTGCGGATCGGCCGTGCTCGTGCTGTTCCTGTCCAGCGTCCTGATCTTCCTGGGCATCCGGGCGCTGCCCGGTGACCCGGCCTCGGTCATGGCCGGCCAGGAGGCCTCGCCGGCCGCGATCGAGGCCATCCGCAAGGAGTTCGGCCTGGACAAGCCGCTGCCCGCGCAGTACCTGGACTACGTCGGACAGACCCTCACCGGCAACTTCGGCCGCTCGACCCAGGACCAGCTCCCCGTGGCCGACATCCTCGCCGAGCGGCTCCCGGTGACGCTGGAGCTGTCGCTGCTGGCCATGCTGGTCGCGATCGTCGTCGGCGTGGGGGCGGGCATCGTGGCCGCCGTCCGCCGCGGCAAGTTCGCCGACTACGTGGCCACCGGGTTCGGCCTGGCCGGGCTGTCGGTGCCGCACTTCTGGCTGGGCCTGCTCGGCATCCTGCTGTTCGCCGTCACCTGGCGCGTGCTGCCGGCCTCCGGGTACGTGCCCTTCACCGAGGACCCGGCCGGGAACCTGCAGCGCATGATCCTGCCGGCCCTCGTGCTCGGCACCGGCTTCGCGGCGATCCTGATGCGGCAGACCCGCTCGGCCATGCTGGGCGCGCTGTCGGCCGACTACGTCAGGACCGCCAGGTCCAAGGGCCTGTCCGAGGCCAAGGTGGTGGGCGCGCACGCGCTGCGCAACAGCCTGACCACCGTGGTGACCGTGCTCGGCCTGCAGCTCGGCGCGCTCATCAGCGGCGCCGTGGTGACCGAGCAGATCTTCGTCATCCCCGGCTTCGGCAAGCTCACCGTGGACGCGGTGCTGACCAGGAACTACCCCGTCATCCAGGCGGTCGTGCTGGTCACGGTCATCGGCTACGTGCTGGTGAACCTGCTGGTCGACATCGCCTACGCCTTCCTCAACCCCCGGATCAGGCTGTCGGGAGGCTCCCGTGACTAGGCACTGGCGACGTTTCAGGCGCCGGCCGATGCCGATGGCGGGCCTGGTGCTGGTGGTCGCGTTCGTCCTGCTGGCCCTGATCGGCCCGCTGGTGACCGGCGACCCCGCGGCCCAGGACTACCTGGCCACGCTGGCGCCCCCGTCGGGCGCGCACCCGATGGGCACCGACGACCTCGGCCGGGACGCCTTCGCCCGGATCGCGCACGGCGCCCAGGTCTCGCTGCAGGCGGGCGTGCTGTCCACGCTGCTGGCGATGGTGGTGGGCATCCCGATCGGGCTGGTCGCCGGCTTCTACCGGCGCTGGCTGGACCCGATCGTGATGCGGCTGGTGGACGTGACGCTGGCCTTCCCGTTCCTGGTGTTCGCGGTCGGCCTGGCGGCGATCATCGGGCCGTCGCTGAAGGGCGTCGTGCTGGCGCTGGGCTTCTCCCAGCTCCCCGCGATCATCCGGATCACCCGCGGCGAGGTGCTGGCGGTCAGGGAGATGGACTACGTGGCCGCGGCCATCGCCGACGGCGCGGGCGACGGGCACATCATCTTCCGTTACGTGCTGCCGAACTGCGCCAGCCCGCTCATCGTGCAGGCCACGGTGGCCATCCCGGCGGCGATCATCGGCGAGTCCACGCTGTCGTTCCTGGGTCTGGGCGTGCAGCCGCCGACGCCGTCGTGGGGCGTGATGCTGACGACCGCGCAGCAGTACCTGAGCGACGCGCCGTGGCTGGCCATCTGGCCCGGCCTGATGATCGCTCTGGCCACGCTCGGCTTCAACCTGCTCGGCGACGGGCTGCGTGACGTACTGGACCCGAGGAGCCACCGATGAGCCTGCTGGAGATCACCGACCTCAAGGTCGGCTTCGACACCGAGGACGGCCTCGTCCAGGCGGTCAGGGACATCTCGCTCACCCTGGACGAGGGCGAGATCCTCGCGCTGTGCGGGGAGTCGGGCTGCGGCAAGTCGGTCACCGCGATGTCCATTCCCCGGCTGCTGCCGCCCGCCACGACGCGGCTGTCCGGCTCGATCAAGCTGGACGGCCGCGAGCTGACCACGCTGCCCGAGCCGGAGATGCGGCAGGTGCGCGGCAAGACCGTCTCGGTCGTCTTCCAGGAGCCGATGACCTCGCTGAACCCGTCGTTCACGGTCGGCTACCAGATCACCGAGGTGCTGCGCCGGCACGAGAAGCTGTCGCGGCAGGCCGCCGCCAAGCGGGCCGTGGAGCTGCTGGAGCTGGTCGGCATCCCCGCCCCGGTGCGCCGGATGAAGGAGTACCCGCACCAGCTCTCCGGCGGCATGCGGCAGCGCGTGATGATCGCCATCGCGGTGGCCTGCTCGCCGCGGGTGCTGATCGCCGACGAGCCCACCACGGCGCTCGACGTGACGATCCAGGCGGGCGTGCTGGACGTCTTCCGCGACCTGCGCGACCGGCTCGGCACCGCGATCATCCTCATCACGCACGACCTGGGCGTGGTGGCCGACATCGCCGACAGGGCCATGGTCATGTACGCGGGCCGCGCCGTCGAGCAGGCCCCGGTGGCCGAGCTGTTCGCGAACCCGCGGCACCCGTACACGCTGGGCCTGATGAAGGCCCTGCCCTCCGCCGCCGTGAACGGCCGCCTGGCGGAGATCCCCGGCATGGTGCCCTCGCCGCTGTCGGACCCCGACGAGTGCGCGTTCCGTGACCGCTGCCCGCGCGCCCAGGAGGACTGCGCGCTGTCGCGGCCCCCGCTCACCCGCCAGGCCGACGAGCATCTGGCGGCCTGCTTCCACCCCGGAGGTCAGTCGTGATCCTGCGGATCGACAACCTGGTCAAGCACTACGGCCCCGTGCGGGCCGTGGACGGCCTGTCGCTGGAGATCGGCGAGGGCGAGGTGCTCGGCCTGGTCGGCGAGTCGGGCAGCGGCAAGTCCACGGTCGGCAAGTGCGTGCTGCGCCTGACCGAGCCGACCGCGGGCACGATCGAGCTGGGCGGCAGGGACATCACCCACCTGTCGCGCCGGGCCATGCGCCCGCTGCGCAGGGACGTGCACATGGTCTTCCAGGACCCGTTCTCCTCGCTCAACCCGCGTTTCACGATCGAGCGGATCGTGGCCGAGCCGCTGCTGCGGCACAAAGTGACCGACCGGCGCGAGGTCGCGAACCGGGTGGCGGCCATGCTGGAGAAGGTCGGGCTGCGCCAGGAGATGCGCAGGCGGTTCCCGCACGAGCTGTCCGGCGGGCAGCGGCAGCGGGTGGGGCTGGCCAGGGCGCTGATCCTGGAGCCCAAGCTGGTCGTGGCGGACGAGCCGGTGTCGGCGCTGGACGTGTCCGTGCAGGCGTCGGTGCTCAACCTGATCACCGACCTGCAGCGCGACATGGGGTTCTCGTGCCTGTTCATCACGCATGACCTGTCGGTCGTGGAGTTCCTGGCCGACCGGATCGCGGTCATGTACCTGGGCAGGATCGTGGAGTCGGGGCCGACGGCCGAGATCTTCGCCGGGCCGCGGCATCCGTACACGCAGGCCCTGCTGTCGGCCGCGCCGGTGGCGGACCCGGCCAAGCAGCGGGAGCGGCGCAGGATCGTGCTCGGCGGCGACGTGCCGAGCCCGATGGACCCGCCGCCCGGCTGCCGCTTCCACACGCGGTGCCCGCTCGCCTACGACGAGTGCCGCACCTCGGAACCTCTTTTGAACGACCCGCGTGGCAGCGGTCACCCCGCCGCGTGCCACCTGGTAACGGCGGACCGCGTCCCCGACGCGGCCAAGTAAGGAGAAATCTTGTTCACCACCAGGCCCGAGCTGTCGGGCGACTTCGGCATGGTCGCCAGCACCCACTGGCTGGCCTCGGCCACCGGCATGGGCGTCCTCGAACGCGGCGGCAACGCGTTCGACGCCGCGGTGGCGGCCGGGTTCGTGCTGCAGGTCGCCGAGCCGCACCTGAACGGCCCCGGCGGCGAGGTGCCGATCCTGTTGTGGAGCGAGGCCGAGCAGAAGGTGTCGGTCGTGTGCGGGCAGGGCGTGGCCCCCGCCGCGGCCACCATCGAGCGCTTCGCCGAGCTCGGCCTGGACGTGGTGCCCGGCACCGGGCTGCTGGCGGCGACCGTGCCGGGGGCGTTCGGCGGCTGGATGCTGATGCTGGAGCGCTGGGGCACCTGGTCGCTGGCCGACGTGCTGGCGCCCGCGATCCACTACGCCGAGCACGGCGTGCCGGTGCTGGAGCGGATCTCGGCCACGATCGGCTCGGTCGAGGAGCTGTTCAGGCAGGACTGGCCGACGTCGGCGGCCACCTGGCTGCCGGATGGGAACGTTCCGAAACCCGGCTCGAAGCTGGCCAACCCCGTGCTGGCCGCCACCTACCGCCGGCTGGTCGCCGAGGCCGAGGCCGCGTCGAGCACCCGCGAGGGACAGCTCGCCGCCGCCAGGAAGGCCTGGTACGAGGGCTTCGTCGCCGAGGCGATCGCCGGGTTCAGCGCCACGACCGCCTGGCGTGACAGCTCGGGCGAGGTGCACGGCGGCCTGCTCACGGGCGACGACCTGGCGGGCTGGTCGGCCTCGGTGGAGGAGCCGCTGACCTTCGACTACCAGGGCTGCACCGTGGCCAAGACCGGGCCGTGGGGTCAGGGGCCGGCGTTCCTGCAGCAGCTCGCCCTCCTCGACGGGTTCGACCTGGACGGGATGGACTTCCTGGGCGCCGACTACCTGCACACGGTGACGGAGGCCGCCAAGCTGGCCTTCGCCGACCGCGAGGCCTGGTACGGCGACACCGACGTGCCCATGGCCGACCTGCTGAGCCCGGCCTACAACGCCGAGCGGCGGCGGCTGATCGGCGCCGAGGCCAGCCTGGAGCTGCGCCCCGGGGCCCCCGGCGGGCGGGCGCCCCGGCTGCCCGTCTTCCCCGACCCCGGCACGGCCAGCGACGCGCCCGGCCTGTCCGGCGCCCGCAAGCCGCAGGGGGTCGGCGAGCCGACGGTGTCGCGTGACGGCATGGTCAAGGGCGACACCTGCCACGTGGACGTCGTGGACCGCTTCGGCAACATGGTGTCGGCCACCCCCAGCGGCGGCTGGCTGCAGAGCTCCCCCACCATCCCCGAGCTGGGCTTCTGCCTGGGCACGCGGGCCCAGATGTTCTGGCTGCAGGAGGGCGTGGCCACCGCGCTGCGGCCCGGCGCCCGCCCGCGTACGACGCTGTCGCCGTCGTTCGCGCTCAGGGACGGCAAGCCGTGGCTGGCGTTCGGCACCCCGGGCGGCGACCAGCAGGACCAGTGGAGCCTGAACTTCTTCCTCGCGGTCGTCCACGGCAGGCTCAACCTGCAGGAGGCCATCGACGCCCCCATGTTCCACTCCGAGCACTTCCCCAGCTCGTTCTTCCCGCGCGGCTCCCGTCCCGGCGTCATGCACGTCGAGGACCGCGTGGACGCGGGCGTCATCGCGGAGCTGCGCCGGCGCGGGCACGAGGTCGAGGTGCAGGGCCCGTGGTCGCTCGGCCGGCTGAGCGCGGTCGCCCGTGACGGCGCCTTCCTCAAGGCCGCCGCCAACCCGCGTGGCGCCCAGGGCTACGCTGCCGGCCGATGACCGACCTGCTCTTCCTGGTCGGTGCCGGCCTGCTGGCCGGTGTGGTGAACGCCCTGGCGGGCGGGGGGACGCTCATCTCGTTCCCCGCCCTCCTGGCGCTGGGTTACCCGGGCCTGACCGCCACCGTCACCAACGCGGTGGCGCTGTGGCCCGGCTATCTGGGGGGTGTGCTCGGCTACCGGGCCGAGCTACGGGGGCAGCGGCGCAGGGCCACCCTGCTGTCGATCACGGCGGTGCTGGGGGCGTGCGTGGGCAGCTCGCTGCTGCTGCTCACGCCGGGCAAGCTGTTCGAGTCGATGGTGCCGTGGCTGGTGGCCTTCGCCAGCCTCGCCCTGCTCGCGCAGCCGTGGCTGCGCAAGCTCATCGGCGGGGAGGCCGACGGGCGCACCAGCCGCATGGTGTACGCCGGGGTGTTCCTCGGCGGCTGTTACGGCGCCTACTTCAACGGCGGCATGGGCGTGGTGCTGCTGACCGTGCTCGGCCTGTTCCTGCACGACAGCCTGCATCGCGTCAACGCCGTGCGGGCCGTGCTCTCGCTGGTCGTCAGCTCGGTCTCGGTCGTCGCGTTCTCGCTGTTCGGGCCCGTGGAGTGGAAGGCCGCGGCAGTGATCGCGCCGGCCAGCCTGGCGGGCGGCTTCCTCGGCACCCGCCTGGCCAAGCTGATGCCCGCCAAGGTGCTCAGGGGCGTGGTGGTCGCCTTCGGCCTGGGAGTCGCGGTGGCGCTGGCCCTGCACTAGGCCTGCACTAGGCCTGCACTAGGCCACCGTCGCCTCGATGAGGTCGTCCACCACCTCCTCGAGGGCGTTCCCCTTCGCGTACGCCCGCCGCTGCCGCATGGCGCCCGACCCCTTGCGCAGCAGCCGGTCGAGGCCCTCCTGGATGAACGTCAGGTCGCCGGCCTCGGCCAGCGCCGGGCGTACGTGCTCCAGGAGGCGCCCGGCCAGCACGGCCGCGGGCACGAGGGTGCCGTGCCGTACGTCGAGGCTGTCGCCTTGCAGCCCGTCGCGGGCGGCCCGCCAGTAGGCGGCGCGCAGCACCTCGGCCGGCACGGGCAGCCCGCGGTCGCCGCGCGCGACGGCGGCCAGCGCGGTGACCACCAGCCCGCGGATGAGCCCGATCAGGGTGAGGCTGTCGGCCACGTCGAGCGGCACGTCGGCCACCCTGATCTCGACGGTGGGCAGGCGCGGCGACGGGCGGGTGTCCCAGTAGACGGTCTTGGCGTCGAGCAGCACGCCCGACTCCGCGAGCGCCCGCAGGGCCAGCTCGTACGCCCCGAACGACGGGAAGTACGGAGGCGCGCCGGAGACCGGCCACCGCCCCCAGCTGATGACCCTCCAGGAGGCGTACCCGGTGTCGCGGCCCACGAAGAACGGCGAGTTGGCGGCCAGCGCGATCAGCGTCGGCAGCCAGGGCCGTAAGTGGTTGCCCACGTAGACGGCGTGCTCGGCGTCGGGCACGTCCACGTGCACGTGCAGGGCGCAGATGCTGATCTCGTCCTGCAGCGCGCGGTAGAGCGTGCGGCCCTGGTGGTAGCGGTCGTCGTCGGTGAGCGGCGGCGGCATGACGTTGCCGAGCACGGGGATGCCGCTGGCGACGACGGCCAGGCCGCACGAGCGGGCCGCGCCCGCCACCTCCTTGCGCGCCGCGCGCAGTTGCGAGCCGAGCTCGCTCAGGTCGGCGGAGGGCGGCGTGCGGGCCTCCACCTGGAATCGGGTGATTTCATGCACCACGTCAAGCATGTCCGTCGCGGCGGCCAGCACCTCGGCCGCCCGGGGAGCCACGTGGCGAGTGCGGGGATCGACGATGAGGTACTCCTCCTCGATCCCGATGAGTGGAACCATGCCCACACCTCGCTGGGGAGTCCAACCCTCCGTAGGGAGTTGTGCCCCTACCTCACCCCCCGGAAAACCAGGTTGTCAGAGCGTGAACTCCACGGGGCCGTAGAGCGCGTGCGCGGCGCGGGTGGACATCGCCCAGTAACGGTCGCCGTACGACCAGTGCCACCACTCGGTGGGGTAGTTGACCAGGCCGGCGGGCTCCAGCGCGGCGGCGAGCAGCTTGCGGTGGGCGCGGGCGTCGTCGGAGATGTTCGGGGCGGCGGTGTAGCAGGCACCGGAGCTCTGCTCCGGATTGTCGTTGACCTCGGTGCCCATGTCGTACTCGGTGCCGTCGGGCGCGCACAGGGTCAGGTCCACGGCGGCGCCGGCGGTGTGCGGGGCCACCTCGACCGGGGAGACGTAACGGCTGGCCGCGACGTACGACTCCTCAGGGCTCAGCCCGGTGAGGGTCGCGCGGTACTCGTCGAAGATCCGGCGCTGGGTGGCGACGGGGCGGTACCCCTCGACGATCAGCAGGTGGTAGCCGTCGGGCAACAGGCTCTCCGCGTGCTCCAGGCGCTCCAGCACGCCGGAGCGCAGGTGGGCGTAGGCGCCCTGCTCGTCGGCCAGGCGCGGGTCCACGCGCAGCCGCCCGCGCACGTCCGCGAGCGGTTCGCCGCTCTCCTGCACCGGGATCGAGGTCACGCGGGGGTCCGAGATCAGCACGACCTCGTTCGGGGACTGCCACATGGGCAAGAATTCTCACACAGTGTCGGAGAAGACCTGCTCCCGGGCCTGTTCCAGGGCGGCCACCAGGGCGCCGCGCAGCACCGGGTTGCCCGCGACCCTGGTCGTGACGACGGTCGGGCGGCTCGGGCACACCCGGGCCACGGCCTCCTGCACCTTGGCCGCCAGCCGCTCGCCGCCTGCCCGGCCGATGTCGCCGCTGAGCACGATGAGGCCGGGGTCGAGCACGACGGTGACGGCCGCCGCGCCCAGGGCCAGCCGGGCGGCCACGGCGTCCAGGTAGCCCTCGTCGCCGCCGCGTACCAGGTCGGGCACCGTGTGGCCGCTCACGCCGCGCTCGTCGGCCAGCCCGCGCAGCGCGTCGTGGCCCACCAGGCGCTGGAACGAGCCCGTCTGCGGCCGGGTGACGTCGGTGGGCAGCGGCTCGCCGGGGACGGGCAGCCAGCCGATCTCGCCCGCGCCGCCGGTGATGCCACGGTGCAGCCGGCCGCCCAGCATGACGCCGAGGCCCTGGCCGACGCCGGCCCAGATGACCACGAAGTCGTCGTGGCCGATGGCCGCGCCGTGCCGGTGCTCGGCCAGGGCGACCAGGTTGACGTCGTTCTCGATGGTCACCGAGGCGCCGAGCGTCTCGCGCAGGCTGGCCAGCACGCCGACGTGCCAGGCCGGCAGGTCCACCGAGATGCGCACGTCGCCGGTGGCCGGGTCGACCACGCCTCTGGTGCCGATGACGAACGCGCGCAGTTGCGACAGGCTGACACTGGCGGCGTCGCACGCCCGCTGCACCGCGGCGTGCACCGCCTTGACCGGATCGCGCGCGTCGGAGGGGTTGACCGTGATCTCGACCACGACCCTGCCTGTGATGTCCGCCACACCCACGGTGAGGCTGTCGGGCAGGACCTCCAGCCCGGCGACGTACGCGCTCGACGGGACCACGGCGTACAGGGCGGCGTGCGGCCCCCTGCCTCCCGCCCGCTCGCCCGCGACCTCCACGAGCCCCCGCTCCTCCAGGCGCGCAAGGAGCTGACCTGCGGTTACCTTGGAGAGCCCGGTCCGCTCACCGAGCTCGGCACGGGTGAGAGGACCGTCTCCGAGGAGCAGTTCGAGCGCGGCGCGGTCGTTCAACCGGCGCAGCAACCGGGGAGTTCCCGGGTCTCGGCTCATCGGCGCACCCTTCTCGTCACGATCGGCTAACGAGCGTTTCTTTTAAGAAAGTTTCTTGTTAGTTTACCAGCATCGTTCGGATTTGACGATCAGCCTGGTGCGGACCGTAGGCCAGCACCCGGGAAGGGAGAACCCTGTGAGGATCGCGAAGATCACAGCCGCTACGGTCACCACGGCCGCGCTGGCCCTGGGCCTGGCCGCCTGTGGCTCCGGTGGCTCCGCTGAGCAACCCCCCACGTCCTCACCCAGCGCCGCCGCCTCCGGCCCCAAGTTCGCCGGCAAGACGCTGAGCGTCTGGCGGCTCGGGAACAGCAACCCGGCCGCGGCCACGTACATGGAGGAGCTCAACGCCGAGTTCACCAAGCAGACCGGCGCGCAGGTCAAGCTGGAGTGGATCCCGTGGCCCCAGGTGGCCGACAAGTTCGCCGCCGCCGCCACCGGCACCGGCCCCGACGTGACCGAGATCGGCAACGACCAGGTCCCGATGTGGCAGAGCCAGGACGCGCTGACGCCGATCACCGACATCGCCCGCGAGGGCGACCGGGCGCAGATCCCCCAGAACCTCTACGGCTACGAGACCGTGGACAACGAGATCTACGCCGTGCCGTGGGGCGCGGGGGCCCGCGCGGTGCTCTACCGCAAGGACTGGTTCGAGGACCTCAAGATCGAGGTCCCGAAGAGCTGGGACGAGCTCGTCGCCGCGGCCAAGAAGATCCAGGCCGAGAAGAAGGGCGTGGACGGCTTCGCCTTCAACGGCGGCTCGGACGCCAACCACCTGCTGGCGGCCTTCGCCTGGTCCGAGGGCGGCGAGTACGCCGTCAAGGAGGGCGACAAGTGGGTCGGCAAGCTCACCGAGCCCGGCTTCCAGAAGGGCTTCGAGACCTACACCGGCCTGGTCACCGGCGGCCTGTCCAACAAGGCGAACCTGACGCACGACACCACCCACATCCGCACCCGCTTCGCCAACGACAAGGTCGCGATGTACCTCACCGCGGCCTGGGACCTGTCGGGCATCGAGGAGGAGTCCAAGGGCAAGCTGAAGGGCGACAAGATCGGCTTCTTCCCGCTGCCCGCCAAGACCGGCGGCGTGGCGCCCTCCTTCTTCGGCGGCAACGACATCGCGCTGTGGGGCACCACCCAGCAGGCCGACCTGGGCAAGGAGTACATCAAGCTGGCCACCAGCAAGACCTGGGCCGACCGGTACGCCAAGGAGGGCGGCCTGCTCCCGGTCTACCCCGACACCCTGCAGGCGATGAACGAGGACCCGGCGCAGGGCGCGTTCGCGCAGGCGTTCGCCAAGGCCAAGGCCTTCCCCGCCGACCCCAACTGGTCCGAGGCGGACGCGACCAAGGCGGTGCTGCAGAACGCCGCTCGTGAGGTCATCGAGGGCAAGAAGGACGCCGCCACCGCCCTCGCTGACGCCAACAAGGAACTCGAAGAGATCCTGAACCAGTAACGATGGCGAACACGACAACGGTCACCCGGGGCAGGGGTTCCTCTCCCTCCCCGGGACACCGGCGCAAGAACGCCGGGCGTGTGCGCGCCAGCGGGCTGCCGGCCTGGAGCGTCCCGTACGTCCTGCTCGTCCCCGGCCTGCTGGTCATCGCCGGCCTGCTGCTCTACCCGATGGTCCAGCTCGGCATCATGTCGTTCCAGAAGGTCGGGCTGGCCCAGGTGAGGGGGACCAGGCCCGCCGAGTGGGTCGGCCTGGACAACTTCGAGAAGGTCCTGTCCAACGACATCTTCTGGTCGGCCCTGCGCAACAGCCTGGCCTTCGCCTTCTTCGGCGTCAGCCTCACGCTGATCCTCGGCACCGCGGTCGGCGTGCTGCTGCACCGGCTGGGCAGGAAGATGTCGCTGTTCGTGGTCATCGGCTGCATGTTCGCCTGGGCCGTGCCGCCCGTGGCGCAGGGCGTCATCTGGCGCTCCCTGTTCGACGCGGAGGCCGGCATCGTCAACTGGGCGCTGGACCTGCTGCCCGACTGGCTGGCCGCACCGCCGGCGGGCCAGACGAGCTGGGCCGGCACCCCCTGGCTCAACGACACCCTGCCCCTCTACATCGCGCTGGTCATCTGCGTGGTGTGGGCCGGGTTCCCGTTCATCGCCGTCTCCGTGCTGGCCGGCCTCAAGGGCATCCCCGCCGAGCTGTACGAGGCGGCCAAGGTGGACGGGTCGGGGGCCTGGCACACGTTCAGGAAGATCACCCTGCCCATGCTCAGGCCGGTCTTCGCCGTTCTCACGATGCTGTCGATCATCTGGGACTTCAAGGTGTTCAGCCAGCTCTACGTGCTCATGAACGGGCCCACGAACCGTGACGGCTTCAACCTGTCCATGTACGCCGTCGCCGAGGCGTTCCGGCCCCCGCAGAAGCTGGGCACCGGCGCGGCGATCTCCATCGTCCTGACGATCATCCTGCTCATCATCACCGTCTTCTACGTCAGGCAGATCGTGAAGCAGGAGGAGATGTGACCCCGATCGCCCGCAAGAGGCTCGGCAGGGTCCTTCTGAACGCCGCCGGCCTGCTGGTCTTCCTGTTCGCGACCTTCCCCGTCTACTGGATGGTCTCGACCGGCTTCAAGCAGAACGACCAGATCTTCACCACGGAGTTCATCCCGTTCCCGACGCACTTCACCTTCGAGCACTTCGAGCGGGTGCTGACCGAGGGCGTCGCGAACAACTCCATCTGGCTCTACATGCGCAACAGCGCGATCGTGGCGCTCGGCACCGTGCTCATCGGCTCGGCCTTCGCCCTGCTGTCGGCCACCGCCATCGCCCGCTTCCGGTTCAAGGGCCGCGGCGCCTTCCTCATCACGCTGCTCATCGTGCAGATGTTGCCGTCGGAGGGGCTGCTCATCCCCCTCTACATGATGGTCAAGCGGGTCGGGCTCGGTGACCAGCTCCTCGGGCTGATCGTCACCCAGGTCGCGCTGACGCTGCCGTTCGGCGTGTGGATGTTGCGGACGTTCGTCGCCGCGGTGCCCAAGTCGCTGGAGGAGGCCGCCTGGATCGACGGGGCCAGCCGGATGACGACGTTCTGGAGGGTGCTGTTCCCGCTGGTCGCGCCGGGGCTGGTGGCCACGAGCATCTTCTCGTTCATCACCGCGTGGAACGACCTGGTCTTCGCCCTCTACCTGATGTCGGGTTCCGAGGGGTACACGATGCCGGTCGCCCTGCAGTTCTTCTTCGGCCAGGAGGGCGTCGACTGGGGCGCGATCATGGCCGGGTCCACCCTGATGACGATTCCGGTCGTCGTCTTCTTCCTTCTCGTGCAACGCCGCATGGTCCAGGGGCTGACGGCGGGCGCCGTGAAGGGCTGACCAATCCCGAAATATCCGTACGGTGCCGCCGGCACCGTACCCGACCCTGCCTTGATACGGATGAGGAGCCATGAGTCAGAGTGATCGGGGGCTGCGCCGACTCGCGGCCGGCACGCTGCTCGTCGCCTTCCAGGGCACCACGGCGCCCGACTGGGTGCTGCGCGAGCTGGAGCACGGCCTCGGCGGCGTGACGCTCTTCGGCTTCAACGTGGCCGACCCCGGCCAGGTGCTCGCCCTGACCACCGCGCTGAGGGGAGCCGGTGAGCCCGTCATCTCGCTCGACGAGGAGGGCGGGGACGTGACGCGGCTGGCCTACCACGTCGGCAGCCCGTACCCCGGGAACGCGGCGCTGGGGGCCGTGGACGACGTGGAGCTCACCCGCCGGGTCTACCGGGCCATCGGGTCCGAGCTGGCCGCCTGCGGCATCAACCTGGACATGGCGCCAAGCGCCGACGTCAACACCGAGGCCGACAACCCGGTGATCGGCACCAGGTCGTTCGGCACCGAGCCGGAGCTGGTGGCCAGGCACACGGTCGCCGCCGTCCAGGGCCTCCAGTCGGTGAACGTGGCCGCCTGCGTCAAGCACTTCCCCGGGCACGGCGCCACCCGCGTCGACTCGCACGTGGCCGTCCCGGTCGTGGACGTCAGCCTCGACGTGCTGCGCGAGCGGGAGCTGGTGCCGTTCCGCGCCGCGATCGGGGCGGGCGCCAAGTCGGTGATGACCGCGCACGTGGCGGTGCCGGCGGTGACGGGCCACACGCCCGCCACGCTGTCCGGCGCCGCGCTGACCGGGCTCCTCAGGGGCGAGCTCGGCTACGACGGCGTGGTCGTCACCGACGCGCTCGACATGCAGGCGATCACCAGGAGCGTGGGCCTGGCCGGGGGTGCCGTGCTCACCCTCGCGGCCGGCTCGGACCTGCTGTGCCTGGGGCCGCTGCCGACGTACGACGACGTGCAGGCCATCATCGCCGAGATCGTCAGCGCCGTGCGCGAGGGCAGGCTGCCCGAGTCCAGGCTGGAGGAGGCGGCGGCGCGGGTCGCGGCGCTGCGCTCCTGGGCCGCCGCGCCCGCGCGGACCGCAGCCGTCGGAGCCGTCGCTGCCGACCTGGACAGCGCCGACCAGAACAGCACCGGTCAGAACGGCGCCGGTCAGAACGGCGCCGAGCAGAGCGTGGCCGAGCAGAAGGTGGTCGGTCTGCACGCCGCCCGCCGCGCCGTCCGCCTCACCGGCTCCGCCGCCCCGCTCGTCGAACCCCTGGTGATCGAGGTGGACACCCCGCCGACCATCGCCGTGGGCGACGTGCCGTGGGGTGTAGGGCCCTGGCTGCCCGACGCCGAGATCCTGCGCGTCAAGCCCGCCGCCGCCGACGTACCCGGCCTGCTGGCCAAGGCCGACGGCCGCTCGCTGGTGGTGGTCGTCAAGGACGCGCACCGCCACCACGAGAGCCAGGACCTGGTCTCGGCGCTGGTGTCGGCCCGTCCGGACACGACGGTGATCGAGATGGGGCTGCCGGTGTGGCGGCCGGACAGCGCCGCCTACATCGCCACGTACGGCGCCGCCCGCGCCAACGCCCAGGCCGCCGTCGAACTCCTCACCGCCTAGGCCGCCCGGTCCCAGGCGCGTGTCAGGAGGCCGGCAACTCCTCACGCGCCTGGCCCAGCGCGCCGATCACGAGGTCGGCAACCCCCTACGCGCCTGGCCGAGCGTGCCGGTCAGGAGGTCAGCAACTCCTCACGCGCCTGGTTCAGCGCCGCCAGCACGGCCCCCCGCAACACCGGGTTCCCGTCGGTCACCGTGGTCGTGACGACCTGCGGCCGCACCGGGCAGATGCGTGCCACGGCCTCCTCCACCCGGGACGCCAGCGCACCACCACCGGCGTGCCCCACCTCCCCGGCCAGCACCACCAGCCCGGGATCGAGGATCACGCACACCGCCGCCACCCCCAGCGCCAGCCGCTGCGCGATCTCGTCCAGCAGCGGCTCTCCCTCGGCGCCCGCCGCCACCGCCACCTTGACGCACTCGGTAGCGCTCCCGGCCGCGAAGCCGTAGCTCTGCGCCAGCTCGGTCACCGCCTCGGCGCTGACCAGCGACTGCAACCCACCGGCCAGCGAGGGCAGCCGCCCCGGCAGCGTACGGATGTCCTCGGGCAGCGGCACCCCGGGCACCGGCAGGTAGCCGATCTCCCCCGCGCTGCCCGAGCGCCCCCGGTGCAGCTTGCCGCCGAGCGTGACGGCCAGCCCCAGGCCACGGCTGGCCCACAGCAGCACGAAGTCGTCGAGCCCCTGCGCGGCCCCGTCGACGCGCTCGGCGATGGCGGCGAGGTTGACGTCGTTCTCGATCGTCACCTGGCGCCGCAGGTCTCCCGCCAGGGCTTCGTGGATGCCCTCGTGCCAGCCCGGCAGGTCGAAGGAGAAGCGGATGTCGCCGCTGCGCGGATCGACCACGCCGGGGGTGCCGATGACGACGCCGCGCAGCTTGGAGATGCTCACCTTGGCGCTGCGGCACGCCTTGACGATCGCCCCGTGCACCAGCGAGACGGGGTCGTCGTGGCCGTCGGGGTCGACGGTGACCTCGGCGATCGTGTTGCCGTGGATGTCGGCGACGGCCGTGGAGATCAGCTCGGGCCCGACCTCGAGGCCGGCGACGTACGCGCTGGAGGCGATCACCGAGTAGAGCGCCGCGTTGGGCCCCCGCCCGCCGGCCTGCGTGCCGACCACCTCGACCAGCCCGCGCTCCTCGAGCCTGGCCAGCGTCTGCGACGCCGTGACCTTGGACAGACCGGTCTGGATGCCGATCTGCCCCCGCGTCATCGGGCCGGTCGCCAGCAACAGCTCCAGCGCGGCCCGGTCGTTGATCTCCCTGAGCAATCTGGGCACACCAGGGCGTCGCTCCACGCTGAATCCCACCGTCAAATCGAAAAGGTTGTTGGAAGTTTAGCGCTCCCATTCTCGCCTGGTGTGAAGGTCGATTTCCGCACCTGGGACGCGCCCGGCGCGAGCGGATCTCGTGCCCGTTCTGGCAGGCTTGCGCCTAACCAGTGTTGACCAGGAGGGATAATCGAGAACATGCGCCTATCCGCTCGTGTCGACTACGCCCTCCGCGCCGCCGCTGAACTGGCCGCAGCCGGTGCGGGCCCGACCACCGTGGGCGAGCTCGCCAAGGAGCAGGACATGCCGCCCAAGTACCTGGAGAACATTCTGCTGCAGATGCGCCGCGCCGGGCTGGTGCGCGGGCAGCGCGGGCCGGAGGGCGGCTACGTGCTGGCCAGGCCCGCCTCCGACATCTCGCTGGCCGACGTGATCCGCGCCGTGGACGGCCCGCTGGCCAACGTGCGCGGCGAGCGGCCCGAGCACGTCGGCTACCGGGGCCCGGCGGAGTCTCTGCAGCAGGTCTGGATCGCGTTGCGGGCCACCGAGCGGTCGATCCTGGAGGAGGTCACGCTCGAACAGGTCGCCTCCGGGGCGCTGCCCGAGCGCATCCGCCAGCTCACCTCCGACCCCGCCGCCTGGGACTGACCCGCCCACCATCCGATCCGGCCCGCTACCCGGCCCGTCCACGGATCCGATCCGGCCCGCCACCTGGTCCCGCCCGACCGTGGCATGACCGCGGCCGGCGGGCGTTGGGCGTGGAGGGGGCGGGTGGTCAGCGGGCCGTCGGCACGCCCAGCGCGTACGCGACGCCCGCGTCCAGATCGGTGTCCCGCCCGGCGCGGAAGGCGCTGTCGTAGGCCTGGTCGCCGAGCACCCCGCGCACCTCCCTCTCGCAGGCCCGCCGGGCGGCCACGAGCTCCGGCGTGCCGATCTGGTGCTTGCCCACGGTGTCCCAGATCTGGTCGGCCAGCCCCAGCATGCGGGCGGCCCGCTCCCCCTCCCCTGCCGCCACCGCCGCCGGCGCGAGCACGTCGATCGCCATCGCCATCCCCAGGCTGTCGTGCAGCCGCCACTTGACCTCCAGCGCCGCCTTCGCGTACGCCCGCGCCTGCTCCGGCCGCCCGCACGCCAGCTCGGCCTGGGCCCGCAGGACGTCGCCGTACGCGCGCTGCCAGCGCTCACCGTGCTGGTCGCAGAGCGTACGCAGCCGTTCCAGCGCGGCGATGCCGTCCTCGAAGTCGCCGACCATCGTCCTGCTCATGCCGTAGCTGGTGTGGGCCAGCAGCACGGGGAAGCAGAACAGCGAGCGTTCCTCCTGCTCGATCACCTTCCTGGCCGCCTCGGCCGCCCGCGCGTTGTCGCCCATGATGATGCCGGCGCAACTGATCGCGCACCAGGCCATCAGCGTCGCCTCCACGTCCCCCTGCTCCTCGGCCTCGGCCGCGCACTCGGCGGCCAGCTTCTCCGTGAGCGCCCCCTCGCCCTGGCACACCAGGACCAGCGCGCACGCCCACATGGCCTTGCGGCGCGCGGGGCCTGGCGCGCGGTCCAGGGCCAGCGCCCGCTCCAGGAAGTGCCGTCCCTCCTGGAGGAAGCCGCAGGGGTACCAGAAGAACCACAGCGCCCCGGCCAGCTCCAGCGCGGTGTGCCCCTCCGGCCGCACCAGGGCGAACTGCAGCGCCGCCCGCAGGTTGGGCAGCTCGACGGTCATCCGGTCGTACCAGGCGTACTGGTCGGGGCCGATCCAGCAGGCGTCGCCCTCCCTGGCCAGCGCCAGGTAGTAGTCGCGGTGCCGTCGCCTGACGCGCTCGTCGTGGCCGAGGTCCTTCAGCCAGATGGCGCCGAACTCGCGGATCGTGTCCAGCATCCGGTAGCGGTCGCCCGCCCCTGTCGGCTCCCAGATCAGGATCGACTTGTCCGCGAGCGATTCGAGCAGTTGCGGGATCTGCCAGCTCGGCAGCCGGTCGTCGGCGCAGACCTGCTTCACGGCCACCGGGTCGATGCCGCCGGCGAACACCGAGGCCCGCGCCCACAGCAACCGCTCGGCGGGGGTGCAGAGCTGGTGACTCCATCCGATCGCGGTACGCAGGGCCTGGTGCCAGGGCGGGTCGGCGTCGTAGACCCTGTGGTCGGTCGTGCCGAGGACGGTGAAGCGGTCCTCCAGCCGCTCGGCCAGCCGCTCGGGGGACAGCTCGCGCAGCCGGGCGGCGGCCAGCTCGATGGCCAGCGGCAGCCCTTCCAGCCGCCGGCACACCCGCATCAGGGCGTCGCGGTTGCGCTCGTCGATCACGAAGCCGGGCACCGTGGCCGCGGCGCGGTCGAGAAGCAGTTCCAGCGCGTCGCCCTCCTGCCACTCGTCGCCCTCGGGGACCGGCAGCGGCTCCACCGTACGGACCTGCTCCTCCGCGCAGCCCAGCGGCCTGCGGCTGGTGGCCAGGACGCGCAGCCGGGGCGCGGCGGCGAGCAGCGTCCCGGCCGCCGCCGCGCAGGCCTCGGTCAGGTGCTCGCAGGTGTCGAGCACGAGCAGGAGCTCCCGGTCGGCGAGGTAGTCGGCCAGCACCTCGGTGACCGGCCGCGAGCTCTGGTCGCTCAGCGGCAGCGCCTCCGCGATCGCGTACGGCAGCGCGCTGCCCTCCACCAGCGGCGACAGCGCCACCAGCCAGACCCCGTCGGCGAACTCCGCCCGCAGCTCGGCGGCGGCCCGCAGGGCGATCCTGGTCTTCCCGACCCCGGCCACTCCCGTGACCGTCACCAGCCGGGAACTGCCCAGCAGCGCCCGCACCCCGTCCACCTCCTCGCGGCGACCGATCAGTCTCGTGCTCTCACTGGGGAGGTTTCCCTGCCACTGGCTGACTTGCATGATCGTCACCTCACAGGATTCGGCCTGTCCCACAGTTTGCCGGAATCGCTCCCGCACCGTCACTAAAAGTGAGAAGGTGGCTACTCGCGAGCGCAACCCCCTGAGGACCCGCAATCACCCGAGGAGGCGTCATCTCGCGGCAAATCGCCTCCAGACATCAGCGCGGGCTGCTGGTGGCCGAGGTGGTGGTCGCCCTGGCGGACGCCGCGTACGCCACGGTCTCGCTGTCGGCCCTGCTGCTGATCGGGCCGATGGTCGCCGCCCACCTGCTGACCGTCCGCCACACCGTCCTGGCCGCCGCCACCGCGCTGGCCCTGGCTCTGCCGCTGCCCGCGGTGGACGAGGGCGCCGACCTGCCGCACCATCTGGTACACGCGCTGATCGTGGCCACCGGCGGCCTGTGGGCGTACGTGACGGCGCGCGCCCATGCCCGCCACCAGGCCGAGCTGGCCCGCATGACCCGCATCGCGGAGTGGGCGATGATCCCCGCCCTCCCCGCCGAGCTGGGCGGGGTCGGCCTGGCGGCGCACACCCGATCGTCGGCCGGGGCCGGCCGCATCGGCGGCGACCTGCATGACGCCGTCGCCACGCCCACGGGCCTGCGCCTGATCGTCGGGGACGTCAAGGGTCACGGCCTGGACGCCGCGCATCTCAGCGCGACCGTCCTGACGGCCTTCCGCCGCACCGCGGCCACCGCGCCCGATCTGGCCGCCCTGGCTCGCGAGCTCGACGCCGCCGTCTCCCCCCAGCCTGGGGCCGGAGGACTTCGCGACGGTGCTGCTGGCGGAGTTCGTGCCCGGAGGGGTGCTGCTGGTCAGCTGCGGCCATCCCGCTCCCGTGCGCGTGGACAGCCGCCTGCGCGCGCTGCACCCGCCCCGCTCGTGCCGCCCTCTCGGCCTGTCTCCCGAGCCTTACGTGTGGCGCGTGCGCCTGCTGCCGTCCGACCGCCTGCTGCTGTTCACCGACGGGCTGGCCGAGGCCCGCAGCCGCGACGGCGAGGAGCTGCCCTTCGACGAGCACCTGCACGGAGCGCTGACGCAGGCCACGCTGGAGGAGTCGCTGCGCGAGGTGCTCGACCTGCTGCGGCGGCACACCGCCGGGTCGAGCGCGGACGAGGTGGACGACCTGACGCTGATCCTGGCCCAGCCCCTCGCGGTACGGGAGCCACCCGCCCCCGCGCCGGTCATGGAGGACAGGCGCAGCCTCGACTGACCCCGCGCGGTTCACTTCGCCGCGTGACAAAGGCGGAGCTCAGCGCAGACGAACCAGAAAGCCGCTCTTAAACTGGGAAAATGCCTGAAGGAGACGCCGTCTACCGCACCGCCGCGCGGCTCAGGGGCGCGCTGGACGGCCGGATCCTGACGAGATCGGACTTCCGCGTGCCCCGGCACGCCACGGCCGACCTCACCGGACGTCAGGTGATCACCACCGTCTCCAGGGGAAAGCATCTCCTCACCCGGATCGAGGGCGACCTCACCGTCCACACCCACCTGCGCATGGAGGGAAGCTGGCAGGTCTCGGAGACCGGCCGCCGGATCCCGCCCGGCGACCAGGTCAGGCTGATCCTGGCCAACGAGCGGTGGCAGGCGGTCGGGGTCAGGCTCGGGATGGTGGATCTCGTCAGGACGGCCGGCGAGGCGCGCCTGGTGGGCCACCTGGGGCCGGATCTGCTCGGCCCGGACTGGGACCCGGATGAGGCCGTGCGAAGACTACGAGGGGCGCCCGACAGGACCATCGGGGAGGCGCTGCTCGATCAGCGCAACCTGGCGGGGATCGGCACGATCTATCGCGCCGAGACCCTGTTCCTGCGCGGGATCTGGCCGTGGAAGCAGGTCGGGGAGATCGAGGATCTCAAGGGGCTCGTATCGCTGGCCCAGCGGCTGCTGGAGGCCAACAAGGGACATGCGGGCACGGTGACCACGGGTGATCGCCGCCCAGCGAATCAGACCTGGGTCTACGGCAGGACGGGGAAGCCCTGTCGCCGATGCGGCACCCGCATCAGCCGTGGGGAGATGGGGGCGCAGCCACAGGAACGGCTGATCCTGTGGTGTGCGGGCTGCCAGCCGCGTTAGGCAGCCACCATGTCCTTGACTTCGGGGAACACGGAGTCGGAGATCGACCCGGGAACCGTCTCGCCAAGAGGCAGGCGCTCGTGCTCGGGCACGTCGGCAAGCACAGGGGCAGCCTGGAGCTCCGCCAGCGCGAACTGGTCGGAAACCTCACGCAACACCTGCGAAAGCGGCACACCGAGCGCGCCGCAAATCGACGCGAGCAGCTCGGACGAGGCCTCCTTCTGGCCGCGCTCCACCTCGGACAGATAGCCGAGTGAGACACGGGCCAGCGTGGACACTTCGCGTAGCGTGCGCCCCTGCCGCACCCGCAGCCGCCTCAGCACATCTCCGAGCAGCTGACGCAGCAGAATCATCTGTCGCTCCCTCCCCGGCGCGGATGTCTTCACCACGCCCCGCGCGATCGGATCGTGCCGCACTTTGTTCTTCTTAGCTTCGTACATACTCCTCGCCGTCATCATGGGGCGTCGCCGACCCTGGACCGCCGCTCGTGGCTCGTTGCGCGACTGATCAGGCCCGCCTGCCGGGCGCTCGGTGCTTGCAGTTGGCTCACGGACCTCACTCACAGCTCCACCGTACCCGTATCCACCGACACCGCGTCAGACCGCGCATCGCATGTTCGCTCGGGACGTAACACGGTAATCACCCGGAATGTTCCCCTATGTTCGCCTTCAGCACACCTGACAGTAGATCGACTGCCTCGTCCACCGTCTCTACCCTGATACGTTCGCGCGACCCCCCAAGTCTCAATTCCCGGGACCAAATCTGCCCGCCCGGCCCTGAGACGGCCGCGTACACCAGGCCGACCGGCTTGCCGTCCTGCGGCTCGGGCCCCGCCACGCCCGTCACGGCGAGCCCGTAGGTCGCCCCGCACACCCGCGCCACCCCCGCCGCCATCGCGGCGGCCACGCCGGCGTGCACGGCCCCCTCGCGCGCCAGCAGCTCCTCGGGCACGCCCAGGAGCCCGTGCTTGAGATCGGTCGCGTAGGAGACCACCGCGCCCCTGAAGGCCTTGGAGGACCCGGGCACCGAAGTGATCGCCGCCCCGATGAGCCCTCCCGTCAGCGACTCGGCCACGGCCACCGTCGCCTCCTGGGCCACCAGCATCGTCAGCACCTCGGCCATGTCCGCCATCGATCACTCCCCGCGTGCCTGCTTGGCCACTTTGCGTAGTCTCACGGCTCTGAAGAGGTAGTCGGCCCCGGTCGCCACGGTGACCACTACCGCCGCGCCCATCACCACCCACCGGACGGGCCCCGGCACGAAGGGCAGGAGGTACAGGACGATGGCGGCGATCTGCAGCACGGTCTTGACCTTGCCGCCGTAGCTGGCCGGGATGACCGCGTGGCGCAGCAGGACGAGCCTGAGCACCGTGATGCCCAGCTCCCTGCCGAGGATCACGATCGTGACCCACCAGGGCAGCTCGTCCAGGATCGACAGGCACACCAGCGCCGCCCCGGTGAGCGCCTTGTCGGCGATCGGATCGGCGATCTTGCCGAAGTCGGTGATGAGGCCGTAGCGCCTGGCCAGCTCCCCGTCGAGATGGTCGGTGAGCGAGGCCACCGCGAAGACCGCCAGCGCGGCCACCCGCCAGCCCGTGCCCGGCAGGAAGAGGCAGACGACGAAGAAGGGGACGAGCGCCAACCGGAGGACCGTGAGGACGTTGGCGATGTTCCACGGGCTCACCACCCGGCGCTCGTCCCTCTTCATGGACCGCCGGCCTTGATGCGCGCGATCAGGTCAACCCCCTCGGCATCGACCACGTGCGCGCGTACGATCTGCCCCTTGACCAGGCCGATGCCCTGCACCGTGACGGAGCCGTCGACCTCGGGCCCCTGGTGCGCCGCCCTGCCCTCGTAGCCGCCGTCGCCGAGGTCGTCGTCGATCAGCACGTCGACCTCGGTGCCGATGCGCTCCTCCGCCCGCTGGGCGGTCAGCTCCTCGGCCAGCTCGGTGAGCATGCGCACGCGCTCGTCGATGACCTCCTGGTCCAGCTTGCCGGGCAGCCCGGCCGCCTCCGTGCCGTCCTCGTCGGAGTAGCCGAACACGCCGATCACGTCGAGCCTGGCCTCCTCCAGGAACCCGACCAGCTCGCCGAACTCCTCCTCGGTCTCGCCGGGGAAGCCCACGATGAAGTTGGAGCGCACGCCCGCCTCGGGGGCACGCTCGCGGATGGTCTCCAGCAGCCCGAGGAAGCGCTCGGGGTCGCCGAAGCGGCGCATCCGGCGCAGCACCGTGCCGCTGGCGTGCTGGAAGGACAGGTCGAAGTAGGGCGCCACGCCCTCGGTGCCGCAGATCACGTCGATCAGGCCAGGGCGCAGCTCGGCGGGCTGCAGGTAGCTGACGCGCACGCGCTCCACGCCCTCGACGGCGGCGAGCTGCGGCAGCAGCTTCTCCAGCGCCCGCAGGTCGCCCAGGTCCTTGCCGTAGGACGTGGAGTTCTCGCTCACGAGGACGAGCTCGCGCACGCCCCTGTGGGCCAGCCAGTCGGCCTCGGCGAGCAGCTCGTCGGGCTTGCGCGAGACGTAGGAGCCACGGAAGGCCGGAATGGCGCAGAACGTGCAGCGCCGGTCGCAGCCGGAGGCCAGCTTGAGCGAGGCCACCGGGCTCTCGTCGAGCCGTTTGCGCAGCACGCGCGGCCCACTGGCGGGCGCCAGGCCCTCCGGCAGGTCGCCGTGGCCGGGGATGCTGGCCTTGGGCGCGCTGGCACGGTCCACCGGCGAGATGGGTAGCAAGGTGCGGCGGTCGCGTGGCGTGTGCGGCTTCAGCGGCCGGTCGGCCAGCACGTCGTCGAGGCGGTCACCGATCTCGGCGTAGTCGTCGAAGGAGATGACCGCGCTGGCCTCGGGCAGGGCCTCGGCGAGCTCGTTGCCGTAGCGCTCGGCCATGCAACCCGCGGCCACCACCTTCGCGCCGGAGTCAGCGGCGGCCAGGAGCGTGTCGATGGAGTCTTTCTTGGCCGAGTCAATGAAGCCACACGTGTTGACGACGACGACATCGGGGTCGTCGTCGCCCAGCTGCCAGCCGGCAGCTTCGAGTCGCGCGGCCAGCTCTTCGGAGTCGACCTCGTTGCGTGCGCAGCCCAGAGTGATCAGCGATGCGGTTCGGCGGGATGACATGGTGAACACTACGGTATCGGGAGTTGGCCACCACCCGATGCACTGGCTCCCCCCGCACGGCTACCGCGACTGCGGTTTGGGCGGCCCGAACGAGCGCCGCACCACCTCTCCCCTGCCCCCGAGACCCTTCACCTTCTTGCCGTTGACGTGCACCGTTACCGCTCCGGCGTCCGCCAGCAGCACGTTGACCTTCGCGGCCGCGCGCCACGTGGAGGTCTTGCCCGCCTTGAGAGTGCCCGAGAACAGCTTGTGCCCCTCGGCGTCGTGCAGGCTCACGTACGACGACCGCTTCGCCGTGATACGTACCGTAACCGTGTTCTTGGCCGAGGTCTTGGACGGCGTCGGCCTCGGCGTCTCGGTGATCGGCGTGTTCGGCGGCACGCTGGGCCGGGCCGAGGCGGCCCGCACGTCGCCCGTGCGCACCTGGTCGCTGGCGCCGCCCATCACCCGCATCATGCCGAAGACCACGACGATGGCCAGCGCCACGCCGAGCGCCATCGTCCAGTTGGGCCCGCGCCGCTCCGGCAGGTTGATCTTGCGATCGGCCTGGAACACGGCCGAGGCCGGCATGGGCTGCGGCGGCCCGCCGTACTGCTGGTCGTAGAGATGGACGGTGGCCTCGGGATCGAGCCCCACCGCCCTGGCCACGGCCCTGACGTGCCCCCTGGCGTAGAAGGCGCCGCCGCACTGGCCGTAGTCGTCCTGCTCCATGCAATGGATCATGGCCTCGCGAATCCTGGTGGCCGCGCTGACCTGCGCGACCGACAGCCCGGCCGTCTGCCTGGCCGCCCGCAGCATGGCCCCGATGCTCTGCTCCTGCACAGCGAACCGCCCCCCACCACACTGGCTACTCTTCGTGGTGGTACATATTCAATCAGTTATCGCCGTGCAACCGTGCATTGGGGTCATTCGCCACGCAGATCCGCCAGCAAACCCGGCAGATCGTCGGGCTTGACGAGCACCTCGCGCGCCTTGGAGCCCTCGCTCGGGCCCACCACGTTCCGGCTCTCCAGCAGGTCCATCAGCCGCCCCGCCTTGGCGAACCCGACCCGCAGCTTGCGCTGGAGCATGGACGTCGAGCCGAACTGCGTGGTCACGATCAGCTCGGCCGCCTGGATCAGCAGGTCGAGGTCGTCGCCGATGTCCTCGTCGATCTCCTTCTTGACCGGCGCGGCCGCCACGTCCTCGCGGTACTCGACCTGCATCTGCTCCTTGCAGTGCGAGACGATCTCGGCGATCTCCTTCTCCGAGACGAACGCGTTCTGGATGCGGATCGGCTTGCTGGCCCCCATGGGCAGGAACAGCGCGTCACCCTGGCCGACCAGCTTGTCGGCGCCCGGCTGGTCGAGGATGACCCGCGAGTCGGTGAGGCTGGAGACGGCGAAGGCGAGCCTGGACGGCACGTTCGCCTTGATCAGGCCGGTGACGACGTCCACCGACGGCCGCTGCGTGGCGATCACCAGGTGGATGCCCGCCGCCCGGGCGAGCTGGGTGATGCGCACGATCGAGTCCTCGACGTCGCGCGGGGCCACCATCATGAGGTCGGCCAGCTCGTCCACGATCACCAGCAGGTACGGGTACGGCTGGTAGACGCGCTCGCTGCCGGGCGGCGGCTGCAGCTTGCCCGCCCGCACGGCCTTGTTGAACTCGTCCACGTGCCGGAACCCCGACGCCGCCAGGTCGTCGTAGCGCCGGTCCATCTCGCCCACGACCCATTCGAGGGCCTCGGCGGCCTTCTTCGGGTTCGTGATGATGGGGGTGATGAGGTGGGGGATGCCCTCGTACACGCTGAGCTCGACCCGCTTGGGGTCGACCAGCACCATGCGCACCTCGTCGGGGGTGGCGCGCATCAGGATGGACGTGATCAGGCCGTTGACGCAGACCGACTTACCGGCGCCGGTGGCGCCCGCGATGAGCAGGTGGGGCATCTTGGCGAGGTTCGCGACGATGGTGCGGCCCTCGACGTCCTTGCCCAGGCCGACGATCATCGGGTGGTGGTCGGCCTGCGCCACCTGGGAGCGCAGCACGTCGCCGAGCGCCACCAGGTCCTTGTCCGCGTTGGGGATCTCCACCCCGATCGCCGACTTGCCGGGGATCGGGGACAAGATGCGGACATCTGCGGATTTGACGGCGTAGGCGATGTTCTTGGTGAGCGCGGTGACCTTCTCCACCTTCACCGCCGGCCCGAGCTCGATCTCGTAACGGGTGACCGTCGGGCCCCGGGTGAACCCGATCACCTGCGCGTCGATGGCGAACTGCTCCAGCACGCTGGTCAGCGCGTTCACCACGGTCGTGTTGGCCTTGGTCTGCGGCTTGGGCGCGGTGCCCGGCTTGAGGTACTGCAGGTCGGGCAGGCTGTACGGGCCCGCCTGCGGGGACAGGACGAGCTGCTCGACCTTCCGCGGCGCGGGCGTCGGCTCCGGCGGCTCAGGACGCCTCTCAGCCTCGGGAGCGGGCGCCTCCTCCTCGTCGGCCAGCCCGGGCACGATCTCCGGCGAATGATCGCTCTTCTTGTCCTTCTCCGCGATCACCGGAGTGTCGTACGGCTTGACGCTGTCTTCGCCCTCCTCCGGCTTCTTCGCCCTGACCCGCTTCCTGGCGGCGGGCTTGGCCGCGGCGTCCGTCTCGGAGTGCCGCTCGAACAGCATGTGCTTCAGCTCGGACAGCCGCTCGGGGATCCGGTGCACGGGCGTGGCCGTGATCACCAGCACCCCGAACCCGGACAGGAGCAGCAGCAGCGGGATCGTCACCCACGGCGGCAGGATGCTCATCGGCGGCGCCGACACGATGAACCCGACCATGCCGCCGGCCTGCGACACCTTGTCCATGCCCTGGCCCTCACCGGCCGGGTACGGCGTGCCGTTGGCCACGTGGATCACCCCGAGCACGCCCACCATCAGCGCCGCCCAGCCGATGACCATCCGCCCCGTGTCGGCGTTCTGGTCGGGATGGCGCAGGTAACGCCAGGCCAGCAGCCCGAGCAGCAGCGGCAGCGCCCACGCCAGCGAGCCGAACACGCCGCGCACGGTGGCGTTGACCACGCCGGCCACCGCCCCCTCGGAGTTGCGCCACGTCATGGCCGCCAGCACGATCGCGCCCGCCAGCACCGTCAGGCCCACCCCGTCGCGCCGGTGCGCCGGATCGAGCTCCTTGGCGTTCTTGCCCAGGGCCCGCGCCGCGCTGCCGACGCCGTTGGCGAACAACATCCACAGCCCGACGATCAGTCTGCCGATCATGGTGAAGACCCAGCTGATCGGGTCCTGGTGGGTCATCGAGGGCTTGCGGCCGGAGGCGGCTCCCTTCGCCCTGGGTCGTCCCGCCGAAGCGGCCCCGCGCTTGGCGGGGGTCGAACGGGACGAGGTCGACCGCTTCGCCGGCCCCTTCGATGCGCTTTTCGGCGTACGGGTGGCCATGATGCCAAAGGTACGACGGAGACACCGCGGTACGCGCGGAGGCTCGCCGATGTCCTGACGGACGGGAGGGTCATTCCCTGGCGCGGACTGTCGAGACCGCCTCGAAGGCGGTCTGCATGGCCGCCACCCGGTCGGTCAGGTCCTTGACCGCCTCCCGTACCCCCTCGTCCCCGGCGGCGCCCTCCGACAGCCCGTCCAGGCGCGCCTCGACCGCCCCCAGCCGCCGCGCGAACCCGGACAGGGCCTCGTTGTCGCTGACGAGCTGGGCCAGCAGCGCCGCCTGCTCCATCAGCACCGCGCTCTTCCTGAACAGCTCCATGAACACCGCCACCTTCGAGCGCAGCACCCACGGGTCGAACGGCTTGGTGAGATAGTCGACGGCGCCCACCGCGTACCCGCGGAAGGCCGCGCCCGAGTTGGGCTCGGTGCCCGTCAGGAAGATGATCGGCACGTCGCGGGTCTGGTCGAGCCGCTTGATGTGGGTGGCGGTCTCGAAGCCGTCCATGCCGGGCATGAGCACGTCGAGCAGGACGACCGCGAAGTCGTGGCGCAGCATCAGCTTCATCGCCTCCGGCCCCGACCTGGCCTTGAACAGCAACTGCTGCAGCGGCCGCAGCACGGCCTCCAGCGCGACCAGGCTCTCGTCGTTGTCGTCCACCAGCAGGATCTTGACCTGTCGGTTCATCCGTCCCCCTTCCGTTCACCCGCGAGCCACCCGCGCATCACCTCCAGGAGCTGGTCGAGGTCCACGGGTTTGGGCACGTAGTCGGACGCGCCGCAGGAGATCGTCTTCTCCCGGTCCCCCGGCATCGCCTTGGCCGTGAGCGCGATGATCGGCAGGTCGGCGAAGCGCGGCAGCTGCCGTACGGCGACGAGGGTCTCGTAGCCATCCATCTCGGGCATCATCACGTCCATGAGGACCAGCGCGATGTCCTCCTCCCGCTCCAGCGCCTCGAGGCCCTCCCTGCCGTTCTCGGCGTAGACGATCTCCATGCCGAGCCGGCCGAGCACGTGGGTCAGGGCGTAGACGTTGCGGATGTCGTCGTCCACGATGAGCACCCGCCGGCCCGCCAACGCCGCCCCGAGCGGGCCCTGCCTGAGCCTGCTCAGCTTGGAGGAGGAGTGCCACGGGTCGTCGCCGTCGGCCTGCCAGCCGGGCGGCGGCGTGCGGGGCTCGGCGGGCTCGGGCGGCGGCTGCTCAGGGCCGCTGGCGGCGCATGCGCCCGGCACGTACAGGGTGAACGTGCTGCCCTGGCCGGGGGTGCTGATGGCGTGGATCTCGCCGCCGAGCAGGCGGGCGATCTCGCTGCTGATCGACAGGCCCAGGCCGGTGCCGCCGTACTTGCGGCTAGTGGTGCCGTCGGCCTGCTGGAAGGCGCCGAAGATGACCGGGAGCTTGTCGGCCGCGATGCCGATGCCGGTGTCGTGCACCGCGAAACAGAGCATCGGCCGGCCGTCGGGGTCGGGCCTGTCCTCGGCGACGGAGACCGTCAGGCGCACCTCGCCCACGGAGGTGAACTTGACCGCGTTCGACAGCAGGTTGCGCAGGATCTGCTGGAGCCTGCGCTCGTCGTTGAACAGCTCGCGGGGCGTGCCGGGGGCGACCTCGATCTCGAACGTCAGCCCCCGATCCACGGTGAGCGGGCGGAAGGTGGCATCGACGTAGTCGAGCAGCTTGCTCAGCGGCAGCTTCTCCGGACGGACGTCCATCCGCCCGGCCTCGATCTTGGACAGGTCGAGGATGTCGTTGATGAGCTGGAGCAGGTCGCTGCCCGCGTTGTGGATCGTGCTGGCGAACTCGACCTCCTGCTCCGACAGGTTCCCCTCGGGGTTGTCGGCCAGCAGCCTGGCCAAAATGAGCAGGCTGTTGAGCGGCGTGCGCAGCTCGTGCGACATGTTGGCCAGGAACTCCGACTTGTAGCGGGAGGAGGTGGCCAGCAGGTGGGCCTTCTCCTCCAGCGCCGCGTTGGACTTGCGCAGCTCGGCCTGCTGGCGCTGCAGCTCGTCGGAGCGGCCCTGGAGCTGCTGCGCCAGGCGCTGCGACTCCGACAGCAGCGCCTCGGTGCGGGCGTTGGCGATGATGGTGTTGATCGCCACGCCGATGGTGACCACGAACTGGTCGAAGAAGGCCAGGTGCACGTCGCTGAACCGGCTGAACGAGGCCAGCTCGATCACGCCCAGCACCTTGTCCTCGAACACGATGGGCAGCACCACCACGCTGGCGGGCGCGGCCTCGCCCAGCCCCGAGTGCACGGTGATGTAGCCGGGCGGCACGTCCTCCAGCAGGATGCGCTTGCGCTCCAGCGCGGCCTGCCTGATCAGGCCCGGCCCCGGGGTGGCGGGGCCGGGCAGCACGTCGTGGGCGGCGCCGTAGCCGGCGATGTAGGCCAGCGAGCCGTCGACCGAGTCGGCGTCCGCCAGGAAGAAGGCGCCGTACTGGGCGCTGACCAGCGGCGTCAGCTCGCGCAGGATCAGGTCGGCGACCTCGACGAGGTTGCGGTGGCCCTGCATGAGCCCGGCGATGCGGGCCAGGTTGCTCTCCAGCCAGTCCTTGGCGCGGGTGGTCTCGCGCAGGTTGGCCACCATGAGGTTGACGTTGTTCTTCAGCTCGGCGACCTCGCCCTTGGCCTCGACGCTGATGGCCCGGCTCAGGTCGCCCTGGGCGACGGCGCTGGCGACCTCGGCGATGGCGCGCACCTGGGTGGTGAGGTTGCCCGCGAGCTCGTTGACGTTCTTGGTGAGGCGCTCCCAGGTGCCGTAGACGCCCTCGACCTCGGCCTGGCCGCCCAGCCTGCCCTCCGAGCCGACCTCGCGGGCCACCCTGGTCACCTCGGAGGAGAACGACGAGAGCGTGTCGACCATGGTGTTGATCGTGGTCTTGAGCTCCAGGATCTCGCCCCGGGCGTCCACGTCGATCTTCTTGGACAGGTCGCCGTTGGCCACGGCGGTGGCGACCTGGGCGATGTTGCGGACCTGGCTGGTGAGGTTGGAGGCCATGAAGTTCACGTTGTCGGTCAGGTCCTTCCACACCCCCGACGCACCCCGCACCTGCGCCTGACCACCCAGCCGCCCCTCCGTGCCCACCTCACGGGCGACCCTGGTCACCTCGTCGGCGAACGCGGACAGCTTGTCCACGGTGGTGTTGATGGTGTCCTTGAGCTGCAGGATCTCCCCACGCGCGTCCACGGTGATCTTCTTGGACAGGTCGCCGTTGGCGATGGCGGTGGTGACCATGGCGATCGAACGCACCTGGCTGGTGAGGTTGGAGGCCATGAAGTTCACGTTGTCGGTCAGGTCCTTCCACACCCCCGACACCCCCCGCACCTGCGCCTGACCACCCAGCCGCCCCTCCGTGCCCACCTCGCGCGCCACCCGCGTCACCTCGTCGGCGAACGCCGAGAGCTGGCCCACCATCGTGTTGACGGTGTCCTTGAGCTGCAGGATCTCGCCCTTGACGTCCACGCTGATCTTGCGGCTGAGGTCTCCCTGGGCGACGGCGGTGGCGACCTGGGCGATGTCGCGTACCTGCTCGGTGAGGTTGGAGGCCATGAAGTTCACGTTGTCGGTCAGGTCCTTCCACACCCCCGACACCCCCCGCACCTGCGCCTGACCACCCAGCCGCCCCTCCGTGCCCACCTCGCGCGCCACCCGCGTCACCTCGTCGGCGAACGCCGAGAGCTGGCCCACCATCGTGTTGATGGTGTCCTTGAGCTGCAGGATCTCCCCACGCGCGTCCACGGTGATCTTCTTGGACAGGTCGCCGTTGGCCACCGCGGTCGTCACCTGGGCGATCGAGCGCACCTGGGTGGTGAGGTTGGAGGCCATGAAGTTGACGTTGTCGGTCAGGTCCTTCCAGGTGCCGAGCACGCCCTTGACCTCGGCCCGGCCGCCGAGCTGGCCCTCGGTGCCGACCTCGCGGGCCACCCTGGTCACCTCGCTGGCGAACGACGAGAGCTGGTCCACCATGGTGTTGACCGTCAGCTTCAGCTCCAGCAGCTCGCCGGTGGCCTCGACCGTCACCTGCCTGGTCAGGTCGCCCCTGGCCACGGCGGTGGTGACGACCGCGATGTCGCGTACCTGCGCGGTCAGCCGCCCGGCCATGGCGTTGACCGCCTCGGTCACGTCGCGCCAGCTTCCCGACATGCCCTGCACCTTGGCCCGCCCGCCGAGCCGCCCCTCGGTGCCGACCTCGCGCGCCACCCTGGTCACCTCGCCGGAGAACAGCGCGAGCTGGTCCACCATGCGGTTGACCGCCTTGCCCATCAGGCGCAGCCCGCCACGCAGCGGCCGGTCGTCCTCCTGCAGGTCCACCCGCTTGGACAGGTCGCCGTCGGCGACCGCGTTGAGCACCCTGGTGGCCTTGGCCATCGGGATGACCAGCGCGTCGACGATGGAGTTGACGGCGGCCACGTTGACCGCCCAGCCGCCCGTGCCGGGGCTGGGGTCGAGCCGCTCGTCGAGCCGCCCCCGCCTGGCGACCTCGGTGCGCAGGCGGGTCAGCTCGTTCGACAGGTGCTCGTTGCGGTCGACGACCTGGTTGAAGGTGATCGCCAGCTCGGCGAGGAACGGGTCGTCGGGCGGATCGAGCCTGCTGCGGAAGTTGCCGTCGCGCAGCCCCTGCAGGGCCACGAGCAGCGGGCGGAGCTCCGCGGGGTGGAGCGATCCAGCACGGTGGGGGGAGTCCAACTGCGCGACCATGGCGGCCTTCTTCACAACTGGAGGTATCAACGGCATCAGTCTGCCACCCTGAGAGTGACCGAACTGCCACATCGAGTGATGTTCTAGGACGCAGAGTGGACACGACCAGGGTGTCGAGCACGGCCTTCGACGGCACTCCCCATGCACCGGCGCACGCGCGCAAGTTCGTCCGGCAGGTGCTCGGCGAATGGCGCCTGAGCCATCTCGCCGAGGACGCCGTGCTGCTGACCAGCGAACTCGTCACCAACGCGGTGGTGCACGCCGGCACCGGCGTCGAGCTGACCTGCCGCCTGGACGTGGACGCCAGCCCGCCCAAACTCGAGATCGAGGTCGACGACCACCACCCCACGCGCGCCCTGCCGACCGGCGAGCCCGCACCCGCCGACGGCTCGCTGCCCACCTCGGGCCGCGGGCTGGCGCTGGCCGGCATGCTGGCCGACGCCTGGGGCGTCACCTACACCAGGACCACCAAGCGCGTCTGGGTGCGCATGGAGCTGGGCGAGGGCTGCGACATGCAGGACCACGTGTCGTGCCCGCCCTGCCTGGTCCCTGGACCTGTCGCGCCGCCCCTGGAGACCCTGCACGTCGGCGTGGTGATCTGCGACCTCGACGGGGTCGTGGAGTCGTGGAACCCCGAGGCGGAGCGGCTCCTCGGCTGGCGGGCCGAGCAGGCCGTCGGCCGGTCGCTGAAGGAGCTGGTGGCCTGGCGCGGCCACGGCCCGTACGCGCTGTCGCTGACCGACACGCTCAGCCTGGGCCGCTGGCGGGGCGAGGCGCGCATGCGGCACCGCGACGGCTCGCTCGTCCCCGTCTACGTCTCCCAGTTGCGGGCCCGCGGGCACGCGGGCGAGCGCCGGGCGATCTGGATGGTGGTCTCCAGCGACCACCGCTACGTGCTGACACCGCCGTCGGCGCCGCTGCGCAGGGAGGCGGGCCGGCGCATCAAGGACCTGCTCGACCGGGACATGCCGCTCACCGAGCTGCTGGCCACGATCGCCCAGATCGTCCAGGTGTCCAGCGGCGGTGACGCCGCGTACGTGCTGCTGGCCACGGAGGGCGGCAGCCGGTTCGGCGTGGCGGCGGGCGTGGGCGCGACGGCGGGGCTGGTGGGCGTGCTGGCCACCGGCGTGTTCGGCGCCGACAGGAAGTCCCCGATGATGGTCGAGGACCTGCTGGCCGGCGACGTCGAGCTGGCCCAGCAGCTACGGGCCAGGTCCCTGGCGTGCGCGCCGCTGCTCGTGGCGGGCGAGGTGGTGGGCTATCTCGTGGTCACCGACGCCCAGCCGAGCCGGTTCGACCAGGAGCTGACGGTCAGCCTGCAACACATCGCCGACCAGGTGGCGGTGACCGTGCAGCGCGAGCGGCTGGCCGAGCAGGACCGGGCGCACCGGGGGCGGCTGTCGTTCCTGGCGGAGGCGGGCGAGCTGCTGGCGGGCGTGCACGACGAGGAGCTGATCGCGGCGCTGACCGCGCAGCTCGTGGTGCCCAAGATCGCCACGTGGGCGGCCGTCTACCTGACCGATCTGGCCGGCATGACGAGGCTCGCCCACGTCTGGCACAGCGAGGAGCGCCACAACGCCGACCTGCGCAAGTCGCTGCCCGCCATCCCCCGCACGGCGCTGACCGAGGTGAGCTGGCCGGTCGGCCAGGAGAACGTGCTGGCCTTCCCGCTGCTGACGCAGGGCAGGTCGCACGGCGCGCTGGTGATCGGCCGGTCCGAGCCGACGCTGCCGCTGGAGCTGGCCGACCTGCTTGCGGACCTGTGCCGCCTGGTGGCGCTCAACCTGCACACGGCCATGCTCTACACCCGGCAGGCCACCACCTCCCGGGTGCTCCAGCGCAGCCTGCTGCCCATGCGGGTGGCACCCATGCCGGGCCTGGAGTCCGCGGTGGTCTACGAGCCCGCCGAGGAGGGCGCGGACGTCGGCGGCGACTTCTACGACCTGTTCACGGTGGCCGACCACTGGTGCTTCGCGCTGGGCGACGTGTGCGGCAGCGGCCCCGAGGCGGCCGCCGTCACGGGGCTGGCCAGGCACGCCGTCCGCCTGCTGGCCAAGGAGCACTACACCGTGGCCGACATCTTCGACCGGCTCAACCACGCGCTGCTGGAGGAGGGCGAGGAGGGCAGGTTCCTCAGCCTGCTGTGCGGGGAGCTGACCCCGCTCCCGCAGGGCGGCGCGCTGTGCACGATCGCCTCGGCCGGCCATCCGCCGCCCCTGCTGCTGCGGCCCGACGGCGAGGTCCAGGCCGTGGCCACGCCGCAACTGCTGCTCGGCATCGAGTCCGGCGCCAGGTTCTACGTGGAGTCGTTCGAGCTGGCGCCGGAGGAGGTGCTGCTGTGCGTCACCGACGGCGTGACCGAGCGGCGCGACGGCGACCGGCTGCTGGACGACGGCGACGGGCTGTCGAAGCTGCTGTCCACCTGTACGGGGCTGAGCGCCCACGCGGTGGCCGAGCGCGTACGGCACGCGGTCGAGACGTTCGCCGCCGAGCCGTCGCAGGACGACGTGGCCCTGCTGGTGATCAAGGCCAACGCCGGGCTGCGGACGGTCAGATGAACCTGTACGTGGTGGTGGACGTGCGGCGCTCGCCGGGGCGCAGCACCGTGGAGGGGAACTGCGGCTGGTTCGGCGCGTCGGGGTAGTGCTGCGTCTCCAGGCACAGGCCGGCGAACGGCCCGTACGGCGTCGCGACCCCGTCCAGCATGCCACCGGCGTAGAACTGCACGCCCGGCTCGGTGGTGGTGACCTCCATGGTCAGCCCGCCCGCCGTCACCTTGACGGCGCCGCCGTCGAGGACGAAGCAGTGGTCGTAGGCGCCGTCGTACCGCTCGCCCACCGCGTGCGGCTCGGTGAAGTCGAACGGCGTGCCCTTGACCGGCGCGGGCTCACCCGTGGGGATCTTGTCGTCGTCCACCGGCAGGTAGTGCTCGGCGTCCATCTGGACGACGTGGTCGAGCACGTCGCCGCCGCCCTTGAGGTTGAAGTAGGAGTGGTTGGTCAGGTTGACCACGGTCGGCGCGTCGGCCTCGGCGGTGTAGTCGATGCGCAGGGCGTCGTCGGCCAGCGTGTAGGTGACCGAGGCGGTCAGCGCGCCGGGGAAGCCCTGGTCGCCGTCGGGGCTGGTCAGCGTGAGCGTCACCGACGAGCCGGTGCGCTCGGCGATCGTCCACACCTTGCTGTCGAAGCCCTCGACGCCGCCGTGCAGGCAGTTGGGGCCGTTGTTGGCCGGCAGGGTGAACTCGACGCCGTCCAGGGTGAAGCGGGCGTTCGCGATGCGGTTGCCGTACCTGCCGACGACGGCGCCGAAGTAGCGGCTGCGGGTGCGGTAGTCGTCGAGCGTGTCCAGCCCGAGCACGACGTTGACCCCGGACACCTCCAGCGTGCGGATGATGGCGCCGTAGGTGAGCACCTCGGCGCGCAGCCGTCCTGACGACAGCTCTACGCGCTCGACCTGCTGGCCCGATGGCAGCGTTCCGAAGATCATGTCTGTGCCCTTCCCGTGGACTCGCGGACAATGAGGGCGGTGTCGAGGGTCACTGTCGCGCCCTCGCCTCCCGACTGCAGCAGCAGATCGACGGCCATCCTCCCCGCCTGCACGGCCGGCATGGCCACCGTGGTCAGCTTGGGCCGGTTGAGCCGCCCCGGCAGGATGTCGTCGAACCCGATCACACTTATCTGGTCTGGTACCCCTATCTCCATCGCCGCCAGCCCCTCGACGAGGCCGAGTGCGACGAGGTCGTTGTAGGCGAGCACCGCGGTCGCGCCGCAGGCGGCCACCTCGGGGGCCACGGCCAGGCCGCCTGACTCCGTGGGCTGGTTCGGGCCGAAGAAGACCAGGTCGAGCCCCGCCGCCTCGGCGGCCACGCCCTGCATCTCGTTGCTGGTCCACGAGCCGATCGGCCCGGACACGAGCGCGATCCTGCGGTGGCCGAGCCCTGCCAGGTGGTCGAGGGCGAGCCTGGCGCCCTGGGCGACGTTCATGAGCACGGCGGGCATGCCCTTGATGCGCCGGTTGACCACTACGAAGGGCACGTCCTCCGCCAGCCGCTCGATCATCTTGTTCGACAGGCGCGGGCTGCACAGCAGGACGCCGTCCACCTGCTTGGTGAGCGTCCTGATGAGCTCTTCCTCGACCCGCGGGTCCTCGTCGGTGTCGGCCACGAACACGTGGTAGTCCCGCCCCCTGGCCTGCGCCTGCGCGGCCTTGATGAGGGGCGGGAAGAACGGGTTGGAGATGTCGGCCACGATCAGGCCCATGTTGAACGTGCGTCCGGTGGTCAGCGCCCTGGCCGCCCGGTTGGGCCGGTAGCCGAGATCGTCGGCCGCGGCGAGCACGCGGCTCCTGGTGGCAGGATTGACCAGGTGCGGTGCGGAGAAGGTACGGGACACGGTGGACACATGCACGCCGCAGGCGCGCGCCACGTCCTTGATCGTCGCCGCCATCGCCGCCCTCCCTTGCAAACGGTTGCCAGACTAAACCTTGACCTTCGGGGGTCGTGCCGTCAAGGTTCTTGCAACCGGTTGCCGAGGGTTCAGCTCACCATTTCCCGCCGAGCTCGTTCAGCGTGAACACCCCGCCGGCGCGGTCGTGCAGCGGCTGCGACAGGTCGGGCTCGCCCTGCTCCGCGATGAGGGCGGCGGCGAAGGGCTCGGAGGAGTCGCGCGAGTCGTACCCGATGGACTTGGCCTCCTCCAGCGACCACCAGCGGCGCGGACTGTCGGAGACGCCCCAGACGACGTGGTAGCCGGTCGCCGCGAGCCCGGCCTCGACCAGGCGGGTCAGGTCGTCGGCGGAGATCCACGTGGCCAGCCCCCGCGTGTCGGCCGGGCCCTCGTTGCAGGTGCCGAGCCGGATGACGGTGACGTTCATGCCGAAACGGTCGTGGTAGAGGCTGCCGAGCGCCTCCATGACGACCTTGCTGACCCCGTAGAACGTGTCGGGGCGCGGGAAGGCGTAGTCGGGCAGGTCCGCGCCGCCCTCGGGCCTGGTGTGGAAGCCGGCCGCGTGGTGGCTGCCCATGAGCACGACGTGCTGGACACCCTCCTTGTACGCCGCCTCCATCAGCACCTGGGTCCCGTTGATGTTGGCGTGCACGATGTCGGCCCACGGATGCTCCCGGCTCTGGCCGCCGAGGTGCAGCACGGCGTCCACGCCCTTCATCGCCTCGGCCATGGCGTCGGGATCGGCCAGGTCGGCCGTCACCCACTCCTCGCCCGGCCCGGGATCGACCGGATGAATATCGGAGAGCCGCAGCGTACGGCCCTCCTGTGCGAGACGCGGGCGAAGCAGCGTCCCGACCTTTCCCGAGGCCCCTGTCATGAGAATGCGCATGCATCATGATGTACACGAATCTGGGCGACTTTCACATCCTTGAATATTGACCGTGAGCCATGCCACTCGTTACGTTCGCAGGCACACATCCAAGTCTTCGACTCACGTCCATGTATGTGAACAGGAGGCGGTCTGATGTCACGTCGTCTGCTGGGAGTCGCGATCATGACGACTCTGGCCGTTGGACTGACAGGCTGCGGTTCCGGTGATTCATCAAGTTCGGACAACACTCTGGAGATCTGGATCAGGCAGGCGCCCGATTCCGACTCCGCCAAGACCGCCAAGAAGCTCGCTGACGCCTTTACCAAGGCCAGCGGGGTGCCGACGAAAGTCGTGGCACTTTTCGACGACTTCGAAACCAAACTGAACCAGCAGGCGGCACAGAAACAGCTTCCTGACATCGTCATCAACGACACCGCCCAGCTCGGCAACATGCAGACGCAGGGCTGGCTCCAGGAAGTCGACAAGGCTTCCCTGGCCGGCGGTGACGCGCTGGCCGAGACCGCGTGGAAGGCCGCCACGGGCAGCGACGGCAAGTACTACGCCGCGCCGTTCTCCGCCCAGGCGTTCGCGCTGATCGTCCGCAAGGACTGGCGCGAGAAGGTGAAGATGGAGCCGCCCGCCACCTGGGAGGACCTGTCCAAGCTGGCCGTCGCGTTCACCGAGCAGGACCCCGACGGCAACGGCCAGAAGGACACCGCCGGCTTCGTCGCCCCCGCAGGCACCAAGCGCGGCTACGCCTCCTGGTACGCCTCCTCGCTCATCTACGCCAACGGCGGCGACTTCATCAAGGCCGCCGGAGGCGGCAAGTACACCGCCACCGTCAACGACCCCAAGACCGTCGAGGCCGTGCAGTACCTGCAGGACCAGTTCTGCAAGACCAAGACCGTCAACCCCGGCGCCGTCAGCAACGACACGACCGTCACGCACGAGGTGTTCGAGAAGGGCCAGGGCGGCATCTACCTGGTCGGTCCGTACGTGCTGGCCCGCTTCGTCAACAGCATCGGCGCCGACAAGATCGAGGTCCTGCCCGTGCCCAAGGGCCCGTCCGGCGGCCCCGGCACCCTCGGCGAGGGCGAGAACGTCTACCTCATGGCCGGGTCGCAGAACAAGGAAGCGCAGAAGAAGTTCGCCGAGTACGCGATCTCGCCGGAGGGCCAGCGGATCGGCATGAACAAGGACGCCAACGGCGCCATCGTCCGCCTGCCCGTGAACACCACGGTGGACATGTCCGCCGAGCGCCAGGACCCGCGCTGGAAGGTGTTCCAGGAGTCGTACGCGCACGCCGTCTACGCCCCGCCGGTGCCCAACTGGGCACCGATCCGCCAGACCTCCGCCGACACCATCAACGCCGTCTGGGCCGACTGCACCGCCAACGTCAAGACGGCGATGGATGAGCTCAACACCAAGCTCACCCAGGAACTGCAGAGCCAGAAAGCGTCATGACCTCCACCCTCGCCCCGGCGTCGCGCCGGACGGCGTCCCCCGGCCACCCGCCGAAATCGGTGCGGTGGCGGGGGCCGCTGATCGCCTGGCTGTTCCTGGCGCCCGCGCTGCTGCTCTTCCTGTACTTCAAGTTCATCCCGATGTTCGTCGGGTTGTGGAAGAGCCTGTTCAAGGTCCAGACGTTCCTCGGTGACGAGTGGGTCGGGTTCCAGAACTACGAGACGATCATCTCCGACTCCGAGTTCGGCGCCGCCATCTGGCACAGCATCGTGCTGGCCCTGGGCACCACGGTCGGCTCCATCGTGCTCGGCCTCGCCCTGGCGCTGCTCATCGAGGGCCCCGCCCGCTACCTGTGGTTCGTCAGGACCGCGGCCTTCCTGCCGGTCGTCACCACGATGGCGGCCGTGGCCGAGGTGTGGCGCATCATGTTCCACCCGGCCGACAACGGCATGCTCAACATCGTCATCGGCTGGGTCGGTGTCGATCCCCAGCCCTGGCTGGCCAGCGAGAACTCCTCGCTGTGGTCGATCATGCTGATGAGCATCTGGCGCGGCACCCCGTACGACATGATGATCTTCCTTGCCGGGCTGGTGGGCGTGGATCGCACCCTGTACGAGGCCGCCGCCGTGGACGGGGCCTCGACCTGGCGGCGGCTGCGGCACATCACGCTGCCGGCGCTGCGGCCGGTGTTCTGGATCCTGTTCACGCTGGCCGCCATCCGCGGGCTGCGGGTGTTCGTCGAGGTGTACGTGCTCACGAACGGCGGGCCGAACGGGTCGTCCGAGGTGCTGATGACGTTGATCTACAAGCTCGGCTTCCAGAAGAACGAGCTCGGGGTGGCTTCGGCGGGCGGCATCGTGCTGTTCCTGGCCACGCTGGCGCTCACGGTGATCGTGCAGGTGCTGCGGAAGAGGCAGGCGTCATGAGGTTCGACAGCGCCCTGGGCCTGGAGTCACGGCGCGGCCCGCTGGCGACCACCGGAAAAATCATCATTTATGGCCTCATGGTGGTCGTCTTCACCGGTCCCCTGGTCGGCCTCCTCATGAGCGCCTTCAACAAGACCCTGGACCCGACCTCCTTCTCGCTGTGGCCGGACGAGTTCACCCTGGAGAACTTCGTCCAGGCCAAGGACAAGAACGTCTACCTCTACCTGCTCAACTCCTTCATCGTCGTGGGCTTCGGCCTCCTGCTGCAGATGCTGGTGAGCGTCTTCGCGGCCTACTCGCTGGCCCGCAAGAAGTTCCGTGGCATGACGTTCGTGATGCTGCTCATGCTCACCACGATGATGCTCCCCGAGGAGATCATCGCGATCCCCCTCTCCCTCGTCCTGGCCGACCTGCCGGTGCTGCACCTCAACCTCATCGGCACCTACGCCGGCATGATCCTCCCGGTCGGGGCCTGGGGCTTCTCGATCCTCGTCATGACGGAGTTCATGAAGGAGGTGCCGGTCGAGCTGGAGGAGGCGGCCCGCATCGACGGCGCCGGCGAGCTGCGCATCTTCGCCACGATCATCGTGCCCCTGTGCCGCCCGGCCCTCGGCGTGATCGGCGTCTTCGGCTTCACCATGATCTGGGACCAGTACCTGCTTCCCTTGATCGTCGCCCCGGAGTCGGACATGTGGACGCTGCCCATCGCGCTACGCTCGCTCCGGTCGGACGAGGAGGTCGGCATCGGCGTCCTGCTGGCGGCCTCGCTGCTGGCGCTGCTGCCGTCGATCATCGCGTTCCTGGCGTTCCAGCGGCAGTTCATGCGCGGCCTGACAAGCGGCGCGGTCAAGGGTTAGGCGTCCATGTATCTGGACGGTATCCCATATCCTGGATCATCGAAGCAGCCGAAGGATACGAGATGGGATGAGCATGGAGCAGCCCCCGCTGGTCAAGTCCGCGGAGCGGACCGTACGCATCCTGGAGACGCTCGCCGAGTCGCACGACCATCTGACCCTGTCGGAGCTCCAGCAACGGACCGGCTTCCCCCGCAGCAGCCTGCACGCCCTCATGCGCACGCTGGTCGAGCTCAACTGGGTGGAGACCGACTCGGCCAGGTCGGCGTTCGGCATCGGGCCGCACGCGTTGCTGACCGGCACGGCGTACCTCGACAAGGACCCCGCGCTCCCCTTCGCCCAGGACTGCCTCGAGGACCTGCGGGACGAGATCGGGCAGACCGTACATTTCGCTCGGCGTGACGGCGCGCACGTGCTCTACCTGGCCACCAGGGAGTCGCGCGAGGCCGACCACATCATCCCCCGGGTGGGCCGGCGCCTGCCCGCCCACGTCACCGCGCTCGGGCAGGTCCTGCTCGCCCAGCTCACCGACGACGAGGTGGAGGCGCTGCTGCCCGCGCCGCTGACGGCGCTCACCGAGCACACCATCACCGACCTCACCAAGCTGACAGGCGAGCTGGACCAGGTACGCACCCGCGGCTGGTCCTACGAGCGGGAGCAGGGCACGCCGGGCGTGGCCTGCGTGGCCGTGGCGGTCGACTACCGCATCCCGGCCACCGACGCGATCAGCTGCTCGATGCCGGCGGCACTCGCGCCGGCCGACATCGAGCCGATCACCGAAGCGATCATCAAACACACCCGAAAGCTGGCTGCCACCCTCCGCAGGGAGGGCATCCGCTAGGAAGGATCCGTTGATGCGGCTAGACGGCGTTCTCTTCTTCCCGGTCACCCCGTTCGGCCCCGATGGCGGCCTCGCCGAACCCACCCTCGCCCGTCACGTCGCGCAGGGGGTCGCGGCCGGGGCGGGAGGAGTGTTCACCGCGTGCGGCACCGGTGAGTTCAACGCCCTCGACCCCGAGGAGTACACCCGGGTGGTGTCGACCGCGGTCACGGCCACCGCCGGCCGGGTCCCCGTCGTCGCCGGCGCCGGCGGCCCCCTGCCGACCGCCAGAGCCCTCGCCCGCACCGCGGCCGCCGAGGGCGCCGACGGCCTGCTGGTGATGCCTCCCTACCTGGTCACCGGCCCCGCCTCCGGCCTGGTGCGGTACGTCCGCGAGGTCGCGGAGGCCGGCGGCCTGCCCGTCATCGTCTACCAGCGCGGCACCGCCCGCTTCACCCCCGAAGCGGTCGCCGAGCTGGCCGCCCAGGTGCCGAACGTCGTGGGCTTCAAGGACGGCCTGGGCGACTTCGACCTCCTGCAACGCATCATCCTCACCGTCCGCGCCACCACCGGCAAGGACTTCACCTTCTTCAACGGCCTGCCCACCGCCGAGCTGACCGTCCCCGCGTACCGCGGCCTCGGGGTGAACCTGTACTCCAGCGCCGTCTTCGCCTTCTCCCCCGAGATCTCCCTCGCCTTCTACAAGGCGGTCACCGGCGGGGACGAGGTGCTGACCCAGCGCCTGCTCACCGACTTCTACCTCCCGCTGGTGCGGCTGCGCGACCTCGTCCCCGGCTATGCGGTGTCGCTGGTCAAGGCCGCCGTACGCATGCGCGGGCTGGACGTGGGCGGCGTCCGCGCGCCGCTGGTCGACCCGGCCCCCGAGCACCTGCGAACGCTGGAGCGGCTCATCGGCACCGGCCTGGAGATCGCCGGGACCTGACTCCGGCGGCCGGCGCGCCGCCGGAGTGCGGGATCAGGCCGGTTCGGCCGCCTTCTTCAGGCGTTCCAGCCAGGCCTTCAGCGAGGCGTCGAGCGCGGCGCCCCTGTTCCCGGCGTCGGCGCGGACTGGCTCGCCGTCCCAGGACTCCTCGGTGCGCACGTGCAGTCTCGGCATCACCAACAGCACGCGCTCCCCCACCAGGCCACCACCAGCACCAGCACCAGCACCAGCACCAGGCCACGTCACCCAAGACCCCGCGGCCCCTGCACGATGCCCTGCAATTCACCCGCATGGCCACCAACAGCAGGAGACCAGGCCCACTCAATCCACCCACGGCACGATCCCGAGCCCACTCACCCAAGGCATCGCCAGCCTGGCCCACGGCGACCGGTCACCCCGTCCAGCATCACCGTGTCACCGCATCCCCAGGCCGGCGGCCCCTCTCGGCTCGGATAACCCGTCGTTCAGTCGCTCACGCCTGGAGCCGACCATCCACCCTCCGCGGAATGGACAACGGGTTCGCGTCCTTGAGCTCCTCCGGCAGCAACTCCTCCGGCCAGTCCTGGTACGCAGTCGGCGCCAGCCACCGCCCGATCGCCGTAGCCCCCACGGACGTGTAGCTCGTCGTGGCAGCAGGCCACGGCCCACCGTGATGCATGGCCCAGCACACGGCCACCCCGGTCGGCCACCCGTTCCAGATGAGCCGCCCGGCCCTCCTGCCCAGCACCTCGGCGACCTCGCCGGCCTCTCCCGGCTCGGTGCTGTGGATGGTCGCGGTCAACGACCCTTCGAGCCGCTCGAGCACCGGCCGCAGGTCCGAGACGTCCCGGTACGTCACCACGATCGACGCCGGCCCGAAGCACTCCTCACCGATCTGCGGCAGCTTCGACGCGAACGTCTCGAGATCGGCGGTGAACACCTTGGGCGTGACCGCCAGGCTTCCCTGCCCGGGCTTGCCCTCGGCGAGCAGCTGCAGCTGCCCCAGCCGCTCGACGCCTCCGAGGTACCCGTCCCTGATCCGCTCGGCGAGCATGGGCCCGCCGGTGGTCCCCTCGACGGCCTCCACGAGAGCCTTGCGCAGTTCGTCGCCTTCGGGCACGAACATGAGCCCCGGATTGGTGCAGAACTGCCCGACCCCGAGCGTCAGGGAAGCGGCGAACCCGGTCGCCACCTCCTTCACCGGCGCGGACGGCAGCACGACGACGGGGTTGACGCTCCCGAGCTCGCCGTAGAACGGGATCGGCACCTCCCGCTCGTCGATCAGCTTCTGGATCGCCTTGCCACCGGCCACGGACCCGGTGAACCCGGCCGCCACCACGCTCGGGTGCTGCACCAGGTCGACACCGGCCTGCATGCCCTGGACCAGCCCGAGCAGGTCAGGGTAGGGCAGCGCCTCCCGTACGATCTTCGCCACCCGCTCGGAGGTGTTCGGGTGCCCGGGGTGCGCCTTCACGACCACGGGGCAGCCGGCCGCGAGCGCGGAGGCGGTGTCGCCGCCGGCCACGGAGAACGCGAACGGGAAGTTGCTGGCCGCGAACACGGCCACGACGCCCTGCAGCGCATGCTTCATCCGGCGCACGTCCGGCCTCGGCGGCGTGAGGGAAGGGTCAGCGTGATCGATGATGGCTTCCAGGTAACCGCCGTCCCTGATCACCTCGGCGAAGAGCCGGAACTGCCCCGCCGTACGCGCCACCTCGCCCCGCAGCCGCACCTCGCCGAGCGCGGTCTCCTGGTCGGCGAGCTGCCACAGCTCGTCCACGTGCGCGCTCAGCGCATCGGCAACGGCTTCCAGCGCGACGGCTCGCTCGGCGGCCGGGGTCGCCCGCCAGGCCGCGCCGGCGGCGGCCGCGGCAGAGACGATCATGTCGACCCCGGCGCTGTCGGTCTCGGGCAGGGCGGCGCCCACGGTCTCGCCGGTCCTGGGGTCGTGTCCGTAGATCATCGAATGGCCCTTCGGAGTCTTGACACTTCTTCAATCTGATTCTTACAGTTGCGGCTACTTGTCCACAAATCTGGCTATCGTTCACATATATGGACGGCATGCGATGATCATCCGGCAGATCCACGTCACACCTGTCGCCTTCCGGGATCCGCCTCTTCTGAACGCCGCCGGCGTCCACGAGCCCTGGGCCCTCCGTACCATTGTCGAGGTCGTCACAGACGAAGGCCTGACCGGGTTGGGTGAGACCTACGGCGATCTCGAACACCTCGGCAAAGTACGCGAATGCGCCCAGGCCCTGATCGGCCTCGACGTCCACGCCCTGAACACGATGTACGCCCGGATCGCCGCGCTCGTCGGCGGAACGATGCACGACCTGCACGGCCTCACCGGCGCCGCCACCACGGAGAAGAGCATCGACCGCGTCTTCTCCGCCTTCGAGGTGGCCTGCCTGGACATCCGCGGCAAGGCGGCCGGCGTCCCGGTATCCGACCTCCTGGGCGGCAAGGTCAGGGACGCGGTCCCGTACAGCGCGTATCTCTTCTACAAGTGGGCCGGCCACCCGGGCGAGGACCCGGACAGGTTCGGCGCCGCACTCGACGAGGCCGGCCTCATCGAGCAGGCGAAACTCCTGATCAACGAGTACGGCTTCCAGTCCGTCAAGCTCAAGGGCGGTGTCTTCCCGCCCGACCAGGAGATCGCCGCGATCCGCGCCCTGCACGAGGCGTTCCCGGACACGCCGCTCCGCCTCGACCCGAACGCCGCCTGGTCGATCGCCACCTCGATCCGCGTCGGCAGAGAACTCGAGGGCATCCTCCAGTACCTCGAGGACCCGACATCCGGCATCGACGGCATGGCAGAGGTGGCGGCCGACGTCCCCATGCCGCTCGCCACCAACATGTGCGTGGTGACCCCTGAACACTTCCCACCGGCGATGGCCTCCCGCGCCATCGGCGTCCTCCTCCTGGACCACCACTACTGGGGCGGTCTCGTACGCTCTTCGCACATCGCCGCCATGTGCGACACCTTCGGCCTGGGCATGTCCATGCACTCCAACTCCCACCTCGGAATCAGCCTGGCCGCCATGACGCACCTCGCCGCCGCCACGCCGAACCTCACGTTCGCCTGCGACACGCACACCCCCTGGCAGGACGGCCAGGACGTGGTCCTGCCCGGCGCTCTCCGCTTCGTGAACGGCGCCGTCCCGGTGCCCACCACCCCGGGCCTCGGCGTGGAGCTGGACAGGGACGCCCTGGCAGTGATGCACGAGCAGTACGAGAAGTGCGGCATCCGTTCTCGCGACGACACGTCGTACATGCAACGCTTCGACCCCTCCTTCTCACCGGACAAACCCCGCTGGTGAACGCCACCCCATCCACGCCGCCGCCGATGCGGCAACCAGGAACCCCGCCCGGCGTGAAGGGGCCGGCGGCGTGAAGGGGCCGGCGGCGTGAAGGGGCCGGCGGCATGGCTGGCCCCGCGGCGTGAAAGGGCCGGCGGCGTGAAAGGGCCGGCGGCGTGGATGGCCCCGCGGCGTGGATGGCCCCGCGGCGTGAAAGGGCCGGCGGCGTGGATGGCCCCGCGGCGTGGATGGCCCCGCGGCGTGGATGGCCCCGCGGCGTGGATGGCCCCGCGGCGTGGATGGCCCCGCGGCGTGGATGGCCCCGCGGGCGAGGACCTGCATGACCGGCGGCGCCCCCTGCCGACCTCAGCGCATAATCCTCGAGCCGGGGGGCTCTCAGACGAACACCTGCAGCCATCCACCCATCACCGCCCAACATCAGAACAGCAACCCACCCCACACCCCCACAAACGAACCAGTCTCGCCCGCAAGCCCTCTGATCAGCCCGCCCCTGGGCGCTCCCGACGAACACCGACCAGGAGACTTGCGGTAACACCTCAACACGACAGCTCGCTGGTAAATGCCGGCGAGATGACCTACTGATGACCATCGGCAAGGAGACCCCGTTGATGAACGTCGCCTACCTCTACCCCTGGGACGTGGTCGGAGACCCATCAGCCCCCGGCCGCTTGGCAGACCTCGGCGTCCAGACGGTCGCCCTGGCAGCCATGTATCACTCAACGAGGGCAGCCACGCCGTACCATCCCGCTCATCGCGTCCTCGACGTCCCATATCCGGCCTTCTACCTCCCGATCCGCCCGTCGTCCTGGTCCCGCCTGGTTCCCGCCTCCCCCACGTGGACCCCTGCCGATGCCTATCTCCAGGCCAGGGACGCCCTGAAGGCCGTCGGCCTCCAGGTGCACGCCTGGACCGTCCTCACGCACAACTCACACCTGGGCTCGGCCAACCCCGACCTCGTCGTACGCAACGCCTTCGGCGACCCGTACCCCTACGCCCTGTGCCCGGCCCACGAGGACGTCATCGAGTACTGCGAACGCCTGGTCCAGGAGATCCTTGAGGTAGGCGAGCCCGACGGCCTGATCCTGGAGGCCTGCGGCCCCATGGGCTTCGGCCACCAGACTGTCCACGAGAAGACGTCCGGCGCGGACTGGACCCCCGCAGACATCGACCTCCTCTCCCTCTGTTTCTGCACGAACTGCACTCCCCGCTACCCAGAACCGACAAGGGCCGCTGTCCGCGCCGCCATAGACCGCACCGCCGCGACGCCCACCGCCACGGGCACTTCCCACGCCCCCAGCACCATCGAAGAGGCCCTCGGGTCACTCGCCGACGAGGTACGCACCATCCGCGTCGCCCAATCGACGGACCTCCGCCAGCGCCTCATCTCCGTCGCCAGAAGCACCGCCGCCAACACCCCCATCACTCTGCACGCCAACCCGGACCCCTGGGCCACGGGCGCCTTCGCCCCACTCCCATCGGGCGAGCCGGGCGCAGACGTCCTGGTGGCCAACTGCTGGGGCGACCCGGCCACGGACGCCACCCGCCTGGCCCGCCTCAAGGACCTGTCGACCCCTGACCAGCGAGTCGGCGCCTACGTCCTGGCCCTCCCGCCCCGTCCCGCCGACCCGGACGTCCTGGCGGACCAGCTCAGGACCTATTCCAAGGCCGGCGCATCGGAATTCCACCTGTACCACCCAGGCCTGGCCTCCCCCCAACGCCTGGCCGCCCTCACCAAGGCCCTCCGCCTCCACGGCTAGCCATCATCGAGCCCAACGCCTCCGCCGCGAACCCCAACCCTCCTGCCGCAGACCCCAACGCCCCAACTGAGCAAGCCCTGCTCCCGGGTCCAACCCAACGAGCCGGGGGCCGTGCCATGGGCCTTGAACCCAACGAGCCGTGCTCCACGCTCACAATCTCCGCCTCACCGGTCCGATGGATACCTAAGCGCTCTCCGCAAACCAATCCAGCCAACCGGTGAGGCCCTCTGAGCCTCTCAACGCACCTTCCACCAACCGGCGAGCCCTCGCTCCCCCAACACGCCCACCCAACCGGTCCAACGAGGCCACCACCCCACTCATCAGCCCAACCCCACCGCACCACCGCACCACCGCACCACCGCACCACCGCACCACCGCACCACCGCACCACCGCACCACCGCACCACCGCACCGACCAGGTACTCACAACGCCACACGTGCTCATCACCCGGCCACAGGCATCGACACCTCAGACCTCGTGCCCCGTCACACCCCGAAGGGTCGCAAGCCACCGCACGAGCCCGCGCCAGCGAGCTGGCCAGCCCTCATCGCCAGCCCGGCGTGTGACAACCATCCAGCATGGATAGGTTTATTCATATGACTGATGTGCGAATCGTCTTCAGAAAATACGGCGGCGCATTGCACTGGAACCATCCCGCTCGGCTACTTGGTGAGGACGAGCACGGCGTCTGGGTCGAAGTTCCCGGAGGGACGGTCGCCCGGAAGGGCGAAGGCCCGCCTGTCACGTGGGAAACGACCGCGATCATGCTGTTCCCCCGGGATGCCTGGTGGACAGCATCCTTCAACACTCCACCCCACAAGAGCGAAATCTACGTCGACGTCACTACCATTCCGGAATGGAAAGACGATGAGGTCACCATGCTCGACCTCGACCTAGACGTGATCCGCATGAGAGATGGACGACTCATCCTGGACGATGTAGACGAATTCGCAGAACATCAGATCTTGCTGCGTTATCCACCCGAATTAGTCACACAAGCGGAAGAGACCGCACAATGGCTACTCGACGCAGTAGGTCAAGGAAAAGGCCCGTTCGGCGGCGCACACTTGGACTGGCTATCAAAGACGTTCTGAACTCAGAATACACTCTAGCGCAAAGCTAGCCGGCAGCAAATTAAACTATTGAGCGCCATCACGCGGCAGCCGAAACCAACCCACTCTCATACGCCACAATAACAAGTTGAGCCCGATCCCGGGCCTCCAATTTGGCCAGCAGTCGCGTGATGTGCGTCTTCACCGTAGCCATGCTGACCTGCAGATGCGCAGCGATCTCGCGATTCGACAGTCCGCGCGCAATCAACAGCAACACTTCCCGTTCCCGCTCCGTGACGCCCTCCAGCCCCTTCACCTGAGGCAGAACGGGGGTCCGCGTGAACTCTTCGATCAGTCTACGCGTCACAGTGGGCGCCAACAGCGCCTCTCCTTCAGCGACCACTCGTATGGCAGCGAGCAGATCGGCAGGCGGAGTATCTTTCAACAAGAATCCACTTGCTCCGGCCCGGAGCGCATCATAAACATAGGCATCGAGATCGAACATCGTCACCACGAGAACCCGAGCAATATCCTTGATATGGCGGGTGGCCTCTATCCCATCCATGCCGGGCATTCGCACATCCATGAGCACCACATCCGGCCGCCGCTCCAACACGACCTCAACAGCCTCGGCCCCGGTCCCCGCCTCCCCCACCACCTCCAAATCGGGCTCGGAGTCGACCAGCACCTTGAAGCTCCCCCTGAGCAACGCCTGATCATCGGCGATGACCACTCGGATCACGGCACCTCCTCGTAAGGCAACTTGGCGAACACTCGAAAACCCCGCCCAGGCAGGCTCCCGGCCTCGAACGCACCGCCGTACATCACGACCCGCTCCCGCATGCCGATCAGACCGTGCCCAGCACCATCACCCGGCGACGTACGCCGCCCCGGCCCGTCGTCGACCACCTCGATCCGTACCTCCTCGCCGTCGTCGACGACGGACACACGACATCGAGCAGGCGCAGCATGCTTGACCACGTTGGTGAGCGCCTCCTGCACGATGCGGTAGGCCGCCAACCCCACACCCTCAGGAAGCCGCCCCCAGGCGTCTTCCTCTTCTGGCCGCGCGGCTCCTCCTCCCAACGCCACGTCCCCCGGCAACTCTCCCCCTCCCTGCCGCAAGGCTTCCGCCCCTCCCTGCGCCCCACCTCCCCGCGTCGCATCCGCACGTACGGGGGGCACCCCTTCTCGCACCACCTCAGCTTGTCCTAGCACTGCCCCTTCAGTCGGCAAGGCTTCCGCCCACCTCAGCACTGCCTCTTCTCGGAGAATCTCCGTTCTTCTCCCCGCCTCCCTCTTCTGCGGCGCCGCCCCGGGTCCTCTCTCATCACCGCTCCCCACGCGAAGATCGAGCTCCACCTCCACCCCAGCCATCCGAGCCTGCCCCACCAGGCCTTGGAGCCCCGCCAGGCCCGGTGTAGGCACACGGTCAGGCACAGTCGTCGACCTGAGCACACCGAGCAGGTGCCGCATCTCGACCAGTGCGCTGCGGCTGGCAGTCTCGATCACGCGCAAGGCGTCGTGCGCCTCTTCGGGTTTGGTCGCCATGACATGATTGGCGACCCCGGCCTTGACCGCGATCAGCCCCACGCTGTGCGTGACCACGTCATGCAGCTCCCGAGCGATCCTCAACCGCTCCTCGGCCACCGCCTGCGCCGCCAGCCGCTCGGCGTCACGTACGGCATAGGATCTGCGTTCCTGTACGGCCCGCCCGATCGTCCAGGCTCCTCCCAGCGCCGCGATACCCATGAGCGGCTGATCGAGGTGCAAGAGCCAGTCGGGGGCCCGGTCACGAGGTGTACCCGCCACGATCATGCCCACGACGGTCACCAAGCTCACCAAGCCGATGGCCGATGTCGGGATCGCCGGGCCTCGTCTGTCGGACAGCGCGACGATGTACAGGGCGTACGCGGGCGCGAGGTACACGAGCCCCACGGCGCCCACCAGCGCGGTGTAGACGGCGAGCAGAAGCGTGAATCCGAAGACGGGCACCGGCCAGAGCCGGCGCAGCGCCAGCGGCAGCCCCAGACCGGCAGGAAGGGCGAGCCGCATCCACGGCGGCAGCGGCTCGGCATGGACCGTCACCGTGAAGAAGACGAATGCCGCACACACGCCCGCAGCCACATCGAGCATGACCAACTCGTGGCGGCTCATGCGTCTGGCGAAGAAGGGGTGCGTGTCGTTCACGCGTTGAACCGTAGCCGCTGCGGCGGGCTGAGCACGTCAACCCAGGGTCTGACCTTGAAGTTCGAACCGTGGTCCGACGCGCCGCCGCCCCACCACCCCGCATCCTTTACGGCGTGATCGAACTCCACCACCTCACCAAGCGCTACGGCACCACCATCGCCGTGGACGGCCTCTCCTTCAGGGTCGAGCCTGGCCATGTGACCGGTTTCCTCGGCCCCAACGGAGCCGGCAAATCCACCACGATGCGCCTGATCCTCGGCCTCGACGCGCCGACGTCCGGCCAGGCACTGGTCAACGGCCGGCGATACACCTCACTGCGCGAGCCGATGCGCGAGGTCGGCGCGCTCCTGGACGCGAGCGCCGTCCACGGCGGCCGCAGTGCCTACAATCATCTGCTCTGCCTGGCCCGCACCAACGGCATCGGCCCCACCCGCGTCGCCGAGGTGCTCGAGCAGGTCGGCCTGGCGGGCGTGGCACGCAAACGAGTGGGCGGGTTCTCTCTGGGCATGAAACAGCGGCTCGGCATTGCGGCCGCGCTGCTCGGGGATCCCGGCATCTTGATGTTCGACGAGCCGGTCAACGGCCTCGACCCCGATGGTGTGCGCTGGATCCGCGACCTCATGCGCTCGCTGGCCGCCGAGGGCCGGACGGTCCTGCTCTCCAGCCATCTCATGAGCGAGATGGCCCTCACCGCGGAGCGCATCGTCATCGTCGGCCGTGGCCGGCTCATAGCTGAGGCCACCGTCGCCGAGCTGACCGCCCGCTATCCATCCCTTGAAGACGCGTACATGGCCTTGACCGCCGACAGCGTGCAATACGGAGCGGCCCGATGAAGACGGTCCTCTCTTCCGAATGGCTGAAGCTCCGCTCGGTGAATTCGACGTACCACGCAATCGGCGCGGCGGCCCTGACGGTGGTCCTCGGCATCGCGTGGACGCTCTATGTGGCCGCTCTCGCCGACGAGCGCGGCACGCTACGCGCAGCCGCCCCCGAACAGGGCTTCCTGCCGCTCGTCCAGATGAGCCTGGCAGTGCTCGGCGTGCTGACGATCACTTCCGAGTACGCCACAGGCATGGTCCGTACCACCCTGGTCGCCGTTCCGAAGCGCAGTACCTTACTCCTGGCCAAGGCAGGGATCATCGGCATGGCCACGTTCGTGGCCGCCAACGCGATCCTCCTGCTCACGTACGCCACGAGCCGCCTGATCGCGAACGGCCGCCACCTGGGCTTCAATCAGGTTTCGTTCACCGACGACCTGCCGATGCTGCTCGCCTCGGGCCTGTCGGTGACCGCCCTGGCGCTGGTGGGCGTCGGGCTGGGCGCGGCCATCCGGTCCACAGCCGGCGCCATCATGTCGGTGGTCGCCCTGCTGTTCGTGCTCCCTGGTGTGGTCACCTATCTGCCGGCCCCGTGGAACACCCGCGTCGCCACCCTCCTCTTGCCGAATCTCGTCCCGCAGATGGCAGGCGAACGGCTCTCGTCCCGTCTGGGCGACGGCTTCCTACCGCCCTGGGCAGCACTGGCCGTGCTGCTCGCCTATCCACTCGTCGCCCTCGCGGTCGGGTACTACGAGCTCAGGCGAAGAGACGCATGACCATACGCGCTCCCAGCCGTCCCATCCCTACGGGCACGACGATGCACCTGAAGTGGCGCGCCGGATTCGGACATCACACCGCCCCACTCAGGCACGGCGCCTCACCCAGGCCGGGCGCATCCGCACAACTCCTCCTCACCCGGCCGTGCGCATCCCGCCCAACCTCTCCTCATCCGGGCCGGACGCGGGCGGGGAACTTCCCCTCTCCCCCCGCCGTACGCATCCATCCACCCCCACTGACCGAGCGTTTGAACCTCTCTGCCCCCTCGGCGCCGTACGTGCGACGAAACCTCTTGCCCCACCACACATGTACCTGGCCGTATCTCTTGCCCGGAAGGACGCAGGCATGACCGTCCTCACCTCCGAGTGGTTGAAGATCCGCTCGGTCCGTTCGACCTACCTGGTCCTCGGGCTCAGTATCAGCACCGTCTTCCTGGGCCTTGCCCTCGCCGCAGCGGCGGCCGGCATGTACGACGCCGCTCCTCCCGAACAACAGGCACGCGCCAGGATCGCGGACTTGGAGGAGGTCTTCACGATCATCCCCCAGCTCTGCATGGGCATCCTGGGTGCCTTGACCATCACGTCCGAGTACACAACGGGCTTGATCAGAACGAGCCTGGCCCTCGTTCCGCGTCGCTGGCCCGTCCTCGCCGCCAAGGCCGTGATCATCGGTGGCCTGGGTCTGCTCGTCGGCGCCATATCGGTCTTCGGCACCTATTTCGCGGCTCGCGCTGTGCTCGGCGACCGCTTCTCCGGCGCCTACACCGCCGCCTTCGGTGACCGGGTGCCGCTTCTGATCGCGCTCAGCCTCACTGTGCCGGTGTTCGCGCTGCTCGGCGTGGGTGTCGGCGCGATCCTGAGATCGGTGGCGGGCGCCACGGCCGTCATCGTCGGCCTCGCCTACGTGCTCCCCATGATCATCGGCAATCTCCCCGAGCCATGGAGCGAACGCTTCGGCTCGCTGATGATCGGCGCCCTGCCCCGGGAGATGACCGGCGACACCATCACCACCTCGGTGTACGGCTCGCTCCTGTCACCCCCAGCCGCCGGCGCAGTCATGATCGCGTACGCGGCCGTCCCCGTATGCATCGCCATGTGGCTGCTACGCCGAAGGAACGTCTGACATGCAGCACCTGAAGATCGCACCGCCACCACTCCATCAGCGCCACGCTGCCGCCTACCGAGGCACCGCCGTCCGACTCCAGCAGGCCAGCAGTTCGTCCCCCGGCGGTGGGCAGCGGAACGGGACAACACGCAACCGGCCAGGGCGGCGTCGTCGCACCCTATGGGGAGCGGAGCGGAGGCATCCGCCGATCACGGGAATGCCCAGCCGAATCGTCAGTCCCACTGGCGGGGGACGGCTGGTGCACAGCGGCACGGGGAGGTGACAACACCCGTGACGAACATCCGCACGATCACCATCGCACGCACAGGCATGATCACTGTCACGTGCTGGTACAAGATCACCGTAATCGGCGATCGCAAGAACAGCCTCGCCCGCACACGCGCGAGCACCCCTGTGTGCACCGTCGCGGGCCACGAGCGCCACAGGGCACTCCGGGTGGTACAGCAGGCCAAGCCACCTGCCGTACCACCCGAAGGCTCAGACCTCGAGCACCACAGGGATGATCATCGGTCGGCGGCGATAGGTGTCGCTCACCCAGCGCCCCACCGTCCGACGTACGACCCTGCGGATCTCCTGCATGTCCACCACACCGTCCGCGGCCTTCTCCTGCAAGGCCCGCTCGATCTGCGGGATGAACTCCTCGAACTGGAGAGGATCGATGCCGGATCCGCGGGCGTGGATCTCCGGGCCGGCCGTGAGCTTGCCCGTGTTCGAGTCGACCACGATGACGACGGAGATGAATCCCTCGTCCCCGAGAATCCTGCGGTCCTTCAGGGAGGTGTCGGTGATCTCACCCACCGACGAGCCGTCGACGTAGACGTACCCGGCGTGGACCGCACCGACAATCCGCGCGCGGCCGTCGACCAGGTCCACCACGACGCCGTCCTCGGCGATCACGATGTGGTCTTCTGGCACGCCGGTGAGCGCGGCCAGCTTGGCGTGGGCGCGAAGGTGGCGCCATTCTCCGTGCACGGGCATGAAGTTCGAGGGGCGCGTCAGGTTGAGGACGTACAGGAGCTCGCCCGCGGCCGCGTGTCCAGAGACGTGCACCTTGGCGTTGCCCTTGTGCACGACGCGGGCGCCCCACCTGGTCAGGCCGTTGATGACCTTGTTGACCGCGGTCTCGTTGCCCGGCACCAGCGACGATGCCAGCAGGACGGTGTCGCCCTCGGCGATGCGGATCGGATGATCGCGGTTGGCCATCCTCGACAGCGCCGCCATCGGCTCGCCCTGGGAGCCGGTGCAGACCAGCACCACGTCCTGAGGCGGCCACTCCTCGATGTCGCGCGAGTCGACGATCAACTCCGGCGGCACCTTCAGGTAACCCAGGTCTCGGGCCACCCCCATGTTCCGCACCATGGAGCGGCCGACCAGGGCCACCTTGCGACCGTGCTTGGCTGCGGCGTCCATGACCTGCTGGATGCGGTGGACGTGCGAGGCGAAGCTCGCCACGATGACGCGCTGTTCGGAGGTGCGGATCACCTCGTCGATGACCGGCCCGATCTCCCGCTCGCTGGTGACGAATCCCGGCACCTCGGCGTTGGTGGAGTCGGACATCAGCAGGTCGACGCCCTCGGTGCCGAGCCTGGCGAAGCCGCCGAGGTCGGTGAGGCGGCCGTCGCTCGGCAACTGGTCCATCCGGAAGTCACCGGTGTGCAGGACTATGCCCGCCGGCGTCCGGATGGCGACAGCCAAGGCGTCGGGGATGGAGTGGTTGACCGCGAGGAACTCGCAGTCGAAAGGCCCGAATACGTGCCTTTCTCCCTCGACGACCTCGTGCTTGGTCGGTTGGATCCTGTGCTCGGTCAGCTTGGCCTCGATCAAGGCAAGCGTGAGCTTGGAGCCGATGAGCGGAATATCGCGCCGCTCGCGCAGAAGGTACGGCACCGCCCCGATATGGTCTTCGTGGGCGTGCGTCAGCACCACGGCTTCGATGTCGTCGAGCCGGTCCCTGATGTATTCGAAGTCGGGCAGGATGAGGTCGACACCCGGCTGGTCGGGCTCGGGGAACAGTACCCCGCAGTCGACGACCAGCAGGCGACCGTCATATTCGAAGACGGCCATGTTCCTGCCGATTTCCCCCAACCCGCCCAGCGCGACGATGCGCAGGCCGCCTTCAGGCAGCACCGGCGGGGGGCCAAGCTCAGGATGCGGATGGCTCATGCCTGGCCCCCACGGTCAGATCTTGTTCTCAAAACTCCCGGTTCCTCCCCGTTCCTATGCGTCTGTCAACTTCACCCCGCCGGCTACCAGGCAAGCACGCAGCTCGGCGATTTGCTTCTCTGTGGCGTCCACCAGTGGCAGCCGTACTGGACCGACCGGCAGCCCCACCATGCTCAACGCGGCCTTCGCCATGATCGCGCCGCCCGCACGCAGCATGATCCCGTCCACCACGGGGGCCACCTGGCTGTGTACGGCCAGGGCCTGGGCGACGTCTCCGTTCTTGTGCAGGTGGATCATGCGTGCCAGCTCGGCACCTACGACATGTCCGACGACGCTGACGAACCCGGCCGCGCCGAGAGAGAGCCAGGCCAGGTTGAGCAGGTCGTCGCCGGAGTAGAAGGCGAGATCGGTCGCGGCCATCACCTGGCTGGCTGCGAACAGATCGCCCTTGGCATCCTTCACGGCCACGATGCGCTCGTGCTGCGCCAGCCGGAGCAGGGTCTCGGTCTTGATCGGTACGCCGCTACGTCCGGGAATGTCGTACAGCATCACCGGAAGGTCGGTTGCATCGGCCACCGCGGTGAAGTGCTGGTACAGCCCCTCTTGCGGAGGCTTGTTGTAGTAAGGCGTCACCACCAGCAGGCCATGGGCACCGGCACGTGCCGCCTGCTTCGCGAGCTCGACGCTGTGGCGGGTGTCGTTGGTGCCGGCCCCGGCCACCACGGTCGCGCGGTCGCCGACCGCATCGAGGACGGCGCTGACGATGCGCTGCTTCTCCTCGTCCGAGGTGGTGGGCGACTCGCCGGTCGTCCCGTTGACGATCAGTCCGTCATTGCGCTGCTCGTCCACCAGATAGGTGGCAAGACGCCGCACAGCCACATAATCGACCTCGCCGTCGGATGTGAACGGCGTGACCATCGCGGTCAGCATACGGCCGAAGGGTGCGTCGGTGGTTCCAGTTGGCGATGCCATAGTGCGAACGCTACCTGGATTCGGAAATCCGTTGGACGTCGCCACCCCGCTTCGCCTGCCTGGAGCCGCTTTTTGCCCGCCTCCACCAGTCTCCGGATGCCCGGCCGGACCACACGAATCGACTCGCGTGAGCTGGATGGATCAAGCCGATGCGGGTGTCGTCGGCACGATGGGGCGTTCCGTTCCGGCTTCAGGGATGCCTCGCATGGCCCAAACGCCCGAATTCCTTATCGCCGAGGTCACATAAACACCACGGGTTCGACTCGCACGCAGCCGAGATCGGCTCGGCCGCCTCCGGAGCCATCGAGCGCCACCTGGCGATCCCGGTTAGCGCAGTTCGATCTGGTAACGGATGAAGCCACGGTTCTCCGCGACCTTGTCGTAGAGCTGCCGTGCCGTGCTGTTCGACTCATGGGTGTTCCAGTACACGCGCGAGCAGCCGCGCCCCCGGCCCAGTCGGCGACAGCCGCGATCAACGCGCGCCCGACACCCTTGCCCCGGACGTCCGGAGCGGCGAACAGATCTTGCAGGTAGCAGACATCGGTGTCGGGCGCGGAAGTGCTCCCGTGGGTCAGGAAGTGGGTGATGCCGACCAGCCGGCCGTCCAGCCTCGCCCCCAGAGCGTGCAAGCGGGTATCCGCCTGGAATTCCTGCCACGCCCGGTCGTACATTTCGTCCGGCTCGACGCGCTCGTAGAAGTCGATGTACGCGCGGAACAAGCCCTCCCATGCGTTCCGGTCAGCGGGGAGGAGCTTGCCGATGTCGATCATGTTGTCCTCTTGGTGGTGCATCCCGGCCCGACACGAGACAGGCCTGGACTTGTACGGAATGGCAAGGATCTGGTCTGGCGGGCGGGAGGAACGGGGTCGATGTCACAACTTAGGGAGGGGTGGCTGGACGAGGTACGGCCACTCGGCTGCGATATCGGGTGACCACTTGCGCGCCTCGCAGTGCCGGTGTTGGCCAGGGGCGTCGCATAGGGCAGAGGCATCAAGAGACGGGAGCTTGGTGTTGATCACAGGCGGTTTCCGACCGGGAACAGCGCGCCCAGGAAAGTGCTGCGATCCGATGATCGGATAGTGATCACGAGCGTTGTCACGCGACCGCAGCGGCCGCCCACAGTGGCGAGGCCAGGGCTACGCGACTGATGCGGAGGCATGGCGCCGCAAGGAGCGAGGCGACGGTACGGAAAACCGGCGGCGCCAGGGCAAAGCCGGAGCGCGTGGCACCACCAGGACGAGGCAACGACGCGGAAGCCCTCAGGACCACAGCGGGGGGTGACTGACGGGAGAGCGCGACAGGGCCAGGACGAGGCGACTGGCCGCAGCGCGTGGCGCCGCCGGGAAGCGGCGACGATGCGGAAGCCAGCAGGGCCAGAGCGGGGGTGACTGACGGGAGAGTGCGGCGGGGGGCCGGGGCGAAGCGGCTGGTGGCGGTGTGGTTCGCAGTTGAGGATGCTTCGGATTCCGAAGCGAACCGGGCCTCCGACCTGGGCCTTCGGAGCCGTCACAGGCGGCGGTCCAGGTGGGCGGCCGTGGAAGAGGTCGCCGATATGTGCTCGGGGGTACACACATCGACGACCTCTACCGGAGAATCGCCACCCCTTACATCGGCGTTACAAGGTTTCTCCGATAATTTTCCGCCATCGCAAAGTTGGGGCTCCAGCGGTCATCGATGACGGTCGGTTACCTGCCGAATACGGCAACATGGGGCAACGCCTCACACGAACCCCCAGGGATGGACTAGTGGCCACCTCAGATCCGGTCTACCTGCGTGTCGTCGAAGACATCCGGCGTCAGATCACCGACGGCACCCTTCCCCCCGGCGCGCCTATCCCCTCACGCGCGCAACTGACCCGCAAGTATCAGGTCGGCGAGACCGCCGCCCGCCACGCGCTACGCGTGCTCGCGGGCGAAGGCCTCATCATCGGCCGCGTGGGCTCGGGCCATTACGTCAGGGAACGCCCCGACCTAACACCGCTGCACCGATGGCGTTTTCTCGATCACCCTGCCCCGTTCGCCGCCGACCTGCAATCCCAAGGCAGGCGAGTGACATGGGACTGGCACAGCGAGCCCACCGAAGCAGGCCCCGACATCGGCAAACGGCTGCGGCTGCCCGAGTCGGCCACGCTGACCAAGACGCATTACGTCTTCCGCGGGGACGGCAGGCCGCTCCAACTCGCCACGTCCTATGAGCTGCGGGAGTTCACTCCTCACACGGAGGAGGAGCGGCGGAGCCTGGTGGCGCGCATGTACGCGCACGGCATAAAGATCACGGAGATCGTGGAGAGCGTTCACACTCGCATCCCCCGGCCGGTGGAGAGCGATGCGTTGGATCTGGCGGCGGGTGTGCACGTTCTGCATGTGGAACGTACTCATTGGGCGGGCGATCGACCGGTGGAGACCAGCGACATCGTGATCCCCGGCGACCGCTTCCGGATCATGTACAGCATGCCCGTCTAGGGCGGAAAGCTCCGGGTGAGCATCAACTTGCCCGGAGCTTCCCAGCCCGACGAATTCGTACCGTTCGGGGTGTGGAAACTGGCCGCTCAGGCTTGGTGATGTGTGCGCGGCCACCTCGTCACACCCGGCGCGTAGGACTCCGAGACCACCCGGGTCGCCGTTCAACGGCACACATCCTCACGGGATTTTCCGATGCGTCCAGCGACGTGCACCTTCACGAAACCGCCCCTGTCGCGCCGGGGGACGGGCACGTGACGGGGCCGCCCTCCTCTTCATGCACGAGTGGGCACGCCTGGTCAGGCCCCCATCGCGCACGACGACGAGCACACCCCCCCGGAGCCACCTCCTCTGGTGCACACACCGCGCCCCTCGCGGCGCCGTTCCGCACGATCGCGACGATGCCTTACCGCGACGCTTCTGCGGGAGAGATCCCGCTATGCCCGGCCGGCGTCGCCGAGACGATGACAGCGACCGATGGGATCGGCCAACATGCCATCGATTATGTGTGCGTGATTGTCGGAAGTGCGAACTACGAACCCCAGCACTCCTCGAAACCGCGCCTGGCGCGCGTATGCTCGCTCAACTGGCTGCGCCAGGAGCTCACGTACCTGCTGGGAGAGACCTACTGGCCCGCGACGCCGGCCCTCGCTCAGCCCGCCGCAGCCCGCCACAGCTCACGGCGCGCATCGCCCGCACCTGAGGCGCCTCGTTTGAACTGACCACCTGTGTTCGTCAGGTCACCAGGCCGCCGCGCTGATCCGCGCCTCCGCCAGACTTGGCATGCCTCGATCGGCCCCCTGCCGCACTGGCTCACGCGGCCGCCATGGTTTCGCGCTCCGCCGACCCACCGGCTTGCCGACCGGCCAGACATCATCGCGGAAGATTGCCGGAACATGACAATTCACCGACTACATCAGATATCTCTCCCTCTCTTTCTGCTGCCCTCTCCCGACTCAACACAAAGGGAGCACATAACGTCCTTTATGGCACTTCCGGAAATTAGTCATATACGACCGCAAAGAGACGAGCGAGTGCACCGCGAATCTGCAAGTCGAAGATTGTCGGTGCGCGTTGATACAACGGTTGCGGAGGTTGCCGATGCGAGTCAAAGACCTGTCCGAACGTGACCGGCCGCGCGAACGGCTCATGTCCAACGGTGCCGCCGCGCTGGCGGACCGGGAACTGCTGGCCGTGCTGCTCGGCTCGGGATTTCGTGGGGCGAGCGCCCTCGACCTGGCCACACAGGTGATCGAGACCTGTGGAGACCTCGATGGTCTCGGCCGTTCCGACCCGCACCGGTTACTCACCATGCGCGGCATCGGTCCCGCCAAGGCCGCTCGAGTTGCCGCGGCCTTCCATCTCGTACGCCGTGCGGAGGCCTGGCCCGAGCGGGAACGCATCACCAGCACGTCGGATCTGGCCCATGCGTGCGCTCCGCTGCTGCGCGACCGGAAGCACGAGCGGCTGGTCATGGTGGTGTGCGACACCCGCGGGCGGATCCTGAAGCGTGCGGTGCTGACCGAGGGCGGAAGCGATCACACCGTGATGCCCATCCGGGAGGTGATCACTGAAGTGCTCACCGCCGGCGGGGCGATGTTCGGCCTTGCCCACAATCACCCTGGCGGGTCCCTCGACCCCAGCCAGGAGGACCTGGAGGCGACGGCCAAGCTCCTCGAGGCCGCGCAGACGGTCGAGTTGCGGCTGCTCGATCACCTCATCATCGCGAACGAGTCCTGGAGGCGGATTCCCCTGTAAATCCATTCCATGGCGGATCATGAACGCAGCGACCTACAAAGGGCATCATCCCGCTTATAGCGCCGAACAGCAGTTTTCCAAGAGACGGCCATGAGAACCTAATGCCCGCGGGTAGGCCGTTACGGACGTCAGCCGGCCACAACTCGTCGTGACGTGGCCCCATGCCTCGTGGAAGCAAGGGGCCACGTCCATGGTCTCGCGCAGGTTCCGGGTGCAGCCCATGCCTTGTATCGAGGCTTGGGCAGGCGCGTCGCTCGGAGTTCTGCGCGAACGCAGGGTGCGTTGATCGTACTTACCCTGATCGTGCCGTCGCCAGCGGTGTCCGGTTCGCATAAGCGGTGGCATAGCGCGAACAGGACGTTCGACGCACCTTGTCGCCGGGCGGGAGGCGACACCCGTCCGGCGACAGCGCGTTCCCTCCTTCGCTAGGGAGTCTTCGGCGAAAGTCGGAGCCACCGGTTATGAAGCACTTCACTGAGTGGAGTGCGGGCGTCACAATGTTACGTGCGGCCATCGCGCTCGGTGTCCTCCAGAACTGCGTCTTCGGAGGACCGCGATGGCCGTCACCATTTCTCGTGGCTGAGTTTCTCTTCGCAGCATGCGCATGTCCCGGGCATGTCGATGACGTTCGGCGGTTTCGGGTAGCTTCACTTACCCCTTGATGACTCTGGCCGTCGGGGCAAATGCCTTGTTTGCAATACCAGGAAGTCTGCACGTCTGCAGTTACGCACACTTCGTGGTATTTGTGCCGCGTCGACCAATGACGGCGCATGTTTTTTCGTCATCCTGCTGGATCTGCTGCGCCGGACCCTCTGCAGGCAGCAGACTTAGGCCTGCGGCCGCCGCCATTCTCCTTCACCTGGAATCGTTGCTTGAAGGGGAGTGCGCGGTGGCCGCATCGGCACAGACCCGGTGGGGCTTGCCTGCGAGGGTGTGACCGGATCGGGCGCCTGTGGTAGCGGCACTGCAGGCGCCCGCGTCATTCACGGAAGTCGCGTGCACGGACACATGGTGACGGCCATCGCGCTTCCCTTCGAGGGCCTGGTCGAGATCGAAGAAGAAGCCAAACGATGGCCGCAGGATCGATTCTGACGCCTGGGACCAGGGTTGGCAGGGGAATGCGGCATCGGGGACTCCGACTTTCATGACGGCCCCTCCTTAGAGGTCGCAGCTCGTGAGAGGTCGCAACTCGTGCTCCTCGGTCGAGCCTGGGCTTGGGACGGGCGGGGCGCGGGCTTCGTGGAGGCCAGAGCTGGGAGGCGTGGAGCGCGGCGTGCGCGGCGGGGACAGCCCCGGCGCGGCGTGGGCAACATGGCGGCCAGAGCTGGGAGGCGTGGAGCGCGGCGTGGGCAACATGGCGGCCAGAGCCTGCAAGGCGTGGAGTGCAGGGAGCGTGGCGCGCGGCCTGCACGGCTTGTCGCCTGCGTGGCGTGGGCGATGTGGGCAGTGTGGGCGAAATGTGCGGCGTGGGGAGCGTTGAGGCCACCACGTGGCTGGCGCGGGGCACAACGTGGTGCAGGGCACTGGGGTCGGGTGTCGCGCGGTTTGCGCGGCAGGCGTGGCGTGTGCAGCGTGGATGCCATGATGTGGCTCGAGTGGAGCTGTGTGCGTGTCTGCTGGTCTATAGGCCGTGTCTAGACACTCGTTATGCGTGCAGGCGGGTGCGGGGTTCCTCTAGAATCCCGGCGTGCTACATCGCGAGGGCCCTGTGCCCCTCTACAAGCAGGTCGCCGATCTGGTCCGCGATCAGATCGCACGCGGTGAGCTCAAGGCCGGCGATCCCCTGCCCAGCGAGGCGACCTTCGAGAAGACGTACGAGATCGCCCGGACCACTGCCCGACGGGTCGCGCGGGACCTGCGGGCGCAGGGGCTGGTGTACACGATTCAGGGTGAGGGCTCATACGTGGGGTCGCTTGGAACGCCTCGGTCGCCCAGAAAGGTGCCCATTTATCAGAAGATCGCCGCAGAGGTCATCGAACGTATCCAGCGCGGCGAGATCCCGCCGAACAAGCCTATCCCCGGCGAGAAAGCGATGATGCGGCAATATGGCGTTGCAAAGGTAACCGCGCGGCAGGCTGTTGCTCATCTCAGGGAGTTGGGATGGGTGTTCACGGTGCCATATCGGGGCACATACGTAACCGACCGCGAAAAATGGCCCATAAATCCCGGCCCTTGATTTCCCTTCCTTTGACCACGCCGTTGGATATCCTTGGGGCGTGCTGAATCGCGAGGGCGACACCTACCTTTATCTCCAGATCAGTGAGGTCCTCAGATCACGTATCGCCGCAGAGCTCTCGCCGGGAGATCCCGTGATCAGCGAGGCGGAGATCCAGCGGGAGTTCAAGGTCGCGCGTACGACTGCGCGCCGGGCGATCCGGGTGCTGCGAAACCAAGGGCTGGTCCATACGCGGCAGGGAGAGGGAACGTTTGTCAACGCTCCCGGGCAGCCAGGGCCCTTGGGGCGGCAGGCGCCGTTCTACCGGCACATCGCCGGGGAAATCCGGGAGCGGATAAGGCGGCATGAGTTCGTTTCACGGCAGCAGATCCCGAGTGAGGTCGAGCTGGTGCGTGAGTACGGCGCTGCCCGCGAGACCGTGCGGCGCGCCATCGCGCTGCTGCGCGAGGAGGGGTGGGTGTACAGCATCCCGCATCGAGGGAGTTATGTCTCACCCGAGGAGCAATGGCCTGTTTGAGGCGGCTCGCGGCAAGGACTCAAATGCCGGGGCAAGGTTCTGTTCGTGAGAGCGGGGGGCCAAGGCCCTGCTCATGGGAGCGCGCGGAGGCACAGGCCCCGGTCGTGGGAGCGGGCGGGTGGGGGCCAAGGCCCTGCTCATGGGAGGGCGTGGAGGCCAAGGTCTCGGTCGTGGGAGCGCGCGGAGGCACAGGCCCCGGTCGTGGGAGCGCATGGGGGCACAGGTCCCGGTCGTGGGAGCGCGCGGAGGCCAAGGGCCCTTTGTGAGGGGGGCGGGCAGAGTTCCGCGAGCGGGAGCGGGCGGGGCGACGGTTCGGGGCGGCGACGGTGGCGGCCGTGGCGAGGTGAACTCGTTCCTGGACGGGTTCCGTTCGCGGGCCGGCCGGTGAGCTGCGGTGCGGGAGAGGTGGCGGCGGCGACGCTGGGTGTGCTCGATGCGCCGGATGGGTGATGGCGCCGGCGGTGTTGCGGTGCTGGTGGCGTGCCGCCGTGGTCACGGAGTTGTCGGGGTGGGTGGCACGAGGCGGAACCAGAGGCAGACCACCGTCGTGCTGTCCTCGACCTCGTACCCCAGCTCCGCCCAATAACGCCGATGCGTTTCCCGCCACTCAGCCGTTGATTTGTATCCCTCCCCCTCCGCCTCGGCGAACTCCCAGCCGACTTGCGCGAACGGCGTCAGCTCCACCCGGGTTATTTCTATTTCCGCCACCCGGGCACCGGCGTCGTCCACGAGGACGAGGTGTTCGCCGACGTGCTCCACTTCCTCGCCCTCGGGCTCGTAATCGAGCGGCAATATACCGGCCGTGGCTCTTTTCGCGCCCGACAGCGCCAGGTCGGTGAGCAAGGTACGGACCCTGCCGGGGGTGCCGAGTTCCAGAACCCTGAGTCCGTCGATGCGTGGCCACATGGTGCCATGTTAGAAGACCGGAATGATTTCCTCGGGGTCGATGAAGTCGACGGGCACACCCTCCAGATCCAGCTCGGGAATGGCCGGGAACGCGATCCCCCAGCGCTCCACGATGGCGCGGATGTGGGCCATCGCCACGCGCCAGTTCTCCGCCTGTTCCTCGTAGGAGAGCACGCCGAGGCCGGCCTGCCTGGCGTGGTCCATGAGGACGCGGTGGTTGTTCAGGAAGTACGGCGGAAGCTCCCAGAAGCCCTCGGGCGGCTCCCAGAGAATCATGCTGAGGAAGACGAAGCCGGCCCTGAGCTGGCGGGTGATGAGGGCACGGGTCTCGTCCGTGAGGCCCGGCCATTCGTTCTCGAGGATCGTCATGCAGATCTTCAGGTGGCGCGCCTCGTCGCGGCCGATGCGCTCGAACATCTTGCTGAAGACCGGATGCTCCGTGCCCGACGACATGCCCCTGAACAGGGTCGACGCGGCCATCTCGCCCATCATGAAGCTGGTGAACAGCACCGGGAGCGAGTATCTGCCGACGGCCGCGTTGTAACCGTTCCAGTAGCGGCCGCCGTTGTGGTAGAGCCAGCCGATGTTGTTGTGGGCGGCCGATTCGAGGTCGTCGGCCGGGGTCCAGTCGAGCGGGCCGCCCGGCCAGAGCTTGGCGATGGTGCGCTGGCAACATTCCTCGTGGTTCATCTCGTCACGGGTGATCGAGAAGAAGCACTTCCTGACCGGGTCCTCTTCGTGCTTCTCGAACGCCTGGATGGTGGCGCGGGCGAACACCGCCGGCCCCGAGGCGTCGAAGTTCGCCAGCACCGCGAACCAGTACATGATGCCCAGGCGCTGTTCCCTGGTGAAATCGTCCGGATCGAGGCCGTCCCAGGGCAGGTCGGCCGGGTTCCAGAGCTCGCGCTTGGACTTCTCGTAGATGGCGGCGAGCTTCTCCGTCTCCACGCGCCATTCCATCGGATAGATATTGGGCAGCGGGATCTCCGGCGCAGGCCAGAAGCCGCCCTCTGGGATCGTGAGGTCCGCCATGGTTGTGACACCTCCTCTGCCATCCTGCGGGGCGGCGTCACGGCTTTCAAGTACGGGCACGCTGGGTGACGGCCACGCACACCAGTACGGCCAGCGCCGCCACCACTGTCGACGGCCCGAACCGCTCGCCCATCAGCGCCCAGGCCCAGGTGAGGGTCAGGAGGGGCTGGGTGAGCTGGGTCTGGCCGGCTCTGGCGATCCCGCCCCTGGCGAGGCCCGCGTACCACGGAATGAAGCCGACGAACATGGAGATCACCGACACGTACGCGAAGCCCGCCGCGGCTTCGCCGGTGAGGGTGATCGGGGTGGTGAGGGCGAGGAACGCCGTGATGGGGACCGTCAGGGGGAGGGAGAGGACGAGGGCGTGGGAGATGACCCGCCAGCCCGGGGTGTGCCTGGCGAGGCGGCCGCCCTCCGTGTAGCCGATCGCCGCCGAGAGGAGGGCGCCGAGGAGGAGCAGGTCGGGCCAGGAGGGTTTGCCCTGGTGCTGGATGAGGGTGAAGGTGGTGATGGCGGCGGCGCCGGCCGTACAGGCTGCCCAGAAGAGGGGGCGCGGGCGCTCCGAGGCTCGCAGGACGGCGCAGACGGCCGTGGCGGCCGGGAGCAGGCCGACGATCACTGCTGAGTGGGCGGCGCTGGCGCCCAGGGCGAGGGCGAGGCTGCTGAAGACGGGGAAGCCGATGACCACGCCCAGGACGATCAGGGCGTAGGCGGGCCACTCCGATCTGGGCGGGAGGAGGGGGTGTCTGGCGGCTTTCAGGCAGATCAGGGCGATGGCGCCCGCGATGGTGGCGCGGCCCACGGCCACCAGCCACGGGTCGAAGCCTCGCATCGCGTACACAGTGGCGGGGATGGAGCCGGAGAACGCCAGGACGCCGAGGAACGCCAGACCTGTTCCCCCGCCGCCCGTGCCACGGTCGCGCCATACCCGAAGGCGTCCTCGGGGGGAGCGCACCTGCTCGCCCACCCGACGACTGCCATCCCGGGGCGCGCCGCCACGGAGATCGTTGTCGTGAAGGTGGCTGTCGCCACGCGCACCGCCGAGAAGGGCGCTGTCCTGAAGCTCGCCACCGACAGGGGCGCTGTTCCGTAGCGCGCCGCGGGAAAGCTCGCCACCGCGAACGTCGCCGTCCCCTAGCGCGCCACCGCGAGGGCTGATCGGCGCGTGGCGATGGTGGCCGTCTGGCTGGTGCTGCCGTCCGGGCTGGTAGCCGGTCTCCGGCGGGACCGCTACTCCCCCGACCTCAGTAGCGCTATTCTTACCTTTCATGGACAACGATAGCAGTATCGCCCAGATCGCCGCGATACTGCGCAAAGAGGCCGACCGCCTGGGCCCAGGCGCCCGCCTCCCCTCCAGCCGCGAGCTGATGCGCCGCCACAACGTCAGCCCCGTCACCGTCTCCAGAGCCATCGGCCAGCTCGCGGCCGAGGGCCGGGTCGTCACGAAGCCGGGCAGCGGAGCCTTCGTGACCCAACGGTCGAGCCACGCCCAGGACGCCCCCGACCTGTCCTGGCAGACCGTCGCCCTGGGCGACCGGGTGGTGGACGAGGGCCCCGTGTCGGCGCTGCTGGCATCGCCCCCCGAGGGTGTGGTGCCGCTGACCGGCGGATACCTGCGGCCGGGCCTGCGCCCGGACAAGCAGCTCGCCGCCGCCGCGGCGCGGGCCGTGCGGAGGCCGGACGCCTGGGCCATGTCGCCGCTGACGGGCCTGCGGGAGCTGCGGCGGTGGTTCGCGACGCAGGCGGGCAGCGACGTGACGGAGGCCGACGCGCTGGTCGTGAGCGGCGGCCAGGCGGCGCTCACGCACGCGTTCAGGGCGCTGGCGGCCCCGGGGACGCCCATCCTGGTCGAGACGCCCACGTACCCGGGCGCGCTGGCGGCGGCCAAGGCGGCCGGGCTGCGGGCCACGGCCGTGCCGATGGACCGCGAAGGCGTACGTCCCGACCTGCTGGCCGAGGCGTTCGCGGTCACCGGGGCGCGGGTGTTCTTCTGCCAGCCCACCCTGCACAACCCCACGGGCGCCACCCTGCCGCCGGAGCGCAGGAAGCAGGTGCTGGAGGTGGCCAGGGCGGCGGGGGCGTTCGTGGTGGAGGACGACTTCGCCCGGTACCTGACCCCGCAGCCGCCCCCGTCCCTGGCCTCGATGGACCGGCACGGCACCGTGGTGCACATCGTCTCGCTGACGAAGATCCTGTCGCCGAGCATGCGGGTGGCGGCCGTCATCGCCAGGGGGCCGGCCGCGCACCGGCTGCGGGCCGCCCAGCTCGTGGAGTCGTTCTTCGTGGCGCGGCCCCTGCAGGAGACGGCGCTGGAGTTCGTGGGGTCGCCGGCCTGGCGGCGGCATCTGGCGGCGGTGCACGCCGAGATCGCGACCCGCCGCGACGCGCTGGCGGCGGCCCTGGCCGAGCGCATGCCGGACGCCGAGCCGCACCTGCTGCCGGCGGGCGGGATGCACCTGTGGGTACGGCTGCCCGCCGGCGTGGACGAGGCCGCCCTGGTGGAGACCGCCAGGCGGAACGGGGTGCTGGTCAGCCCCGGCCGGCTGTACTACCCGTCGGAGCCGCCGGGGCCGCGGATCAGGGTGACGCACATGGCCGCCGCCCACGTGGCGGAGCTGCGGGAGGGCGTGCGGAGGCTCGCCGAGGCACTGGCGATCATCGGCCAGTAGAGTGACGGCATGCCGTTCCCCGCGGAGCTCGTACGAGACTTCGTGAACACCTTCGACGTCGAAGCGCAGTCGGACGAGCTGTCCTCCCCCGCCGAGCTGGCGGTGTGGCTGCGCGAGCGCGACCTCATCGGTCCTCGCGACCGCGCCACCGACGACGACCTGCAGACCGCGCACGCCCTGCGCGAGGGCCTGCGGGCCGCGCTCAGACGCGAGCGGGTGGACCTGCCGGACCTGCCGCTGCGGGTCGAGGTGCGGGAGGAGGGGCCCGAGCTGGTCCCGGCCGTGGACGGCGTGCGCGGCGGGCTGGCGCGGGTCGCGGCGGCGGCCCTGGGCGCGTCGTGGGACCGGCTCAAGGTGTGCGCGGAGGGAACCTGTCAGTGGGCGTTCATCGATCTGTCGAAGAACCGTTCCCGCTCGTGGTGTTCCATGCGGGTATGCGGCAACCGCACCAAGACACGGGCTTACCGGGCGAGGAAGCGGGGTTCGCGTCATCTACAAGGCTCAAACACCGATACGGTGTAACTCGTGCCTTGTGGCATGAACGGCAGGCGAAGGAGCGGGCCGAGATGGCAGACGTAGGCGTCCGGGCGGCCCGGCGCGAGGATGTTCTCCAGGTTGCGAATTGTCAGATCCGCGCCTGGCGCTACGGCTACCGGGATTTCCTCCCGGAAGGCCCACTCGAGCAGATGACCGGCGCGGCGGCTGAGAAGATGTGGCTGCGCCAGTGGGACGAGGCGATCGTCGCCCCGCCCAGCCCCATGCACCGGGTGCTGGTGGCGGTGGAGACCATCCTCGACACCGAGGGCTTTCCCGCCCTCGGCGCGGGCGGCAGCGCCGCCCTGGTCACACCGCGCGGCGGGGAGCGCGTGGTCGGGCTCGTCTCGCACGCGCCCGCCGAGGACCCCGATCTCGACCCCGGCCGGGTGGCGGAGATGCTGACGCTGCTGGTCGATCCCGACTTCGTCCGCCGGGGCCACGGCAGCCGCCTGCTCAACGCCACCGTCGACTACATGCGCGAGGACGGCTTCCGCCAGATCGTCACCTGGGTGTTCGCGGAGAACTACGCGATGCTCGGATTCCTGGAGTCGGCCGGCTGGGGCGAGGACATGGCCGAGCGCGTCCTCGACATGGGCCGTCCGGTCCGGATGATCAGGCTCACGACCGACATCAGCTAGAGGTAGAACGACAACATGGCAACTCCCGCCCAGTGGATCGCCGGAGCCCGCCCGCGCACGCTGCCCAACGCCGTCGTGCCCGTCATGGTGGGCACCGGCGTGGCGATCGGCGAAGGCGGCTTCGTGTGGTGGCGGGCGGTCCTGGCACTGCTCGTGGCGCTGTCGCTGCAGATCGGCGTCAACTACGCCAACGACTACAGCGACGGCATCCGCGGCACCGACGACCAGCGGGTCGGCCCGATGCGGCTGGTCGGCTCGCGCGTGGCCACGCCGCGCGAGGTGCTGACGGCGGCCCTGGCCTGCTTCGCGCTCGCCGCGGTGCTGGGCCTGGTCCTGGTGCTGGTCACGCAGGCGTGGTGGGTGCTGCTGGTGGGCGCGGCGGCGATCGCGGCCGCGTGGTTCTACACCGGCGGCAAGCACCCGTACGGTTACCGCGGCCTGGGCGAGGTGGCCGTGTTCGTGTTCTTCGGGGTCGTGCCCGTGGTCGGCACGGCGTACGTGCAGACGGAGCAGCTGAGCTGGGCGGCGCTGCTGGCCTCGGTCCCGGTGGGGCTGCTGTCGTGCTCGATGCTGGTGGTCAACAACCTGCGCGACGTCGGCACGGACGGCCGGTCGGGCAAGCGCACGCTGGCGGTGCTGCTGGGGGCCGAGCGCACTCGTACGCTGTACGTGGCCTGCCAGGTGGTGCCGTTCGCGGTGGCGCTGGCGATGGTGCCGATCACGCCGTGGGCGGCGCTGGTGCTGCTGGCCGCGCCGCTGGCGATCGCCCCCATCAGGGCGGTGCTGGGCAAGGCCGTGGGCCCGGCGCTGATCGCGGTGCTGCAGCAGACGGGCAAGCTGCAGATGGCCTACGGCACTCTCTTCGCGGTGGGCCTGGCGATCATCTTCTAGGGTGGGACGGTGAAGGATTTCATCGCCGGTCTGCCCAAGTGCGAGCTGCACCTGCACATCGAGGGCACGCTGGAGCCCGAGCTCAAGTTCGAGCTGGCCGCGCGCAACGGTCTGGAGCTGCCCTACGCGAGCGTGGCGGAGATGCGGGCCGCCTACACCTTCGACAGCCTGTCCTCCTTCCTCACGATCTACTACGAGGGCATGAAGGTGTTGCGCACCGAGCCCGACTTCTACGACCTCGCCATGGCCTACCTGCGCAAGGCCGCCGAGCAGAACGTGCGTTACGCGGAGATCTTCTTCGACCCGCAGGCGCACACGTCGCGCGGGGTGCCGTTCGACGTGGTGGTCAGGGGGCTGCGGCGGGCGCTGATGGACGCGCACGCGCAGCTCGGGGTGCGGGCCCAGCTCATCATGTGCTTCCTGCGCGACTTCCAGGCCGAGTACGCGATGGCGACGTTGCTGGAGTCGCTGCCGTACAGGGAGTGGATCGCCGGCGTCGGGCTCGACTCCGACGAGAAGGGCAACCCGCCGCGCAAGTTCGCGGCCGTCTACGAGCGGGCCAGGCAGGAGGGTTACCTGCTGACCATGCACTGCGACGTCGACCAGGACGACGCGATCGAGCACATCCGGCAGGCCATCGAGGAGATCGGCGTCGACCGGATCGACCACGGCGTCAACATCCTGGAGGACCAGCGGCTGGTCGAGGTGGTGCTGGCGCGCGGCACGGGGCTGACCTGCTGCCCGATCTCCAACGGCTTCGTCACCGAGTCGATGAAGGCCGAGGGCATCCGCAAGCTGATGGACCTGGGCGTGCGGGTGACGATCAACTCCGACGACCCGGCCTACTTCGACGGCTACGTGCAGGAGAACCTCCTCGCCCTGCAGGAGGCGCTCCAGCTCACCCGCGAGGAGCTGGCCCGGCTCCAGCGCAACGCCTTCGAGATCACCTGGCTGCCCAGGCACCTCAAGGATGCCTATCTGGCCGAGATCGACGCTTACATCTCGTGACGGCGTCGCCGAGCGGCTAGCCTGAAGGGAACCAGCAGCGATCGCGAGGGATCGTGGTGAACCGGCCGAGCATTCCGACGGACATCGAGGAGTTCGAACGGGCGCTCACTGACTGTGTCACCATCGCCGGGCAGGCGATGCCCGACTGCGCGATGGTCAGCATCGCCCTGTGCGGGGATGACGACATCCACACTGCCGCCTGCTCGCATGCGCGGGCCGAGCTGCTCGACGGGCTGCAGCAGGCCACCGGGCAGGGTCCGGTGCTCGACGCGATCGACACCGGGAGGCCGGTGACGGTCTCCGACCTGGCCGCCGACTCGCGGTGGCCGCGCTTCGCGGCCGGGGCTCCCGAGGTGCGCGGGGTGCACTGCGAGCCACTGGAGTACGAGGACGTGCTGCTCGGCGTGCTGACCGTCTACTCCGGCCGCGCCGCGGGGTTGCCCGAGGAGGCGTGGGTGGCCTTACGCATCACGGCCGCGCACGTTCCCGTGCTGTTCCGTACGGCGCTGGACGCGGCCCGCATGCGGGAGGTCGCGGTGCAGCTCAAGGAGGCGCTCACCACCCGCGCGATCATCGATCAGGCGCTCGGCATCGTCATGGCGCAGCGGCGGTGCACGGCGCGGGAGGCGTTCGAGACTCTCCGGCAGGTCTCCCAGGACAGGAACGTCAAGCTGCACCAGCTCGCGGCCTCCATCGTGGAGAAGGTCAGCGGCCGGCCGCCCCAGCGCTCCCGCTTCGAGGAACCGCCGCAACGTACCTCCAGCCGCAGGCCGTAATGGCCCCTGTGCCCGGCTCAGGGCGCCGCTGCGGGCCTCGCCCGCACTGTCGCGCCTGAATGCATGGACGGCCCAGGTGAGGGCCGCAGCGGGCAGCATGGAGTGAGTGGACCCGAGGAAGGGCCTGCCGCACGTGGTCCGGTGGTGTCACGGGGCGCGGTGCATGACGACGCGGGGCGCGACCTCGATCCCCAGGTCGCGCTCGTGCCGCACGAGCGCCCGCAGCTCCGGCCCCCACTCCGCCTCCCCCATCACGGAGAACCCGTGCCGCTCGTACCACGGCGCGTTCCAGGGCACATCGCGGAAGGTCGTCAGCGTCACGGCGGGAGCCCCGGCAGCTGCGGCGTGGTCGATCACGGCGGCCATCAGCCGCCCGCCGGCCCCCTGCCGCATGTTGTCCGGCCGCACGGCGAGCTGTTCCAGGTGAAGGTTCCCGTCCACCCACCCGACCAGCGCGAACCCGACCGGCGGCTCGCCCTCGACCAGCACCGCCCCGGGGTCGTCCACCTCTTCGATCTGCGTGGTGCCGGGCGGGAAGACGATACCCACCTGTTCGAACAGTCCATCGGCGGCCAGCTCGATGGCGATCAGCCCCGGCAGCTCGTTCTTCTCGGCCCATCGCACCATGGCGACACGATCTCACGTGCCGGGCGGATCCCGCCTCACGTTATTAGGGTTGATGATCGTAGGCCCGGCTGTGCGGAGCCGGGACCCTCTCCTCACGACGTGCCCACGCCCGCACGGGTGTGGGCGTGGGCACGTCGTGTGCGGCTTCAGAGGTCGAGCAGCGGCTCGAGGCCGACCGTGAGGCCGGGCAGCTCGCCCACCCTGCGCACGCCGAGCAGCACGCCCGGGGTGAACGCCGCCCTGCTCATCGTGTCGTGCCTGATCGTGAGGATCTCACCGTCGCCGCCGAGCAGCACCTCCTGGTGCGCGATCAGCCCGGACAGGCGCACCGCGTGCACGTGCACGCCGCCGACGTCGGCTCCGCGGGAGCCGTCGAGCGCGGTGGTGGTCGCGTCGGGCATGGCGTCGAGCCCCGCCTTGGCGCGGGCCTGCGACACCAGCTCGGCCGTGCGCCGGGCGGTGCCGGACGGCGCGTCTGCCTTGTTGGGGTGGTGCAGCTCCACGATCTCGACGGACTCGAAGTGCCGGGCCGCCTGCTGCGCGAAGTGCATCATGAGCACGGCCGCGATGCCGAAGTTGGGGGCGATCAGGCAGTTGGTGCCGGGGCTGCCGGCCAGCCAGCCGCGTACGGTCTCCAGGCGCCCCTCGTCGAACCCGGTCGTGCCCACCACGGGGTGGACACCGTGGCCGATGGCCCATTCGAGGTTGCCCATGACCACGTCGGGATGGGTGAAGTCGACCACCACCTCGGCGCCTGCCAGGCCCTCGATGGGGTCGTCCTTGTCGAGCGCGGCCACCAGCGCCATGTCGCCGGCCGCCTCGACCGCCTTGCACACCTCGACGCCCACGCGCCCCCGGGCGCCGAGCACACCTACCCTGATCACAGGCTGAGCCTATCGTGCTGCCGCACCGGCGGGCCCGGGCGGCAGCACGACTCAGCGGATGGCGTCGCTGAAATCCTTGTCGCCGTACGGCCCGATCACGGCCAGCGTGAGCGGCCGGTTGAGCACGTCGTGCGCGACCTCGGAGATCTCGTCGGGCGTGACGGACTCGATGCGTGCCAGCACCTCGTCCACCGACATGAGCTCGTCGTAGACCAGCTCGTTCTTGCCGATGCGGGACATGCGGGAGCCGGTGTCCTCCAGGCCGAGCACGAGCCCGCCCCGCATCTGGCCCTTGCCCCGCATGATCTCGTCGGCGCTGAGACCCTTGGCGACCACCCTGGACACCTCGTCCCGGCAGATCTTGAGCACGTCGTCGATCTTCGACGGCAGGCAGCCCACGTAGATGCCGAACTGCCCGGTGTCGGCGTAGGCCGAGGTGTAGCTGTAGGCGGAGTACGCCAGGCCGCGCTTCTCCCTGATCTCCTGGAAGAGCCTGGACGACATGCCGCCGCCCAGCGCCGCGTTGAGCACGCCGAGCGCGAACCTGCGCTCGTCCGTACGGGCCAGGCCGGTCGTGCCGAGCACCAGGTTGGCCTGCTCGGTGGGCCGGTCGAGCACCGCGACGCCGGAGCGCGACTCGGCGCCGGGGCCGCTGGTGCGCGGGGGCGCGAACTCGGCGGGGCCGCTCAGCGCGCCCGCCCGCTCGTACGCCCTGGCCACCAGCTCGACGACCTCCTCGTGCCGGACGTTGCCCGCGACGGACACGACCGTGGTGCGGGGCCGGTAGTAGCGGTGGTAGTACTCCGCGATCCGCTCCTGCCCGAGGGCGTTGATCGAATCGACCGTTCCCAGGATGGGCCGGCCGATCGGCGAGTCGCCGTAGAGCGCGGCGGCGAACTGCTCGTGCACCACGTCGGACGGGTCGTCGTCGTGCATGGCGATCTCTTCGAGGATCACGCCCCGCTCGGACTCGACGTCGTCCTCGGTCACCAGCGAGCTGGTCACCACGTCGGCGAGCACGTCGACCGCGATCGGCAGGTCCTCGTCGAGGACCCGCGCGTAGTAGCAGGTGTACTCCTTGGCGGTGAAGGCGTTGATCTCACCGCCGATGCCCTCGATCGAGGCGGAGATCTCCATCGCGTCCCGCGTGGGCGTGCCCTTGAACAGCAGGTGTTCGAGGAAATGGGTGGCCCCCATGTGCTCGGGGGCCTCGTCACGCGAGCCGATGCCGACCCACATGCCGACCGCGACGCTCCGCACGGTCGGCATGGTCTCGGTCACCACGCGCAGCCCACCCGGGAGGACGGTGCGCCTTACCACCCCGGCTCCGTCCTTGCCGGGGTGCAGCGTGGTCGTCGTCACGAGTTCCGGTCGTCTCCCTCGGAGGAGCCGCGGGTGCGCACGCGGGTGCGGGTGCGGCGGGGCCGCTCGGGCCTGTCCTCGTCGCCGGGGGCGGCGGACTCGGGCTGCTCGGAAGCCTCGGCCGGAGCCGTCTCTCCCGCGGCGGCCTTCTCCGCGGCCTCCTTCTCGATGACCTCGACGGGCACCAGGGAGAGCTTGCCGCGGCCGTCGATCTCGGCGATCTCGACCTGGATCTTCTCTCCGACGCTCATGACGTCCTCGACGTTCTCGATCCGCTTGCCGCCGTGCAGCTTGCGGATCTGGGAGACGTGCAGCAGGCCGTCCTTGCCGGGCATGAGCGAGATGAACGCGCCGAAGGCCGCGATCTTGACGACCGTGCCCAGGTAACGCTCGCCCACCTCAGGCATGTGCGGGTTGGCGATGGCGTTGATCGCCGAGCGGGCGGCCTCGGCGGAGGGCCCGTCGGTGGCGCCGATGTAGATCGTGCCGTCGTCCTCGATGGTGATCTCGGCGCCCGTGTCGTCCTGGATCTGGTTGATCATCTTGCCCTTCGGGCCGATGACCTCGCCGATCTTGTCGACCGGGACCTTGATGGTGATGATGCGCGGCGCCGTCGGGTTCATCTCCGCCGGGGAGTTGATGGCCTCCTGCATCACGTCGAGGATCGCCAGGCGGGCGCCCTTGGCCTGCTTGAGCGCGCCGGCCAGCACGCTGGCGGGGATGCCGTCGAGCTTGGTGTCGAGCTGCAGGGCGGTGATGACGTCCTTGGTGCCTGCGACCTTGAAGTCCATGTCGCCCATGGCGTCCTCGGCGCCGAGGATGTCGGTCAGGGTGACGTACGTGTCGCCCTCGCCGATCAGGCCCATCGCGATGCCCGCGACCATCTCCTTGAGCGGCACACCGGCGTCGAGCAGCGCCATCGTGGAGGCGCAGACCGAGCCCATCGAGGTGGAGCCGTTGGAGCCGAGGGCCTCGGAGACCTGCCGGATCGCGTACGGGAACTCCTCGCGCGTGGGCAGCACGGGGATCAGCGCCCGCTCGGCCAGCGCGCCGTGACCGATCTCGCGGCGCTTGGGCGAGCCCACCCGGCCGGTCTCACCGGTGGAGTAGGGCGGGAAGTTGTAGTTGTGCATGTAGCGCTTGGTCCGCTCGGGGTTGAGCGTGTCGATGACCTGCTCCATGCGCAGCATGTTCAGGGTCGTGATGCCGAGGATCTGGGTCTCGCCGCGCTCGAACAGCGCCGAGCCGTGCACCCGGGGCACCACGTGCACCTCGGCCGACAGGGCGCGGATGTCCTTGGTGCCGCGGCCGTCGATACGGATGCCCTCGTTGATGACCCGCTCACGCATGAGCTTCTTCATGACCGAGCGGAACGCGGCGCTGATCTCCTTCTCGCGCCCCTCGAACTCGGGCAGGAGCTTCTCGGCGGCCAGCGCCTTGACCTTCTCCAGCTCGTTCTCGCGCTCCTGCTTGCCGGCGATGGTCAGCGCGCCGGCCAGCTCGGTCTTGATCGCGGCCTCGACGGCGGCGTAGACGTCGTCCTGGTAGTCGAGGAAGACCGGGTACTCGGCCGTCTCCTTGGCCGCGACCCGCGCGATGCGCGACTGCGCCTCGCACAGCACCTTGATGAAGGGCTTGGCGGCCTCCAGGCCCTGCGCGACCGTCTCCTCGGTCGGCGCGACGGCGCCCTCGGCGACCAGCTTCAGCGTGTCCTTGGTGGACTCGGCCTCGACCATCATGATCGCGACGTCGCCGTCGTCGAGCACGCGGCCCGCCACGACCATGTCGAACGTGGCGCGCTCCAGCTCGGGGTGCGTCGGGAAGGCGACCCACTGGCCGTCGATCAGCGCCACCCGCACGCCGCCGATCGGCCCGGAGAAGGGCAGGCCGGCGAGCTGGGTGGACAGCGACGCGGCGTTGATGGCGACCACGTCGTAGAGGTGCTCGGGGTTGAGCGCCATGATCGTGGCGACGACCTGGATCTCGTTGCGCAGCCCCTTGACGAACGACGGGCGCAGCGGCCGGTCGATCAGGCGGCAGGTGAGGATGGCGTCCTCGGAGGGACGGCCCTCGCGCCGGAAGAACGAGCCGGGGATGCGGCCCGCGGCGTACATGCGCTCCTCGACGTCCACCGTCAGCGGGAAGAAGTCGAACTGTTCCTTCGGCGTCTTCGAGGCCGTCGTGGCCGAGAGCACCATCGTGTCGTTGTCGAGATAGGCGACGGCGGAACCCGCCGCCTGGCGCGCGAGACGACCGGTCTCGAACCGGATCGTACGCGTGCCGAAAGAGCCGTTGTCTATGACGGCTTCAGCAGTGTGGACACCCTCCACGGGGGACCTCCTTGTGGTCGGTCTCCCGCGCCCTTTTCTCACCGGCACCCTCGTTAGGTGCAGCGCCGGTCTTCGATCGAAGCGCCCGGTCAAGTGCGTTCTTACCGGAAGCCACTACCGAGGACCGGCCCGCAGGCGTCGCGGGTCGCATGGTGCTGAGCGGACGCGGGGGCTGTGTGTCTCGGAATATTAAGTTTTACGTCAGGCGCGGGGGCGATTCACGCCGCCACGCGTCCGACCGTATGGGGTCCTACCCCATATGAGAAGGGAGCGGCGCGGACGCCGCTCCCTTTCATGCTATCGGCGCAGGCCGAGCCGCTCGATGAGCGAACGGTAGCGCTGGATGTCGACCTTCTGCAGGTACTTCAGCAGGCGGCGCCGGCGACCGACGAGCAGCAGCAGACCACGACGGCTGTGGTGGTCGTGCTTGTGCGTCTTCAGGTGCTCGGTGAGCTCGCTGATGCGCTTGCTGAGCAGCGCGATCTGCACCTCGGGCGAACCGGTGTCGCCCTCGGTCGTCGCGTACTCGCTGATGATGGTCTTCTTGGCAGCGGTGTCGAGGGACACGGCTCTCCTTCAATCTACGGACACGCGCGAATGAGATTGGGAGCGCGAACGACCGTGCGTGCCTACAGTCGCCGCGTGAAGGCCGTCATGGGCAGCGCGCAGCGCCGCCGCTACAGAGCCGACATGCAAGGTTACCACCTCATGTCCAATGCGCGGACTCACGCCGAAACGTGGTCGCCCGCGAACTCGCCGGACGGCGGGATGGGCGTGATGACGTCCACCAGCACGCCGTTGGGGTCGGCGACGATGAAGTGGCGCTGCCCGAAGTCCTCGTCGCGCAGGGTCAGTTCGGGGACCAGCCCTTCGCCTCCCACCAGTCTGCCCCATTCCGCGTCCACGTCGTCCACCTCGAAGTTGAGCAGCAGGCCCGTGACCGGCCTGCGGTAGGCGGCGGGCAGGGTCGGGTGCGCGTGGTCGAGCAGGGCCAGCTCGTGGGGGCCGCGGCGCAGGCTCACGTACCAGTCGGCCTCGAACGTCACCTCGAACCCGAACAGCCGCACGTAGAAGTCCTTGGATTCGGCGACCTTGGCGGTGCAGATCACCGGATAGAAGCTGCTCAGCCGCATGCGCTCTCCTTTTCGCATACCAACGGTATGTGAAGGTAGGCTAGTTCGCCTACCATCGGTATGTCAAAGGGGGCGCGGGTTGAGCAGGGCCGAGCAGAAGGAACGCACCAGGCAGACGCTCGTGGCGACGAGCAGGCGGCTGTTCGCGTCCAGGGGTTACGCGGGGGTGGGCCTGGCGGAGATCGTGCGCGAGTCCGGAGTGACCAAGGGGGCCCTCTACCACCACTTCGAGGGCGGCAAGACGGCGCTGTTCCGCGCGGTGCTGGAGGAGGTGCAGCAGGAGGTGGCCGCGCGGGTGGTGGCCGCTGCGGAGGCGGCCGGCGACCCGTGGCAGCGGCTCAAGGCGGGCTGCGCGGCGTTCGTCGAGGCGAGCGCGGACCCGGAGGCGCAGCGCATCATGCTGATCGACGGCCCGGCGGTGCTGGGCTGGGCCGAGTGGCGCGCCATCGACGAGGCCGCCTCGGCTTCCCACCTGGCGGAGGCGCTGACGGAGCTGGTGGACGGCGGCGTGATCCCGCCCCGGCCGGTGGCGCCGCTCACCCGGCTGCTGTCGGGCGCGATGAACGAGGCGGCCCTGTGGCTGGCCCAGTCCACCGCCCCGGCCGACCTGCCCGACACGCTGTCCGCGCTGTCAGCCCTGCTGGAAGGGCTCCGGCCGGAAGGGCTCGGGCAGGAAGGGCTCGGGCAGGAAGGGCTCGGGCAGGAAGGGCTCGGGCAGGAAGGGCTCGGGCAGGAAGGGCTCGGGCAGGAAGGGCTCAGCTCGTGAGGCGGCGGGTCGCGGCCACGTCGGCGTGGATCTGGGCGATGAGCGCGTCGATCGAGTCGAAGCGCGTGTTGCCGCGCAGCCGCGCCGCGAACTCCACCGCCACGTGCACCCCGTACAGCTCCAGGTCATCACGGTCCAGCGCGTACGCCTCGACCGTGCGCGGCACCCCCTCGAACGTCGGGTTCGTGCCCACCGAGATCGCTGCCGGCCACCGCTCCCCCGCGTACACGGCGGGCAGGTTGGCCACCGGCACGCACTCCATCCATCCCGCGTAGACCCCGTCCGCCGGGATCGCGGTGTACTGCGGCGTCTCGACGTTCGCGGTGGGGAAGCCGAGCTGGCGCCCGCGCTGGTAGCCGCGCACGACCACGCCCTCCACCCGGTGCGGCCGGCCGAGCAGCTCCCTGGCCCGCGCCGCGTCCCCCTCGGCCAGCAGTTCCCGGATCAGGGTCGAGGAGACGCCGTCGAGGAGGGGCACGGCCTCCACCTCGAAGCCGTACACCTCGCCCAGCGTCCGCAAGGTCTCGACGTCGCCCTTGGCGCCCTGCCCGAACGCGAAGTTCTCCCCCACCACCACGACGGCGGCCCGCAGCCGCTCGGCCAGCACGCCGTGCGCGAACTCCTCGGGCGTCGAACGCGACAGCCCCAGCGTGAACTCCACCACGTCGACCTCGTCCACCCCGAGCCCCGCCAGCAGCTCGCTCCTGCGCCGCGCGCTGCCCAGCCGGTACGGATGCGACCCAGGCCGCACCACCTCGTCGGGATGCGGCTCGAACGTCACGGCCACGCTGCGCAGCCCCCGCTCACGGGCGACGGCCACGGCGCGCTCGACCACCCGCTGGTGCCCGCGGTGGACCCCGTCGTACACGCCGATGGTGACGACGGACCTCTCCGAACCCTGCACGCCAGGCCCCATTCGCTCGTCATGTGCTCGTCCAGGAACAACCCGTACAAGCCTGCCATGCGCCGCGGCCTTCCCTCCAATCGAGGGGACTATCATCGGGCATCATGCCTCGTTACGCGCTTCTGATCCTGCCTGCCTTCAACCGGGTCTACGGTGAGAGCTCCATCCGGCTGACCCGCCATGAGCTGGCCGTCTTCAGCGCGCGGGCCCTCGACGGCGAGATCCTGGGCAGCGAGGAGACGCGCATCGGCGGCGTGCCGTACGTGACGTTCGAGACGGCGAGCCCGCTGAGCGAGCCCGACGTCCACCTGCTGTCGAACCTGTCCTCCGTCTACGCGGTGTTCGGCCTCGAAGGCGACCTGCTCAGGCCCCTCGGCATGCGCTCGCGCGACAGGCTGAGCAGCGACCTGATCACGATCCAGAAGTACGCGGGCAAGACCAACGAGCACTTCACCAAGCTGCTGCTCAACGTCACCGCGCTGGCGGGCGACAAGGGGCTGGGCGACGGGCTGCAGGTGTTCGACCCGATGTGCGGCCGCGGCACCACCCTCAACCAGGCCCTCATGTACGGCTACGACGCCTACGGCATGGACGTGGACGGCAAGGACTTCGAGGCCTACACCGGCTTCATCAAGACCTGGCTGCGCAACAAGCGGCTCAAGCACACCGCCGAGACCGTGCCGGTGCGCCGCGAGCGTGCCCTGATCGGGCGGCGGCTCAACGTCACGTTCGGCCTGTCGAAGGAGGCCGTCAAGGCCGGCGACGTACAGCACCTGACCGTGGTGAACGCCGACACGCTCAGGAGCCGCGAGTTCTTCAAGCCGCGCTCGTTCGACGTCCTGGCCACCGACGCCCCCTACGGCGTCCAGCACGGCAGCAAGGGCGGCGCCGGCCTGTCCCGCAGCCCACTGGAGCTGCTGGCCGAGGCCGTGCCCGGCTGGGCCGAGCTGCTGCGCCCGGGTGGCGCCATGGGCATCGCCTGGAACACCTACGGCGGCAAGAGCACGGAGCTGGCCAGGATCCTCACGGACGCCGGCCTCCAGGTGATGGACTACCCCGACTTCGAGCACTGGGTGGACCAGGCGATCGTCCGCGACATCATCGTGGCCAGGAAGCCCGGCTAGCGCTCCCGACGCGCCGAGCCGGCCGGCTGGCCGCGGCCGGATACAGGGCCGGATACGGCTAACCGACGAAGACGGCGATGGGCTTGGCCACCCGGCCCTGCTCCTCCACCAGCGCCAGCAGTTCACCCTCCGGCCCGAACACCCCGATCGGCCCCGTGCCGAGCCCCGCGGACGGCAGCCGCCCGCCGTGCCCGATGACGCGGGCCTCCTCGGCCGTGACGTCCCTGCGCGGGAACGCGGCGGCGACGGCCTGCCCGATCGGCAGGATCACGCACTCCTCGGCGAGCTGCTCGATGCTCCTGGCCAGCGACAGGTCGTACGGCCCCACCCGGGTGCGCCGGAGGCTCGTCAGGTGGCCGCCGACCCCGAGCGCGGCGCCCAGGTCACGGGCCAGCGACCGGATGTAGGTGCCGCTGGAGCAGGTCACGACCGCGTCCACGTCCACGACGTCGCCGCCGGCCCGGATGTCGAGCACGTCGAACTGCCGCACCGTGACCGGCCTGGCCACCAGCGCGACCTCCTCGCCGGCGCGGGCCTTCTTGTAGGCCCGTTCGCCGTTCACCTTGATCGCGCTGACCTGCGGCGGGACCTGCATGATCTCTCCGGTCAGCGCCGCGACGCCCTTGTGGACCTCGGCCGCGGTGACGCCGGCCGCCGAGGCGGTGGCGACGACCTCGCCCTCGGCGTCGTCGGTGTTGGTGCTCACGCCGAGCCGGATCGTGGTCTCGTACACCTTCTCGGTCAGCGTCAGGTGCCCCAGCAGCCTGGTCGCCTTCTCCACGCCGACCACCAGCACGCCCGTCGCCATCGGGTCGAGCGTGCCCGCGTGCCCCACCCGGCGGGTGCCCGCGATGCGCCGCATCTTGGCCACCACGTCGTGGGAGGTCCACTCGCCGGGCTTGTCGACGATGATCAGACCGCTCTCGGCCATCTAGGAAACCCTCCGCAGCTCGCGCCGGAACTTCGCCATGGTCTCCTCCACGGTCTCGTACGAGGTGTAGCCGGCCGCGTTGTGATGTCCGCCGCCACCGAGCGCCGCGCACACGGCCGCCACGTCCACGGTGCCCTTGGACCTGGTCGAGACCTGCCAGTCGCCGTGGTCGTCCTCCTTGAGCACGACCGCCACCTCGGCCTCGTCGGCGCGGCGCACGATGTCGATGATGCCTTCGAGCTCGGAGTACGGCAGCCCGTACGCGGCCCGGTCCACCCGCGACACGTACGTCCACACCAGCTCGCCCTCCAGCGTCACCCGCTCCAGCGCGTGCGCCAGCACCTTGAGGTAGCCGAACGGCGAGCGGTCCCACAGCTCGCGGGCGATCTCGTCGGTACGCAGCCCGGTCGCCACGAGCCTGGCCGCCATCTGGTGCACGGCAGGCGTGGTCGAGGAGTACCGGAACGAGCCGGTGTCGGTCACCAGCCCCGCGTACAGGCAGGTGGCGATGTCGCGGTCGAGCCGCCCGCCGAGCCGGTGGACGAGCTGCTCGGCCAGCATGGCCGTGGCCGCCGCCTTGGCGTCGATCAGGTCGAGCGTGCCGAACCCCGTGTTCGACGGGTGGTGGTCCACCACGATGACCTCGCGCGCCGAGGCCGCGTTGGCGCCCAGCAGCCCCACCCGCTCGAACGTCGAGCAGTCGAACACGATCATCAGCTCGGGCGCGGGCGGATACTCCTCCGGCGGCACCAGCATCTCCTGCCCGGGCAGGAACCCCAGCAGCCTCGGCACCGCGAAATGCCGGTCGCCGAACGAGGCCACGACGCGCTTGCCCAACGAGCGCAGCACGAACGCCACGGCCAGCATCGACCCGAGCGCGTCGCCGTCGGGGTTCACGTGGCAGGCCAGCGCGATCTCGTCGTGCCGGCCGATCAGCCGCAACGCCCGATCCCACGAGGCCTCGGGGATCGGGCAGCCCTCCGCAGGAAGCCGCTCCAGGCTCGCCGGGCGGTCCGTCCTGTCGCGTACGTCGGGCGTCACGCCTGATCGTCCCTGACGACCTCGGAGTCTTCCTCCTCTTCGGGCTTGCGGTAGGGATCGGCCTCGCCGGCGTACGAGGCGGTCTGCGCCTGCCGCGCCACCTCGGCGTCGCGTGCCCTGGCGGCGTTGATCAGGTCGTCCAGGTGGCGCGCGTTGTCGGGCAGCGGGTCGTGCTTGAACGTCAGCGTCGGGGCGAACCGCACCCCGGTCTGGCGGCCCACCTCGGAGCGGATGATCCCCTTGGCGCTTTCGAGGGCGGCGGCGCTGTCGGCCCGCTCGGCTTCGGAGCCGAACACCGTGTAGAACACCGTGGCGTCGCGCAGGTCAGCGGTGACGCGCGTGTCGGTCACGGTGACGAAGCCCAGGCGTGGATCCTTGATCCGGCGCTCCAGCATCTCGGCGACGATCTGCTGGATGCGGTCGGCGAGCTTACGCGCTCGTGCGGCATCCACCATGTTTGCCCCCCTCATCCACGACCGGCGTGGCCGTGCAGTCGTTCAATCTTCGTCGTTGTAGAGCCGCTGCCGGGCCGACAGCAGCTCGATCTCGGGGCGGAAGGCCACCATGCGCTCGCAGGCGTCCAGCACCTCCTTGCAGTTACCCGAGGAGGCGGAGACCACCGCCACACCGACCTCCGCTCTGCGATGCAGATCGAGATGGCCGGTCTCAGCCACCGCGATGCTGGGATAACGGCGCTGCAGCTCGGCGATCAGCGGCCGTACGACAGAGCGCTTCTGCTTCAGCGATCTGACGTCGCCGAGCAGGATGTCCAGGGTCAGAGCACCCACATACATCGTTGGCAACCACCGCTTGACCTGGTGTCAGAGCACGACCGGCCTGCTGCGGTGGGAACCAGGCCAGGGCGTGCGAGAGGCGCCCGGCGGATGTCCCGCCGGGCGCCCGGCCGCGCGTCACACGCGCGGCTTCTCCCGCATCTCGAACGTCTCGATGACGTCGTCGATCCTGATGTCGTTGTAGCCGACACCGATACCGCACTCGAAGCCCTCGCGGACCTCGGTCGCGTCATCCTTGAAGCGACGCAGGGACGAGACGGTCAGGTTGTCCGCGATGACGACGCCGTCGCGGATGACCCTGGCCTTGCTGTTGCGGACGATCAGGCCGGAGCGGACCAGCGAACCGGCGACGTTGCCGATCTTCGGCACCTTGAAGACCTCGCGGACTTCGGCGGTGCCCATCTGGACCTCTTCGAACTCGGGCTTGAGCATGCCCTTGAGCGCCGCTTCGATCTCCTCGATCGCCTGGTAGATGACCGAGTAGTAGCGGATGTCGACGCCCTCGCGCTCGGCCAGGTCGCGTGCCCGGGGCTCGGGACGGACGTTGAAGCCGATGATGACCGCGTTGTCGTCGGCGACGGCCAGGTTGACGTCGTACTCGGTGATCGCGCCGACCGCGCGGTGCAGGACACGGAGCCTGACCTCGTCGCCGACATCGATCTTGAGCAGGGCGTCTTCCAGAGCCTCCACCGAACCGGACACGTCACCCTTGATGATGAGCTTGAGCTCGTCGACGCGGCCCTTCTCGAGGTCGCTGAACAGCTCCTCGAGGGTGCGGCGACGGCTCGACTTCGCCATGTCGGCGCTGCGCTTGCGCGCCGCGCGCTGCTGGGCGATCTGCCGGGCCATCCGGTCGTCGGTGACCACGATGAAGTTGTCACCGGCGCTCGGCACCGCGGTCAGACCCATCACCAGGACCGGACGCGACGGCGTGGCCTCCTCGACCGGCTCGCCGTTGTCGTCGAGCATCGCGCGGACGCGGCCGAAGGCCTCGCCACACACGATGGAGTCGCCGACGCGCAGCGTGCCGCGCTGGACCAGGACGGTCGCGACGGGGCCGCGGCCGCGGTCGAGGTGCGCCTCGATCGCGATGCCCTGGGCGTCCATCGTCGGGTTGGCGCGCAGGTCGAGCTCGGCGTCCGCGGTCAGCAGGATGGCCTCGAGGAGGTTGTCGATGCCCGTGCCGTTCTTCGCCGAGATGTCGACGAACAGCGTCGAGCCGCCGTACTCCTCCGCCACCAGGCCGTACTCGGTGAGCTGGGCCCGGACCTTGTTCGGGTCGGCGCCCTCCTTGTCGACCTTGTTGACCGCGACCACGACCGGCACCTCGGCCGCCTGGGCGTGGTTGAGCGCCTCGATCGTCTGCGGCTTCACACCGTCGTCGGCCGCGACCACCAGCACCGCGATGTCGGTGGACTTGGCGCCTCGGGCACGCATGGCGGTGAACGCCTCGTGACCCGGGGTGTCGATGAAGGTGATCTTCCGGTCTTCGCCCTCGTGCTCGGCGGCGACCTGGTAAGCGCCGATGTGCTGGGTGATGCCACCCGCCTCGCGCGCCACCACGTTGGTCTTGCGGATGGCGTCGAGCAGCTTGGTCTTACCGTGGTCGACGTGACCCATGACGGTCACGACCGGCGGACGCGCGGCCAGGTCGGCCTCGTCGCCGTCGTTCTCGCCGAACTCGATGTCGAAGGCCTCGAGAAGCTCGCGGTCCTCCTCCTCCGGGCTGACGACCTGGATGTCGTAGTCGAGCTCCTGGCCGAGGATCTGCAGCGTGTCCTCGCTCACCGACTGCGTCGCGGTCACCATCTCGCCCAGGTGCAGCATGATCTGCACGAGCGAGGCGGGGTTCGCGCCGATGCGGTCGGCGAAGTCGGACAGCGACGCGCCGCGCGGCAGGCGGATCGTCGCGCCGTTGCCGCGAGCGACCTGCACACCGCCGATCGCCGGCGCCGACATGTTGTCGAACTCCTGGCGCCTCTGACGCTTCGACTTGCGGCCACGCGCGGGACGGCCGCCGGGACGCCCGAAGGCTCCCGCGGTGCCGCCGCCACGGCCACGACCGCCGCCACCGGGACGGCCGCCGAAGCCACCGCCGCCGCCACCGGGACCACCGGTGCCGGTGCGCTGACCGGTGCCGCCGCCGCCACCCGGGCGACCGGCGAAACCGCCGCCACCACCGGGACGACCGCCGCCGCCACCACCAGGACGGCCACCGCCGCCACCGCCGGGACGACCGCCGCCGCCACCGCCACCCGGACGGCCACCGCCGCCGGGACCGGCAGGGCGACCCTGCGGCATCATCATCGGGTTGGGACGCGGGCCACCCGGACGGGGACCGCCCGCACCGCCACCGGCGCCGGGACCCGGACGCGGGCCGCCGGGCGGCGGGCCGGGACGCGGGCCTGGCGTGGGCCTGTCGCCACCGGGACGAGCCTGCGGCGGACGCGGCATCCCGCCGTCACGCGGCGGACCGTCACGACGCTCGCGCTGGCCGGGACCGCCGCCGTCGCCGCGGTTGCCGCCCGGACGCGGCGGACGGGACTGGCCCATGCCGCTGGCGTTGGACGAGAACGGGTTGTTGCCCGGACGCGGGCCACGCGGGCCCGGCCTCGGACCGGGGCCGGGACGCGGGCCGCCACCGGCCGGCGCGCCGGGGCGCGGCGCCTGCGTGGAACCACCGCGCTCGCCACGGTCACCGCGGTCACCACGGTCGCCGCGCTCACCACCGCGCTCGCCGCCGGCGGGGCCGGGACGAGGGCCGGGCTTGGGACCGGGACCCGGACGCGGGCCGCCACCGGCGGGGCCGGGACGCGGGCCAGGGGCCGCCGGACGAGCGGGCGCGCCGCTCTCGAAACGCGCCTGCGGGGCACCAGAGGTCTCACCGCGCGCAGCCTCGGGCTGCTGCGGCGCCTGGTGCGGCATCGGCACCGGCGGGCGCGGCTGGCCGCCGCCCGCGGGGCCGGGACGCGGACCGGGCTTGGGGCCCGGACGCGGTGGAACTGGAGCCGGCGCCTGGGCGCCGTTACCGGCCTGGCCTTCAGCCGGCCGGGGCGCAGCCCTCGGCGGCTGCGGCTTGTTGGACGGCTGACCGCCGCCCCTGGAGGGGCCACCCTTGGATGCCCCCAGCGCTTCGGTGAGCCTGCGGACCACCGGCGCCTCGATGGTGGAGGACGCCGAACGGACGAACTCCCCCATCTCTTGGAGCTTGGCCATGACGACCTTGCTCTCGACGCCGAACTCCTTAGCGAGCTCGTATACCCGGACCTTCGCCACTGCACTCCCTTACTCGGCCCGGGAGGCTGGCTGTGCCGTCCGGACCGTCGCTACCTTGACGTCTTCATCGCCGCGTGCTCATCAGGCGCTCATAGCAATCTGACTCCGCCCATCAACTCGGCGTCCTACATGACATTTCTTGGTCTCCCTCCAGGTGCGCTCGCACGGGCGAGCTGTCAAGCGGCCCCGGCACGCGGAACGCGCGCGGGAACGCTCGGCGCCGCTCGGCAAGCTCCAGACAGCTCAGGGACGGATGCAGCGATGCACCTCGCCCCGGGAGCCGTCCTCGCAGGTCAGGGACCACTTGGTCCTCGACCCGCACCAGACGGAGCAGCTCGGACTTAGCCTCGCGAGCCCTGCAGCCCACACAGGTGCGCTGCGGGACCGCTTGGCCACCATATTCCAGCTTACCGTGTTGACGCATCTACGGAACCGGCGGCGTCCTCGGCTTGGGTGTCAGGCCGGATGTCGATCCGCCATCCCGTGAGTCGCGCGGCAAGCCGGGCGTTCTGTCCCTCTTTGCCGATGGCCAGCGAGAGCTGGTAGTCGGGCACCGTGACCCGCGCGACACGACCTTCGAGGTCGAGAACCTCGACGTGGGAAACGCGCGCGGGCGACAGGGCATTCCCCACGAACTCGTCCGGCTCCTCCGACCAGTCGATGATGTCGATCTTCTCGCCGTGCAGCTCGGTCATCACGTTGCGGACGCGCGAGCCCATCGGCCCGATGCACGCGCCCTTGGCGTTCACGCCCTGCTTGCGCGACCTGACGGCGATCTTCGTCCGGTGGCCCGCCTCGCGCGCCACCGCCGCGATCTCCACGGTGCCGTCGGCGATCTCCGGCACCTCCAGCGCGAAGAGCTTCTTGACCAGCCCGGGATGCGTGCGCGAGAGGGTGACCGAGGGGCCCTTGTGGCCCTTCTTCACCTGCACCACGTAGGCGCGGATGCGCTCGCCGTGCACGTACTCCTCACCGGGCACCTGCTCGGCGTGGGGCAGCACGGCCTCGATCTTGCCCAGGTCGACCAGCACCACGCGCGGGTCCTTGCCCTGCTGGATCACGCCGGAGACCAGCTCGCCCTCGCGGCTGGCGAACTCACCGAAGTTGATCTCGTCCTCGGCGTCGCGCAACTGCTGCAGGATGACCTGCTTGGCGGTGGTCGCGGCGATCCTGCTGAAGTTGCTGGGCGTGTCGTCGTACTCCCTGACGACCTCGCCCTCCTCGTCGAGCTCGGCCGCCCAGATCGTGACGTGACCGCTACCGCGGTCGAGCTCCGCCCGCGCCTTGGAGGCCGCGCCGTCGGTGCGGAAGTACGCGATCAGCAGCGCGTCTTCGATCGCCTTGACGACCAGGTCGAAGGAGATGTCCTTCTCCCGCTCCAGGCTGCGCAGGACGCTCATGTCGATGTCCACGACGGCTCCCCCCTAGCCTTCGTCGCCGTCGACGTCGTCGAAGCGGCGGAATTCCACCTGCACCCTTCCGCGGGTGAGGTCCTCGTAACCAAGCCTGCGCGGCGCGCCCGAGACGTCGAGGTCGACGCCGCTCTCATCGGCGGCCGTGATGCGGCCCTCCACCACGGATCCGTCCTTCAGCTCCGCCTTCACCAGCCGCTTGGCCGCACGGCGCCAGTGGCGCGGCTCGGTGAGCGGGCGATCGACGCCCGGCGAGGACACCTCCAGCGTGTAAGCGGCCTGGCCCATCGCGTCGTCGTCGTCCAGCGCCGTGGAGACGGCCTGGCTCACATCGGCGACGTCGTCGAGGCTCACACCGCCGTCGCGATCGACGATCACGCGCAACAGCCGTCTCTTGCCCGCCTGGGTGACCGTGATGTCCTCCAGGTCGAGGCCCTCCGCGCTGACCACGGGCTCCAGGAGCTTCAGCAGGTGGTCGCGGGGTGATGCGCTGCCCATATCGACCTCCCCTATTGTCATGTCTCAGCCGGGCGGACCTCGCCTCTGGCTCTCCCGCCGTCTGGCCGCTCAGCCAGCGACGACAGTTGACACCCTATCCGTATGAGGGCACGGAAAGAGCGCCACTCGTCACGGTCGAATGGCGGAGCGTCGCCGGACGGCGATCCCGGGCACTGGCCGTACGATGCTACCGAGGCCCCACCGAGGCCGGTGACACCAGGAGGTTCGAGTCCGTGCGCGCGCGTCAGCTGTCCCGTCGGACCTTTCTGGCGGGCGGGGGAGCCTTGCTGGCGAGCGGGACGGCCGCGCTGACCGCCTGCACCGCCTCCGGGCCGCCGCAGCAGCCCGCCGCGCCCCCTTCCGACTCGCCCGAGACCGTCCTGCTGAAGGGTCTCATCGCGGAGAAGGAGCGCACGATCGCGCTCTACTCGTCGCTGATCGCCGGCGGGGCCGAGAAGCTGGCGCCGTTCCGCGACCGCCACCAGGCCCATCTGGACGAGCTGCGCAAGCACGTTCCCTCCGGTTCCGCGCCCCCCTCGCCCAGCCCGTCGCCCAGTTCGTCGCCCACGGCTTCGGCGGGCAAGGCGTCGCTGTCGCGGCTGCGCGAGCTCGAGCGCGAGGCCGCCGCCGAGCGGCCACGCCAGCTCGACGGCGTCTCGCCCGGGGTGGCCCAGCTCATCGCCAGCATCGGCGCGTGCGAGGCCGCCCACGCCATCGCCCTTCCGAGGTCCCTGTGAGGCCCCTGTGAGGTGCTTGTGAGGTGCTTGTGAGTTCCGCCGACGACATCGAGAAGCTGCGCAAGGCGCTGGCCGCCGAGCACGCGGCGCTGTTCGCGTACGGGCTGCTGGCGGCGCGCACGTCGGGGATGGTGCGGCGGCGGATGAGCGAGGCCTTCGAGGCGCACCGGGCGCACCGCGACCAGCTCCGCACGCTCATCACGGCGCGGGGCGGGCGGCCGGCCGAGCCCGACGCGTCGTACGCGCTGCCGTTCTTCCCCTCCAACGCGACGCTGGCCGTCAAGCTGGCGGTGCAACTGGAGAACGGGGTGGCGGCGGCCTACCTGGAGCTGGTGTCGGCGCAGGACCAGAAGCTGCGGGAGCATGCGGCGCTGGCCATGCAGGAGGCCGTGAAGCGGTCGTACGCGTTCCGGCCCGATCCGCCGGCGGCGTTCCCCGGCATGCCCGCCGCCGCGGCGTCACCGCCGGCCTCGCCCTCGGCGGGGCAGGCGGGCGGCTGACGCCCGCCCGGCGCGTCACCGTCCCGCCGTACTCCGGCTGGGTCCTTCTCGGAGGGAAGGCAGCGGGCAAAGCCGGCCTGCGGCGGCCGGACCGCCGTACCCGGGGCTGCGCCGGCCACACGGACCAGGGCCCTGCCCGTGGCGGCTGGGCCGCCCGAACCGCCCCTGGCATGCCTGTGACGGGCTGGGCTGCCCGGACCGACCAGGGCATGCCCATGGCGCGCTGGGTCGCCCGACCGGACCCCGGGGTGGCCCGTGGCGGGGCCTGGGCCGTCCGAACGGGTCAAGGCCGGGCCCCGGTCGGCGGAGGAGGGCTCCGCTCTCAGGCGTTGACGGCGGCCATGATGCGGTCGGCGGCCTCGGCGAGGGGGATCTCCGACTTCTCGCCGGAGACCCGGTCGCGCAGCTCCACGACGCCCTGCGACAGCCCGCGCCCGACGACCACGATCGTCGGCAGGCCGAGCAGCTCGGCGTCCTTGAACTTCACGCCGGGCGAGACCTGCGGCCGGTCGTCCACCAGGACCCGCAGGCCGCGCGACTCCAGCTCGGCCCCCAGCTCCAGGGCGGCCTCCACCTGGTTCTCCTTGCCGGTGCCGACGATGTGCACGTCGGCGGGCGCGACCTCGCGCGGCCACACCAGCCCCAGCTTGTCGTGGGCCTGCTCGGCGATGACCGCGACCGCGCGGGACACGCCGATGCCGTAGGAGCCCATGGTGATGCGGATGGGCTTGCCGTCGGGGCCGAGCGCGTCGAGGCCGGCGGCGTCGGCGTACTTGCGGCCGAGCTGGAAGATGTGGCCGATCTCGATGCCGCGGTCGATGGACAGCTCGGCGCCGCAGCGGGGGCAGGGGTCGCCGGCGCGCACCTCGGCGGCCTCGATGGTGCCGTCGGGGGTGAAGTCGCGGCCCGCGACCACGTTGGCGGCGTGCTTGCCGGGCTCGTTGGCGCCCGTGACCCAGGACGTGCCGTCGACGACGCGGGGGTCGACGAGGTAGCGGATGCCGAGCTCGCGCAGGATCTGCGGGCCGATGTAGCCGCGGACGAGGCCGGGGTGCTTGGCGAAGTCGGCGGCCTCGAAGATGGCGGGCTCGCCGGGCGCCAGCGACGCCTCCAGGCGCTTGAAGTCGACCTCGCGGTCGCCGGGCACGCCGACGATCAGGGTCTCGACCTTGTCGGAGCCCGGCGTGGTCACCTTGACGACGACGTTCTTGAGCGTGTCGGCGGCGGTGACGGACAGGCCGTGGTGCTCGTTGACGTACGACACCAGCGACTCGATGGTCGGGGTGTCGGGGGTGTCGAGCACCTGCAGCGCGGGCAGGTCGCCGGTCGGACGCGCGGCGGGGGCGGGCGTGACGACGGCCTCGGCGTTGGCCGCGTAACCGCAGGAGTGGCAGGCCACGAACGTGTCCTCGCCGGTGGGCGTGGGGGCCAGGAACTCCTCCGACGCGGAGCCGCCCATCGCGCCCGACGTCGCGAACACGATCTTGTACTTGATGCCGAGGCGGTCGAAGGTCCTGATGTAGGTCTCGCGGTGCTGCTCGTAGGAGCGCTTGAGGCCGTCGTCGTCGAGGTCGAAGGAGTAGGAGTCCTTCATCAGGAACTCGCGGCCCCGCAGGATGCCGGCCCTGGGCCGCGCCTCGTCGCGGTATTTGGTCTGGATTTGGTAAAGGGTGACCGGATAGTCCTTGTAGGAGGAGTATTCGCCCTTGACCATGTCGGTGAAGAGCTCCTCGTGCGTGGGACCGAGGAGGTAGTCGGCGCCCTTGCGGTCCTGCAGCCGGAAGAGGGTGTCGCCGTATTCCGTCCAGCGGCCGGTCGCCTCGTAGTATTCGCGGGGCAGCAGGGCGGGGAAGAGCACTTCCTGGCCGCCCATGCGGTTCATTTCCTCGCGGACGATCCTTGCGACGTTCTCCAGGACCATTTTGCCGAGGGGGAGCCAGGAGTAGATGCCGGGCGCGACCCGGCGGACGTAGCCGGCGCGGACGAGGAGCTTGTGGCTCGGCACTTCCGCGTCTGCCGGGTCGTCCCGCAGGGTGCGAAGAAACAACGACGACATGCGCAGCAACACGGCTACTCCTTGCTCGAACCCGGATGTGGAGGCCTGCAGAGGACTACAGAGGTCTACAGGCTATCGAGTCGGAGGAGCACCGCGCTCGGGCTTATTCCGGCGGCTCAGACGGCCAGCGGGATCCAGCCCGCGACGAAGGCGGCCAGGCAGACCGTGAACAGGCCGGCGAACACCGCCGACATCGCCAGCGCGCGCACCCGCCCGCGCGCGCTCCTGCGCAGCGCCAGCACCAGGGCCACGGACGCCAGGCCGACCACCATCGCGGGCCACGGCCAGAACGACTGCTCGCTGTCGATGAACCCGGGGGTCGCCCGGTCCACCACGTCGGCGATCAGCGCCGCGCCGACCGCGCCCGCCGCCACGTCGCCCCAGCCGTCCTGCCTGCGGGTGGCGTACGCCAGCAGGCCCAGGCCCACGAGCAGGGCGAGCGTCCAGTTGAGGCCGGCGGGACTGCCGCCGATCACGTCGAAGGCCTCGTCGCCGGTCAGCGCGCTCGCGCCCAGCGCGGAGACGAGCGTGGACACCGCCGCCAGGAACGTCGTCACCAGCGCCCATCCGAACCCCGACGCGGTGGCGCCGACGGTCAGCGAGAGGGCGAGATAGGCGTACGGGTCGTAGATCTGGCCGAGCCAGCCGGGGCCGTTTCCGGAAATGAGCATGCCGATCAGGCCGACGGCCAGTCCACCCAGGAAGGCCGCCACCAAATGGCGTTCGATGGCGCGCTGACGCCGGTCGTATTCGGCGAAGTCGGCGTAGTCGATGGTGATGTTGTTCATGTCCATTTCCCTGGTCAACCCCTCCCCCGGAATGGTCTGGGGATGACCACATCCAGATTATGTGACCCTACAAAAAAGGCAAATTTCGGTCATGTCCATACTAAAACAAGCAATCGCTTGGTTATAATCGGTCGCGTGTCACTCGCCGATGAGCTTCGCGCCGCCGTCCGCGACTATCTGGCCGGGCGTCCCGGCGCGTCGTGGCAGGCGTTCGCGCGGGACGTGGGGATCGCCGGGCTGCTCGTGCCCGGCAAGCACGGCGGAGCGGGATGCGGGCCCGCCGAGATGGCGGCCGTGGCGGAGGAGCTGGGGCGGGTCCTGTCACCCCACCCCTTCCTCCAGTCGGCGGTCATGGCGGTCGAGGCGGCCACGGCCTGCGGGGCGGACGAGCTGCTGGAGGCGCTGGCGGGCGGGGTGAGCGCGACCGTGGTGCTGCCGGGTGACGGGGAGCTGCGCCTCGACGGGGAGCGGCTCACGGGGGTGGCGCCGTACGCGCTGGAGGGGGAGCTGGTGCTGGTCTACGCCGGCGGCGCGCTGGTGGAGGCCGTGCCTTCGCGGCGGGTGAGGCACGTGACGATGGACGAGAGCCGGCCGTTGCAGCGGCTCGACTTCGACGGCGTCCCGGTGCGGCGGCTGGGCGACGGCGCGGGGTGGGCGCGCGTGCGGGACCTCGGGATCGCCGCGCTGGCGGCCGAGCAGGTGGGCGGGGCGCAGCGGTGCCTGGAGATGGCGGTGGAGCACGCCAAGCGGCGGCACCAGTTCGGGCGGCCGATCGGGGCGTTCCAGGCGATCAAGCACAAGCTGGCGGATCTGCTGCTGCTCGTGGAGTCGGCCAGGTCCGCGGCGGGGGCGGCGGCGGAGGACGCGGTGGCGGCGGCGGTCGCGGGGTCGTACTGCACGGAGGCGTATCTGGCGGTGGCCGGGGAGAACATCCAGGTGCACGGGGGGATCGGGATCACGTGGGAGCATCCCGCGCACCGGTACTTCAAGCGGGCCACCTCGGACGCGCAGCTCTTCGGGCCGCCGCAAGCCCATCGCGCCCGGCTCGCCACGCACGTCCTCGGCACGGGCTGAGGTCCGCACGCTTCCCGGGGCGGGCGGGGTGCGGGTCAGCCGCCGAGGAGTTCTTCCCAGGGGTGGCGGGTGTTGGTGCGGCGGGTGGTGTCGAGGGCTTCGGCCAGGCGCCAGAAGCCCGGACGGGCACGGACGGTGGCCCGCCCGATCGGGTCGATCGCGCGCAGCTCGAAGCGCACGCCCATCACGTCGAGCACCGCCGAGCCGCCGTCGCCCGGCCCGGCCTGGGTGACGAGGGAGCCGTCGTAGTCGGGGTCGCGGACCTGCTCGGCCAGCAGGGTGGCCACCTCCGACGCGTACGGCCCGTCGCGCCACTCGACGTGCCAGCTGTGGTCGGCCCCGCGCCACCACGTCAGGTCGCGGCACGACTCGATGAAGTCGGCCTCGGAGGCCAGCGCGGCCATCACCCGGCCGAACGCCTCGTACCGGCGGGCGCTGGTGAGCGAGAGTTCGCCGCCTTGGTCCGGAGACGCGCCGCTCTTCGGCCGCCGCAACGCGTGCTTTCGCTTCACAGGCATCCACTCTGATCGCCGCCGCGCCCTTCCCGCAAGTCTTTGCCGCTGATACGCTCTACCAAGCGAGCGCTTGGTTTCCTATTACGCCGGAGGCGCGATGACGTCGTCCCTACGGATCAGCCTGGGGTATGAGCTGGAGGTCCGCGGTCGCACCCGCGAGGTCGAGCAGCAGGCGTTCCAGAACGTGATCGACCAGGTCGTCCTGGGCGACCGGCTGGGCTGCGAGGCCGCCTGGTTCGTGGAGCACCACTTCACCAGGGGCTTCTCCCACTCCTCAGCACCCGACCTGGTCCTGGCCGCCATCTCGCAGCGCACCGAACGCATCCGCCTGGGGCTCGGGGTGGTGCTGCTGCCGTTCCAGTCCCCGATCCGTACGGCGGAACGCGTCGCCACGCTCGACATCCTGAGCAGCGGCCGGGTCGAGTTCGGCACGGGGCGGGGCGCGTCACCGCTGGAGTACCAGGCGTTCCAGCGGCCGTTCGAGAAGTCGCGGCAGATCTGGGAGGACTCGCTGGAGGCCACGCTGGCCATCTGGCAGGCCGACGGCGAGCCGGTCAGCCGGTCGAACGAGTTCTTCGAGATCCCCGACGTGGCCGTCTACCCGCGCCCGGCCCAGCGGCCGCACCCTCCGGTCTGGGTGGCCTCGACCTCCCTGGAGGGCTATCTCGCCGCCGCCAGGCACGGGTACAACCTGCTCGGCATGACCATGCTCAAGGGCATCGACGACGTCGCCGCCGACATCGCGAGATATCGGGAATGTCTGAGCGAGCATGGCTTCGACCCCGCCACCCGGCGCGTCGCGCTGATGATCCCCTGGTACGTCGCCCCCACCCGCGACGAGGCCAACGTCACGGCCGCCGATCCGGTTCTGTGGTACATCCGCCGCCAGGTCAACCTCGTCACCCCGCCCGACTACTACGACGCCCGCCACGCCACCCACCGCGTGCTCGGGCAGCTCGCCGCCGGGCTGCCGCCCGAGGAGGCCATGGCCACGCTCCGCGAGCACCTGATGGTCGTCGTGGACGACGTGGAGGGCTCACGCAAGGCCCTGGCCAGGATCGCCGAGGCGGGCGCGACGGACCTGATCATCCAGGCGCAGGTGGGCGGCCTGGCGCACGAGCGGGTGTGCGAGTCGATCTCCCTGTTCATGAAGGACGTGATGCGTTGATGGCGCGCTGGCTGACCCGGGACGACCTGGGGGCCGCGGCGGGCTCCGCCACCGGGCTGCTGCTGGTCTCCCCCGACGTGTCCAGCGTCTTCCCGCTGTCCCCCGAGGACCGTACGGCCGCGGCGGGGCTGACGGGGGCGGCGCTGCGGGAGTCGGGGGTCGGCGAGCGCGACCGCGTCGTGGTGGCCCTGGCGGAACCGGCCGGCGCGCTGTGGGCGTCGGCGGCGGCGGACGTGGCGCAGGCGGCGGCCTGCGTGGGCCCGCGCGGCCGGATGCGCCTGCACCACGCGCTGAGCGCGCTGAAGGCCACCACGCTGGTCGCGACCCCCACGGGCGCGATGGACCTGCTGGCCCGCCTGCACCTGGAGTTCCTGCTGGACCCGCTGGACCTCGGGCTCAGGACCATCGTGCTGACCGGCGAGATCGCCTCCAAGCGCACGCTCGGGCACCTGGCCGGCGAGTTCGGGGCCACGGTCACGGAGGTGCTGGCCAGCCCGTTCAGCGGTGGCGCGCTGGCCTGGCACGCGGCCGAGGACGATCCCCTCCGGCCGCTCGCGGACGGTGTGCTGGGGCTGGCGGCGCTGGACAAGGACGTCCCCGCCACGGCGGACGGGCCGGCCGAGCTGGTCGTCACCCCGTCCGCGCACTCGGCGCTCGGCGACGCCGTGCTCAGGACCGGGCTGGTCGCCAGGACCGCGGGAGGCGGGGACATCCCCGCGCCCGCCCACACGGTGGGCGAGCACGTGCTGGTCAGGGGCGTGTGGCTGGCGCTGCCGCGGATCGAGAGGGCGCTGTCGCGGATCGACGGCGTGGCGGGGTGGGAGCTGGCGGTCAGCCGGCAGGGGACGCTGGACACGGCGGCGCTCAAGGTCACGTTCGCCAGGCAGAGCCTGATCGGCAACCCCATGTGGAAGGGGCGGATCGAGCAGGCCGTCCGGGCGCTGACCCCCGTGTCGGTGACCGTGGAGATCGCCCAGGAGGTCTCCGAGACCCCCGTGCCCGGCACCGTGAACGACCTGCGCGGCCACCACCTCGGAAGGGACAGAGCGCTCATCACCTGAAGGGGCAGCCGATGGGATCGATGCCGGACTGGGGGACGCTCCCCCGCATGCTTCGTGACCAGGCCGAACGCCATCCCGACGAGCTCGTCGTGGCCAATCCCGCGGGCCCGCGGCTGACGCTGGCCGGGCTGCGCGAGGCGGCGTCCGGGGTCGCGCGCGGCCTCGTCGCACTCGGTGTGCGGCCGGGTGACCGGGTGGCGATGTGGGGGGTGAACTCGGCCCGCTGGGTGACCCACGCGTTCGGGATCTGGGACGCGGGGGCGGCGATCGTGCCGCTGTCGTCCCGGTGCAAGGGCATCGAGGCCGCCCAGCTCATCGAGAAGACGGGCGCGCAGGTGCTGATCGCCGAAAGCTCCCTGGCCGGGCTGCTGCCGCCGCTGCCCGGCCTGCGGCACGCCGTGCCCGAGGTGCCCGCCGCCGCGGAGGTGCCCGTGCGGGAGGCCGAGGAGCGGGCGCTCGCCGTACGGCCCGGCGACCTGTGCGAGATCATGTCCACCTCCGGCACCACCGGTACGCCCAAGGGCGTGATGATCGACCACTCCCAGGTGCTGCGCGGCTACTGGGACTGGTCGGAGATCGTCACGCTGGACGAGCACGACCGCTACCCGGTGATCGCGCCGTTCAGCCACGGGTTCGGCCTCAACGCCGGGCTCGTCGCCTGCGTGCTGCGCCGGGCCACGATGATCCCGGTCGCGGTCTTCACGCCGGACGCGCTGATGTCGCTGATCTCCGAGGAGCGGGTCACGGTGCTGGCCGGGCCGCCCACGCTGTTCCACCGGCTGCTGGACGAACTCGACCGCGGAGCCTGGGACGTGTCGTCGCTGCGGGTGGCCATCTGCGGGGCCGCCGCCGTGCCGGCCCGCCTGATCACGCGGCTGGTCGAGCGGGTCGGCCTGGAGCGCATGATCAACGCGTACGGGCTCATGGAGGGCACGGTCGTCTCCATGACCAGGGCGGGCGACCCCATCGACGTGATCGCGAACACCACCGGCAGGCCCGTGCCCGGCATCGAGGTGAAGGTGGTGGACGACGACGGCAAGCCGGTCGCGGCCGGCGAGCGCGGCGAGATCCTGCAGCGCGGCTACGGCGTGATGCGCGGCTACTGGGGCGAGCCCGCACGGACGGCCGAGGTGATCGACGCGGACGGCTGGCTGCACACCGGCGACGTCGGCGTGCTGGACGAGGCGGGCAACCTGGCCATCGTGGACCGCAAGAAGGACCTGTACATCGTCAACGGGTTCAACGTCTCCCCCGCCGAGGTCGAGTCGCTGCTGCTGCGGGAGGGCTCGCTGGCGCAGGCCGCGGTCGTGGGCGTGCCGGATCCGGTCTCCGGGGAGTCGGGGCTGGCCTACGTCGTGCCCCGCCCGGGGATGGCGGCCGATCCCGAGGCCCTGGCGGCGTGGGCGCGCGCCAACATGTCCGGCTACAAGGTGCCCAAGCGGATCGTCGTGGTGGACGCCCTGCCGACCAACGCCAACGGCAAGGTGGACAAGGTGGCCCTGCGCCATCGCCCGGCGTAGCGGAGTAGCGTGGAGGCACGCGCCTCCGCTCAGAAGCCGTCATGAGCGGTTACGTTGGCAGGAGCACCGATCATGCGGTATTCGCCGGGGACGGGTTCATCCGCACCGGCGACCGGGGATACATCGATCACACTGGCCGGTCGCGTCCAGTGGGGCGTGTCGCACGTGGACCGGCGTAGGGAGGCGGCGTGACGTTGCACGTGGCGGTCATCGGGTCGGGCCCTGCCGGGATCTACACGGCCGAGGCGCTGGTCAAGCAGTCGGCCGAGCCGGTCGAGGTCGATGTGATCGAGCGGTTGCCGACCCCGTACGGGCTGGTCCGGTACGGCGTGGCGCCCGACCACACCTCGATCAAGTCCATCGCGAACTACCTGCGCAAGGTGCTGGAGCTGCCCCAGGTGCGCTTCCTCGGCGGCGTCACGCTCGGCTCCGACGTGTCGGTCGAGGACCTGCTGGGCGTCTACGACGCGGTGGTCTACTGCACGGGCGCGATGGTCGACAGGAAGCTCGGCATCCCGGGCGAGGACCTGCCGGGCAGCGTGGCCGCGACCGACTTCGTGAACTGGTACTGCGGGCACCCCGACGTCGACCCCGGCCGGTTCACGCTCGACACCTCCGAGGTCGCCGTGATCGGGGTCGGGAACGTCGCCGTGGACGTCGTCCGCGTCCTGGCCAAGACCGCCGAGGAGCTGCGCGCCACCGACGTGCCGCACGAGGTGCTGCACCGGCTCGGCGAGAGCGAGGTGAAGGCCATCCACATGGTCGGGCGGCGCGGGCCCGAGCACGCCAAGTTCACCCTGAAGGAGCTGCGCGAGCTGGGCGAGCTGGTCAACGCCGACGTGTGCGTGCGCCCGGACGAGGCCGTCGTCCTGGGCGGCGACTTCCCGCGCCAGGTGCAGGGCAACATCAAGGTCCTGCAGGGGTGGGCGGACCGCGAGCCGGTGGGCCGCCCGCGCCGCCTCGACGTGCGCTTCTGGCTGCGGCCCGTCGAGATCCTCGGCACGGAGCGGGTGGAGGGGCTCAGGCTCGAGCGCACCCGGCTGTCGGAGGAGGGGCGCGTGGTCGGCACCGGCGAGTACGAGACGCTGCCGGTCGGCATGGTGCTGCGCTCGGTCGGCTACCAGAGCGTCCCGCTGCCCGGGGTGCCGTTCTCGGACCGGACCATGACCGTGCCGAACGAGGCCGGGCGAGTGCGCGATCGCGAATACGTCGCAGGCTGGCTCAAACGCGGGCCCACCGGGGTGATCGGCACCAACAAGTCCGACGCGGCGGAGACCGTCCGCACGCTGCTGGCCGACCTCGAGGGCGGCGCGCGCGTGGGGTCGGGCGGCATCGACCTGCTGCTGGCCGGGCGCGGGGTGCGGCCGATCACGTACGCGGAGTGGCTGGCCATCGAGGCGGCCGAGGCGGAGCTCGCCCAGTCGCTCAACCGTGGCGAACGCGTCAAGCTCGTCGGGCTGGAGGCCATGCTCCGTGCCTGCCGTCCCTGAGGGTTTCGCCGGGACGTACCGGCTGCAGCAGGCCCGCTACCCCGAGGCGCGTCCCGGCTGGCAGCCCGTCCACACCGTGTACGTGCCGGCCGACCGCTTCTCGGCCCGCACCGTCGCCGAGTGGGGCGAGCGGGCGCTGTCGCTGCTCAAGGCTCACCTGGCGGGCCCCGACGAGGTGGCCGAGGTCTTCGGCGTGCCCTCCGGGCTCGCCGCCGTCGTGCACGAGATGTTACTGCGCAAGTTGTCCACCGAGCCGGTCGAGGATCTGCGCGTCGACTTCGAGGACGGGTACGGCGTGCGGCCCGGCCCCGTCGAGGACGGCCACGTGAGGCAGGCCGTCGAGGCGGTCGCCGCGATGCACGCGGCCGGAGCGCTGCCCCGGCGGTGGGGTCCCCGGGTGAAGTCGTTCGCCGACGGGGATCCCGAGCGGTCGGTGCGCACGCTGCGCGGCTTCGTGACCGGGGTGGTGGAGCGGGCCGGTGAGCTGCCGGGCGGGTTCACGGTGACCTTTCCCAAGGTGCTGATGGAGGCCTACCTCGGGCAGTTCGCGGGCGTGCTGGCGGAGCTGGAGGCGGAGCTCGGGGTGCGACTGCGGTTCGAGATGCAGGTGGAGGCGCCGCAGACGCTGCCGTTCCTGCGCGGCGAGCTGAACGAGGCGCTGGGCGGGCGGCTGGCGGCGGCGCACTTCGGGGTCTTCGACTACACGGCCGCGCTGGGGCTGCCGCCGCACGAGCAGCGGCTCGACCATCCGGCCTGCGACCACGCGCGGCACGTCATGCAGACGGCGTTCGCGGGGACGGGGGTGGAGCTGTCGGACGGCTCGCTGGCCGCCTCGCCCGCCTCCGACCGCGCGGGGGACGTGCACGGGCTGTGGCGGCGGCACGCCGAGCTGGTCCGCCACTCGCTGCGGCACGGCTTCTACCAGGGGTGGGACATGCACCCGTCCCACCTGGTGAGCCGGTTCGCCACCGTCTACGCCTTCCACCTGGCCCGCTACGACTCCTACAGGGAGCGGGTGCTGGCCTGGGAGGAGCGGCGCTCGGCCGGGGGTGGCGTGATGGACGAGCCCGCCACGATCCGCACCCTGGCGGCCGCCCTGCGCCGCGCCGACATGGCCCTGCCGTGAACCTCAGGGAGGGTGGTCAGTCGCGCTCGACCAGGGCCCGCCACTGGCGTACCAGGCGCCACTCGACCGGGTCCGACCAGCTCGACCGCACGGCCGAGCCGACGTGGAAGGCGCGGATGCCGTAGTCGAGCAGGGCGGGCACGTGCGCGGGCCGCAGACCGCCACCGGCCAGCACGATCGAGCCGTCGCCGGCGTCGGCGCGCGCCTTGAGCACGGGCAGCCCGTCCCCCACGCCGGTGGGCGCGCCGGAGCTGAGCACGGTGGCCAGGTTCGGCAGCAGCCGCACGGCGCGCCAGGCCGCGTGGACGTCGGCGGCGTGGTCGACGGCGCGGTGGAACGTCCACGGCAGCGGCGAGACCGCGTGGATGAGCGCCTCGGTGGCGGTCAGGTCGACGGCTCCCGCGCCGTCGAGGAACCCGAACACGAACCCGGCCGCCCCGGCCTGCTTGAGGGCCTTGGCGTCGCGGCTGAGCCGCTCGACGACGTCGGGGTCGGCGGCGAAGCTCGCGTCGCAGCGCAGCATGACCATCTGGGGGAGCGGGCACTCGGCGGCGATCGCGGCGACCGTCTCCGGTGAGGGGGTCAGCCCGTCGGCCGCCATGTCGGCCACGACCTCGAGTCGGTCGGCTCCGCCTTGTTCGGCGGCGACGGCGTCGCGCACGTTGAGCGCGATCACCTCAAGGAGGGATCCGGTCATGGGGAGAGGTTATATGGCGCTTTGCGCCCTTGTGCCAGAAGGTTGACCCTGGCCCTCGGCCTGGGACCGACCCGAAGCGTCAGCGGGCCGGCACCCCTGGACGGGGGCACCGGCCGGCGTGGAGAAGGCGCCTACATGGCGGCTACCGGCGTCTTCTCCAGCCATGCCTCCTTCCACGTGTCCTCGTCGACCTTGCCGGTCACCGGCAGGCCCTCGAACTCCTGGAACTCCTTGCAGATCCGCTCCGTCTGGTCGCCGAAGTCGCCGTCGACCTTGAGCTCCGGCCAGCCGCGGTTGTTGACCTGCCGCTGCCACTTCCGGACGTCCTCGCCCGTGTCGCCCTTCTTCAGGATGCGGCCGGGCGTCGGCTGCGGCTTCGTGCTGCCGGCCTCCCAGGTGGCGTCCCACGTGGCCTTGTCGACGTCGCCGTTCGAGGTCAGGCCGTGCTCCATCTCGAAGTTGGCGCACAGACGCCTGCTCTCCTTGCCGTAGATGCCGTCGACCTCGATGTGCCAGCCACGGTTCCTGAGCTGTTGCTGCCACTTCTTGACGAGCTCGCGCCTGTCGTCCCCGATGTCCAGAGGAGGGGGACGGTATTCCGGAGCCTTCATGGCTACCTCCTGATGCCGATGAGGGTGGATCCCACGATCGTGGGCCGTCCATTTGTGCGGGCACCTTGTAGTGGTGCCCACGTCTCCAGGACATCACAGGAAATCCGGAAAGACGCCCTACCTAGATGCCTTTTGGGTAGCCTGTTTAGCACATTTGGGGTTAAAAACCTAAGCCCTTCAAAAAAGCGACAATACCCAATTTTCGGACAGGTGTCGGCAGGCAAGAGGGCGCGCCGGACAGCGGCCGGCGCGCCCTCCCGATGAACGGCCTACAGGTAGTAGTACACGTCCACCGTGCCGTCAGCGCAGTTGGAGAAGACAGCCTCTCCCGGGCCCTGCGCAGGCTCATAGTTGACGAACTGCGCAGCCTCGTCACGAGTCGGATAGTTGGTTACGTTCCAGATCTTTGTGGTCTGGTCCAGACCTTGTTCCCTTTTTGCATTGTTCGCCTGGGAACGCTTGTCGACAGCAGTGGTGAATGACATATACGGAACCTCTCCCTTTTCTTACATGAATGCGCGGGCCCGCCTTCTACGGAGCCCGCACCAGACCCACGCCCCGGTCGGCCACGTCGACGCCGGACGCCAGCGGGCTGACCGCGGCGCCGGCGAGCAGGCGCGCGGTGACCGTGGACGAGGCCGCCGGCAGCGGCGACTTCATCACGTCCTCCCACCACAGCGCCGCCACGCCCGCGACGTGCGGCGTGGCCATGCTCGTACCGCTCAGGGAGCGCAGGCCGCCCCCGCTCCGCGCGGAGACCACGCCCACCCCCGGGGCGCTGATCTGCGGGAAGGTATTGGAGAAGGGCGCGACGACCAGGCCGTTGCCCGTGGGTGACTGTGCCAGCGCGCCGACCGCGATGACGCCCTCCGCGGCGGCGGGCAGCGACACGGCGATCTCGAAATCCGGCCCGTGCTGGCGCTCGCTCTCGTTGCCGGCCGCCGCCACGACGACGGTGCCGGGGCCGACCGCCCCCCGGGCGGCCACCATCCGCATGAGCGCGTCGAAGAGCCGCAGGTTCGCCCGGTACGCCTCCAGGGCGAGCGATGTGGCGAACCTCGGCTGCCGTCCCATGTCCACCAGTCGCTGGACCATGCCGGGGAAGTCGAACCCCAGGGACATCGAGATCACCTGGGCGCCCTGGTGCAGCGCCCATTCCATGCCGCGCAGCAGCCCCTCGGTGTCGCCGCTCCCGTCGTCGGCGAGCACCTTGGCGATCAGCGCCCGGCTCACGCCGGGCGCGACGCCGATCCGCGTGCCCTCGACCGGCCGGCCGAAGATCGTGCCGGCGCAGTGCGTGCCGTGCCCCTGCTTGTCGCCCACGCCTGAGCCGCTGAAGTCCTCCTGGATGAGGGTCACCCCGGTAAAGGCGGGGTGGGTGGCGTCGATGCCGGTGTCGAGGACGGCCACGACGGTGTCCGCTCCCGTCCGCGTCGTGACGTCGGCGCCCACGGCCTTGACGCCCCACGTGGCCGCGGCGGCGGTCGCCTCGGCCTCCGCCCGCCCGTCGGCCCCGTCCTCGATCGGCTGGATGAGCGTGGTCGGCATGACCGGCGCCACCGCCCGCACCTCCGGGTCGCGTGACACGTCGCGCAGCTCGCGCTTGCCGAGCTCGACCACTTCCACGTGCGGTTCGCTGCCCACGCCGAGCGCCGGCGGCGGCATCGGACCGCCCGCCCGCGCCGACTCCAGCGGACTCGCTGTGCGCACGCCGCTCATGTCGCGCAACACGCTGTATCTCTCACCCATGGCCTTCAGCCCCCGCTCGACGCCGTCCTCCGGACGTGGCGCCGGTCCTCCGGCCCCAGGGGAACATGCCCCCGACCGGTTCCGCTGGTTGCCAAGCCACGCTGAAATGCCGCCCAACAGGGCACGCCCTTCCGCCACCCCCCGTTCAAGTGAGCGGGGTGGGCTCCCGGTGCCTGCTCTTCTTCGCCGCCAGCTCGCGGGCGAGGTGTTGCTGGAGCTCGACGTGCCGGAACTGGTAGTACGGCCCCTCCGTGCGCAGCAGGCCCAGGCGGTGGGCGTCGTCGAGGAAGTTCATCGCCCGCAGCGGCAGGCTGCCCCTGGTGGCCAGGCGGGGAACGGTCAGGTTGTAGGCGAGCCAGGCGTGGTGGCTGCCCAGCATGAGCCCGAACAGCAGCCCCAGCAGCCCGACGACGATGCCCATGCCCCAGCTGAGCTGTGCCTTCCACGCGATGGTCGCGCCGATCGCCCCGAGAACGAGCCCGCTCACGATGCGGATCACGGTCAGGTTGCGGTCGGCCTGCCAGGTCGAGCGCGGGGACCGCGCACTGGCGTCCGTGGCCGGACGCTCGACCCACCGCACGAGGCCGAACACGAAAATGAAGCCGATGCCTGACAGCAGCCCGACCTGTACGGCGGCCGCCACGCCGGCCGCCGTGCTGCGCATGAACACGGCGCCCGTCACCCAGCCGACGAGCGCCCCCAGGGCACCGAAGAGGAGCGCGGCACCCATCATCCGGACCAGATCAGACAGCCTGCCGCGCAGCCGGAAGTCCGCGTGCCCCGGTGCCTCGGTGAACCAGGAACCGGTCATGAACACGATCGCGAGCGTGGCCAGCACGCCGACCGCGGCACCGGCAATCAGATCGCCGCCCGCGAAGGCGAAGAGCCCGCATATCACCGCCCCGGCCCCGATGCCGCTCCACCACCGCACCGATCGGTTGGGGGCGTGGCGAGCCAGGTGCCACCATGCCAGGTCCCGCGTGTCCTCCTCGTTCTTCGCGAGCTGGCGGCACAGGTACGTCAGCCACCGGTTGACCTGCTCCGGCGTCCACGCGTGCTGCGGGCGGAAGAGCTGGGCCGGCGCGTCGGCCGGTGGACGCGTGCTGACCAGGGCGGGGATCAGCTCGTCGCACAGGTGGTCCTGCAACGCGGCGGCGCTGCCCCGCCCCAGCTGCAGCAGCGGCGCAGGATCCGCGCGCGTGGCGATGTAGGTGGCGCGGACCAGCCACAGCCCCAAGGACGTCGAGGTCACCTCGGCCAACGCGGGGGCGGTCCCCGTACGCAGCGAATCCAGCACCTCGGACCAGGCCGGCCGCGGCACCGAGGGCAGGCATGCCTGCAGGTAGTCGGCCGCGGCGGCGGGACACATGGGCTGCGGCTCGATGACCGCCGCGCCCCTGAGGACGTCGCCGAGCTCATCGACCGATTCGGCGAACTGCTCCGTACGGCAGGTGAGGATGAGCTGGTCGTTCTCGCACATCGAACGGTTCAGCGCGCGCAGCATGTCGATGCGGGCGTGTTCGGGCAGCTCGTCGAGCCCGTCGATCACGGGCAGCAGTTCGCCACGGGACACCAGCGCCTCGGGGATGCCGGGGCCGAGCGCTTCCGCGCGCAACGCTGGATAGTCCGTCGCCACACTCGATGCCAGCCAGTCCTGCACCCGTGGATGGACGCGGTCGTCCCAGCGGGCGGCCGACACCAGCACCGGCACGTGCTCCTCCGGCCGCCGCGTACGGAGCAGTTCGAGCACCAGTTCCACGGCCAACGTCGTCTTCCCCGTCCCCGGGCCTCCTAGGATGACCAGCCGCCTGCAGTCCAGGGCCCTGAAGTTGCGCGCCATGTCCTCGATGTGCATCCCCAGACCGGGGAAGGCCACGGTCCCCTTGGCGATGATCTCGGGACGATCGACGAGCTCACGCCGCTCGGTCGATCGCCAGGGCAACGGCATGGGCTCCGGATCGCACAGCGAGCGCAGGACCGGTTCCTCACGCCACTGCTGGGCCACCAGGCCGGCGAGGATGTCCTTCGCGGTGTCGATGTCGGCGGAGGTCGGCGCACGCCTGGGCGCACGGCTCGTACGCCACGAGGACCACAGCTGCACCAGGCCGTTCCCCAGCATGATCACGCTGCTGACCGCCGCGAGCATCTGGAGGAACGGCGCTGCCCCGCCGGACGCACCGGGCTGGTTCGCCGCGATGGTGACGAGCGCGAAGCCTACGGCCAAGAGCACGCCGCCCCAGAGGAGCGCCCACCCGGCCACACGATTCCGCTGCCAGGAATGACCAGACATAAGTCCATTATCTTCGCCATACAGCTAGAAATGGGACTGATAAATTCATGCCCGAGGTCGATTGATCGGAAAAACGAGCGGGGCAATTCAGCGAAATTCCCATCGCGCGGCAGCGATCCGGAAACATCACCACACGGGTGAAAGGCCATGGCGTGTCCCTCCCGCCGCCTCCCTGCCCCGGGGCCCGGGGACGACGAGGTTGCCGTCCGTGACGAGCATGAATCGCTCCAGGCCCGGCACCATCACGTGCACGGCGACCACACCTCCCGGCAGGGCGCGCACCGGCCGGGCGTAGGCCCTGAAGCCCCGTGCCGTCAGCGTCGCGGACACCGCCCGCAGTTGCGTGGCGGGCGTTCCCGGCACCGGCCCGGCGGCGGGAAAGGGCACCACGCGCGCCTGACGCAGGGCCTCGGTGAGCTCGAACCGCCCGCAGGCGGCCAGGGCCGGGTGCGCGTCCAGCGCGGCCGGATCGCGGCGGGCACCGCCTGCCAGCTCCTCGCCCAGCGTGGTCTGGACGAGCTCGGTGAGGGCGCGCCAGGCGGCATGGGCCGGGCTCAGCGAGGTGCCCGTGCCGCGCCGGTGCGGATGGCGGGAGCTGGGCGCCGTGTACGCCAGCATGGTCGGCACCCCGAGATCGCTGGTGATGTCCAGCAGGTGCACCGGGGATCCGGTCAGCTCCTCGGCCGCCGCGTGCGCCCGGGCGGCGTCGGGCGGCAGCGTCCCCGGGTCGATGAGCGTGGGCCGGAACCGGCGCCCGCCGAGGAAGGCCCGTACCAGCAGCAGGGACAGGGCGTCGCGCTCGATCGCCTCGTTGAGGGCGTGCAGCACCGCCTCTGCGGCGGTGACGCCGACGGCCGAGCCGCTGTTGCAGCTGTAGCGCATGAGGTGGGTGTAGTCGCTGTCGTCACCGGCCCGCTCGCGCAGGGGCGCGGCCTCCGTCTCCAGGTACCAGGGCGCGGACAGGAACAGCGGTACGAGCGCGTCGCCCGCGCCGGCGAGGGCGTGGTAACGCCGGCAGGCCATCCGGCGTCCGGGCATGGGGGCCAGCAGCGGCGCGCAGGCGTCCGAGCGCAGCGGCCCCGCGGCGATCGCGGCGGGGGCGGCGGGCTCCACGGCGCCCGGGTCGAATCCGGCGGGTCCCGTCAGGTGATGCTCGATGGCCTCGAAGAGCGCGCCCAGCCGAGCCTCGTCCGGGCCGCCCTTGCCCATCCCGCACGCGACCGGCGCTGGGCCCGCCCGGCTCACGAGCCCGCACCACCAGGCGGCCGGATCACGACCCCCGCCCACGTCGGCGAGCTCGGCCCGCAGGCCCAGCGCGGCAAGTGCCGCCACCGAGCGCCGTCCGGCCTCGGCGAGCGGCACCTCCCGCTCCGTCGGACAGCGCGCGGGACGGGCGGATCTACTCCTCGTCATCCCCGGCCGCCGCCGTCAGCTCCTCCAGACGGTCGAGCTCGGCCTCGGTGAGGTGCTGGCTGCGCCTGTCCAGGGATGCGACAGAGACGTAGTCGACGACGTTACCCATGAGGCTCCCCTTTCTCCTCGCTTCTCACGGTAGCCATGACCCGCCGGAAGACCAGAAAAGAAGAAATAAGCCATCTCAATGACATTTTTAATGACCTAACTTGACTTCCCGTGAGCGGCGGACACGGGCACCGGATGCCGAAAGATGGGTCAACAAGCGGTCAATTACCTGCCGGACATCTGGACGGCCACGCGACCCGGCGCACACATTCGAGATGAGATGCCTGCTTTATATGGGAGCGGCGGACGATTATGGAAATATCCACGGAAGTCAGCGAAAGCAGGGTGCGGCAGACCAGGGCCGCCGCCGAACGGTACCGCTGGAGCGGTGCCGAACGCGACGAGGCCTGGCGCAGGCACGAACGGGGCGAGGCCTTCCCCGACTCCCCGGAGATGCTGGCCGCCCGTACCGCCCGCCTCATCCAGCGCAACGGCCTCCCGGTCGAAGCCGCGCTGGAGGCCACCAGGACCGACGCCCTCGACCAGCCCCAGATGTACGAGCGCATCCTCGGGGTGGCCAAGGACCTGCAGTCGTGGAGTTTCCTGCCCCGCGGCGCGCGGGCCGCGCGCACGGTCGCCCGGATCTGCGTCGCCGAGAACGGCCGGGAGCTCCCGATCGGCACCGGGTTCCTGGTCTCCCCCCGGCTCCTGCTCACCAACCATCACGTGCTGCCCGACGCCACGGCGGCCGGCGCGGTGATCGTGGAGTTCGACGCCCAGGTCACCGTGGACAACATCCCCGAGGTCTCCCGGCGGTTCACCCTGGCTCCCGACGCGTTCTTCGTCGCCGACGCCGCCCTCGACTTCGCCCTCGTGCTCGTGAGCCCCGACGCCGACGGCCGCCAGGCCGGGCAGACGTTCGGCTGGAACCGGCTCAGTGTCCAGACGGGCAAGCTGGTCATCGGCGAGCCGGTCAACATCATCGGTCATCCCAGCGGCCGGTTGAAGGAGATCTCCATCCGGGAGAACCGGCTGGAGGCGCGCCTGGACGACTTCCTGCAGTACCAGACCGACACCGAGCCGGGCAGCTCCGGGTCCCCGGTGTTCAACGACCAGTGGGAGGTCACGGCGCTGCACCACAGCGGCGTGCCCAGAACCGACGACCAGGGACGTATCCTGCGCCGCGACGGGCAGCCCTGGCGGGAGGGAGACGGCGACGACGCCGTCGACTGGGTCTCCAACGAGGGCGTGCGGATCAGCGTCATCCTCAAGCACCTCGCCGCCCTGCCCCTGGACGAGGCCCGGCGGGCGTACCTGACGGAGATGGGGCCGGAGTCCGGCCTCGCGGACGCCACCGCCCCGCGGGCGGCCGTCACCGTCCCGCCGCCTGCCTCTCCGGTGGACGGGCTGGTCATCGAGACGGACGCGCGGAGCACGCCGCTCCGCGCCGGCGTGCCCGCCGCACCCGGCGCCTTCGGCGGGTCCAGGCACGTGGTCTTCCTCCATGGCCGCGGCCAGGAGGAGGAAGATCCCGAGCAGTTGCGCCGGTACTGGGCCGCCGGGCTGAACGGCGGGCTCACCCGGGCGGGGCTGGCCACGATCACGCCGGGTGACGTGTGCTTCCCCTTCTACGCCAGGCAGCTCCTGCTGGCCATGCAGCCGATGGAGGCCCTGTCGCGTTCACCGCGCGGAGCCGTCGAGGCGGTGGCGCCGGGCCCGGGCTCCACGCGGCAGCTGTACGAGCAGATGATCATCGAGGCGGCGGGCCGGGCCGGCATGCCGGGGGCACGGCCAGGGAGCAGGGAAGGGCTGGGCGACTCCGTGCGCCGCGGCCTGAGCTGGCTCGCCGACACCACCGACCTGGATCGGCTGCTCATCGCCGCGATCTTCGCGGACGTGGCCGCCTACCTCGACGACCGGCAGGTCCGCGAGGCCGTGCTGGGCTGCGTGCTCCAGGACATGCCGCGCACCGGCCGGCTGGTGCTGGTCAGCCACAGCCTCGGCACGGTGGTGGCCATGGACCTGCTCACCCGGCTCGACCCGGCGGTGGAGGTCGAGTTGCTCGTCACCGCGGGAAGCCCGCTCGGGCTCGACAGCGTGCACCGGCGCCTGCTCGCCGGCGGGCCGCACCGTCCTGACCGGGTGGCGCGCTGGTTCAACGCCTGGTGCCCCCTCGACCCGGTCGCCATCGGGTGCCCGCTGAGCGGCCACTGGGCCAGCGCTCCTGACGAGGTCGCCGTCGCCAATCCGGTGGGCAAGGCCCACGACATCGAGGAGTACCTCGCCCATCCCGAGGTGGCCCAGCCGATCGGGGCCGCGCTGGCCGCGGCGGTCCCGGCACCGGCCTGACGGACGGCGCGGAACGCTGGCACCACGTCGTGACGGCCTCCGCCTGGGAGCGGTGGCCGCGCACCTGCTGAGGCCGAGTCGAGCGCCTGAGGCACTGTCCCGCGCCTGAGGCCGGACTTCCTCAACCGGGGCCGCGCAGGCGGTCTTCGAGGGTCTCCACCAGGCCGGCGATCACTCCGTGGGGCGAGGGGCTGTAGTGCGGGATCGCCCACCGCGTGATCCTGGCGTCGATCACCGTGGGGCGGTCCGAGCCCAGCGCCGCCCGGAAGGCGTCCTCGAACTCCTCGATCGTCTCCACCCGGTACCCGTCCGCCCCGCACGCGCGGGCGTAGGCGGCGAAGTCCGGGTTCCGGAACTCGACCAGGCCGGTCTCCAGGTACTCCGAGAGCTGGTAGAGCTTGATCAGCTTGAACTCCTGGTCGTCGAAGATGATCCAGATGACGGGGATGCCGTGCTCGACGGCGGTCATCAGCTCGAAGCCGGACAACGAGTAGCACCCGTCGCCGCAGCCGACCACGACCGTACGATCGGGCTGGGCGACCTTCAGCCCGATCGCGCCGTTGACGTGCCCAGCCATCGGCCCGAACGAGCCGGCCTTGCGGAAGTTCTGGCCCTCCTCGACGTCCACGTAGTAGCCGAGCCACGCCAGATGGGCGCCCGCGTCGGCCAGGAGGACGGCGCGCGCCGGCAGCAGCCGGCCGATCGCCTGGGCGAGCTCCCCTGGGTGGATCTTGCCGGTCAGGTGGGTGATGTGCCTGGCCTCGTAGTCCTTGCCGGTCACCTCGGCGGCCGGTACGTCACCGACCTTCCGCTCCAGCGCCTCGGCCAGCGCGGCGACGGCCGGGCGCGCGTCGGACAGGAGCGTGTGGTCGGGCTTGTACGCCTTGCGGAACTCGATCTCGCTGATGTTCACGTGGATGAGCACCTTGCCGTCGAACAGGTCCCGGCGGTAGTTGAAGGTGGCGTGCTGGTTCAGGGAATTGCCGACGCACAGGACGACGTCGGCCTCCCGGAACGCCTTCCAGGCGCTCGCGTGACCGCTGTCGGAGAAGACTCCCAGCGCGAGGGGGTGCTTCTCCGACACGATCCCCTTGCCGTCGAGCGTGGTCAGCAGCGGGATCCGGAACCGTTCGATCAAGTGCCTGATCTGCGGGCCGGCGCCACTGCGGACCGCGCCGAACCCGGCGAGCACGACGATCCGCCGGCGCTCCCGCAGGGCGTCCGCTAGCACCGACGCGATCTCCTCGACGCGTGCCGGGTCGGGCGGTGCCGGCGCGGCGTCGAGCCGGACGGGCCGCGTTCTGCCGACCTCGACGCCGCGTTCGGTCAGGTCGAGGGGGACGTGGATGTGAACGGGGCCCGGCCGCCCCTCGAAGGCGATGTTGACGGCCTCCTCGAGCACGTCGAAGGTGTCGTCGGCGGATTCCAGCAGGAAGGACTTCTTGGTCGTGGCGGCGAACATGGCCTGGGAGTCGGGCGTCCCGCCGAGGCCGGAGGTCTCGTTCAGCGAGCCCCATCCCTGCCACTTCCTGGGCGCGTATCCCGAGACGGCCAGAACCGGGTAGGAGTCGGACATCGCCATGGCCAGCCCGGAGAACAGGTTGAACGCGCCGGGCCCGGCCGTGGCGAAGCAGAAGCCCAGCTTCCCGCTGAACATCGCATACCCGCAGGCCATGAAGGAGGCCGCCTGCTCGTGGCGGGTGATGATCGGCCGGATCCGCCGCGAGTGCTTCAGCGCCAGCATCAGGCCTGCCGCGTTCTCCCCCGCTCCCCCGAAGGCGGCCTCGACTCCGACGTCCTCCAGCCCGGCGACGATGGCCTCGTAGACCTTCATGGGCGCGTCCCCTCCGCGTGCCAGCGGGCGGCATGCCGCCGATGCGCGTCGGTCGTCCCGTTCGCGAAGAACCGCTCGTAGTACTCGGTCTCGACGTGATGGATCTGCAGCCAGATGCCGGGCACGTGGATGGCGTCGGCGTGGGCGGGGAAGCGGCCGTGCGTCCGGTGGATGTAGACGCAGACGTCCCGCGCGCAGTCGATCACCGCCTGCTCGTACGCGCTCGCCTCGGCCAGGTAACGCCGCCCGTAGTCACCCTTGTAGATGTGGGCGAAGGTCTTCTCGTCGGTGTAGATGCCGCCGGGGCCGAACTTCGCCCGCACGACGCTGTCCACGGCCGCCTCCATCGAGGGGAAGTTGGGCGGGCAGGCGGCCTTGATGAGCTGCTCCCCGTCCACCCGCAGGCCCACCGGGTGGGAGCGCAGTGCGGCGTACTTCGGCAGCGGCACGTGCCAGCGCAGGACGTCGGCGAGGCGGAAGCGCGGCGTGACGAAGTCGAAGCCGAGCATCCGGCCGTAGGCGCGGGAGAACTTCGGGTCGCCCAGCATGATCTGCGGGTGGATCGTGCCGTGGATCCAGGCGCCCAGCCCCATCGCGTCGGCGGCCAGCATCAGGTTCTGCACGAGCAGGTCCGCCTCGATCTGGGTCCGCATCGTCCCCATGGCGCCGAGCGGCACCTTGACGTCCGCGTTGAGGAATCCGTTCTTGACCCACTTGGCCACGCCCGCCAGGCGATAGAAGTTGCGGTCGTCGACGAACGCCGGCCTGGCCCCCTCCGGCTGGGTGAGCAGGAACATCAGGCAGTTGATGTACTGGTGGGAGAGGTCCACCACGGGCAGGAAGATCGTGGTGCCGGGGAGGTTGGACAGGAACCGGTTCGAGTCGAGGTAGGCGGGGAAGTCCCGCCGCCCCTCGGCCACGTCGAGCCGGCGGTCGAGGACCCGCACCTTGGCCTGGCGGGCCCGTTCGATCAGCGCTTCGGCGGTGAAGGGCAGGTCCGCGGCGGGCGGGAGCTTCCTCAGGTAGTACGTGCCGGTGTCGTTGATCATGAAGAAGTGGGTGCCCTGGGCGTTGTCGGGGCTGCCCGCGGTCCGGCCGGCCATGGTGAGGTTGGGCTTGGCCATGATGGGGTCGCCGTCCCGCGGATCCTCGAACGGCCGGTCAGGCATGGTCAGGCCGGAGCAGCCGGTGAGCGCGATGAGCAGCGCCTCCTCCAGCTCGGTCAGCGGCATCGGCGGGTGCGGTGACCGGTAGCTCATCGAACCCGCCGGGACGGACGCGCCACGGCTGACGCGGTGCGTGCGGCGTTTCCAGATGGTCTCCAGCAGCGGCCGGGACAGGAGCGCTTCCAGCCCTTCCTGCCTGGTGGCGGGCTTGACGTCCATGATCGGGCTCGCTTTCAGTCGTGCGTGACGCCGGTGTTCGCCTCGGGTCTGGCCGGGCGCCATGGCGCGAAGGCGCTCGTGGTACGGGGCAGGACCGCCGCCAGTTCGGGGCAGTGCCGCAGGATGACGCTCGTCATGCCGTTGCGGGCGATCCAGTCCATCCCCAGCGGGGTGTAGATCTCGGGCCTGAAGTCGACGGTGAGGAAGCGGTCGCTCTGCAACCGCCGGCTGGCCATGAGGATGAAGACGCGGAACGCCGTGTCGCTGAAGCCGAAGCGCTCGGGCGGGTTCTCCGCGAAGAGCCCGACCATCGTGTCGATGTCGTCGACCGAACGGTAGACGTCCCGCAGCCGGGCCAGGCAGTCGGGATCGGAGGTGAGGTCCTCGAAGCGCCGCAGGCGCGGCCGGTGCAGGCCGGCGCGGAAGTCGTTGTAACGCGGCACGGCGCGGCGGCGGGTGCGGACCAGGTCGACCACGGACAGGTCGATGATCTCGCCGTCCCGCTCGAACGCCTGCAGCGCACGCGGGAAGTTGCGCAGCGTGATGGCCCCGGGATGGGCGATGCCGAGCGAGTACAGCGAGTTCGCCAGGCCCGTCCGGCGCATGACCGGCTCGGTGGCGGCGCCCTGCACGTCGTTGAAGCCGAGGCTCTCCAGCCGCCGCCCGCTCCGGTGGTCGGCGAGCTCGTAGTCGTCCGGGATCAGCGGGTGCATGCGGTAGACGGTGACGAAGTCCTCGGTGAGCGAGTACGGCGCGCCGTGATGGTCGGGCAGGGTCCGCGGGATGCCGGTGAGCGCGTGCGTGTCGGCCAGCCACAGCCCGAGATGGGTCAGCCAGCTCTTCGGCGGCCCCTGCCAGTTGGCCGTCAGCCCGATGTCGATCAGTTCGGTGGCGAGGATGGCGGGGGTCCACTCCACTGTGTGGATCTTGGCGATGAGGGCGGAGACGACGAGCCTGGCCGTGTGGTACACGGACTCCTCGTCCATGCCGGGATACTCCTCGCGCAGGGCCCGGCACACGGCGTTGTGCTCGCGGGCGAAGAGCGTGTGCATGACGCTGAGCCCGAGCCACCAGTTGTCGCGGAAGCCCGTGATCGGGATGCCGTCCGGCCCCGGCACCAGGTGGCCGTCCTCCAGGTGCAGCGACGCGCCGCCGTCCGGCTCGCGCAGGGATCTGGCGACGGTCTCGTCGCCGCCGTAGACCTCCGAGCCGTCCCACCAGTGGGAGGCCGCGTTGGCGGACAGGATCGGCGGTCCCGTGCCGCCGGCCGGGCGCAGGTCGGCGTTCTCGGCGAAGCGCATCACGTGCTCGGGCGCGCCTCCCGGGGTGTTGGTCCACGTCATGCCGTACGGGAGCGGCACCTCGACGCTCGCCGTCCCGGTCGGGCAGCGCTCGTGGTTCACCCAGTCGTGCACCTGGAACTGGATCCAGGCGGCGGCGATCACGTTCAGCGACCGTGCCGGGATGAAGGTGTCGCGGTGGAGCAGTTCCCTGCTGACGATCACCGGGTTCGGCTCGTCGAACAGGTCCGGCCGGTAGACGGGCTGGAGGTTACGGCCGAAGGGCGAGCCGAGCGCTCCCATGGCGGGGTCGGACAGGTCGTTGTAGGTGCCGTCGTAGGTGCGCCTGACGAGCAGGCTGTCGTCGAGGGGCGGGGGCACCGGATGCGCCTGGGGCGGGGCCTGCCGCGTCCCGGTGTCGATCAGGTTGTCGCGGCGCAGCACCTGCCGGATGGTCGCGACGTTGAGCAGGCCGATCCAGGTCGGCAGCCTGTGCCAGGGGACGTACCGGTTGAGCAGGCCGAACGCGCCGCGCAGCAGGGTGCCGACGACGAGGTTGCGCCGCGGTGCGGGCGTGAGGAAGCGGCGGCCGCGGCGATGGGCGCTGCCGGCCTCGTAGGCGGCCTTGCGCGCGCGGTTCAGGTTGCCGAGGGGGCGGAACTCGTCGGTGGTGTTCCACGGGTCGAAGGCGAGCTGGTCGATGCGGGCCTCGGCGGCGCGCGCGGCCGCGGTGTCGAGATCCTGACGTGGGATCGTCAGCGTGGCGACGGGGACGACGGGCACGTCCGCGTCCGGCCAGTCGGCGGCGCCGTCCTCGATGGGTGTGAGGCGGGCGTCCTCGTAGCGCTGCACGCACAGGTCGAAGACGATGTCCCGCCTGGCCAGCCGGGCTGCGAGCTCGTGCGACAGGTAGTCGGCGTCCTCTCGCGGCGGAGAGGGCGCCGCCGGGGTCCCGGAGGCGGGCCGGAGCCGGTAGCGGACGGGGCCGGCCTCGCCCCAGAGGATGGAACCCCGGCTCCAGTACGTCTCCAGAGCGAGGCTGCGTACCTCGCGCCGGGTTCCGGCGAGCACGTTGCGCCGCATGCGGGCGGCGGTGGACCAGCCCAGGGCCCACGGCAGCCTGGCGTAGAGGGCCACGGCCTTGCGCAGGTTGGTGTTCGCGCCCGCCATGACCTGCGCGAACACCACGAACTCGCGTGCGTTGCCCGCGTGGGAGACCGGATGGTTCGTCATGAGGAGGTCGTGGGTCTCCTCCGCCCCCACCTGGATCCGCAGGGCCGCGCCCCGCAGGTCGGGGGCGGAGTCGGGCTGGCGGACGCCGCTCGCGTTCGACAACCGGACGATGACGGGATACTCGGCACCGGGCTGCGCGAATCCGGTCCGCAGGTCCTCGGGCAGGCCGTCGTGGAACCTCAAGGTGGCGTTCTCGACGCCGAGGATCGCCTTCGCGTGGAAGGCGCGGTCGATCCCGGGTGCGTGGCCACGCTCCTTGAGCTTGAGCTGGACCCGCATGAGATCGCGGGCGAGCTTGTCGAAGATCACCCGTTCCCTTTCAGGGGAACCTCCGACATATCGCTCGTACTGCTCGGCCACGGGCGATTCACGCATCGCCGGAGGCTCGCCGACAAGGTGTTCCTGCTGCTTGGCCATGCGCACTCCCCCGGGATGCGGCCGCGCCGGCCACGGGTGGCCGCGGCGCGAGAATCCTTGTCCGCTATTCCCCCGGCCAGACTGGACAATGCGCCCCTTTCCCCCAGCGCTGCCCATTCTTGGGAGAACGGCTATCTTCCCCGGTCAGTCGGCACGTTGCGGCTCGGCGGCCTGGTCCACGCCGCGCGAGGAGTCGCGCACGTTGCGGAGAACATGCTGGCCCTGCTCGTCCACCAGCCGGGTGATGAGCTGCTGCGCGGCGCCGAAGAGAGCCGCCCAGCCGAGGATCTGCGCGCTGGAGTCGAGATCGGTCAGCCCCGGGACGAAGCGCGCCTGGATCAGCATCAGCCCGATGACCGCCGACACCGCTCCGGCCGGGAGCTTCAACAGTGCCAGCACGATGGGAAGGGTGTAGGGGGCCGAGGTCCCGTGAATGTGGCGCAGGCCGATCGCGCCCACCAGCGCGGCCGCGGACAGGCCGACGAGCTCCACGATGGCGACGTCCCAGGTGGTCGGGGTGAGCCCGATGGGGCACGCGGGCCCGGCCTTGGGATCGTCGAAGCAGAGGTTGATCGCATGAGGGTGGAGGGCCCCCACCACGAACAGGGCCACGGCGACGACGGCCAGGACGAAGGTGGAGACCAGGATCGTGTTGCGGAAGCTGCGCAGCCGCACCTTCTCCTGCTGCGCCGCGATGTTGGCCGCCTGGAGCGTGATCACCGCCAGGGTACGGTCCTGCGGCGACAGCCTGCCGTCCTGGCCGCGAAGGCGCTCCTCCAGCTTGGCCCGGCGCGGGTCCTGCGGCCCCAGGTGCTGCAACGCCCGCGCCAGCACGTCGCTGCCCCACCACGGAAGCTCCGCTTCGGGCAGCAGTTTCAGCAGGGCCACCTCCACCTTGCCGATGTTCGCCCAGGTGCGGTCCACGGCGAGCCCGGACCAGGCGCCCGTCAGGCTGGCTCTGCCCGCCGCCGCCTCACGCGCCGCGTCGAGATGCCGCTGCGCGCCCCTGGCCTGCGCTGATCCGTCGCCGTAACCGTCCAGCTGGCTCTGCAGCTCGGCGATGTACGCCAACGCGCGCTGCCGCCACGAGAACGCCTTCTCACCGGCCACATCCTGCATCGCTGTGCATCTCTCCGCGTGCGAACCCGCTGTCTACCGACGAGTTGCCCGGTACGGCACGCGGAGGAACGATCACCTGTTCAACCACGGGGAAACCCGGGCCCGTTGTTGACCTTCCCGTCCTCCCGCGCCCGATGGCGGGCCCGGCCCCGCCGCGGGCGGGGCCGGGCCTCACCTGTACCGGATCTAGGCGCTGATCAGCTCGGCGACCGTGAGGTCGCGGAAGACCGTGGTCTGCACGTCCTCCGACCGGCGCTGGAAGAGCGCCCCCGACGATCGGTGCGGCAGGTCCACCGTGCGTACGTGGCGGAAGCCGCGGTTGCGGTAGTAGCCCTGCAGCCGCGGGTTGGCCTTGGCGCAGTCGAGGCGGACCCAGGGCAGGCCGGCCGAGAAGGCCGTGGCGCAGGCCCAGTCGAGCAGGGCGTCCCCGAGGCCGGAGCCCGACCAGGGACGGGCGACGGCCAGCTTGTGGATGTAGAGCGCCGCCCCCGGGTCGTCGGCGCGGGTCCAGAACTCGGGGTCCGCGTGGTCGTCGAGGGCGATGGTGGCCACCGGCGGGGCCGACGCATCGGGGTCGAGGTATCTGAGCTCGTCGTCCAGCAGGAACAGCACGCGTTCCTCGATGAGCGGCTCGATCCGCTCGGGGCCGAACCCTGCGCGGGGCCATTGCCGCACCCCCTGCGCGTGCAGCCACTCAGCGGTGTCCGCGAGCAGCGTGAGTACGCCGGGAAGGTCCGCGGGTTCCGCTCTGCGGAGGGAGAGCGGATGAAGCAGGGTGTTTGTGTGCATAGTAGTACCCTTCGTTGCGTTGGGTGTCCGCACCAGCGCATAGCGTGATGACGCAATGTCGCATAGGGGCGAAATGGGGCCTCAACCCGATATATATGGATAAATGGCGATTTAGGGGAGTATGCACGACTCCCCTAGGCCAGCGAGGCGGCTATTTCTCGCTGCGCCCGGCCGGCGGGATCACCCCTTCACCCACGAGCTCGTCAGCGGCGATCGAGCTCGTATCTGATCAGATGTTTGTCGGCTGGCAAAACCGACACGGCGACACGCACTGGCATGTCTGCCCCGTCGTACCCCACTCGGACATACACCATGACTGGCGTACCCAGCTCGAGTTGAAGGCGTTCGGCTTCCTCCTGGTTGGGCATGCGCGCCCAGATGTCGTCCACGACGCGGACCTGCGCATGGCCCAGCTCTTCCAGCACCCGGTTCGCCCCTCGCGCGATGTCTCCGGGCCTGGCGATCTCGGAGTCGGCAACCAGATCGCGGGGGAAGTAGGAATCGTTGGTGTTGTACGGCTGCCCGTCCACGAAACGCAGACGGCGTCTCACCACCGCCAATTCCCCGTCGGCCAGTTCCAGCCTGCTGGCGATCTCCTCGACGGGAGACACCGTCAGCACCTCGATGTACTGGCTGGGCGCCCGGCCTTCCTGCCCGACGGCGTAGGCGAACGCCTCGCGCAGTTCCCCGCTGGGTTGCGGCTCCAGCTCCCGCTGCGGATAGATCAGCAGCGGTCTGCGGTCCCTGACCACGGTGCCGCGCCGCGGCGTGCGCGTGACCAGCCCCTCATTGACGAGTTCGCCGAGGGCCAGCCTCACCGTGTTCCTGCTCACCCCATGGTCTTCCATGAGCTGCGCCTCGGTCGGCAGCTGTGCCCCGGGGCCGAGGACACCCGAGTAGATGGCTCGTCGCAACTCCGAAGCCACCTGCTGATACAGCACCGACCTTGCCACTTTCACCCCTTTTGTTCCAACAATTTAGACGATCTGGTTCTAGCAGGCCACAACCCCTTGACCGAACCGCCTCCCCCGGCCCATCATCCATTCGTTGGTACAAATCCATCTAAAGGCCGGTGAGGGGGTGAAGGCCAGTGTTGCCAGTCCGCACGGGTACGCCATACCTGCCCTGGCATGACCCTCGCGAAGCAACACGTTTACTGCGTTACGCGTTGACTCGCCACGGGTTAACCCACACCTACCAGAGCGTTGGCGATGGCATGCCCGCGCCATCGGTGCTGACTGAGCTGACCGTGTGCTGCGACGACGGATCCTTAGTCGGGAACAAGGAGGGTGGCGCCCCCGTCACGCATCACATCGATGACCCGGTTGGTGCAGCTCAACGCATCGCCGCACGTCGCCGGCGACAGGGGCCTTCGCGCTCCCCCATCGACTCCGTGTGCGAGCCAACGGTCTAGGACTCCATCCCTCGCCGGAGTCCTGGCGCCGTCGCACGCGGGGCAGGAAGCGCGTCCTGGCGGGTCCCCCACGCCCGCCAGGACGCGCTTTCCTCCGAGGACCGGCCACCGCCTACGGCCTCCATCTCCCGATGGGGGCTTTTCTCTGCTCGCGGGCGGGCCGCGCGACCTCCCGGCCACGCCCGCTGTCGGTTCCGTACCGCTCACGTCTGCCGCCAAGTCCGGGTCGTCCTCCTCGACGACGCCTGCTGCCCCAATCATCGGTCCTCGGAGACCGGCCCGGGGGCAGCTTCGTGATGGTGGGACTGGTGGGATTTACCGGTACCAATCGAATGTCCGGCACGAGGTCAGTCAGCGGAAGAATTTTCACCGGCCTGGCGGGGGATGCAAGTTTCCGGCATCCAGTCGAGCACGATCAACTCCTCGTCCACCTGCGTGAACACCCCGCGGACCCGCTCCCCCGCTTCCGGCGGCCGCTCCGCGCGCCAGTTCCCGTACACCAGACCGCCCGGTACGGCCTTCAAACGAACCATTACCACTAGGTATGGATCGCGCAGCCCCGGCACGAAGGGCCGGCGGTTGACGATCCAACTCTCAACCTTTCCCTCGGGCGCCACCTCCCGCCAGCGCCACCCTTCCGTACGGCAGGCCGCGCAGAACGCCCGCGGCGGGAACCGGAGAGTGCCGCAGGCGTCGCATTCCTGCACCGCGAACTCCCTCCTGGCCACCCGCTCCCACCACGCGCGCGAGTCACGGTCGGGCTCGGGATGGTAACCGGGCATCACGCCCTCCTCAGGATCAGAGCGGAGGTGGCGGGCAGGATGTAGCCGGGCTGCGCCGTGGAGAGCGCCACCTCGGCGCCCGGCACCTGGCGGTCCCCCGCCTCGCCCCTGAGCTGGGAGACCGCCTCGGCGATGTGGTTGATCCCGTGGACGTAGCCCTCCGACAGGAAACCTCCGTGCGTGTTGACCGGGAGCGCGCCGTCCAGCGCGGTGGCCCCCGAGGCCACGTACGGGCCGCCCTCGCCCTTGGGGCAGAAGCCGTAGTCCTCGAGCTGCACGATCACCGAGTACGTGAAGCAGTCGTACAGCTCGGCCACGTCGATGTCTCCCGGCCCGAGGCCCGCCTGCGCGTACAGGCGGGGCGCCAGGCCGGCGGCGGCCGTCACCGTGGGGTCGTCGCACGAGAGGTGGGAGGTGCCGCCGCCCCAGGCCGCGGCCGAGACGAGGACCGGGGGGCGGCGCAGGGAGCGGGCGCGCTCGGCCGTGGTGACGACCACGGCACAGGCGCCGTCCGTCTCCAGGCAGCAGTCCAGGAGGCGGAACGGCTCGGCGATCCACCGGCTGGCCAGGTAGTCGTCCAGGGTGATGGGGTCGCGCATGAGGGCGCGCGCGTTCTTGGCGGCGTTGGCCCGCTGGGCGACCGCCAGGGCGCCGAAGTGCTCGGCCCTGGTGCCGTAGCGCAGCATGTGGGCGCGGGCGTACATGGCGAACTGCTGGGGCGGGGCCACGTATCCGTAAGGCGCCTGGTACTGCACCTCGGGGCTCGCGGGCACGCCCCGCCCGGTGCCGCCCATGCGGAACTCCGAGCGCGCGTTGATGGCCCGGTAACAGACGACGGTCTCGGCCAGGCCGGCGGCCACGGCGAGCGCGGCCTGACCGACGACCGCGTGGGAGACGCTGCCGCCGCCGAACTGGTCGAGGTGCCAGGACAGGTCCGTCAGCCCGAGGGCGGGGCCGACCAGGGTGGGCGGGGCCGAGTCGCCGACCCGGTGGGTGGCCAGGCCGTCCACCTCGTCCGGCCTCAGCCCGGCGTCCTCCAGCGCGGCGAGCACGGCGCGGCAGGCCAGCGTGAGGGTGCTGACGCCGGAGTCCTTGGAGAAGGGCGTGTAACCGACCCCGGCGATGGCGGTGCGATCCGAGAATTCAAGCAAGCGCTTGGGCACATGCGTCACGGTAGGCAGGCTCTTTCCAGCCTGTCAACGCGGGTCCGGGAGTGCGACTTGACACCTTCTCCGCGTTCCCCCTACCGTCCAAGCAAGCGCTTGGTAAGATGAATCCAGTCGGCGGATCGAGGAGGCGGACCATGAGCACACACGCTGCCCGGCTCATCACGCCGGACGGCTGTCGCAGCCTTCCGACGCCCCATCAGCGCAGGATTCGCAACGGAGCCGCCATGCCGACGGGGCACTCGCACCCCAGCCAGAACGGCCATCTCGACAGCCGCCGCTTCCGGCAGGTGCTCGGCAGGTTCGCGACCGGCGTGGTGGCGATCACGGCCGTCGACCCCGACGACGGGCAGCCGTGCGGCCTGGCCGCCAACTCCTTCACCTCCGTCTCGCTCGACCCGCCCCTCGTGGCGTTCTGCGTCGCCTACACCAGCACGAGCTGGCCCAGGGTGCGCGGCGCCAAGGCGCTCACCGTGAACGTGCTGGCCGAGAACCAGCAGGCCGTGTGCGCGCAGCTGGCGACCAAGGGCGGCGACAAGTTCGCCGGCCTCGCCTGGACGGTCTCCCCCGGCGGCAGCCCCGTGCTCGAAGGCGCGCTGGCCTGGCTGGACTGCGCCGTCGAGGCCGAGCACCCGGCGGGCGACCACATGATCGTGGTGGCCCGGGTGATGCAGCTCGACACGCACGCCGAGGGTGGCCCGCTGGTGTTCTTCCGCGGCGGGTACGGGGGGTTCGTTGAGCCTTCGTGAGCAGGCGCGAGCCTGGCTGGAGGAGAACCTCGGCGGCCGGTTCGCCGCCGCCAGGGGGCTGGGCGGCCCCGGGCGCGAGCACGAGGCCGTCGAGCTGAGGCGGGCCTGGGAGCGCCACCTCGGCGAGCACGGATGGACCTGCCTGGGCTGGCCGCGGCGCTACGGCGGCCGCGCCGCCTCCATCGGCGACCAGGTCGCCTTCCACGAGGAGTACGCCAGAGCAGGCGCCCCCGCCCGGCTTGGCCTCATCGGCGAGGGCCTCATCGGCCCGACCATCCTCGAGTACGGCACCGACGACCAGAAGGAGCGGTTCCTGCCGCCCATCCAGCGGGGCGAGGAGCTGTGGTGCCAGGGCTACTCCGAGCCCGAGGCCGGCTCCGACCTGGCGAACGTCCAGACCAGGGCCCGCCTCGACGGCGGCGACTGGGTGATCACCGGCCAGAAGGTGTGGACGTCGCTCGCGCAGTGGGCCGACTGGTGCTTCGTGCTCTGCCGGACCGAGGAGGGCTCGCGGCGGCATCGCGGGCTGTCGTACCTGCTGGTTCCCATGCGGCAGCAGGGGGTCGAGGTCCGGCCGATCGTGCAGCTCACCGGCACCTCGGAGTTCAACGAGGTGTTCTTCGACGGCGCGCGCACCGCGGCGGGCAACATCCTCGGCGCCCCCGGCGAGGGGTGGCGGGTCGCCATGGCCACGCTCGGGTACGAGCGCGGCGTGTCCACGCTCGGGCAGCAGATCGGGTTCGGGCGGGAGCTGGCCGAGGTCGTCGAGACGGCCAGGCGCACCGGCGCGATCGACGACCCGGTGCTGCGCGACCGGCTCGTCAGATCGTGGCTGGAGCTGCGGATCATGCGGCTGAACGCGCTGCGCATGCTCCACCCCGGCTCCAGCTCCGGCCCCGGCGATGGCAGCGGCCCCGGCCCCGGCCCCGGCCCCGAGGCGTCGATCGCCAAGCTGTACTGGTCGGAGTGGCACCGCAGGCTGGGCGAGCTGGCGCAGGCCGTGCAGGGCAGGGCCGGGCTGGTCGCGGACGCGGGCGGCGGGCTCGGCGAGCTGCAGCGGCTCTACCTGTTCAGCCGGGCCGACACCATCTACGCCGGCTCCAGCGAGATCCAGCGCACCGTCATCGCCGAGCGCACCCTGGGCCTGCCCCGCTGATTGGAGCCGCCGATGCCACCGCCGTACCCGAAGGCCCACGGCCTGCTCGACGGCAAGGTCACGCTGGTCACGGCCGCGGCGGGGGCGGGCATCGGCTACGCCACGGCCAGGCGCTGCGCCGAGGAGGGCGCCACGATCGTCGTCTCGGACAGGCACGAGCGCCGCCTGGCCGCCGCCGCCGAGTCGCTGGCCGAGCTCACCGGCGTCAAGCCGCTCGCCGTCCCGTGCGACGTGACGTCGCAGGCGCAGGTGACGGCGCTGTTCGACGCGGTGATGGAGGCTCACGGGCGGCTGGACGTGCTGGTCAACAACGCCGGCCTCGGCGGCACGGCGCCGCTCGCCGAGATGACGGACGAGCAGTGGCACGCGGTCATCGACGTCACCTTGAACGGCACCATGCGCTGCACCAGGGCGGCGCTGCGGCACATGATCCCCCAGGGCCGCGGCGCCATCGTGAACAACGCCTCCGTGATCGGCTGGCGGGCCCAGCGCGGCCAGGCGCACTACGCGGCGGCCAAGGCCGGGGTGATGGCGCTGACCAGGTGCGTGGCGCTGGAGGTGGCCGAGCACGGGATCCGGGTCAACGCGGTGGCGCCGTCGCTGGCCGTGCATCCGTTCCTGGCGAAGGTGACCAGCGAGGAGCTGCTGGCGGAGCTGGCGGCCAAGGAGGCGTTCGGGCGCTCGGCCGAGCCGTGGGAGGTGGCGAACGTGATCGTCTTCCTGGCCGGCGACTACTCCTCGTACATGACGGGCGAGGTGGTGTCGGTTTCTTCCCAGCACCCCTGACGATATCTTGCGAGACAGGATATCGTGATCCTATGAATATGACGGAGCCCATGTTCCTGGCGCTGACCGCGCTGGTGGACGAGCCCCGGCACGGCTACGGGATCGTCCAGGAGGTCGATCGGCTGTCCGTGGGGCGCGTCCAGCTCAAGATCGGCACGCTCTACGGAGTGCTCGACCGGCTCTCCGCCGCCGGGCTGGTGGCGCTCGACCGGGAGGAGGCGCAGCAGGGGCGGCTGCGGCGCTACTACCGGCTGACGGACGAGGGGGCAGCGGCCCTGCGGGACGAGGCCGCCAGGATGGCCGCCACCGCCGAGACCGCCACCGCCCGCCTGCGCGCCAGGATGGCGGGAGGCGCCACATGAGCCTGCTCGAACGGCGGTATCGCTCCGTCCTGCGCCTGCTGCCCGCCTCCTACCGCGCCGAGCGCGAGGAGGAGATGGTGGACGCGTTCATGGAGATGTCCGGCGACGTGTCCGACGAGCTGAACCCGCGGCCCCGGTGGGGCGAGATCGCCAGCGTGCTGGCGCTCGCGTTGCGGTTGCGGTTCGGCGGCGCGGGCGCCGAGCCCCGGCTGTTCGCCTGGGGCGAGACCGTACGGCTCCTCGCCGTGCTCGGGCTGGCCTTCCACGCCATGGGCGGCGTCTACACGGGCGTGGAGCTGCTGCGCACGCTGGTCTTCCAGGTGGAGCCCGGCCTCGCGGGCGCGCCCGGCTCGTTCGAGCGGCTGGTGGCCGTCGTCGTCTCGCTCGCGTACCTCTGCTCGACGGTCGCGTTCGTCGCGATCATGCGTGGTCACGTCAGGACAGCCAAGATCACGGCTGTCGTCGGCGCGGCACCGGCGCTGGCCTACACGCTGATCCCGATGATCCTGGCCGGGCCGCTGATGGACCGGCCGCTGTCGGAGCCGGCCACCCTGGTGTTCACGGCGGTGCCGGTGATCGCGCTGCTGCTGGGCTTCCACAGCGACGCCACGCCGCGGCGCCGCCCGTGGGCGCTCGCCCTGTCGCCCCTGGCCGCCGGTCTGGCGGTGCTGGGCTGCACGTGGCTGCTGGTCGCGCTGCGGCTGCCCGACGCCGACTGGCTCTATCTGTGGCTCGATCTCGGCACGGCGATCCCGGTGTGGGCCACGGGCGCCGTGGTCGTGCTCACCCGCCGGAGCTCACCGCCGTGGGCGCTGGCGATGTCGGCCGCCGGGCTGCTCCTGCTGCTGATGCGGGTGCCGCTGCTCGGCAACCTGCCCGACGGCTCCGCGTGGCTGACGGTCTGCGCCCAGTGCGCGCTGCTGTGGAGCCTGGCCGTCGCGCTCGCCTGGGTGGGGGCGCGGAGCCTGCCGGCCGCGCGGCCGGCGCTCCAACCCTGACTCGCCCGGGTCAGGGAAAGATCGGGGTAGGCGGCAGGGGGATCCGGGATCTAGTGTCCGGGACATGGGCACACGCTCCTCCTTCCTGCTCGACGTCCTGATGACGGAGTTCGGCGAGTCGATCAAGCGAGACCCCGCGGCGTTCAGGCGGAAGTTCCGGAAGATGGCGGCCTCGCCGTTCGCCTTCTACCGGGGCAGCGCCTGCCTGTTCTACGCGGACATGGTGGGCACGTACGCCGACGGGTCCTACCTCAACGGCCCGACCAGCAGGGTCTGGATCCACGGCGACCTGCACGCGGAGAACTTCGGCACGTACATGAACGCCTCCGGCGAGCTGGTCTTCAACGTCAACGACTTCGACGAGGCGTACGTGGGCCCGTACACCTGGGACCTCAGGCGGTTCGCGGCCAGCGTGGCCCTGCTCGGGTACGCCAAGGCGCTGTCGGACGACTCGATCAGCATGCTCGTGACCGACTTCGCCGGCGCGTACCTGGTCGAGCTGGCTGCCGTCGCGGCAGGCGGGGACGACGCGATCGGCTCGCTCACGCTCGGCACCACCAGCGGGACGCTGCACCGGGTGCTGCAGCGCGCCCGGCTCAGCACCCGCGTGGCGCTGCTGGACTCCGAGACCGTGATCGACGACTACGACCGGCGCTTCGCGCTCATGGAGGGGCGCGAAGCGGTGGACGCGGCCACCAGGCGGGCGGTGCTGGACGCGTTCGCCGACTACCTGACCACGCTGCCCGTGACGGTCAACCCCGTCGAGCACGTGATCAAGGATGTGGCGCTGCGCAAGGGCGTGGGCATCGGGTCGGCGGGGCTGCCGTCGTACAACCTGCTGCTCGAAGGGCGCTCGCAGGCGCTGGAGAACGACGTCATCCTCTACATGAAGCAGGCGGCGGTGCCGGCGGTGGCGCGGCACGTCACCGACGAGAAGGTGGCCTCCTACTTCCGGCACCAGGGGCACCGCACGGCGGAGAGCCAGCGGGCGCTGCAGGCCTACGCCGACCCCTGGCTGGGCTACACCGCGCTGCACGGGGTGGGGCAGCTCGTGGCCGAGGTGTCGCCGTACTCCGCGGACCTGGACTGGGACGACGTCAACGAGCCGGACGAGCTGCGCTCGATCATCCAGGACCTGGGGCGGGCGGTGGCGCGCATGCACTCGGTGGCCGACGACGAGTCCAGCCACGATCTCGTGGACTTCTCGACGGAGGAGGCGATCGTGGCGGTGATCGGCGACGACAGGTCCGGCTTTATCGGGACGCTGGTGGAGTTCGCCCACCGGTACGGGGCCCAGGCCCGCGACGATCACCAGCGGTTCGTGGACCTGTTCCGCAACGGGCGGCTGCCTGGAGTCTGATCCTGGCAACCGACCGGTCGGTATGGCATGCTCCCAGAACATGAGTCTGTTCTCTGTGGAAGGCAAGACCGTCGTCGTCACGGGCGGGTCGCGTGGCATCGGGCGCATGATCGCCGCCGGGTTCATGGAGGCGGGGGCGACCGTCTACATCTCCGCCCGCAAGGCGGCCGAGGTCGAGAAGACGGCCGCCGAGCTGGGCTGCCTCGCCGTGCCCGCCGACCTGTCCACGCCCGAGGGGCTGGAGCGGCTGGTGTCGGCGGTGGACGGGCCCCTGCACGTGCTGGTGAACAACGCGGGCGCCACCTGGGGCGCCCCGCTGGAGGAGTATCCGGAGCACGCCTTCGACAAGCTCTGGAACATCAACGTCAAGGGCGTCTTCTACCTGACCCAGCGGTTCCTGCCGCGGCTGCGGCAGGCCGCCACCGCGGACGACCCGGCCCGGGTGATCAACGTGGGCTCCATCGACGGCATCAAGGTGCCCGCCCTGGAGAGCTTCGCCTACTCCTCGACGAAGTCCGCCGTGCACATGCTCACCCGGCACCTGGCCAAGCGCCTGGCCAAGGAGCACATCACGGTCAACGCCATCGCCCCCGGGCCCTTCGACTCGAAGATGATGGCGTTCGCGCTCGACGACCCCGCCACCCGGGAGGTCATCGCCTCCAACGTGCCCCTGGGCCGCATCGGCCGCCCCGAGGACATGGCGGGCGCCGCGATCTACCTGTCGTCGCGGGCGGGAGCGTACCTGACCGGCACGGTCATCCCGGTGGACGGCGGCATCTCCTGCTGATCAGAGCAGCTCGCGCAGCGCCGTCGCGAAGCGGGCCGCCGCCTGCGGCTCGTAGTTCAGGAAGAGGTACGGCTCGGTCAGCTCCGCCTCGATGACGGCGGGCCGCCCATCGGGAAGCCGGACCAGGTCGATCCTGGCGTAGAGAAGGCCATGGGGTATGGCGGTGAGCACCTTCTCGGCGAGTTCGACCTGGTCCGGGGCTGGGGTGCGGAGCTGGGCCCGCGCGTTGTCGGCCTCCGTCGCGCCGGCGGCGAGCATGGCGCTGCGGCGGACGGCGTGGCTGAGGCGGCCGTTGAAGTACAGCAGCGAGGTCTCGCCCTCCGACTCGACCATGTCGAGGTACGGCTGCACCATCGGCGTGCGCCCCGTGGCCTCCAGCTCCGCCGCCAGGCGCGCGGCCTCGGCGCGGCCGGTGGTCCTGGTGGTGTCGCGGGCACCGCCGGACACGGACGGCTTGACGACGTACTCGGGCCAGTCGGGCAGCTCCCGCGACGACCAGTGCGTGGGCACGATCGGCACGCCCAGGTCGCGCAGGTAGGTCTTGTCGGTGTTGGACTCGAGCACGGCGTACGGGTTCAGCAGCCTCGTGACGGACTCCACGCTCCGCGCCCAGGCGAGGAAATCGTCCCGCCTGAGGATGTAGTCCCAGACGGAGCGGACGACCACGGCGTCGTACGCGCTCCAGTCGACGGTCGCGTCGTCCCACCGCTCGACGCGCCCCTCGATGCCGGCCTCCCGCCAGGCGGCCAGCACCGGCTCGCGCTCGTCGTCCGTATCGAAATCCGCAAAGGTCACATAAGCACAAATAGCCACGCAGCGATATTAATGTGCCGCAAGCCGGGTCATTTCGGACCCGGCTTGCACGCGTCACGGGCGCGCCGCACTCCGGCGTTCAGCGGCGCCGCGCGCCCGCCCGATCAACCGGCCCCGATCAGTCGTGCACGTCGTCGACGACCGTGTCGCTGCCGTTGGTGGCCGTCACGGTGTTGCCGTTGACGTTGTTGACCCCGGTGGCGCCGTGGCCGCTGACGTTGGCGTTGAACACGTTGCCGAAGTTGTTGCCCGACTGCGAGGAGTCGCGGTTGGAGCTGGAGTTGCCGGCGTTGGTGTCGGCGTAGGCGGGGGCCGACAGCAGGGTCACGCTCGCCGCCGCGGCGACGACGCCGGTCATGCAGAGCCTCTTCATCATGTCGATGTCCTTTCCGAATGCTGAGCTCGGACGTCAGCCGGTCAGTCGAAGATGTACGTCACCGCGATCCCGCCGTTGGTGGCGGTCGTGGCGAAGCCGTTGACGTTGTTGACGTTGGTCGAGTGACCTTCGCCATGGTTACCGGCGAGGACGTCACCGAAGTTGTTGCCCGACTGGGACGAATCGCTGTTGCCACTCCGGTTGGCGGACCAGGTGTCACCGGTCAGGGGACCGGCCCAGTCGTCATCAGCGTGAGCGGGAACCGCAAGCAGTGCGCCACCGGCCACCGCCGCCAGCACGGCCGCGACGGCGCACACCTTTCTGATCACTTCTGCTCCTTCGCCAGTGGGGAAGCCCTCCAGACGGCGGCCGCCGGGCCCGGACGCACCAGCCACCCGTTGGGCTTTCCTTGACCTCAAGGGATCAAGGCCAGTGCGAGCATATAACGTCTCGTGGTCAAACGGTAGCGGTGCGTAGTCAGAATATAGTTCGGACCATACGCTGACAGGGGGTGTCAGTGACCCGCCCCTACCTTCGCCACATGATCTACGAGCTGCGGCGCTACACCATGCGGCCCGGACGGCGGGACACGTTGATCTCGCTGTTCGAGCGGGAGTTCATCGAGGCGCAGGAGGCCACCGGCATGCGCGTCACCGGGAGCTTCCGCGAGGTCGGCGAGCCGGACACCTTCCCCTGGCTGCGCGCCTTCCCCGACATGACCAGCAGGAAGAAGGCGCTGGAGACCTTCTACGGCGGCCCCGTGTGGCTGGCCAACCGCGACGCCGCCAACGCCACCATGACCGATTCCGACGACGTGCTGCTGCTGCGCCCGGCGGGGCCGGAGTTCCCCTCCTGGGAGCGGCCACCGGCCGGCGCGACTCCCCCGTCGTCACTCTACGTAGCCACCATCTACCACGTGGACGGGGACGACTTCGCCCAGCTCTTCCACCGTGAGGCCGTGCCCGCGCTGGCGGCGGCCGGGGTCACGCCGGTCGCCTGCCTGGAGACCGAGCACGCGGAGAACACCTTCCCGCGACTGCCCGTCAGGACCGGCGTGCAGGTGTTCGTGTGGTTCGCCCGGTTCGCGACGCCGGAGGAGGAGCGCGAGGTGGCGCTGCCCATGCTGGAGCCGCGCTTCACCGCGCCCCCGGAGCGGCTGCGGCTGCGGCCCACCGCCCGGTCGTCCCTGCGCTGACGGGGGGCTCAGACCAGGTGCCGCCCGGTCCTCCCCGCGCCGACGGGGGTTCAGACCAGGTGCCGCCAGGCCGGGACCTCGCCGCCGCCGTCCACCCGTACCTCGGCGCCGGTCACGTAGCCGGGCGCGGCCAGCCACAGGCACGCGGCTGCCACGTCGGCGGGCGTGGCCATGCGACCGGCCGGGATGGCCCGGCCGTCGAGGTCGGAGCGGCCGCCGTAGTGGTCCGCGGCGTCCCGGGTGGCGGCCAGGCCCACGACGACCGTGTTGACCCGTACCAGCGGGGCCCACTCCGCGGCCAGGCAGCGGGCCAGGTGGTGCAGGCCGGCCTTGGCGGCGCCGTACGCGGACGTGCCGGGCGAGGGGCGGGCGCCGCTCGCGCTGCCGATCATCACCACGGCCCCGCCCGAGGCGGCGAGCAGCGGGTACGCGCGCTGCGAGACCAGCAGCGGAGCCGTCAGGTTGAGCTCGATGACGCGGGCGTGCAGGCGCGGCGAGGTGCCCTCCACCGGGGCGTGCGGCGAGCCGCCCGCGTTGTTGACCACCACGTCGAGCCGGTCGAACCCGCCGATCAGCCGATCGACCTGCTCCGGGTCGCGCACGTCGGCCTGCACGAACCGGTGCCCGGGACGCTCGGGCCCGGTGCGGGCGCAGACGGTCACGTCGGCGCCCGCCGCGTGGAAGGCCGCGGCGATGCCGGCCCCGATGCCTCTCGTGCCCCCCGTCACCAGGACGGACTTGCCCGCGTAGTCGTAAGTCACGGTCACGGGTGCTACCGTACCAAGCAAGCGTTAGGGAGGTACATTGGGCATCTCACTGCGGGAAGGGCCGATCGCCGAAGTGGTCGTGGACGTGCCGCCGGTGAACGCGCTGCCGGTGCGGGCCTGGGAGGAGCTGGCCGGGGCGGTGCGGGCGGCCGGCGACGACCCCGCGACCAGGGTGGTCGTGCTGCGGGCCGAGGGGCGCGGCTTCAACGCCGGGGTGGACATCAAGGAGATGCGGGAGACCGCGGGCTTCACCGCCCTCGTCGGGGCCAACCGGGCGTGTTACGCGGCCTTCGCCGCCGTGTACGAGTGTGCGGTCCCCGTGATCGCGGCCGTGCACGGCTACTGCCTGGGCGGCGGCATCGGGCTGGCGGGAAACGCCGACATCGTGGTGGCCGCCGAGGCGGCCTACTTCGGGCTGCCCGAGGTGGACAGGGGTGCGCTGGGCGCGGCCACGCACCTGGCCCGGCTGGTGCCGCGGCACCTGGTGCGGGCGATGGTCTACACGTGCAGGAACGTCACCGCCGCCGAGCTGCACGCGTTCGGCTCGGTGCTGGAGGTGGTGCCGCAGGACAAGCTGCGGGAGACGGCCATGCAGGTGGCCGAGCAGATCGCGGCCAAGGACCCGTACGTGATCCGCCGCGCCAAGGAGTCGCTCAACGGCATCGACCCGGTCGACGTCAACCGCAGCTACCGTTTCGAGCAGGGCTTCACCTTCGAGCTGAACCTCATGGGCATCGGCGACGAGCACCGGGAGCGCTTCAGGTGACGAGCAAGGTGACGACGGCCGAGCGGGTGGCCGCCTCGGTGGAGAGCGGGATGACGGTCGGCATCGGCGGCTGGGGCTCGCGCCGCAAGCCGATGGCCCTCGTGCGGGCCCTCGTCGCGTCCCCGGCGCGCGAGCTCACGATCGTCTCGTACGGCGGCCCCGACGTCGGCATGCTCTGCGCGGCCGGGAAGGTGCGCAAGGTCGTGGCCCCGTTCGTCACGCTCGACTCCATCCCCCTGGAGCCCAACTTCAGGCGGGCCCGGCAGGCGGGCGAGATCGAGTTCGCCGAGTACGACGAGGGCATGTTCATGTTCGGGCTGCTGGCCGCGGCGCACCGGCTGCCGTTCCTGCCGACGCGGGCGGGGCTGGGCTCGGACGTGCTGCGGGTCAACCCGGAGCTGCGGACGGTGCGCTCGCCCTACGGGGACGGGGAGGAGCTGGTGGCGGTGCCCGCGCTGACCATGGACGTGGCGCTGGTGCACCTCAACCGGGCCGACGCCCGGGGCAACGCCCAGTACCTGGGGCCCGATCCGTACTTCGACGACCTGTACGCCAAGGCGGCCGGGCGGTGCTACGTCTCGTGCGAGCGGGTGGTGGACACGGCGGATCTGCTCAAGGAGGGGCCCGTGCAGTCGTTGCTGATCAGCCGGTCGATGGTGGCGGGCGTGGTGGAGGCGCCGGGCGGGGCCGGGTTCACCTCGTGCGAGCCGGACTACGGGCGTGACGAGGCGGCACAGCGGCGGTACGTGGAGGAAGCCTCGTGAGCAGGGCCGATGTCTGCGTGGTGGCGTGCGCGGAGGCGTTCAGGGGCGACGGGGAGATCCTGGCGGCCGGGATCGGCGGCGCGATCACGGTGCTGGCGGCGCGGCTGGCGCGGCTGACGTTCGAGCCGGACCTGCTCACGCACGACGGGGTCTGCCTGCTCACCGGCGACGTGCCGGCGCTCGGGCAGGCGCCCGAGGTGGTGGAGGGGTGGCTGCCGTTCCGCGAGCACCTGTGGCTGGTGCTGAACGGGCGGCGGCACGTCATGCTCGGGGCCGGCCAGATCGACCGGTACGGCAACACGAACATCTCCTGCATCGGCGACTGGGCGCGGCCCAAGGCGCAGCTGCTGGGCGTGCGCGGCGCGCCGGGCAACACCCGCTGCGATCCGACGAGCTACTGGATCCCCCGGCATTCGAGGCGGACGTTCGTCCCCGAGGTGGACATGGTGAGCGGGCTCGGCACGGACCGGGGCGCGTTCGAGCTGCGGCGGGTGGTGACGGATCTGGCCGTGCTGGACTTCGGGACGGCTGACGGGTCGATGCGGCTGGTGTCCGTGCATCCCGGGGTGAGCGTGGACGACGTGGTGGCGGCCACGGGCTTCGAGCTGGACACCGTTTCCGGAAATGTCCCCCAGACCCGGGAGCCGACCAGCGAGGAGCTGCGCGTCCTGGACCGCCTCGACCCCGGCCGCCTGCGCGACCGGGAGGTGCCGGCGTGAGGACCGCGCTGACCTCGCTCGTCGGATGCCGGCACCCGATCGTGCAGACCGGCATGGGGTACGTCGCGGGCGCCCGGCTGGCGGCGGCCACCTCGCAGGCGGGCGGGCTGGGCGTGATCGGCGCGGCCACCATGTCGGTGACCGAGATGCGGGCGGCGATCCGGCGGGTGAAGGAGCGCACGGACGCCCCGTTCGGCGTGAACCTGCGCGCCGACGCCGACGACGCCGCCGAGCGGGTGGAGGTGCTGGTCGCCGAGGGCGTGCGGGTGGCGTCGTTCGCGCTGGCGCCGCGGCGGGAGCTGATCGCCCGGCTCAAGGACGCCGGCGTCGTGGTCATCCCGTCGGTGGGGGCGCGGCGGCACGCGGAGAAGGTGGCCGGGTGGGGCGCGGACGCGGTGATCGTGCAGGGCGGCGAGGGCGGCGGGCACACCGGGCCGGTCGCGACCACGCTGCTGCTGCCGCAGGTGGTGGACGCGGTGGACATCCCGGTGGTCGCGGCGGGCGGCTTCTTCAACGGCCGGGGACTGGTGGCGGCGCTGGCGTACGGGGCCTGCGGGATCGCGATGGGCACCCGCTTCCTGCTGACCAGCGACTCGCCGGTGCCGGACGAGGTGAAGAAGTTCTACCTGGCGGCCCACGAGACGGTGGTGACCAGGAACGTGGACGGCGTGCCGCACCGGGTGCTGAGCACGCCGTTCGTGGCCTCGCTCGAACGCGCGCGGCTGGTCAGGGCGGTGGTGAACGGGGCTCGCTTCAAGCGCCTGTCGGGGCTGTCGTGGCGCTCGCTGCTCCGCGAGGGGCGGCGGATGCGGCGCGGGCGCGAGCTGACCTGGGCCCAGGTGCTCCAGGCGGCGAACACGCCGGTGCTGCTGCGGGCGGCCATGGTGGAGGGGCGGGTGGACCTGGGCGTGATGGCCTCGGGTCAGGTGGTGACGGTGCTCGACGACCTGCCGTCCTGCCGGGAGCTGATCGAGCGCGTCATGGCCGAGGCGGAGACGGCCCTGGCCCGCCTGCCCGTCACAGGACGGTGATGCCGCGGGTGGCGAGGATGGCGTTGGCCTGCGCCTGGTTGATGATCGCGCCCGCGAACGCGCGCAGCTTGTCGTCGTCGGGCTCCCCGAGGTCCGCCCCGCGCAGATCGGCCTTGGCGAACTTCGTGTTCAGCAGCCGGGTGCCGCGCAGCCGGCAGTCGCTCAGCGTGGCCTCGGTGAAGTCGCAGCCCGACAGGTCCGCGTCGTCGAAGCGCACGCCCTCGACGTGCTCCTTGCGCAGCGAGCAGCCCCCGAGGTTGGCCAGCGTCAGGTTGGAGCGGCTCAGCTTGAAGCCGGTGCCGCGCGACCCGGTGAGCGAGGCGCCGATCATGCGGCAGCCCGTGAACGACACGTCCGTCAGCAGCGCGCCCGCGAACTGCGCCGACGACAGGTCCACGTCCGTGAAGGCCGCGTCGATGAGGTCGGCGTCGTTGAACCTCGTGCGCATCCCGCCCCCGCCCCTGAACACCGCCCCGTCGAGGTCGGCCTTGCGGAAGTCGGTCTGCTCCAGCACGCACGACTCGAAGCGCGCGCCCGCCAGCGAGGCGCCCCACAGGTCGGTCTCCGTGAGGTCGCACTCGCGGAACACGTGGGCCTCCCCCGGCGGGAGCCGGTCGCCCAGCGCTTTGCGGGACAGGTCCTCGCCGTCGAAGTTCACGGGCTAGAGCCTACCGGTCAGCGCCTCCGCGGCCGCCTGCCCGCAGACGCCGGCCGACCCGTACGTGGCGATGTGCACGGCGCCCAAATCCGATCGGGCGGGCAGGCCCATCTCGACCACCACGGCGTCCGTGCGGGCGCTGAGCAGGTGCCGCAGGGCCTCGGACTGCCAGGCGTAGCGGTGCACGTCCCTGACCACCACGACGAGCGGCCGCCCGGCGGCCAGGCCGATCAGGCGCTCCAGCTCCGGCCCCGTGGCCTCGCCGGCGGACAGGCGGGCGACCTCGGTGCCGGGCAGCAGGCGGCCGAGCGGCTCGCCGACGCCCCACGGGGTGTTCCTGTCGATCGCCAGGTTCATCACCGGGGCCAGCTCCACCACGTACGGCGCCCCCTCGATGGGCAGCACGGGCGTGGTGGAGCGGCGGGTGACGCGGATCGCCCGGCGGGCCGCGGCCAGGCCGATCCGGCCGTCGGCGGGCGCCGGGCTGCCTGAGGAGGCGGCCCATGAGGCCAGCTCGCGGACCCTTCGAGCGGCGTCGGCCAGGCGCTCCTCGGGCAGCAGTCCTTCGGCCACCGCCGCCGCGATCGCGTCGCGGATCCCGGCGGCGGTGGCCTCGTCGGCACGCTCGCCGCCGACGCAGATCGCGTCCGCGCCGGCGGCGATGGCGCGGGCGGAGGCGCCCCCGATGCCGTACGCCCCCGACACCGCGGCCATCTCGATGCCGTCAGTGATGATCAGCCCGTCGAACCCGAGCTCCTCCCGCAGCAGCCCGGTCAGCACCTTGGGGCTGAGCGTGGCGGGCCGCTCGGCGTCGTAGGAGGGCACGAGCAGGTGCCCGGTCATGATGACCTTGACCCCCTCGTCGATCGCCTCGCGGAAAGGGTGCAGCGCGTCCTCGATCCCGCTCTCGGCGACGACGGGCACGCCGTGGTGGGAGTCGACGGCGGTGTCCCCGTGCCCGGGGAAGTGCTTGGCGCAGGCGGCCACCCCGGCCGACTGGAGCCCGCGCACGAACGCCCTGGCGTGCCGGGCGACCAGCGCCGGGTCGGCGCCGAACGCGCGCAGGCCGATGACCGGGTTGTCCGGGTTGGAGTTCACGTCGGCGGAGGGGGCGAAGTCGATCGTGATGCCGGCCCTGGCCAGGTCGCCCCCGAGGTCCCTGGCCAGCGACTCGGTGAGCGCCACGTCGTCCACGACACCCAGCGCGTACGCGCCGGGCCGGCTGCTGCCGGTCGCCACCTCCAGCCTGGTGACCTCGCCCGACTCCTCGTCGGTCCCGACCAGCACCGACGGGTTCTCCCGGCGCAGCGCCGCGGTGAGCTCGGCCACCTGGCCGGGGCCGGCGATGTTGCGCGAGAACAGCACGACGCCGGCCAGCCCGTCGCCGAGCCGGCGGCGCAGCCAGTCGGGGGGCGTGTGGCCGATGAAGCCGGGGAAGAGCACGGCGTCGGCAAGGCGAAGCAGGTCACCGCTCAGGGGCATGACCCGAAATCTAATAGGAAAGTTTCCTATTTGCTAGAGGTATTTTCTGATGTCAGCCCGCTCCCCTTCGTGACGAACTCCCCCACCGTACGCACCGGCGCCCCCTGGCGATCCACGAAGTCCACCGCGCGGAACGCCACCCGCAGCTCCTCGGGGCCGGCCGTGCACGACAGGTAACCGCGCCGCTCATCGAAGAACTTCAGGTGCGGGTTTGCCGCCAGCACGGCCGGCCCGTCGGTCTCCGGGGGCATGCTGGTGATCGAGCTGCCCACGAACTCGACCCCGACCGTGGCCGAATCCGGATCCAGGAAGTCGGCCTTCAGCTCGCCCGCCCAGGCGTTGTGCACGTCCCCGCTGAACACGGCCAGCCCCGGGGCGTTCACCCCCAGGATGCGCCCGCGCTGCGCCGGGTGGCCGTCCCAGGAGTCGGGGCGCAGGTTCGGGGCGGGGCCGGGCACGAAGCGGCGGGCGAAGAACAGCGGCTGCACCAGCACCCGCCACCTGACCGGGCTGGTGACCAGGCGCGAGACCAGCCACTGCTCCTGCGCGGCCCCGAGCATGGTGGAGGCGTCGCGGTACTGCCGCACGTCGAGCACCATGAAGTCCGCCACGGTCCCGTACGTGCGCCTGCGGTACATCTGCAGGCCTCCGTCCTCGGGGCGCACCCTGATCGGCTGGTTCTCGTAGTACGCCTGGTACGCCGCGCCCCTGCGGCGCAGGAACGCCGCCGACCCGTCGCCCCGGCCCCGGTAGTTGTCGAGCACCTCGTGGTCGTCCCAGGTCGGCACCCAGGGCGCGGCGGCGTGCGCGGCCTGCAGGTCGGGGTCGGTCTTGTAGCGGGCGTAGCGCTGGCGGTACTCGTGCAGCCGGCTCGTCTCGCCCGGCAGCGGCCCGAGCGCCCGCACGACGCGGGCCGACTGGCGCGACTCGTAGATGTAGTCGCCCACGTGGAAGACGACGTCGGGCCGCTCGTCCGCGAGATGCCGGTAGGCGGTGTAGAAGCCGTGCTCGTAACGCTGGCAGCCGGCCACCGCGAACCGCACGGGCCGCGCCGACTCGGGGTCGTCGGCCGTCCTGGTGCGCCCCACCGCGCTCTGCCGGCTGCCCGCCTTGAAGCGGTAGAAGTACTCGGTGCCCGCCCTGAGCCCGGCGACCCTGACGTGCACGCTGTGCGCCCAGACCGGCAGCGCCTGCTCGGTGCCCTGGCGCAGGCCACGCGTGAAGCGATCGTCCTCGGCGAGCTGCCAGCTCACCTCGACGGCCCTGGGCGCCATCCCGCCGGGCCGCCGGGGGTCGGTGCCGAGGGGGTCGGCGGCTAATCGGGTCCAGAGCACCACGCCGTCGGGCAGCGGCTCGCCGGAGGCGACGCCGAGGGTGAACGGGTTCGCCATACCTTCATGGTGCGGGAGCCAGGCGCTCGATGACGGTGACGTTCGCCTGTCCTCCGCCCTCGCACATGGTCTGCAGGCCGTACCTGCCGCCCGTGCGCTCCAGCTCGTGCAGCAGCTTGACCGCCAGCACGGCGCCGGTCGCGCCGAGCGGGTGGCCGAGCGCGATGGCGCCGCCGTTCGGGTTGACCCTGGCCGGGTCCGCGCCGGTCTCCTTGATCCAGGCCAGCACGACCGGGGCGAACGCCTCGTTGATCTCGATGGCGTCGAAGTCCTCGATGGACATGCCGGTCATGCCGAGCGCGTGCACGGTCGCCGGGATCGGGGCGGAGAGCATCATGATCGGGTCGCCGCCGCGTACCGACAGGTGGTGCACGCGGGCGCGCGGGGTCAGGCCGTGCTCGCGTACGGCACGGGGGGAGGCGATGAGCAGGGCGGCGGCGCCGTCGGAGATCTGGGAGGCCAGGGCGGCGGTCAGGGTGCCGCCGTCGGCGAGCGGCCTGAGCGCGGCCATCTTCTCGCGGGTGGTGTCCCTGCGCGGGCCCTCGTCGGTGGTGACGCCCTCGTAGGGGGCGATCTCGCGGCGGAAGTGCCCGGCGTCGATGGCGCGCAGCGCCCTGCGGTGCGACTCGTACGCGAACGCCTCCATCTCCTCCCGGGAGATGCCCCACCGGGCGGCGATCATCTCGGCGCCGGCGAACTGGGAGACCTCCTGGGTGCCGTACCGCTCCGTCCAGCCCTTGGAGCCGGAGAAGGGGCTGTCGTGGCCGAGCGGGCGGCCCGCGAGCATCGCGGAGGAGATGGGGATCATGCTCATGTTCTGCACGCCCCCGGCCACCACCAGGTCGTTCGTGCCGGACAGCACGGCCTGGGCGGCGAAGTGCAGCGCCTGCTGCGAGGAGCCGCACTGGCGGTCGATCGTGACGCCGGGCACCTCCTCCGGCAGCCCGGCGGCCAGCCAGCAGGTGCGGGCGACGTCCCCGGCCTGCGGGCCGATCGTGTCCACGCAGCCGAAGATCACGTCCTCGACGGCGGAGGGGTCGGCGTCGGCGCGGAACATCAGCTCCTTGAGCACGTGCGCGCCGAGGTCGGCGGGGTGGGCTCCGGCCAGGCCGCCGTTCCTGCGCCCCACGGGGGTGCGGACGGCGCCGACGATGTACGCCTCGCTCATCCACGCATCGTAGCAAGCGCTTGGTCTAGCCGGGAACGCCGTATGAGCAGGCGCAGTTAGGCGAACAAGCGATTGTCTGAGGGCCCATAATGGGAACGTGACCACGCGAAAGAACTCCGGCACGACCACCACCCCGGCGAAGCGCCAGCGCACGACCTCGTCGGGGTCGGCGTCCGAGCGCCGTGACCACCTCGTCAAGCTCGCCGCGGAGCTCTTCGCGCGCAAGGGCTTCCAAGCCACGACAGTACGCGAGATCGCTGACGAGGCCGGCATCCTCTCAGGAAGTCTCTACCACCACTTCGACTCCAAGGAGACGATCGTCGACGAGGTGCTGTCCACCTTCCTCGACGACCTGATCGCCCGCTACCGCGCCGCGCTCGAGTCCGGCTCCGACGCCCGCACGGTGCTGTCGGAGATGGTCCGCATCGGCTTCGGCACGCTGGAGCCGCACCGCGCCGCGATCACGGTGATGCAGAACGACTGGAACTACCTGCGCCAGTTCGAGCGCTTCAACTACCTCGTCAAGGCCGAGGACGAGGTCGAGCAGATCTGGGTCTCGCAGATCAAGGCCGGCCAGGCCGCCGGGCTGTTCAGGTCCGACGTCGACCCGAAGCTGACCTACCGGATGATCCGCGACACGATCTGGGTGGCGGTGCGCTGGTTCCGCCCCGGCGGCAGGCTCAACACCACGGCGCTGGCCGAGCACTACATCACGGTGCTCTTCGACGGGCTCGCGACGGGCGAGCGCACCACCCACAAGGGATGAGCCTCGGCAAGGCGGTGCGGCTGGCACTGCAGGAGGCGGCCGAGCCCGGCAAGGCCGAGGCCATGCAAACCTACATGAAGTCGACGATGCCGTTCCTGGGCGTGCAGGCCGTGCCCAGGCGCGCGGCGCTGCGGCGCGTCTTCGCCGGGCACCGGCTGGAGAGCGCGCCGGAGTGGCGGCGGGCGGTGCTGACGCTGTGGCGGGAGGCCGAGTACCGCGAGGAGCGTTACGCCGCCGTCGAGCTGTCCGGCTACCACCTGTACCGCGAGTTCCAGACCCTCTACACGGTGCCGATGTACGAGGAGATGATCGTCTCGGGCGCCTGGTGGGATCTGGTGGACGAGCTCGCCACGCACCGCGTCGGCGGGCTGCTCGCCGCCTACCCCGACACGATGCGCCCGCTCATGCTGGAGTGGGCGCACGACGGCGACCTGTGGAAGCGGCGCACCGCGATCCTGTGCCAGAACCGCTTCAAGTCGCGTACGGACACCGCGCTGCTGTACGCGTGCATCGAGCCCAGCCTGTCCGACAACGACTTCTTCGCCCGCAAGGCGATCGGGTGGGCGTTACGCGAATACGCCAAGACCAACCCCGGCGAGGTCGTCCGGTACGTCAAGGCGAAGGGCATCTCGGGGCTCAGCCGCCGTGAGGCGCTGAAGAACATCCCCGTCACCTAGTCCACAGGGCGTCCTGCACGGCCTGCACCAGGGCCATCAGCTCCGGGGTGACGCGCTCCCTCGACCACGCCAGCGCGTACGTGATGCGCAGGTCCCCCGCCTCCAGCGGCACGAACCGCACGTCGTCCCGCCTGATGGTCCTGGCCAGGAGCTGCGGGATGGGCAGCAGCCCGGCGCCCGCCGCCACCAGGTCGAGCGCGGCGCCGAAGTCGTCGTCGGCCACCAGCCGGGAGCGGCCCGGCAGCCCCGGCCAGGGGCGGGTGCCCGGGGCGAGGAGCACGTGGCCGCCCAGCTCGTCCGCCGTCACCCGGGGGCGCGAGTCCAGCCGGTGCCCGGCGGGGACGGCCAGGTGATCGACCGTGACGTGGAACCTGGCCGCCGTGACGAACTGCGCGGGCGCCGGCGTGGCCAGGATCGCCGCCGACACCTCCCCGTCCGACAGCGCCCGCGCCGCCGCGCTCCGGCCGGCCGCGCGCAGCTCCACCCCGATCGCCGGAGTGCGGCCCGCCAGCCGCCTGACGATCCGCGCCGCCAGCACACCCACGAGCGGTGGATAAGCCAGGTGAATGGTCGGCCTGGCCAGCCGGGCCGCCTCCGCGCCGAACGCCTCGACCGACTCGATCACCCGCTCGGCGTGCACGAGCAGCGCCTTGCCCTCCGCCGTGAGGCGCACCTCGCGGGCCGAGCGCTCGAAGAGCCTGGAGCCGGTGGCGCGTTCGAGGCGGGTGATGGCCTGGCTCATGGCGGGCTGGGACATCCCCAGGTCGGCGGCGGCGGCCGAGAAGCTGAGCCGTTCCGCGACCCTGGTGAAGCAGTGGATCTCCCTGAGCATAAGCAGCACCAATCCATGGTGCACGATCGGGCGGGCAGTCGGCACGATGCGAGCGACCTGAACGATCTCAAGGGAGCCTCAGAAGATGTCCTCATTGCCCTCATCGCCTTCATTGCGGTTCGCCGAGTCCACCGTGCTCGGATACCCGCGCATCGGGCCGCGGCGGGAGCTGAAGCGAGCGCTGGAGTCGTACTGGAGCGGGCGCTCGACCCGCGACGACCTCGACCGGGTGGGCGCCGAGCTGCGGGAGCGGACCTGGCGCCGGCTGGCGGAGCTCGGGCTCGACGGGCTGCCGTCGAACACCTTCTCCCTGTACGACCAGGTGCTGGACACGGCCGTGCTGCTCGGCGCGGTGCCCGAGCGCTACCGGGACGCCGCGGACCCCTACTTCGCGATGGCCCGGGGCACCGAGGGGCTGGCGCCGCTGCGGATGACGAAGTGGTTCGACACGAACTACCACTACATCGTGCCCGAGATCGGGCCCGGCACGGTGTTCAAGCTGGACGCGAGCAAGCCGCTGGGCGAGGTGCGGCAGGCGCGGGCGCTGGGGTTCGAGACGCGGCCCGTGGTGGTCGGGCCGGTGACGTTCCTGCTGCTGGGCTCGGCCCTGGACCGGTTGGACGAGGTGCTCGGCTGCTACGAGGAGCTGCTGGCCGCGCTGGCCGCAGAAGGGGTCGCGTGGGTGCAGCTCGACGAGCCGGCCCTGGTGGGCGACCGGACGCCCGAGGAGCTGGCCGCGGTGCGGGCGGCCTACGAGCGGCTGGGGTCGGCGGCGGCGCGGCCCGGATTGTTCGTGGCCTCGTACTTCGGCGAGCTCGGGGAGTCGCTGCCGGTGCTGGCCGGCACGCCGGTGGAGGCCATCGGGGTCGACCTCGTACGGGGCGGCGTCCCCGTGGCCGACCTGACGGGGAAGATCGTGGTGGCGGGCGTGGTGTCGGGGCGGGACGTGTGGCGGACCTCCCCCGGCCGCGCGCTGGCCGCCCTGGGTGCCGTACGGGCCGCGCAGGTCGTGGTGAGCACGTCGTGCTCGCTGCTGCACGTGCCCTACTCGCTGGCGGACGAGCCCGGCCTGGAGCCGGAGCTGAGGGGGCGGCTGGCGTTCGCGGAGGAGAAGGTGGCCGAGGTGGTGGCGCTGGCCTCCGCCCACGCCCTCGGCTCGGGACCCGACGCGCTGCTCGGGGACGACGAGCCGTCCGTGGCGCTGCTGCCGGAGCCCGGGCCGGCGCCGGCGCAGGAGCGTTCCCCGTACGCCGTCCGCGCCGCCGCCCAGGCCGGGCACCTGCGGCTGCCGCCGCTGCCGACCACCACCATCGGCTCGTTCCCGCAGACCGGCGAGCTGCGCGCGGCCCGCGCCGCGGTGGCCTCGGGCACGCTGTCGCAGGCCGACTACGAGCGGCGGGTCGAGGCGGAGATCGAGCGGGTGATCAGGGTCCAGGAGCGGCTCGGGCTCGACGTGCTCGTGCACGGGGAGCCGGAGCGCAACGACATGGTGCAGTACTTCGCCGAGCACCTCGACGGCTTCGCCGTCACCAGGAACGGCTGGGTGCAGTCGTACGGGTCGCGCTGCACCAGGCCGCCGATCCTGCACGGCGACGTCGGCCGCCCCGCGCCGATCACGGTGCGGTGGGCCGCGTACGCGCAGTCGCTGACGTCCCAGCCGGTCAAGGGCATGCTCACCGGGCCCGTCACGATCGTCGCCTGGTCGTTCGTGCGCAACGACCTGCCGCTGCGGGACGTCGTCCTCCAGGTGGCGGACGCGATCAGGCAGGAGGTGCGGGACCTGGAGGCGGCCGGGCTGTCGATCATCCAGGTGGACGAGCCCGCCCTGCGCGAGCTGCTGCCGCTGCGCCGAGCCGCGCAGGCCGAGTACCTGGAGTGGGCGGTGGCGGCCTACCGGCGGGCCACGTCGGGGGCGAGCGACCGCACCCAGATCCACACGCACCTGTGCTACTCGGACGCCGACCAGATCCTCGCCGCCATCGACGGCCTGGACGCCGACGTCACCACCATCGAGTCGGCCCGGTCGGGGGCGCGCATCCTGGGGGCGGTGTCGGCGTTCGGGCGGGGGCTCGGGCCCGGCGTGTACGACATCCACTCGCCCCGGGTGCCGTCCGCCGAGGAGGTGGAGTCGCTGCTGCGGCGGGCTCTTCAGGCGCTGCCGGTGGAGCGGGTCTGGGTCAACCCGGACTGCGGGCTGAAGACGCGTACGTACGAGGAGGTGGAGGCGTCGCTGGCCAACGTGGTGACGGCGACGCGCCGCCTGCGCTCAGCCCTGCCTCACTGAGGGGCGCCGTGGTGGTCGGCCACCCTGGTGAGCAGGCCGATGAGCTGCTCGCGTTCGGCCCTGGTCAGGGCCGCGAGCAGCTCGTCCTGCGCCCCGGAGAGCAGCCGGTCGAGCTCCGCGAGCTGCCGGACGCCCGCCGGCGTGACGGTGATCACGTTGCGCCGCCGGTCGTCCGGGTCGGGGCTGCGCTCGACCAGCCCCCGCTCGGCCAGCTCGTTGACGGTCGCCACGATGTCGCTGCGGTCGATGCCGGTACGCCGCCCCAGCGCGGCCTGGCTGGCGGGGCCGAACTCCTCCAGCGCGGCCAGCAGCGAGTAGTGGTACCGGCGCAACCCGGGCCCGGCGAGCGCCTGGTCGACGAGCCGGTTGGCGGACGTCGCGACCTGGTTGACCAGCCGGCTCGGCAGGACTCGCAGCCGGTGCGGGATCGGGTCCTCGGCTCTCTCCACGCGAGCAAAGGTACCAACTCCATTGGCGCGACCCACAATCCCCGTGTATCGTTAGTTCCATAAACATTGGCGCAACCAACGAAATTCGGGAGAGTCTCATGCCCGCCACCGCAACCGACCGCGCGGACGTCACCCAGCTCATCTACCGCCTCTACGCCTGCATGGACGAGGGGCGCTTCGCCGGCCTGTCATCCGTCTTCGCGGACGACATCAGCGTCCGCACCCCCGGCGGCCTCGCCATCGGCCGCGAGGCCGTCATCGCCCAGGCCTCCCGCAACCACGCCACCACCGAGCGGGTCCAGCACTTCGTCCACAACCCCCTCGTGGAGGTGGACGGCGACCACGCCACCGTCCGAGCGGACGTGATCGTGACCTTCACCCCCGACGACACGCCGGACGGCCGGACCGCCCCGGAGCCCCGCTACACCCTCAGCGAGCGCTTCCACTACGAGGCCATCCGCGGCTCCGAAGGCTGGCGCCTGTCACGCGTCGACGGCACCCCGGTGTGGGCTCACGGCACGAGCCCACTGGCCGCTCAGGCGTGACGCTCGAGGTACTCCTCGGCCGTCATCCCGAAGAGGAACTCGTCGTCATGGCGGCCGTTGGCGTAGCGGCTCCTGCGCCGGCGCCCCTCCTCCACGAACCCCAGCCGCCGGTGCAGGGCCAGCCGGTCGCGGAATGCTCACCGGTTGTAGAGCCTGCGTGCCCACAGGTATCCGGCCAGGGCGATGACCGCGCTCCAGACGGCCGCCTCCGCGAGGCTCTCGCCCGCCGGACGTCCGGCCAGCAGCGCGCGCAGGGTCTCGATGACGGGCGTGAACGGCTGGTGTTCGGCGAACCAGCGCAGAGCGGCCGGCATCGACTCGGTCGGGACGAAGCCGCTGCCGAGGAAGGGCAGCACCATCAGGGGCATCGACAGGTTGCTGGCCGTGGCCACGTTCTTGGTGACCATGGCGAGCGCCACCGACAGCCAGGTGATGGCGAAGGTGAACATGGCCAGCACGCCGACCACGCCGAGCCAGCCCAGCGCCGAGGCGGACGGGCGGAAGCCGACCAGCACGGCCACCAGGGTCACCACCGCGATCGCGATGAAGTTCTGCACCAGCGCGCCGAGCACGTGCCCGGTGAGCACCGAGACCCGGGCGATGGCCATGGTCTTGAACCGGGCGACGATGCCCTCGGTCATGTCGATGGCCACCGAGATCGCGGTCCCCTGCGCGGCCCCGGCGATCGTCGTGATCATGATGCCGGGCGCGAGGTAGCCGACGTAGGTCGCGCGGTCGCCGCCGATGCCCGCGCCCATGGCGCCGCCGAAGACGTAGACGAACAGCAGCAGGAACACCACGGGGACGGCGGTGTAGGTGAGGATCAGCGTGGGGTAACGCCAGATGTGCGTGACCTGGCGGCGCAGCATGGTCGCCGAGTCGGTGATCGCTCTCATCGGGTGGGCTCCTTGGTCAGGGCGAGGAAGACGTCGTCCAGGTCGGGGGTGTGCACCGTCATCTCGGCGACCTCGATGCCGTGGGTGTCCAGCCGGTCCAGGAGCTTTCGCAGCGTCTTGACGCCGCCGGCGCCGGGGACCTGGGCGGTGAGCGCGGCGTCGTCGTGCGAGGTGGCGCCGAGGTGGGGGACCGCCCTGCGGTAGCCGTCGGGGTCGGCGAAGCGCACGACGATGTGGCCGCCGGGGACCATGCGCTTGAGCTCCTCCGGGCTGCCCTGGGCCACCAGCCCGCCCTGGCTGAGCAGGGCGATGCGGTCGGCGAGCTCGTCGGCCTCCTCCAGGTACTGCGTGGTCAGGAAGATGGTCACGCCGTCCTGCTCGACCAGGTCCCTGACGATCTGCCACATGGTGCGGCGGCTGCGCGGGTCCAGGCCGGTGGTCGGCTCGTCGAGGAAGATGAGCTCGGGCGTGCCGACCAGGGTCATGGCCAGGTCGAGCCGGCGGCGCATGCCGCCGGAGTAGGTGGCCGCGGGCTTGCGTGCGGCGCCGGTGAGGTCGAAGCGGTCGAGCAGTTCGCGGACACGTGCCCGCCCTGAGGCGCGGCCGAGGTGGAGCAGGTCGGCCATGAGCCGCAGATTCTCCTCGCCGGTGAGGAAGCTGTCGACGGCGGAGAACTGGCCGGTGACGCCGATCGCGGCGCGCACCTTGTCCGGTTCTGTGGTCACGTCGTGCCCGGCCACCCGGATCTCGCCGGCGTCGGCCTTGATCAGGGTGGACAGGATCTGCACGGTCGTGGTCTTGCCCGCGCCGTTGGGGCCGAGCAGGGAGAAGGTCGTGCCCTTGGGGATGGCCAGGTCGATGCCGTCCAGGACGCGGTGCGAGCCGTACGACTTGCGCAGTCCCGTCACCGAGATGGCGGGGACGGCGCGGCCCTGGCTCGAGGTCTCGATGGTCCGCATCGCGCTCATCTCCAGTTCCAGGCGACGAGCGACATGGCCGGCTCTTCGCGACAGTACGCGTTTGACATGCCGTGAAAGCTACGTTGCGTTCAAAATTCCCGTCAACCGTAGAAGCGCGTTTTAACAGCTCAGAGCCTGTAAATTGATGCGTTGACGCTGCACCTGAACGCAAAGCCCCGTTGCAAGAAGATACCTGCGAACGCAACAATGAAGCCATGCCAGGAGGACGACTGACCCAACAGGACCGCCACCGCATCGCCGCCGGCCTCACAGAAGGACTCCCCTACGCCGAGATCGCCCGGCGGCTCGACCGATCGACCTCGACGATCAGCCGGGAGATCGGCCGCAACGGCGGCCCCGGCCGCTACCGGCCCGAGCAGGCGCACCGGGCGACCGAGCGGCGAGCACGGCGCGGCACGCCGACACCCCCGTCCGCGTCCCGAACGCCGGGCGCGGGCCAGGCGGAGGACGAGGTCATCGAGATGGCGGTCAGGATGGGGCTGCCGAAGATGATGGCGCGCGTGTTCATCGGCCTGCTCCTGTCCGAGGAGGGCCGGCTCACCGCGGCCGAGCTCTCGCGCAGGCTGAAGGTCAGCCCGGCGTCCGTCTCGATGGCCGTGCGCTACCTGATCCAGCAGGAGCTGATCAGGCGCGAGCGCGACGAGCGGCGGCGTCGCGACATCTACGTGATCGACGACGACACCTGGTACCACTCGATGACGACCGGCGCACGGCAGACGCTCGAAGCGGCGGAGGCCGCGAAGGCGGCGGCGAAGCTGTTCGGGGACGACACTCCCGTGGGACGCCGGCTGGCCCGGGGCGGGACGTTCCTGGAACACATCAGCCTGGACATGCTGCAGTCGACCGAGCGCTGGCGCGGCCTCCTGTCCTGATCAGCGGCCCGTCCGCAGGCCGACGGCCATCGGCGGTGCCACGATCCGGCCGGGCAGAGGTAAGCATTACCCCGGCTGTCGCGTCACATCACCGGCAGCCGGGCAGGCATCCGTGGTGATGCGGTCCAGCCGGCCCGCATCGGGACCGGTCAGGACCAATCGGGAAGCCGACGATGAGCAACGAAACACGTGACGACCGCGACACGCCGGGCGTGCGCCGCCGCGAGATGCTCGGCCTGCCCGTCGCCCTGGCCTGCGGCTCGGCGGCGCTGGCCGGGTGCGGCACCGCACGTCAAGCCAGCAGCGCCGCGACACCCACACCGTCCGCCCCCACCCCGGAACAGGCCGATGAGGTGCCGGTCACGCCGCCGGAGGACCTCATGCGCGAGCACGGCGTGCTCAAACGCGTCCTGCTGATCTACCGGGAGGGCATCCGCCGGATCAACTCCGGCGATCAGGTGCCCGCCCGGCCCCTGCACGCCGGCGCCGGCATCATCCGCACCTTCATCGAGCAGTACCACGAGCAACTCGAAGAGCGTTACGTCTTCCCGCGCCTGGTCAGGGCCGGCAAGCTGACCGACGTCGTCCCCGTCCTGATCCGCCAGCACCAGCGCGGACGCGTCCTGACCGGCCGCATCCTGGACGCCACCGCCACGCCCACCCCGCCGCAGGCTCGTCGCGGCCTGGCCGCCGACATGGCCGCCTTCGTCCGCATGTACGAGCCGCACGAGGCCCGCGAGGACACCGTGGTCTTTCCCGCCATGCGGGAGGTCATCCCGCCCAAGGAGTTCACCGAGATGGCCGAGACCTTCGAGGCCGAGGAGCACCGCCGGTTCGGCGCCGCGGGTTTCACCGGCGTCGTCGGGCAGGTGGCCGACATCGAGAAGACGCTCGGCATCTACGACCTGAACCAGTTCACGCCGCGCTTGTGACGAGCCCGCCGGGCCCGCTGGTGGCCGCCCTCAACGCCTGGCGTCGCGGATCGCGGCCTCGATCCTGATCAGGGCGCCGATGGCGGCGAGGGCCAGGAAGAACAGCACCCACAGCGGGTCCCGATCGCTGTTCAACTGGATCGCTGGATGCGTACCGGGCAACCCCGGGCGCGCGGGCGCAGCCTACGCCTGGATGAGCGCCTGAGCGGAGCGAAGACCTGCAGGGGTCGGGGCTTGCCCCGACTGGGGAAACGGCTGAGCCTCATGCGCGAAGCGCCGCTTGCGATGACCTTGCGCGCCGCAGGCGCGCCCCGGGAAGGACAGGCCGAGCGGAGGACCGCTCGGGGCGGGCACCGACGGGCGTCCGCCCCAACGGGCAACGGGGGGCGCGACGGCCCGCCTACTCCTCGAAGGTCCGGGGCAGGTGGGAGAGGGCGGCGTCGGCGTAGTGGCGGGGGCCGGTGCTCAGGCCGTACGCCAGGTCCTCGATCAGCGCGCAGCGCGCGTGGAAGCGGATCCTCGCCCGGTCTTCGGCGGTGACCGGGAAGTCGTAGTGGGTCAGGGTGCGGTCGAGGATGTCGGGGCCCAGGTCGCGGTAGATCAGGGCGAAGTCGTGGGCGGGGTCGGTGATCGCGGCGTCCGTCCAGTCGATGATGCCGGTGATCGTGCTGGTGCCCGGGTCCACCAGGACATGCTCGGCCCCCAGGTCGTTGTGGCAGAAGCGGAGGGAGCGGGGCTCGTCGGGTGGGGTTTCGTGGAGGAAGCGCTCCACGAGCGGGCGCTGGGCTTCGGGGACGTGCCGCTCGACGTCCCGGTAGTCGAGTTCGGCGTCCTGGAGGAGGGTGGGCGCCGGGTAGACGTCGAGGGGGGCGAGGTCGCGCATGGTGCCCGGGACGGCGCCGTGGATGGCGCTGAGGAAGGCGCCCAGCGGCTCCGCGAGGCGTGCCGGGTCGAGGTCGCCGTTCTGGTGCTGGTTGAGGGGGGTGCCGGGGAGTTTGCGGTACGCGATCGTGCCGGTCTCGTCGTCGGCGAAGACCACTTCGGGGACAGGGAGCGGGGACAGCTCTCTGACGGCCGCCAGGCGGGCGACCTCCTGCCGGCCGGCCTGGGGGTCCGCCACCTTGCTCCGCCGTACGAGCAGCTCGTCGTTGACCTCGTACACGAAGTTGTCGAGGCCGTGGCCGAGCCGGTTGATGGAGCGCACCCGGTAGCCGGGCAGGTGGCGGGCCAGCAACGCGCGGATGTCCCCAGTCACACTCCGCACCCTAAGCCGGAGATGTCCGGCATGCGAGCTATTTCAGGGCGCCGGCGGTGAGGCCGGACTGGATCTGGCGCTGGAAGACGGTGTAGACGACCAGCATCGGGAGGATGGCCAGGGTCAGGGCGGCGAACAGGGCCGCCCAGTCGGCGTCGTAGCCGGCCGCGGTGGAGATGTCGGCGATGCCCTGGGTGAGCACCCATTTCTCGCGGTCCTGCAGCAGGATCAGCGGCTTCTGGTACTGGTTCCACTGCCCCAGGATGTTGAAGATCGTGATGCTGATGATGCCCGGCTTGGCCATCGGCAACATGATCTGGAAGAACACCCGGGTGTGCGAGGCCCCGTCGACCATCGCCGCCTCCGCGACCCCCGTCGGCAGCGTACGGAAGAAGGCCGACAGGAAGAAGATCGTGAACGGCATCGAGTACGCGATGTAGACCAGGATCGTGCCGGCGTACGTGTTCAGCCCGATGAACGGCCCGATCACCGGCACCGAGCCCATGTTCTGCACCACGAAGAACAGCGGGCTCAGCGCCAGGAAGAACGGGAAGGCCATGCCCGCGACGAACAGCATGTAGATCACGCGGTTGCCGCGGAAGGGGTAACGCGCCAGCACGTACGCCGCCATCGAGCCGATCAGCATCGTGCCCAACGTGCTGAACGACACGATGATGACGCTGTTGATCATGTACTGGCCGATGCGTGCCTGCTCCCAGGCCCTGGCGAAGTTGTCCCAGTTCAGCGTGGACGGCAGCGACCACGCGGCGCCGAAGATCTCGTCCTCGCTCTTGACCGAGGCCAGGAAGGTCCAGATGATCGGCACCATCACCAGGAGGGTCCAGATCGCCAGCGTGAGGTGCGTCAGCACACCCAGCGGACCGAGGCGCCGCCTGCGCTCCTCGCGGGCGGCGCTCCTCGATGGCGCCCCGGCGGACGTCACTGGGGTCATCGTTGCCATCTCTCAGTACTCGATTCGTTCGCGCCGCGACAGGCGCAGCGATAGGATCGCGAAGCCCACCGTGAAGAGGAACATCACCACGCCGAGGGCGGAGGCGTATCCGAAACGGAAGTACCCGAAGGCGTTCCGGTAGATCTCGGCCGCCATGACCGTGGTCGACCAGTCGGGGCCGCCCTGCTGGAGGGTCATCACCCAGACGATCGCGAAGGCGTCCATGGCCAGGATGCCCAGGTAGACCCAGGCGACCTGCACGGTGTCCCACAGCAGCGGGAGCGTGATGCGGAAGAACAGGGTGAACCGGTTGGCCCCGTCGATCTGCGCGGCCTCGAACACGTCCCTCGGGATGCCCGCCAGGCCGGCCGAGAAGAGCACGACGTAGAAGCCGACGGCCTGCCAGACCAGGACGCCGAGCACCGACCAGAACGCGATGCCCGAGTCCGACAGGAAGCCGATCGGTTCGATGCCCAGCGCCATCAGCGGCCCGTTCAGCATGCCGCTGCCGTCGGGCCGGAACACCTGCTGGAACAGGACGGCCACGATCGTGACCGCGAGGACCTGCGGGAAGAAGAAGACCACCCGGTAGAAGGTGGACCCGCGGATCCCCGACACCCCCTTGCTGCCGCCCAGGTTCAACAGATAGGCGAAGAACAGGGCGATGACGATGGTGATCGCCGGCAACAACACCAGCAGGCCGATGTTGTGCGTGACGGCCTTCCAGAAGACGCTGTCCCCGAGCACCCGCTGGAAGTTCTCCAGGCCGATGAAGTTGGGCGTGGCGGTCACGCCGCGCCAGTCGGTCATCGCCATGTAGAACGCCTGGATGTTCGGCGAGATCACGTAGATGAGGTAGAGAATCACCGGGGCTGCCAGGAACGAGGCGATGAACAGCCCACGGCGATATCTGTTGAAGAGCATCAGCGCTGGTACTTCTTGATCGAGGAGTCCTTCTTGATCTCGTCGGCCTTCTTCTGCATGCGCTCGAGGTAGGCGTCAGGGGTCAGGCCGCCGGTCATGAGCTCGCCGGTGGCGGCCTTGGCCTCGTCGTTGAGGGGGCCGTACCAGCCGAAACCGCGGTAGTAGACGGTGTTGGCGCCCGCCGCCGCGACCGCCGCGGAGGCGCTGGTCACGCCGGACGAGATCGTCAGGCCCTCGCTGGCGCCCTTGACCACGGTGACCGTCTTGACCAGGGTGCTGAACTCGCCGGCCGCCTTCTTGGAGAGCATGGCCCGTAGGTACTCCATGCCCGCCTGCGGGTGGGCGCTCTTGGCGGAGACCATGAACTCCTCGCCCGGCTGGGTGTGCAGCGTGCCGTACGGCATCGCGTCGGAGCCCGTGATGTCCGGGATGGGGAACATCGCGTAGTCGAAGCCCTCGGGCGTGGTCGACTTCTGCTCGTTCTCCAGCCAGGAGCCGCTGGGGAGCATGGCGACCTGGTACTTGTTCTGCGCGGTCTGCGTCTGCACGTGGTCGAGGCCGGCGGTGCCCTGCAGGAGGTACTTGGCGCCCACCTCGGCCATGTTCTCGGCCGCGGTCTTGAGTGCCTCCTGCTTCCAGGCGCCGTCCTCGAGGTTGTCGAGGTTGACGAGCACCTCCTTGCCGCCGATCTTCGCGGCCATGGTGAGCAGCGGCTCGTAGGCGTACTGCGGGTGCTTGCCCGCGTAGGTGAAGGGCGCCATCTTGCCGGACTTCTTGATGGTCTCGCACAGGGCGAGGAACTCGTCCCAGGTCTTGGGGGTCTCCCAGCCGTTGTCCTTGAAGGCCTTCTGCGAGTACCAGATGCCGAAGATGTAGTTGACGTAGCCCAGGACGCTGAACTTGCCGTCGTAGGTGCCGATCTCGATGACGGACGGGTCGATGGTGTCGCGCACCTTGACGTTGGGGTCGTCCCAGGAGGGCGCGTCGAGCAGGGGGCTCAGGTCCTGGAGCTGGCCGTCCTGGGCCAGGGCGCCGAAGTCCATCTTGTTGGCGCCGGAGTTGTCGATGACCTCGGGCGGGTTGCCGCCGGCGAAGCGCGGCTGGAGGACCTTCGTGATCTCCTTGGTCGAGTTGTGCTTGACCTCGATGCCGGCGTACTTGCTCTTGAACAGCGGCTGGTGGATGTCGGTGGCGTACTGCTGGCCGAAGCCGCCGTCGAAGATCCACACCTCCAGCGGCTTCTTGGCGTCCACGCCGAACGGGTTGGCCGCGCTGGTCGCGGCCGGGGCCGCCGAGCTCGACGACGCGGGCGGGGCCGCCGGTGTCGCGCATGCGGCCAGCGCGCCCGCGACGGGCACGAGAGCCGCGCCGCGAAGGAGTTCGCGCCTGCTGATATGGGGGGTGTTAGCCATGGTGACTACTCCTGACCTTTCATTTTCCGCGTCTGATGCGCCCGGCGTAGCGGGTCTCCAGAGCCTGGTTGTGCTCGTCGCCGCCGGTCACGTTGGCCGACAGGTAGATGGGCGGTGTCTCGCCGAGCGCGACGAGCGCGTCCACCGCCTCGGTGACCACCAGTTGCGCCAGCAGCGCCGAGGTGATCGTGGAAACCGCACCGTAGCTGCCGCCGCCGGGCAGGTCGAGGATGGCGTCCCCGTACGGCGCGCCGTTGTCGAGCACGACGTCCGCCAGGTCGAGCAGCTTGCTGCCCGACGGGTGGCGGGAGGTCATGCGGGTGCTGTGCTCGACCGAGGTGATCGCGATCAGCGGGTGGCCGCGGTCCTTGACGATCTTGGCCAGCTCGACGACCGTGCCGTTCACGCCGGAGCTCGACACCAGCACGAACACGTCCTCGGGCGCGACCGGCGCCAGGTCGTAGATCTGCCGCGCGACCGCCGGGTCCCGTTCCAGCTCCGGGGTGAGCACGCTCGGCGGCTGCCCGCCGTACAGGACGAGGTCCCTGGGGCTCAGGCGGTTGCTCGGGACGAGGCCGCCCGCGCGCCCGGCGATCTCCATGGCGATGGCCTCGGAATGCCCTGAACCGAAAGCGTTTACCACGCCGCCCGCCCTGATGGACGTGACGAGCAGCGCGGCCGCCCGGCTCACCGGCTCCGCCTGGCTCTCCGCGACCTGGCGCGCCAGATCGAGGACCTTGGTTGCGTACGTCATGGGCCCCTCTCCACCCGATGGCTCTCCACGGCGCTGATCGTGCGCTCGAACGCCTCGTTCGTGCGCTCGTAGGTGCGTTGCGCGACCGCCACGTACACGGCGTCCAGCACGAACAGCTGCGAGTGCACGGCGGCCAGCCCGCCGAGCCTGAACGTGGTCTCCCTGCTCGCGGTGGTCAGCACCAGGTCGGCCAGCTCGGCGAGCGGCGAGCGGGCGAAGGAGGTGACGGCGACGGTGAGCGCGCCGTGGCTGCCGGCCTCGGCCAGCGCCTCCATGACCTCGCGCGTCCGTCCCCGGTGGCTGATGCCGATGGCCACGTCTCCGTCCTTCAGCAGCGCCGCCTCCGACAGCGCCACGTGCGCGTCGCCCGCGCTCCAGCCGGGGATGCCGATGCGGCGCAGCCGGCCTTCCAGCATGGTCGCGACGTTGCCGCTGGTGGAGACCCCTACCAGGAGGACGCGGGGCGCGGCCACGATGGCGTCGGCCACCTGGGCGACCACGTCGGGGTCGAGCCCGGCGGCGGTGTCCTGGATGAGCCTGGTGTCGGCGGCGGCCATCACCTCGATGGCGGCGTCGAGCGGGTCGTCGGGGCCGATCTCGTGCCCGACGCCCGCGCCCCAGCCCGCCTGCGCGGCCCTGCCCGTCTCGGTGGCCAGGGCCACGCGCAGCTCGGCGTACCCGGAGAACCCGAAGGCCCGGCAGAACCTGGTCACGGTGGCGGGCGAGCTGCCCGCCCGCTCGGCCAGCGCGATGATGGTCGACCGGGCCGCCTCGGCCGGGTCGCCGAGAATGACCTCGCCGACCCTGCGCAGGGCCTCCGGCAAACCGGGTAGTTCCGTTTCGACGCGCGCGAGCGCTCCTGAAGTCACGAATATTCCTTCCGAATACCCGGTCTTCTGGCGAAAATTATTCTTGCTTCTTGGTCGCGTCAACCCCCAGACTCGGACCGTGACGCAATCGCTAGTGGTCGGCGTCGATGCGGGCGCCACCTCCACGCGGGTCGCCGTGCACGCGCTGGACGGCACCCGGGTCGGGTACGCGCGGGCCGGGGCGGGCAATCCGACCGCCCACGGGCTCGGCAAGGCCGTGGCCTCCCTCGGGGAGGCGCTGACGGCGGCCCTCCCGCCCGGCGGCGGGCAGCGCGTGGTCGCGTCGATGGTCGGCATGGCGGGGGACGTCGCCGAGATGGTCCCCGAGCTGGCGCGGCTCTGGGCCGCGCACGGGATCGCACGGGGTCCGCGGTACGAGGGCGACCTGACCATCGCCTACGCCGCCGGCTCCGCCGAGCCCGACGGTTCGCTGCTGCTGTCCGGTACGGGCGCGGGCGCCGCCCGGATCGTGGGCTACGAACTGGCGCACACCGCCGACGCCATGGGCTGGCTGCTCGGCGACGTGGGCTCCGGCTTCTGGATCGGCCGGGAGGCCGCCAAGGCCGTGGTCGAGGCCATGGACCGGGGGCTGCCGGTCTCGTCCCTGCTCCCCGACGCGCCCGCCGAGCCTTCCGGCCCGCGGCGGGCGCCCGGCGGCGAGGGCCTGCTCCTCACCCTCGTCGGGCGGCACTTCCTCGGCGCCGAGCGGCCCGCCACGCCGCGCGCCGCCGGCGCCCGCATCGTCCGCCTGGCCCAGGCCGACCACATGCGGCTGGCCGCGCTGGCCGCGCTGGTGAGCCAGGCGGCCGAGGCAGGTGACCCGCTGGCGGTCAAGATCGCGCATGAGGCCGCCGACCACCTGGTGGCGACCCTGCGCCGGGTGCACGTGTCGGGGCCGGTGGTGCTCGCGGGCAGCGTGCTGACGAGCGACGGTCCCGTACGGGAGGCCGTGCTGGAGCTGCTGTCGGGCGAGACGGTCAGCACGGCGCGGGACGCGGCGGGCGCGGCGGCCTGGTTGTCGGCCCGACCCCTGCTGCCGTCATCCGAGGCCAGGGCCTTGCACCCGGCCTTCACCGCCGGCGCCTGACCGCTCGTTGTACCAGCGCCACTCGGCCAGCCGGGGGCGATCGGGGAGAGCGATGCGCCCGGTCGCCCACAGCAGCGCCTCCCACGCGTCCCGATCGATGATGACGTGCGGGAAGAGCCTCTTCAGCACCCGTTCGCAGGCGTCACCCGGCGGCGACCACTCCAGGCGCAGCCCCTGAGCGACGTCGTGGGTGTGCACGAGCGTCTCGACCACGCCCATCGCGGCGAAGCCCGCCGGATCAGCGGGCCCGAAGACGTGGTGGGCGACGGCGGCCGGATCGGCGGTGCGCGCCACGGACGCGAGCAGTCCACCGCACGCCTCCACGATGGCCAGCAGGCCGTCCGGGCCCGAGGAACGGTCGACGGCGAGGACCCTCGCCGGCCCGTCCTCCCGGTCGCGGATCTCCCGCCAGGGCAGGAACGAGGATGCCGGGGGCGTGGCGAGCCCGAACCTCGCGGCGTAGGTGAACAGGCAGCCGGCCAGGTGCTCGTACGTCTCCCAGCACGTCCATTCCAGCGTGCCCGCCCTGGCCTCCCACAACCGGGGGTCGCCGTGCCTGAGGGTGCCGATGGCCAGGGCGACGAGCCGGCGCACGTCCTCGCCGTCGACCGTGTCGTCTGCGCTGCGCATGGAGCGATCGTAATGGACGGCGACGACTGGTCGTCTGGTCTTGTCTTCATGTAGCGGGTGCTTCGTCTGAATAGATGATTTGATTTGAGCGCTCTTGCCCCGCCTTGGCCTATGTTTCTTACGTGCTCGACTACGAAGGGGACACCCACATCTACCTCCAGATCGCCGACATCCTCCGGGACCGGGTCGCCGGGCTCTCCGCCGGGCACCCGATACCGAGCGAGGCGGAGATCCAGGAGGAGTTCGGCGTGGCCAGGACCACCGCGCGGCGGGCGGTCCACGTGCTGCGCGAGGAGGGGCTGGTCTACACCGTCCAGGGAGAGGGTGCCTTCGTCGGGCCGTCGGCGGACGGGCCGCGCCTGAAGCGCAAGGAGCCGCTCTACCTGCAGATCTCCAGAGAGATCGCCGAGCAGATCAAGGCAGGCAAGTACCTGCCGCGACGGCCCATCCCGGGCGAGACGGCGCTGGTGAAGCAGTACGGCGTGGCGCGCGAGACGGTGCGGCGGGCCATGGCGGTCCTGCGCGAGCAGGGCTGGATCTACACCGTCGCCCAGCGCGGCAGCTACGTCTCCCCCAAGGAGTCATGGCCCCAGGCGTGAGCCTGGCCACCCCCTGGGGCATCCCTCACCCCTTGACCGCCCCCGCCGTCATCCCCGTCCCGACGTGGCGTTGCAGGAACAGGAAGAGCAGCAGTACCGGCAGGGCGAACAGGCTGGCGGCGGCCATGGTGGCGCCCCAGTCCGTGCCGAAGACGTCCCTGAAGGACGACAGCCACACCGGCAGCGTGCGCTTGTCCTGGTCCTTGATGATGAGCACGTTGACGAACGCGAACTCGTTCCAGGCCGTGATGAAGCCGAACAGGGAGGTGGCCATCAGGCCGGGCGCCAGGAGCGGGAAGACCACGCGCCGGAAGGCCACCAGGCGGCTGCAGCCGTCCACCTGGGCCGCCTCCTCCAGCTCCGGCGGGATCGCGGCCAGGAAGCCGCGCAGGGTGACGATGGTGAACGGTAGCGTGATCATGAAGTACACGCCGGTCAGCATGGCCAGCGAGTCCAGCAGGTCCGTGTCGCGGGCGATGATGAAGACCGGCACCAGCAGCGCCTCCCACGGCGCCATCTGCGCCGCGAAGACCGCCACCACGAACGCGCCCCGGCCCCGCCACCGCATCCGGGCCACCGCGAAGGACGCCATCAGCGCCACCAGCAGGGCGACCAGCACCGCGCCCGCGGTGACGAGCAGGCTGTTGCGCCAGTAGGTCCAGAAGTCCGGGGCGTTCACGGCGGTGACGAAGTGGTCGAGGGTGGGGTCGGCCGGCCAGAAGGTCGGGGTGTCCGACTGGATGTCGCGGGTGGGCTTGAAGGCGGTCAGGAACATCCAGTAGACCGGGAAGATCGTCACGATGAGGACCGCCACGGCCGAGGCGTTCAGCAGCAGTCGCTTCATGAGCGCACCATCCGGCGCAGGTTGGCGATCAGGGCGACGGCCAGGAGGATGACCGTCAGCATGGCGACCGCCGAGCCGAGGTCGTAGCGGTGCAGGACGCGGGCGACCTTGAACGCGTACACCGGCAGGGTGGTCGTGGCGCCGTCGGGGCCGCCCTGGCTGAGCACCCAGATCTGGGGGAAGCACTTGGCCACCCAGATCACCTCCAGCGAGGCGACGAGGGCGAAGAGCTGTCTGAGCATGGGGAACGTGACCTTCCAGAACACCTGCCAGCCGGTGCCGCCGTCGATCCTGGCCGATTCGAAGAGCTCCACGGGGATGGTGGTGAGCCCGGCGTAGAGGGTGAGCGCGGCGAACGGGACGGACTGCCACACGACGAGGATCACGAGCACGGCGAACGTCGCCGTGCCGTCCGCGAACCAGGTGTAGCCGCGGAAGGAGTCGAAGCCGAGCGTGACCAGCAGCCAGTTCACCACTCCCAGCTCCGACTGGAACAGCCACTGGAAGATGGTGGTGGCCGCGATGATCGGCGTGGCCCAGGCCAGGGCGAGGGCGCTCATCAGCGCCAGCCGGAGGCCGCGGCGCAGGCGCGGGAGCATCAGCGCGATCCCGGTGGCCAGCCCGACGATGAGGACCACGTTGATCGCGGTCCAGGCGAGGGTGCGTGCCAGCACCTGCCAGAACTCCTCGCCCGACAGCAGCTCGGCGTAGTTCTCCAGGCCGGCGAACGCGGCCCCGCCTCTGATCAGCTCACCCATGCGGAAGTGCTGGAACGAGATCACCGCCGCCTTGAGCAGCGGATAGAGCAGGAGGAAGGCCCCGCCTGCCACCGTGGGTGCGATGAGCAGGTAGGGCCAGGGGGAACGGGTCCGCATCAGGATCCGCTGTTCAGGGTCGTGGTGATCGACTCCGAGACCTTGCGTGCCTCCGCCGCCGGGTCGGCTCCGGTGAGGACGGCCGTCATGTACTGCTTGATGACGGCGGTGGCCTCGACGGCGGCCCAGTTGGGGGTGTTCGGGGTGGCGCGGCCGTTGGCGGCGGCCTCGGCCATGGCGGCGGTGCCCTCGTCGCCCGACAGCACTCCCGCCAGCGAGGTACGGTTCGGCACGAAGCTCATGGCCTTGGCCAGCTCCGTCTGGAACTGCTCGCCGGCCAGGGCCTTGACCAGCTCGTACGCCTCCTCCTGGCGCTGCGAGGCGGCCGGGATGATGAGGTCGGAGCCGCCCGTGAACACCGTGCCCGGCTTGTCGGCCGTCTTGCCCGGGATGGGGAAGAAGCCCATCTTGTCCTTGAGCTTCGCGTCCACCTCCAGGACGCGGGCGGCGACGCCGGGGACGGCGATGATCTGGGCGACCTTGCCCTGCGCGAACACCTCGTGCTGGGGCGGGTTCGCCTCGTCGGCGTCCTTGGGGCCCTTGCCGAGGGCCTGGAGCTGCTTGTAGAAGTCCATGCCGGCCAGGGCCTGGGGCGTGTCGAGGGCGCCCTTCCACTTGCCGCCCTCCTGGATCGCCAGGTCGCCGCCCTCGTCCCAGATGAAGCCGGCCAGGGCGTACCAGGTCTGGCCGGTGAGGTAGATGCCCTGATTGCCGTCCTTATTGAGCTTTTTCGTGACTTCCAGCCATTCGTCGCGAGTCGCCGGGGGTTTCGAGATGCCTGCCGAGGCGAACAGGTCCTTGTTGTAGACGACCACGCGGTTGGCGGCGTACCAGGGGATTCCGTACTGCTTGCCGTCGATGTTCCCCGGCTGGGCCAGGCCGGGCAGCCAGTCGGCGCCCTTCAGGTCGCCCACCTTGGCGGTCAGGTCGGTCACGCCGCCGCTGGCCGAGTACTGGGCGACCTGGGTGTTGCCCACCTCGATCACGTCGGGGGCGTCGGTGCTGGCCAGGGCCGCGGTGACGCGCTCGCCGATGCCGTCCCACGCCTGGATCTGGATGTCGAGGTCGATGCCCTGGTGCGCCCCCTCGTACTCGGTCTCGAACTTCTTCAGCAGGTCCTCGGTGACGCTGCCGTCCATGATCCAGACGGTCAGCTTGGCGGGGCCGCTCGCCTCGGGCTCCTCGGCCGGGGTGCCGCACGCGCTCAGCGTCAGCACGGCCGCCAGGGCCAGGATGCGGTGTTTCATGGCGTTCCTCTTCACGGGGGGTGCCCGCGCCCGCGCGGGCGGGCGCGGGGGTTCAGTCACGGGTTGGGGACGGTGTCCTTGAACGCGGTGCCTGCGGCACGCAGCGCGGCGACGCGGCTGAGCACGGTGGCGGGCGGGACGACCTCGTTCTTGCTGTGGTAGAGGTAGTCGACCTGCTGCCGGTACGTACGGGTCCCGGTCGCGCTCTGCAGATCGATGAACCACTGGTTGAACATGATCCACATCGGGGTCTCGGGATAGTAGATGTCACCGTGGTCGGCGAACAGGCGGCCGTCCACGTAGTACCTGATCCGGCCGCCCGAGACCTGGATGACCAGGTCGTGCCAGCCGGCGAAGCTCGTGCGCTCCTCGGTGTGGGTGTTGACGGCCTGCCACGGCTCGCCCTGGTAGGTCTCCCAGCTCGTGGCGTACAGGATGTTCGACGGCTCGCCCCAGCCGCCGTTCGGCAGGTACTCGAAGTCGAGCTCGCCGTAGTCGGGGTCCAGGTTGTAGCGCAGCGGGGTGATGGTGAAGAACGTCTGCACCACGTGCTCGCCGTCCGGGCCGCCGGTGGGGGCGTCGCTGAAGCGGACGCGGGCCGCGTACGTGCCCTCGTGGAACTTGCGGCTCGCGGTGGACAGCTCGGTCTGCACGGTGCCGGCGGCGATGCCGTTCGTCGAGGAGTCGAGCGTCAGCAGGCCGCCGGGGAACGAGACGGCCGAGGGCGACCAGGTGGCGCCGGGCACGCCGGGGCCGCCGGAGCTGGAACGGACGGTCCAGCCGCGCTGGGCGAGGCGCGGGTCGGTCGAGCTCGAGTAGGTGAAGTCGTCGAAGAGCTCGCCGGTGCCGCCCGGGGGGTTCGTCGGATCGGGGTCCGGGTCGGGGTCGGTGCCCGTGGGCTTGCCCCAGGCGAGCTGGCCGTTCACGTAGACGGCGATCTTGTCCCAGTTGGTGTAGGCGGTGTTCGGCCCGTAGGAGTAGTCGTCGCCCTGGGCGAACGTCTGCCAGTCGGCGCGGTGGAAGCGGAGCTGCATGTCGCTGGTGTTCTGGCCCGGGCTCAGGCTGCCTGAGGTGAAGCCCACCTCCAGGTACTGCTTGCCGCCTTCCTGCGGGGCGAACCGGCCGGTGATCGTGGCGCAGCCGACCACGGCCCAGGAGCAGGCGAAGCGGTAGGTCTCCGTGCCGGTGAGGTAGTAGCGGATCTTGACCTGGTTGAGCGGGACCGTGGTGGTGCCGTCGTTGAACAGGCGCAGCCACGGCTCGGCCTGGGCGGTGGTGGCGCCGGGGGCGCTGGTGCGGTACTGGAGGCGGACGGCCTGGTCGGCGCTGGCCGGGGCGGCGACCAGGGTCACCGCGACGAGGATGGCGGGGAGGGCTAAGGAGACGAGGAGTTTTCCGAAATTTCGTGACATGGGTGGGGTTCTCCTTGCAGGTTGTGCGGGCCCCCGAATGTCAGTGCATGCCGAAGAGAGCGGTGGTGCCGTACAGGTCAGGCGCCGCGGCGGATGCGGCCCGCGTACCGGGCCTCCAGGCGCAGGTTGTGCTCGTCGCCCTCGGGGACGTTGGCCGAGAGGTACACCGGTGGCACCTCACCGGCTTCGAGCAGGTTGCGTACCGTCTGCGTGACCACGAGCTGGGCCAGCAGCGCGGAGGTGATCGTGGAGACGGCCCCCGTCGCGCCTCCGCCGGGCAGGGGCAGGACGGCGTCGCCGTACGGGGCGTGGTTGTCCAGGACGACGTCGGCCAGGTCGGCGAGCTTGCGGCCCGAGGGGTGGCGGGGCGCGGCGGCTTCGCCGTGCGCGCGCGAGGTGATCGCGATCAGGTCGTGACCGCGCTCCTTGACGAGGGTGGCGAGCTCGACCACGACGCCGTTCACGCCGGAGTTGGAGATGATGACGAACAGGTCGTGCCGCTGGACGGGGGCCAGGTCGAGCAGGGTGCGGGCGATGGAGGGGTCGCGTTCGAGGTCGTAGCGGTCGAGCTCGGAGCGGGGCGCGTCGCCGTACAGGACGATGTCCCTGAGGGCGAGGCGGTTGGTGGGGACGAGGCCGCCGGCACGGCCGGCGATCTCCATCGCGACGGCCTCGGAGTGGCCGGAGCCGAACGCCTGGATGACGCCGCCGGCGGTCAGGGCCTTGGTGAACAGGTCGGCGGCGCGGGTGATCTCCGGGTCGTCCGGGATCGTCCGTACGAGACGGGCGATGTGGTCGGTGAAGTCGCTCGGATTGATCGTCATACCTTCCCTTCTGGTAGGCGGCTCAGTCCCCTGCGGGGAGGCGGTGGCCGGCCACCGCCCTGACGGTGACGTCGAACGCCTGCTTCGTGCGCTCGTAGGTGCGCTGGGCGACCGACACGTAGACGACGTCGAGCACCAGCAACTGCGAGTGGATCGCGGCGAACCCCTCCGACCGGAAGCTCGTCGCCCTGCTGGACGTGGTCAGGACCAGCTCGGCCACCTCGGCCAGCGGCGACCTCGGCTGCGAGGTGACGGCCACGGTGATCGCGCCGTGGCTGCCCGCCTCCGCCAGCACCTCGATGACCTCGCGGGTCCTACCGCTGTGGGAGATCCCGATCGCCACGTCGCCCTGGCCGAGCAGCGCCGCGTCGGTCAGCGCGCTGTGAGCGTCGGACCTGCTCCAGGTCGGTACGCGCATGCGCTGCAGCCGGTACTCCATCTCGCTGGCCACGGCGGCGCTGCTCGACACCCCGAACAGCAGCACCCGCCCCGCCCTGGCCACCGCCTGCGCGACCTTCTCCACCACGGCCAGGTCGAGCTGGTCGCGAGTCTCCTGGATCAGGCGGATGTCGTTGCCGGAGACGACGCCCAGCACCCGTTCGAGGCTGTCGTCGGGCAGGATCTCCTGGCCGATGTCGGTCTCCCAGGTCTGCTGGGCGACCCTGCCGGTCTCGGTGGCGATGGCCACGCGCAGCTCGGCGTAGCCGGCGAAGCCGAGGGCGCGGCAGAAGCGGGTGATGGTGGCCGTGGACGTCCCGCTCCGCTCGGCCAGGTCGACGATGGTCAGCCGGGCGGCTTCCGCGGGGCCTTCCATGATGGCGTCGGCCACCTTGCGCAGGGCCTCGGGCATGTCGGGCTGGTCGGCTCTGATGCGGTTGAGGAGTTCCACGCGGTGATAATTATGCTCAGGGGCTGGTGCCGTCAAGGCGGTTCGGCAATAATTTTTGACATGCGACTGGTTCTGGGTGTCGATGCCGGCGGCACGTCGTCGCGGGCGGCGCTGTTCACCGTGGCGGGCGAGCCGGTGCGGCGCGGGTGCGCGAGCGGGGCCAATCCGGGGGCGCTGGGGCGCGAGCCGGCCGCCGCAAACCTGGCGGCCGCCGTGCGGGCCGCTACGGGTGGGGTTGCTCCGGCGCAGGTGGAGGCCGTGGTGGTGGGGGTGGCGGGCAGTCCGGAGGCGTGTGCGGCGCTGGCGGATCAGGTCTTCGGCGAGGTGCTGCCCGGGGTCCCGGTGACGTCCGTGGGTGACATCGTGACCGCCTTCGCCGCCGGTACGGCTGCGGCGTCCGGGAGCGTGCTGATCTCGGGGACGGGGGCGATCGCGGCAAAAATTATCGACCATCGGGCGGTCGCCACCGCCGACGGGTTCGGGTGGCAGCTCGGGGACGAGGGCTCGGCCTTCTGGCTCGGCCGCGCCGCCGCCCGCGCCACCATCCGCGCCCTCGCGACAGCCGGTGGCGATGCGGCCGGATGCGATGCGCCCGGATGCGGCGCGGCCGGATGCGGCGCGGCCGGATGCGGCGCGGCCGGATGCGGCGCAGCCAGAGGCGATGCGGCCGGATGCGATGCGCCCGGATGCGGCGCGCCCGGATGCGATGCGGCCAGAGGCGATGCGGCCAGAGGCGGCGCGGCTCGATGCGGCGCGGCGACCGGTGACGGGCTTGTGGCGGGAGGCGGCGTGGCGGGCGGCAGCGGCGGGATGGTGGCGCTCGTGGTGCGGCACCTGCTGCCCGATGGGCTGGGCAGTGATCCGGTGGCGCGGCTGGCGGCGGCGGTGCACGCCCGGCCGCCGCTCGCGCTCGCCGAGCTGGCGCCGCTGGTCAGCCGGGCGGCCGCGGCGGGCGACCCGCAGGCGGTGAAGATCGTGCGCGAGGCCGCGGCCCGCCTGGTCGCGACCTTGCGCAGCGTGCACGGCTCCGGGCCGGTGGTGCTGGCCGGGAGCGTGCTCACCAGCGAGGGGCCGGTGCGGCAGGCCGTCATCGAGCTGCTGGCGAGCAGGACCGTCCGCGCGGCGAGCGACGCGGCCGAGGCGACGGGCACGACCGGCACGACCGGCACGACCGGCACGACCGGCACGCCCCGCACGACCGGCACGACCGGCACGACCGGCACGACCGGCATGATCCCCGCCACGGGCACGACCGACGGGACCAGCGGGACGGTCAGGATCGCGGTGGCCGGCGACGTGGCGGGGGCGGCGGCGTGGCTGGCCGCCCGCGCGGTGCTGTCCGCCGAGGAGGCCGAAGCCCTGCATCCGGCCTTCACCACCACCACGTGATCCCACCGCCGGGGCTCCGAAACCCTCGGGCCGATCGTCACCCGACCGGCGGCACCACGTCCCCGTAGACCGGGTTCTTCGGCAGGCGCTCCTCGGTGACCAGCAGCCGCACCACGCCGGCCGCCACCGACTCGGCCTCCCAGACGAACCAGTCGTCCCGGACCCCGGCCGAGCTGTCACCGGCCCGGACGGAATAGCCCTCGTAGTTCTCCCGGGGCCGGATCACCTGGAACACCGTCCGCACGCCCCGCCTGCGGGCCTCCTCGGTCAGCTCGCCCACGGTGCGCCCGCTGACCTTGACGCCCTCCAGCGGCTCGCCCTTGGCGGTGGCCCGCCCGGGAAGGTCGTACGCCTCCCCCGGCCTGGCCAGGCGCCCGAACTTGACCCACGCCCCGCCGCCGGACCCGACGGGCACCCTGATCACCAGGGCGCATCCGGCCCGCCCCGGCTCGCAGCCCTCGGGCTCGGTCGCGGTCGAGATGCGCGAGCCGGACCCGCCCATCTGCAGCATCCGCCCGGCCCGGCTCGGCGCGGTGGGCACGATCTGCACCTGGACGTCCAGCCCCACGGCCGCGAAACCCCGGGTGTACTTCTCGTGCTCGGCGTAGGGGTCCTTGATCCGGGCCACCCATTCGCCGCCTTCCTGCGTGATGTCCAGCTCAGCGCTGGCGTAGGACACCGTGGCGCCTCCCGTCACGTTGGCGAGGGTTACCCCTGCTGCCAGCGCCATGGCGGCGGCGACGCTCAGCAGGAGCCGCCTGGCGCCGCGACGCGGCCTGGCGGCCAGGGACTCGGGGCTCTCGGCGGTGATCGCCTCGAACAGCGCCCGCGCCCCCGCGCCGGACGCCTGACCGGACAGTTCCTCGTCCCGGATCCTGGCGAGGTTGCTCAGCTCGTTCATATGAACTCCACAGCGAAGCCGTCGGCCGTGATCCCGGCGCTGGACAGTGCCTTGGACAGGCGCTTGCGGGCGCGATGGAGGCGGATGCGCGCGGCGTTGCGCGAGCAGCCCAGGACCCGGGCGATCTCCCCGGGGTCCAGCCCCTCCCAGGCGACCAGCGAGATCAGCTCGCGGTCGTCATCGGGCAGTTCGCGCAGCGTGCGCGCGATCGCGCTCAGTTCGGCGCTGTGCTCGGGCGAGCGGGCGTACAGGTCGGCGACGTCGGTGTCGAGCCGCACGCTCCGGTGCCGGTGCCTGGCCAGGCCGCGGCGGTGGTTGGCCAGCACGTTCCGCGCGACGCCGTACAGCCAGAGCCTGGCCTCGCCGCCCGCCGGCAGCGCGTCGAAGCGGCGCCAGGCGATGGCGAACGTCTCGGCCACCACGTCCGCCGCATCCTCGGGGGACTCGCAGCGGCGTACGGCGTAGCCGAGTATGTGTTCGTACGTCTGTTTGTAGATGGCCTCGAACCGGTTCTTCCGGTCGTCATCCACGGGCGGTCCCCATGGTCGGCCTCCTCGGTCTCGGGGTTGGAACACCCCGTACATGTCGAGGGAACCATCAGCATTTCAGCCCATTTCACCGCACGAGCAGGGCCGCGCTCCCGTAGCTGCCGCCGAACCCCGTCACCAGCGCCACCTCGCCTCCCGAGCGCAGCTCGCGCACGGCCTGGGCCACGTTGTTCAGCCCGTGCACGTACCCCTCGGACAGCAGCCCGCCGTGCGGGTTCACCCAGGCGTGGCGGCGCTCCAGCAGGTACGCCCCCAGCTCCCCGCGCGCCACGAACCCGAAGTCCTCCAGCTGCCGGGGCACCAGCCACGAGTAGGCGTCGTACGGCAGCGCCACGTCCACGTCCTGCGGCCGCATGCCGGACGCCTCCCAGAGCATGGGGGCCACGTACGCCGAGAAGATCGCCGTGACGTCGGGCGCGCGGTCCATCGACGAGCAGCCGGGACCGCCCCCGCGTACCACCGCCCGCACGCGCGGCCCGTCCAGCACGCCGCTGACCAGCAGGGCGCACGCCCCGTCGGTCTCCTGGCAGCAGTCGGCCGTGCGCAGCGGGGTGCACACGTACGGCCTGGACAGGTAGTCGGCGAGGTCGAGCGGCTCGCGGCGCAGGGCCCGGGGGTTGGCCTTGGCGTTCTGCCTGGACTGGGCGACGACGGCGTGCAGGTGCTCGGCGGTGAGCCCGGTGTCGTGCAGGTAGCGGGTGGCGGCCAGGGCGAACAGCGGGATGGGGCCGGCCAGCCCGTACGTGTAGCGCTCCTGGGGGCCGGTGGAGACGGTGTTCATGCGCTTGCCCGAGCGGCCGTTGAGCGCCCGGTAGATGAGGATGTTGCGGGCCAGGCCGCTGTGGACGAGCATGGCCGCGTCGCCGAGGATCGAGGCCGCCTGGGTGCCGCCTCCGGCGATGTCGTTGTGCCAGCCGAGCCGCTCGACGCCGAGGGCCCTGGCGACCTGGACGACGGGCGCGGAGTCGTTCAGGTGGTAGCTGAGGACGGCGTCCACCTCGCGCGGCGTGATCCCGGCGTCCGCGCACGCGGCCCGGCACGCCTGCGTGGCCAGCTCCAGCTCGCTGCGGCCCGACTGCCTGCTCAGGGCCGTCATCCCGACCCCGGCCACGGCCGCGCGCCCCGCGAAGGGCTGCATGACCTCTCCTCCCGCCCCGGCGCGTTCCGGTCGCCCGCCACGCTAGCCCCGCCAGCACGTGCGGGCAAGCGCTTGCTTGGCATGGCCGCAACAGCACCCTCCCGGGCCACCCTTTCACCCCTCGGAATTTCGGGCGGCCACAAGGGCAGTATTTTCCACGCCGCGACATTTGCCAGACATCCGCGATTATTACCGCACAGCCAGTCTGACCTGCACAGAACACGGAATAGCCGGAAATATTCGCGCATCTAAGTGACTGGGCATCTTCACGGAAGCTAGCCCCTCTTGTAATACGGAGGTGTGATCTACCGATAGCTCATCATCATGACGCCGAGGTGAGCGATGGATTTGCGCTATGTCCGATATGCGATGGCGATCGCACGAGCAGGCAGCCTCCGCAGGGCCGCCGCCGCGCTGCACATCGCGCAGCCCACGCTGTCGGAGCAGCTCAGGGCGCTGGAGAGGGAGATCGGCGTCGAGCTGTTCAGCCGCTCGTCGAGCGGGGTGACGCTCACCGAGGCGGGCGAGGCGTTCCTGGCCCAGGCGACCGTCGCCCTCGACGCCTTCGAGCGTGCCGTGGCCGCCGCCAGGTGCACGGGCGGGACCACCCGCCTCGGCGTGGCCGACGGCCTGGCGGACGTCGCCGCCCGGCTGCTCTCCCAGCTCCACACCGGGCGCCTGCGCATGGCGCCCATGGGCACGGCCGAGCAGATCGTCTCGATCGCGGACGGCGCCCTGCAGGCGGGGCTCGGTTACGCGCCCGGCTCGCTGCCGCGCGGGGTGGGCCGCATGCTCATCCACCGCTTCCCGGTGCGCGCGCTGCTGCACCGCGAGCATCCCCTGGCGCAGTACGAGGCGCTGTCGCTGTCGGACCTGGCGGGCGAGCCGCTGCTCATGCCGGAGTCCGACGCCGTGGCCGGGGCCCGCCGGTTCCTGGAGGCCTTCGTACGCCAGCGCCTGCACCCCCGCCTGGGCCCGTCGGCGGCCGGTCACGACCTGGTCGTCAACATGGTGCAGGACGGCGCGGGTTACGCTTTGTGCGTGCGCGAGGGCACCACGGTGCCCGACAGCCTGGTGTTCGTCCCGATCAAGGAGGACGTGCCGCCGCTGGAGGTGGTCTTCCTCTGGAACCGCCAGGCCGACGTGCACGAGCTCGTGAGCGCGGCCCGGCATCTGGCACGCTCTGGATAGCTTTATTATCTAACGATGCGGATCTCCGAGCTCAGCGCCAAGTCCGGGGTGGCCATCCCCACGATCAAGTACTACCTGCGCGAAGGCATGCTCCACCAGGGCGAGCAGACGGCCGCGACCAGAGCCGAGTACGACGAGACGCACCTGCGCAGGCTCCGCCTGATCCGGGCCCTGCTCGACGTGGGCCGGCTCTCCGTGGCCTCGATCAAGAAGATCGTGGCCGCCGTCGAGGACGAGTCGCTGCCCGTTCACCAGATGCTGGGGACCGCTCACTGGGCGCTCAGCCCGGCCGTCGAGCCCGAGCCCGGTGAGGAGTGGCAGGCCGCCCGCGCCGAGGTGGACACGTTCGTCGCGGAGCTCGGGTGGGACGTCCATCCCGACGCGCCCACCCGTGACGAGCTGACCCAGACGCTGGTCAGGATGCGCCAGCTCGGCGTGCCCGTCCATCTGGCGCCGTACGGCGAGGTGGCGCGCAAGCTGGTGGCGGAGGTCGAGATGGGCAGCATCCCGTTCGACGGCCCGCGCGACGCCGCCGTGGAGGCGCTGGTGCTCGGCACCGTCCTGTACGGCAGGGCGCTCGACACGCTGCGCCGCATGGCCCAGGAGTCGGAGTCGGCCAGGCGCCTGGCCCGCTGACCAGAGCTCGCGACGCCTGACGAGCCCGGCGCCCGACGAGCCCGGCACCCGACGAGCCCGGCGTCCGGCCGGGCGGGAGCCCGGCCTCAGACGAGCCCGTTCGCCCGCAGGATCCGCACGGCGTTGACCGTGGCGGCGCCGCGCCACTCCAGCGACCCGGCCGGCGAGATCCGCGCGTAGTCCACGGTCCACCCACCGTCGTCCCGCTGCTCCCCCGCCAGCCGGACGAGGTCGGCCGCGATCACCGCGGGCTCGAACAGGTCGCGCACCGGCCGCCCGGGGAACGGCGCGAAGTCCAGCGGGCGCAGGGCCTCGTTCTCGGTGCCGCCCGCGACGGGCACCCGGCCGTCCTCGGGGATGCGTGCGGCGAGCCGCTTGAGCAGGTCGGCCGCGCGGGGGCTGGTGTCGTACACGGAGTCGAGGAAGCGCACCGCGAACAGCAGCACGTACGCGTGCGGCGGCTCCTCCAGCGCCTGGATCGCCTCGAAGCAGTAGCGCGTGGCCCTCTCCAGCCACGGGTGCGCGGCCACGGCCGGGTCGTGGGCGGCCACGCGGTGCGCGACGGCCGCGGTGATGGCGGTGATCTGCAGGGACGAGGTGGCCGCGTCGCCGCCCGACCACCAGGGGGCGGTGGCCGTGGAGAGCGTCAGCGGCAGCGAGAACGGCAGCCCGCCGTCGGGCAGCGTCACCGACTCCAGCCAGTCGCACAGCGCCGCGGCGTGCGGCGAGGTGACCGGGCCGGCCTCCTCGAACACCTCGAAGGCGTGCAGCGCCGCGCCCGGCTGGCTCTCGGGCGAGCGCAGGTCGGGCTCCAGCCCCCAGCCGTAGCCGCCGTCGGCGTTGCGGTAACCCTCCAGGGCCGCCAGCGCGCCGGCCGCGTCGCCCGCGCCGGTGAGCAGGTCGTAGCGGCGGCGGTCGAGGACCCGCCCGTGCCCGGCCAGGAAACCTGGAATCAGGGAAAGGTTCACGTTCATGCAGTCATCGTGCCCAGATCGGCGCCGGCCGGTCTTGTAGGTTCCGGACACGCCGGTGGTGCGACCATGGCGGCATGACGTGCGATCTCCAGCGGCTCGGCGCGCAGCAGGTGGCGCGGCTGGCCTGGGTCGGCCCCGACGGCGCGCCCCGCGTGGTGCCCATCACGTTCGCGCTGCTGGGTGCGAGGATCGTGACGGCGGTCGACCACAAGCCGAAGACCACGACGCGGCTCAAGCGGCTGAGCCACATCAGGGCCAACCCCGCCGTGAGCGTGCTCGCCGACCACTACGAGGACGACTGGACCCGGCTGTGGTGGGTGCGGGCCGACGGGCAGGCCGCCGTCCTGGAGCAGGGGGACGACCGCGAGCGGGCGCTCGACGCGCTGGTGGCCAAGTACGCGCAGTACCGCGAGCGCCGGCCCGCCGGCCCCGTCATCCTCGTCGAGGTGACCAGGTGGAGCGGCTGGTCTGCTACTCCGTGATCGTGACCGGCCGCTTGAGCAGCCACAGCGCCGCCCGCTGCAGCAGCGTCCGGTGGATCTCGTTGTCGTAGGAGCGCGTGTCGTGCCCCAGCGCGTCGTAGAGGACCCGTCCGCGCCGCACCGGCCGCGCCCAGATCAGCGGCTGGCCGTTCGAGGAGGCCAGCGGTTCGACGTCGGGCAGCACGTCGAGGTCGCTGTAGACCTCGTCCACCAGGTCGAAGTCGCGCAGCCCGTCGACCACCGGATGCCTGCCGTGCACCCGCACGCCGGTCCAGCCCAGCGGCGGGTGGTGGGACTTGGGCCAGGTCCAGCAGCCGCCCAGGACGCGCGGCCAGCCCTGCCAGTCGTCGAAGCAGATCGACGCCGAGTGCATGCACAGCAGCCCGCCGCCCCGGTCGAGGTGGTCGAGGAGGGTGGTGCGGGCCTGCGCCGGTAAGGCGAAGCGCCACTCGTCGCGCAGGTCGGCGAAGCGGTCCTGGGTCATCTGCCAGCGCAGCGCGTTGACGGTGATGAGCTGGACCTCCGACGGCTCGCTGAGCGCGCCCGCGATGTCCTCGGTGATCTCCGACTCGACCCCCACCTCGGCCAGCACGTCCGCGAGCGCGGCCGACGTGGCGGCGAAGTCATGGAACGGGCCTCCCGACAGGATCAGATTTCTCGCCACTTGCCCAGCTCATCATGGTTGCCGCTGGTTTTCTACCCGTTGGCCGGGAAACCAGCGCCCCGGGACGCCGCCCGCCTCGGGGACAGGGCATGATGCCGATCGTGGACGACTTCGAGGAGCACAGGCCGATGCTGCTCGGGCTGGCCTACCGCCTGCTCGGCAGCATGTGGGACGCCGAGGACGTGGTGCAGGAGGCGTGGCTGCGCTGGCAGGCCACCGACCACGCCGGGATCAGGGAGCCGCGGGCGTTCCTGGTGACCGTGGTCTCGCGGCTGGCGCTCGACCAGCTCCGCTCCGCGCGGGTCAAGCGGGAGGCCTACACCGGGCCGTGGCTGCCGGAGCCGGTCGAGACCGCGCAGGCGGGGCCGCTGGACACGGCGGAGCTGCGCGACACGGTGTCGTACGCGACGCTGCACATGATGGAGCGGCTCTCGCCGCCGGAGCGGGCGGTGTTCGTGCTGCGGGAGGCGTTCGAGCTGCCGTACGACGAGATCGCCGGGATCGTCGGCGTCTCGGTCGCGAACGCCCGGCAGCTGCACCACCGGGCCTCCGTGCGGCTGGCCGAGGGGCGTGACCGGTTCCGGCCGTCCAGCGAGGAGCACGCGGAGCTGCTGACGACGTTCATGCGGGCGGCCGGGGACGGCGACCTGGCCGCGCTCACCGAGCTGCTGCACGAGGACGTCGTGGCCTACAACGACGGCGGCGGCAAGGTCAGGGCGGCCCTGCGGCCGATCCTCGGACGGGACAAGGTCTCCTCGTTCCTGCTCGGGCTGGTGGCGCGCTACGACTTCAAGGAAGTGCGGATGATGGAGGTCAACGGCCTGCCCGCGGTCGCCACCCAGGTGGGCGGGCACCGGCAGCTCGTCATGATCGGCATCCGGGACGGCCGCATCAGCGAGATCTACGGCGTCCTGAACCCCGACAAGCTCGCACACGTGCCCCTGACCTGAGCGAACGATCTATAGTCGCCCCTATGGATCTCGGCATCTCTGGCAAGGTCGCACTCGTCACCGGAGGCAGCGCGGGCATCGGGCTCGCCGCCGCCAAGAGCCTGGCGCGGGAGGGCTGCGACGTGTGCGTCAGCGCCCGCGACCCGGAGAAGCTCGCGGACGCGGTGGTGGAGCTGCAGGAGTTCGGCAAGGTCGTGCACGCGGTGCTGGCCGACGTGGAGGACCCGGCCGCCGCCCGGCGGGTGGCCGAGGAGACGCGCGACGTGCTCGGGCCGGTCGACATCCTCGTCGCGAACGCCGGCGGGCCGCCGGCGGGCCGGTTCGACGCGGTCGGGCTGGACGACTGGGACGTGGCCGTCCAGCGCAACCTGCTCGGCACCGTACGCCTGGTGCACGCGGTGCTGCCGGAGATGCGCTCGCGCGGCTGGGGCCGGATCGTCACGATCACCAGCAGGTCGGCCAGGGAGGCGCTGGACAACCTGGCGCTGTCGAACGCCATGCGCTCCGCGGTGGCCGGCGTCGTGCGCACGCTGGCCCGCGAGGTGGGTCGCGACGGCGTACGGATCAACAACGTCATGCCCGGCCCCATCGAGACCGAGCGGCTGCGCGAGCTGTCGGGCGGTGACGAGGCGCTGCGCGAGCGGGGCGAGAGCGTGCCGGTGGGCCGCATCGGGCGGCCGGAGGAGGTGGGGGACGTGGTGGCGTTCCTGGCCAGCGAGCGGGCGTCGTTCGTGAACGGGGTCTCGCTGCTGGTGGACGGCGGGGAGAGCCGCGTCATCTCCTGAACAGCGTGTCGACGACCGTGGCGGCCCAGGTGGCGTCGTCGTCGGGCAGGTCCACGAAGTGCGCCAGGTTCGCCCGGTGGAAGCAGGCGCCCATCAGCAGGGACGCGGCGGCGCCCGGGTCGATGCCGGCCTCGATCCGGCCCGCCTGCCGCTCGGCCCGCAGGATCTCGGCCAGCGCCTGGATCGGCAGGTGCGGGCCGAGGTCGTTCTTGGCCAGCATGCTCCTGAACCCGGCCATGAGCGGCGGATCGCCCAGCACGCCTCCGGCGACGGCCGCGGCCCTGGTGTAGAACTCCACGGCCGTGCCCGTGAACTCGACGAGGTCGGCCCTGAGATCTCCCTGTCCCACGCCGAGCCGCAGCTTCGTCAGGGCAGGGCCGAGCGCGGGCATGCGCTCCAGCAGCACGGCGAGGAAGAGCTCCTCCTTGTTCGCGAAGTGCTTGTAGAGCAGCGCCTCGGAGCAGGAGGCCCGCTGGGCGATGCGTTTGGTGGTGGCCCCCGCGATGCCGAACTCGTGAATCGCCTGCTCAGCCGCGTCGAGGATGCGGTCGCGTGTGCCCATCCGCCCATGATATGAGCGCGTGCTCACCCACACGGGGGTACATGACATCCTCTGAGGAGGAAGACCTTGAAGAAGGGCGTGGGGCATGGACAAGCCGGTCATCGTGACGGTGGATGATGATCCAGGCGTCTCGCGGGCGGTCGCCCGCGACCTGAGGCGCCGTTACGGGCAGGAATACCGGATCGTGCGCGCGGAGACCGCCAGGGACGGCATCGACGCGGTGCGGGAGATGCGGTTGCGCGGCGACGAGGTGGCAGCGATCCTGGCCGACTACCGGATGCCGCAGATGAACGGCGTGCAGTTCCTCGAGGCCGCGATGGACCTGTATCCGTACGCGCGCCGCGTGCTGCTGACCGCCTACGCCGACACCGACGCGGCGATCCAGGCGATCAACGTCGTCGATCTGGACCATTACCTGCTCAAGCCGTGGGACCCGCCGGAGGAGAAGTTCTATCCGGTGATGGACGGGCAGCTCGACGCCTGGCTGCGCACCGACCGGGTGGAGCGGGCCGAGCTGCGGGTGGTGGGCGACCGGTGGTCGGCGCAGTCGTACCGGGTGCGTGACTTCCTGGCCCGCAACCACGTGCCGTACCAGTGGATGCTGGCGGAGGACCCGGAGGGCGCGCAGCTGGTGAAGGCGGCGGGCGAGGGTTGTCATCTGCCGCTGGTGGTGACGTCCGACGGCACCACGCTGGAGTCGCCCGACCAGGCGACGCTGGCCACCGCGGTGGGGCTGTCGACCACGCCGGCCACCGACTTCTACGACCTGATCGTGGTGGGCGGCGGCCCCGCCGGGCTGGGCGCGGCCGTGTACGGCGCCTCGGAGGGGCTGAACACCGTGCTGGTCGAGGCGTACTCCTCGGGCGGGCAGGCGGGCCAGAGCTCCAGGATCGAGAACTATCTGGGCTTCCCCGACGGCGTGTCCGGCCAGCAGCTCGCCGACAGGGCCCGCAGGCAGGCGCTGAAGTTCGGGGCGGAGCTGCTGACGGCGCGGAAGGTGACGAGCCTGGAGCCGCGCGGCCAGGCGCGGGTGATCGGGTTCAAGGACGGCGGGGAGATCGCGGCGCACGCGGTGATTCTGGCCACCGGCGTCACCTACCGGCGGCTGGAGGCGCCGGGGCTGGACGAGTTCGTGGGTCGCGGCGTCTTCTACGGCGCCGCGCTGACCGAGGCGCCGGCCTGCAAGAACACCGAGGTGTTCATCGTGGGCGCGGCCAACTCGGCGGGGCAGGCGGCCGTCTACCTGTCGGGATTCGCGAGCAAGGTTCACTTGTTGGTGAGGAGTGATGGTTTGGAGAAGTCCATGTCCTACTACCTCATCGAGCAGATCGCCGCGATCCCCAACATCGAGGTGCACCTGGAGACGCAGGTGGCCGGCGGGAGCGGTGAGGGGCACCTGGAGCGGCTGACGCTGTCCACGAAGGGCGAGGAGCGCACGGTGGACGCGCAGTGGCTGTTCGTGTTCATCGGGGCCGAGCCGTACACGTCGTGGCTGGGCGAGACGATCGAGCGGGACGCGCGCGGGTTCGTGCTGACCGGGCCCGACCTGGTGCAGGGCGGGCGGCGGCCGCGCAACTGGCCGCTGCGGCGCGAGCCGTACTTCCTGGAGACGAACGTGCCGGGGGTGCTGGCCGCGGGCGACGTGCGCGCCGAATCGATCAAGCGGGTGGCCTCCGCCGTCGGGGAGGGCGCGATGGCCGTCGCGCTCGTGCATCGGTACCTGGAGAAGCAATGATCGACATAGACGAGCTGCGCAAGCTCTTCCTCTTCGAGCGGTTGTCCGACGAGCAGCTCACCAAGCTGGCGATGAGCGGCGCGGTGCAGACCTACGCGCAGGACGAGGACATCGTCCGGCAGGGCGAGCCGGCCGAGTGCTTCGCGGTGCTGCTCGAAGGCGAGATCCAGATGATCAACGAGACGGTCAGCGCGGGCACCGTCGCCATGCCCCGCACGTCGCAGCCCGGCGTCTACGGCGGGGCCACCTCGGCCTACCTCGGTGACCGGGCGCCGCAGACCTACCAGCACACGCTGCGCGCCACCGCGCCCTCGCGGATGTTCATGCTGCCCGCCAGGAAGTTCGCCTACATCGTGGCCGAGTGGTTCCCGATGGCGATGCACCTGCTCGACGGGCTGCTGTCCGGCGGGCGCATGCAGCGGGAGATCATCGACCGGCGGCAGCGGCTGACCGCGCTCGGCACGATCACGGCCGGGCTCACGCACGAGCTCAACAACCCGGCGGCGGCGGCCGTGCGGGCGGTGAGCGAGCTGCGCTCGCTGATCAAGACCTCGCGTTTCCAGCTCGCCCAGCTCGCCGAGGACGGCATCCCGCCCGACAAGCTGCGCGCGCTGATCGAGGCGCAGGAGGCGTGCACGAGCAACCTGGGCCAGCCGGACAAGCGCTCGCCGCTGGAGATCTCCGACGCCGAGGACGAGCTGGGCGAGGCGCTGGAGGAGGTGGGCGTCGAGGACGCGTGGGAGCTGGCCCCGGCGCTGGTCAACGCCGGTTTCACCAGCGCGTACCTGCAGAAGATCCGCACCAAGGTGGGCGCGGAGCACACGCCGAAGGCGCTGCACTGGCTGGCCGAGGCCATCGAGATCTCGCAGATGCTCAACGAGGTGACCGAGGCGACCGAGCGCATCACGACGCTGATCCGCTCGGCCAAGCAGTACTCCCAGATGGACCGCGCCCCGTTCCAGCAGGTGAACGTGCACGAGCTGCTCGACAGCACGGTGGCGATCTTCCGCGGCAAGATCCCGCCGGGCATCAGCGTGGTCACCGACTACGACCGCACGCTGCCCGAGATCCCCTGCTACGCGGGCGAGCTCAACCAGGTCTGGACGAACCTCATCCACAACGCCCTCGACGCGATGGGGCAGGAGGGCACGCTGACCGTCCGCACCGCGTACGACGAGGACGAGGCGATCGTCGAGATCGGCGACACCGGCCCCGGCGTGCCCGAGGCGATCAAGGACCGCATCTTCGAGCCGTTCTTCACCACCAAGAGCGTGGGCGAGGGCACGGGCCTCGGCCTGGACATCTCCTACCGGATCGTGGCCGGCCGGCACGGCGGCGAGATCAAGGTGCGCTCGGTTCCCGGCGAGACCTGGTTCGAGGTACGGCTGCCGCTCCGGGAGCCGTCGGCCACCACCTGATCGCGCATCGTTACCGGTTCCGACTTGTCAGGACGTCTCCTGACCCCGTGTAATGGGTGACCGAAATGCGGGAAGGAGACGGCCCCCCATGAGCACGTCGGAGTCGGTGACGGGTTCGCGACCGCTGAACGTGCTGCTCGGGGTGCTCGGCGGCATCGAGCGGCTGGGCAACAAGCTGCCGCATCCGTTCTGGCTGTTCGTCATCCTGAGCGTGCTGCTGTCCCTGGTGAGCTGGGCGCTGGCGGCGGCCGGGGTGTCGGCGGTCAACCCGGCGACCGGCAAGACCGTCGCGGCCAGGAGCCTGCTGTCCGACGAGGGCGTGCGGATGATGGTCGGCGACGCGATCGACAACTACACCTCCTTCCCGCCGCTCGGCACGATCCTGGTCGTCATGCTCGGCGTCGCGGTGGCGGAGCGCTCGGGGCTGCTGGCCGCGGTGCTGCGCTCCGGGGTGTCGAGGGTGTCGCCGAAGTGGGTGACGTTCGCGCTGGCCTTCACCGGCATGGTGGCGCACGTGGCCTCCGACGCCGCGTACGTGGTGCTCATCCCGCTCGGCGCGCTGGCCTTCCGCGCGGTGGGGCGCAGCCCGATCCTCGGGATCGTGGTGGCGTTCGTGTCGATCTCGGCGGGGTACGACGCCAGCCCGCTGGTCACGCCGACGGACGCCATCCTGTCCGGGCTCACCACGGCCGCGGCGCACACCATCGACCCGGCCTACCTGGTCACGCCGCTGGCCAACTACTTCTTCTCGCTGGCCTCGTCCCTCGTGCTGGCCGCCGTGATCACGCTGGTGACCGAGCGGGTGCTGGCGCGGCGCGTCGAGTCGATGCCCGTCGACCCCGACGCCGACGAGGACGACCTCGGCTCGCTGACCCTGGGCGCCGGGGAGCGGCGCGGGCTGCGGGCCGCGCTCGTCACGCTCGTGGTGTTCGCCGTCGCGCTGGCGGCCGCGGTACTGCCCGCGGGCTCGCCGCTGCGCGGCGAGGGCGGCAGCATCGTGCAGTCGCCGCTGCTCACCTCGATCGCGGTCTTCCTCGGGCTGGCGTTCCTGGCCGTCGGCTGGGCGTACGGCAAGGCCGCCGGCACCGTCACCGGCAGCCGGGACATCCCGGCCTTCATGGCGCACGGCCTGCGGGAGATGGCGCCGATCCTGGTGCTGTTCTTCGCGATCTCGCAGTTCCTCGCCTACTTCAAGTGGACCGGCATCGGCGAGATCATCGCCATCGACGGGGCCGGCCTGCTGAGGTCGGCCGGGGTGAGCGGGCCCGTGGTGTTCCTCGGCATCCTGCTCGTGGTCACCGTCATCAACCTGGTGGTGACCAGCGGCTCGGCCCAGTGGGCGCTGGTCGGGCCGGTGTTCGTGCCGATGCTCATGCTGCTGGACATCCCGCCCGAGTACACCCAGGCGCTCTACCGCATCGCCGACTCGTGCACGAACGCGATCACGCCGATGAGCCCGTACTTCGTGATGGCGCTCGGCTTCCTCCAGCGCTACCGCCGCTCCGCCGGGATCGGCACGCTCGCCTCGATGACGATCCCGCTCGCGTTCACCCTGCTCGTCGTCTGGACGCTGCTGTTCTTCGTGTTCTGGGGGCTCGGCATCCCGCTCGGCCCCGGAGCGCCCGTCCCCTGACCATCGTGAAAGGAATCTCGTGTTGATCACCGACTGGGCCCGGCGGGCCCTGCCGGCCATGCTCGACGACCTCAGGGCCGTGGTGGAGGTGGAGACCCACAGCTACGACAAGGTCATGCTGGTCAGGGGGCTGCGCGAGATCCGCGCGCGGGCGGTCGGGCACCTGGGGACACCGGACGACGAGATCCTGCACGAGGGCGGCGGGCACGGCGACGTCCTGGAGCTCTACTACCGGGGCACCGCGCCGGGGACCGTGCTCCTGCTCAGCCACTACGACACGGTCTGGCCGACGGGCACGCTGGCGGGCTGGCCGTTCGCGGTGCTGGAGGGCAAGGCGACGGGGCCGGGCGTGTTCGACATGAAGACGGGGCTGGTGCAGTCCATCTGGGCGCTGCGCGGGCTGCGGGAGCTGGGGCTGCCGCATCCGGGCGTGCGGTTCCTGTTCAACGGCGACGAGGAGATCGGCAGCCCGGCCTCGCGCGAGCACATCGAGGCTGCCAGTGAGGACGCGCTGGCGACGCTGGTCTTCGAGGCGTCCATGGACGGGGCGCTGAAGACCGCGCGCAAGGGGGTGGGGCTGTTCAACGTGACCGTGACCGGGGTGGAGGCGCACGCGGGGCTGGATCCGTACGCGGGGGCCAGCGCCGTCCACGCGCTGGCCGGGATCGTCACCACGCTGGCGCGGGCGGGCTCGCGCGAGCGCGGCACCACCGTGAACGTCGGCCTGATCAGCGGCGGCACCGGGCGCAACGTCACCGCCGGGCGCGCCACGTGCGGCGTGGACGTGCGCGTCACGGATCCCGCGGAGATGGGGCGGATCGACGACGTCCTCGCGGCCCTGCGCGCCTCGGACCCGCGCATCAAGATCTGCGCAACCGGGGAGTGGAACCGGCCCCCGATGGTCCAGAACCCCGCCTCCCAGCAGCTGTTCAAGCAGGCCCAGGAGGTGGCGGCCGGCTTCGGCTGGCTGCTGGACGAGGCGGCCGTAGGCGGTGCCAGCGACGGCAACTTCGTCTCGGCGCTGGGACGGCCGGTGCTGGACGGCATGGGCGCGGTGGGCGACGGGGCGCACGCGCGGCACGAGCACGTGGTGATCGAGCACATCCCGGAGCGCACGGCGCTGACGATGGGCCTGATCACGGCGCTGGCCTGAAGCGGGGTGAGAGCGCTCTCACCCTCAGCCGAAAACGTGGTCGCGCGCCCGGTCGAGGGCCGTCAGCACGGCACCCTGGAGCACCGCGTTGCCCTCCACCGTGCTGGCACGCACCTCGGTCGGCGCGGGGGACAGCTCCCGTAGCCGCGCGGCCACCTCGGCGGCCAGCTCGTCGCCGCCTGCCTGTCCGGCCTCCCCGCCCAGCACGACGAGCCCGGGATCCAGGAGCGTGACGAACGCGAAGGCGCCCTTGGCCATGCGCGCGGCGAACTCCGCGCGGCCGAGCCTGCTCGCCACGCTCTCGGTGACCAGGTTGCAGAACGCGGTGCCGTCCACCTCAAGGAACCCGATCTCGCCGGCGCCGCCCGACACGCCCCGGCGCAGCCGCCCGCCGAGCACGACCGCCGCGCCCACGCCGTCGCCCACCCACATCAGCACGAAGTCCTCGGCCCCCTGCGCCGCGCCGGTGCGGAGCTCGGCGATGGCGGCCAGGTTCACCTCGTTCTCCAGGGTCACCGGCCCGCCGAGCCGCTCGCTCCAGGCTCCCACCAGCCCGGGGCGCCATCCGGGCACGTCGTTGGCCGACACCAGCTCGCCGTCACGCGGCGCCACCAGCCCGGGCGCGCCGACCACGACGTTGTCGATCGCGCGCTCCCCCGCCGCCTGCGCGACGACCTCGGCGACGAGCTCCACGAGATCGCCGCCGACCGGGCGCGTCCGGCTGCTCACCACCCGCCCGGTGATGTCGGCGATCGCCACGGAGATCGTCTCGCGTCGCAGGTCCACCCCCGCCACGTGGGCGCGCCCCGCCACCAGGCCGTACACCCGCGCGTTCGGCCCTCGCCGGTCCTCGCCCGACTCGCCCGTGACCTCGATCAGCCCGCCCTGCGTGAGGCGCTCGATCAGGTCGGACACGGTGGGCCTGGACAGCCCGGTCAGCTCGCGGAGCTGGGGCGCGGTGAGCGGGCCGCGTTCGAGCAGCAGGTCGAGCGCCAGGCGGTCGTTGATGGCGCGGGCCATGGCGGGGGTCGCGGTCTTCACGCCTCCCATAATAAGCAGGGAGCCTGCCTGAAAACCTCTTTTCATCAGGAAGCCTGCCTGATAGTTTTGCGACCCATGAGCCCTCATCGTGCGATCGCCATCGTGTTCGCCGTGCACGGTGCCGTGGCCGGCACCCTGTCCACCCGCCTGCCCTGGATCCAGGACCACCTCGCCCTCGATCCTGGCGCGCTCGGCATGGCGCTGCTCTGCCCGCCCATCGGCGCCTTCATCGGCATGCCCATGGCCGCCCGCGTGGCCTACCGCTTCGGCAGCCGCGGCGCCACCCGCGTGCTGATCGGGCTGTGGTGCGCGGCGCTGGCCCTGCCCGCGCTGTCACCGTCACCGCTCTGGCTGTCCGCCGCCCTGTTGCTGTTCGGGTTCGGCGCGGGCATGTCCGACATCACGATGAACGCCCACGCCGTCGCCCTCGAACGGCATCTCGGCCGCTCCGTCATGTCCGGGCTGCACGGCATGTGGGCGGTGGGCAGCCTGACCGGAGGCGGCGTCGGCACCCTGGCCGCGCAGGCCGGGATCGACGCCCGGGTCCACCTCGGCGTGGTCGCCGCCGTGCTGCTCGCCGTGGGCGGGGCGGCCGGGCGCGGCCTGCTCCGGGACGGCCGCTCCGAAGCCGCGTCCGCCGGCGCGCCCGCGCCGCGGCGCTTCGCCCTGCCCTCGCGGGCGATCCTGCCCCTCGGCCTGGTCGGCTTCTGCGCCGTCTTCGCCGAGGGCGCCAGCGCGAACTGGGCCGCCGTCTACCTCACGGCGGTCACCGACGCCGGCCCGGGTGTGGCCGCGGCGGGCTACACCGTCCTGATGCTCTGCATGGCCGGCATGCGGCTGGTCGGGGACCGGTTCATCCGGCTGCTCGGGCCCGTGACGGCCGTCCGCGCGGGCGGCGTCGTGGCGGCGCTCGGCGGCGTGCTGGTGGTCGCGGCCCGCACGCCCGCGCTCGGCATCGCCGGGTTCGCGCTGGTCGGGCTGGGAGTGGCGGTGGTCATGCCGCTGGTGCTGGCGGCGGCCGGCAACAGGGGGACGACCGCGAGCGAGGGCGTGACGGGGGTGGCCACGATCACGTACCTGTCGGGGATGGTCGCCCCGCCCATCACGGGGTGGATGGCGGACGGGCTGTCCTATCCGGCCGCGTTCTCGGTGATCACGGGTGTGGTGGTGGCGATGACGCTGCTCGCCCGCGTCGTAGGGCCCTCGGGCGGCGCGTCCCGGCAGCCTTCCGCCGAGGGCAGTCTCGTGGTGACGCGGGATTGAGCCCTACCCGACGTGCGCGGCGACGGCCCGCGCGCACTCCAGGGGCTCCTTGTCCGTGGTGTCCACCTCCACGTCGTAGCGCACGCCCTGGTGGACCACCTCGGCCTGCAGCTCGGCCATCCCCTGGGGCCGGTCGGCGCGGGCCAGCTCGCGCCGGGCGGCGACCGCGACGTCGCACCTGACGCCGACCCACAGGACGTCCAGGCCGGTCAGCGCCTTCTCCCACTCCTGCTGGGACGACGGCCCGCCGAGGAAGACGTCGTCGATGATGACCGGCGCGCCCGCGCGGGCCATCGCGGCGACCCCTTCCCGCCACGCCCGTTGCAGCTTGCGGAAGCCGGGCCCGACGTTCACCTCGCCGTCGGAGGCGATCTCGATGCCCGTGTCCGAGCTCTGCATGGCGGCGGGCATGGCGTCCACCAGGTCGTCGATGGAGATGCTGAGCCACGGCTCCGGCAGGACGGCCTGCAGGCTCCTGGCCATCGCCGACTTACCGGCGCTGGATCCGCCGTTCAGGACGATCACTTGGGTCACAGCGCCACGTTAGGGGCTCCGCCGGGTGGTGCGAAACAGCATTTCGGCTGATACGCTCCCAAGCGAGCGCTTGGTTTACCTGCTGAGGGGTTGCCGAATGAAGTTCTCGACCTTCCATCTCTTCCACCGGTTCGACGGGCAGAGCTTCAAGGACGTCTACGACTACCACCTGGAGCTCATCGAGCTGGCCGAGGAGCTGGGGTTCGACGGGGTACGGCTGGCCGAGCACCACTTCAGGGACTACGGGGTCGTGCCCAACCTGTTCACCATGCTGGCCCACGCCGCCGCCAGGACCTCCAGGATCAGGCTCGGCACCGGCATCGTCGTGCTGCCGCTGCACAACCCCGTGCACGTCGCCGAGGAGGCCGCCCAGGTCGACGTGCTGTCGGGCGGGCGCCTGGAGCTGGGGATCGGGCGGGGGTACCAGAGCTTCGAGTTCGAGGGGTTCGGGATCGACCTGGCGGAGGCGCGCGACCGGTTCAACGAGGCGCTGGAGGTGATCGTCGGGCTCTGGACGCAGGAGGTCTACCAGCACGAGGGGAAGTTCTACAGGACCGGCGCCGAGGTGTCGCTGGTGCCCAGGCCGTTGCAGAGCCCGCACCCGCCGGTGCACGTGGCGGCCGTCTCGCCCGAGACCGTGACCATGTACGCCGAGCGCGGCCTGCCCATCCTGGCCGATCCGGCGGCGCCGTTCAGGAAGGTCGTGCAGGCGGCCGAGACGTGGCGCGCGACGGCCGCGCAGGCCGGGCACACGGACGCCGCGGACCTGGTGGTGGCCCGCAGCGTGTACGTCGCCCCCACCCTGGAGCAGGCCCGCGCGGACCAGGAGCGGTTCGAGGCGTCGTTCGACCGCTCGCGCATCTTCAACGAGCGCAGCGCCCCCATCGACCCCAGGACCGGCAAGGCCGCCCAGGGCTTCGAGTACTACCAGGACCGTTACCTCAAGGGCGGCACGCTCTCCGCCGACTTCCGGTGGGAGCAGCTGGAGGTGATCGGGGACCCGGCGCGGGTGATCGAGCAGATCTCGCTGCTCAGGGACGCCGGGTTCGGCAACCTGCTGTGTGACTTCGGCAGCACCAGGCCGATGCCGCTGGAGGACATGAAGCGGGTCATGCGCTTCTTCGCCACCGAAGTCATGCCGGCCTTTGGAGCCTCTGAAGGAGACCGAAGATGATCCACAGCCTGTCCCTGTCAGACGTGCTCGCCGACCACGCCCGCAGCCGCCCCCAGGTGACGGCGGTGGTGGACGGGGAGCTGCGGCTCACCTATCCCGAGCTGGACGAGCGGGTGACCCGGCTGGCCGCGGCGCTGGAGCGGCTGGGGGTGTCCGCCGGCGACCGGGTGCTGTGGCTGGGGCAGAACGCGTACGCGGTGCTGGAGCTGCTGCTCGCCTGCTCCCGGCTGGGCGCGATCTGCTGCCCGGCGAACTGGCGGCAGTCGGCGGACGAGCTGCGCTTCGTGCTCTCCGACCTCACCCCCGCGGCCGTCTTCTGGGAGCCCTCCGAGACCGCCGAGCCGCTGCGCGACGCGGGCTGGATCCAGGCGGGCGAGGAGTACGAGCGCCTGATCGCCGAGGCGCCCGGGCGGGAGTTCCCCCAGGTCGCCGACACCGAACCGGTCCTCGCCCTCTACACGGCCGCCTTCGCGGGCCGCCCGAGCGCCGCCCTGCTCAGCAATGCCGCGCTCGTCGCGCACGCCACGTCGCTCCTGGTCGTACGCCAGATGGAGCCCGGCTTCACCTTCCTCAACAACGGGCCGCTCTTCCACGTCGGCACCATGATGTTCTGCCTGGCCACGCTGCAGATCGGCGGCACGAACGTGTTCACCCCCGCCTTCGACCCCGAGGAGGTGTGCCGGCTGATCGACGCCGAGCGGGTGACGCAGGCGTTCCTGTTCGGCGGGATGATCGACGCGGTCGCCAAGGCGAACGCGGGCGGCAAGTACGACCTGTCGTCGCTGCGGTTCGTCGCCCACTCCGCCGAGTGGGACGACATGATCACCGTGGACGACTCGCCCTGGTGCCGGTCCAAGATGGGCGGGTACGGGCAGACCGAGGTGGGCGGCATGCTCACGTTCCTGGGGCTGGCGGAGGGCGGGGCCGGGTTCGCCGGGCGGCCGTCGCCGCTGGTGCAGGTGCGGATCCTGGCTCCGGACGGCAGCGAGGTGCCGGTGGGCGAGACCGGGGAGATCTGCGCCCGCGGCAAGACCCTCTTTTCCGGATATTTCGCCCGGCCCGACTTAAATGCGGAAAAGACGGCGTACGGCTGGCACCACACCGGCGACCTCGGCCGGCGCGAGCCCGACGGCACCATCACCTTCATCGGCCCCAAGCTCCGGATGATCAAATCCGGGGCCGAGAACGTCTACCCGGCCGAGGTGGAGCGGGCGCTCAAGTCGCATCCCGCCGTGGCCGACGCCGCCGTCATCGGCGTCCCCGACCCCGGCTGGCACCAGGCGGTCAAGGCCGTCGTGGCACTGGAGCCCGAGGCCAAGGCCACGGAGGAGGAGCTGGTCGAGCACGTCAGGGGGCTGCTGGCGGCGTACAAGAAGCCGCGGCACGTGACGTTCGTGGACAGCATCCCCAAGCGCGGCTTCACCCCCGACTACGACGCCCTGGACGCCGCCCACGGCGGCGGCAACTACCCGGGCACCTGACCACGGGCCCCAACGCTCACGGGCGGGGCAGGGGCAGGCCCGCCTCCAGGTGCGCGAGGGCCTCGTCGAGCAAGGCCGGCCCGTCGATGTCGTGATCCTTCACCCAGTCGGCCCAGACGCCGATCATGACTCCCATGATCGCCCCCGTGATGTTGCGGATCCCCGGGTCGTCCGCCGGGCGGCCCTCCCGCGCCGCGAGCCGGTCCCGCAGGGTCGAGGCCACGCCGGTCACGTTGTGGATGCTCGCCGCCCACAGCTCGGGCACGGTGAGCATGAGCACCTCCCGCTCCAGGCTGTCGGCGCGCTCCTGCGGGGTCTGCGCCTCGGTCATGGCCCGCATGGCCATCCGCACGGCCCGCACGGGCGGCACGTCGGGCGGCACCTCGTCGAGCGCCTCCACGAAGGGCGGGAACTGGTCGACGATCACCAGGTCCTCCTTGGTGGCGAAGTAGCGGAAGACGGTGCTGGGCGCCACCTCCGCCGCCTCCGCGACCTGCTCGACCGTCGTGGCCGCGTAACCCTGCTCGCGGAACAGCCGCAGCGCCTCCTTCTGGATCAGCGCCCTCGTCTTGGCCTTCTTCCGCTCGCGCAGGCCCGGTCGATCACTCATGTCTCCGCATTCTCGGGGGTGCGGCGGCCCACGTCCACTTCCCGGAGTCCACCGCAAACCACTATACAACTCTCTTTTGAGAGTCTACTCTCAAAATTATGCGATTTCCTACGGACCGCGACCCGCGATGCCCCTTCGACCCGCCCGCCGAGCTGCGCGGCCTGCCCGCGATGAGCAGGCTGGAGTTCCCCGACGGCCATCTCGGCTGGCTGGCCACCACGGCCGAGGCGGCCAGGACCGTGCTCGGCGACCCCAGGTTCAGCGCGCGCCGGGAGCTCAAGCACGCCCCCGTCCGGTTCACCACGCCCGGCGAGACAGGACGCCCCGCGCCCCCGGGCTTCTTCGGCGCCATGGACCCGCCCGAGCACACCCGTTACCGCCGCCTGCTCACCGGCCAGTTCACGCTGCGCCGGATGCGCCTGCTGGAGCCGCGCGTCGCCCGCATCGCCGCCGACCATCTCGACGCCATGGCCGCGGCGGGACCGCCGGTGGATCTGGTGAGCGCCTACGCGCTGCCGATCCCGTCGATGGTCATCTGCGAGCTGCTCGGGGTGCCGTACGAGGATCACGAGTTCTTCCAGGACCGCAGCCTGCAGCTCCTCACGGCGGACGGCGACGTGGCCAAGGCGTCCGCCGACCTGGCGGCCTACCTGGGCGAGCTGGTGCGGCGCAAGCGCGCCGAGCCGGATGACGACCTGATCAGCGGGCTGACCGGCGACCTCACCGACGAGGAGCTGATCAACGTGTCGATGATCCTGCTCGTCGCGGGCCACGAGACGACCGCGAACATGCTGGCGCTCGGCGTGTTCGCGCTGCTGGAGTCGGGGCTCCCGTACGAGGAGGGCGCGGTCGAGGAGCTGCTGCGCTGGCTGGCGATCGTGCAGCACGGCGCGCCCAGCAGGGCCGCCAAGCAGGACGTGGAGGTGGCGGGCACGCTGGTGAGGAAGGGCGAGACCGTCGCGCTGTCCCTGCTGATGATCAACCGGGATCCCGGCCTGTTCGACCGGCCGGACGTGCTCGATCCGGGTCGCGAGGAGGCGCGCAGGCACCTGTCGTTCGGGCACGGCGTGCACCAGTGCCTCGGGCAGCAGCTCGCCAGGATGGAGCTGCGCATCGGCTACGGCGCGCTGTTCGAGCGCTTCCCCGGCCTCCGGCTGGCCGTCCCGGCGGCGCAGGTGCCGCTCAAGCAGGACAGCGTGGTGCACGGCGTCGCGTGCCTGCCGGTCGCCTGGGACTGAGAGGCCGGGTCACAAAATGGCGAGCGGGGTGAGCGGGCTCCCCGTGCCGCCCTCGATCCGCAGCGGCGCCGCCACGAACACGAACTCCGTGCGGCCCGCCGCCGCCAGCTCCTCCAGCCAGAGCATCTCGATGAGGTGGACGCCGTGCCGGTGGAGCAGCAGCAGATGCAGGTCGTCCTCGACCGGCTCCTCGGCCAGCCCGCGCGCGTCGAGCCCGCCGATGGCGGCGTTGTCCGAGGCCACGGCGGCCACGTCGTGCGCCGCCAGCCACCGCCCCGCCTCCGCCGACAGCCCTGGCTGGCCCGACCAGTACTCCTCGCGCGAGCGTTCCCACACCACCGGCCAGCCCGTACGGATGACCGCCACGTCCCCGGCCCGCGGCACGGCGATCTCCTCCAGCAGCGCGGCCGGGATCCGGTGGCCGGCGGGCAGGTGATCGAGGCCGAGCCGCCGCGGCACGTCGTACAGCACCCCCCTGGCCACCACCCCGCCCACGTGCTCGATCCCGCACCTGGTGGCCCCGTAGGAGCGGACCCTGGCGGCCGGGTGGCCGTTGTAGAGCTCGTCGCCGGACCACATGTGGCACAGCGCGTCCATGTGCGTGGTGGTGCCGTGGTGGGTGACGACCAGGGCGTCGTCGGCCACCCGCAGGCCGGCGCCGATCGGCCGGGCGCCGGCCGCGTAATCGCCGCCGTCCACGGACATGAAGTGCTGCGGCAGCGGCCGGCCCGGCAGGTGCGGCACCGTGCCGGGGGCGGGCGAGGAGGTGGCGCCCCTGATCGGCATGGCCAGGCTGAGCACCTCGCCGGTGACGGCGCTGCGCAGGGCGTCGAGCACGACGGACGGGGTGAGCAGGTTCAGGGTGCCACGCTGATCGTCTGGGCCGAATCGTCCCCAGTTGTTAGGCTCGGTGACCAAGTAAGCGCTCCCTTTCTCTGCGGAGGTCTGATGCACTGCGATCCTCGGTTCTCCCGCGTACGCGAGGTGTTCGAGCGGCATTTCGCCGACGGCGAGGAGCTGGGCGCGGCCTTCGCCGTCCACCTGGACGGCGAGCTGGTCGTGGACCTGTGGGACGGCGTCGCCGACCGGCACACCGGGCGGCCATGGGAGCGGGACACGCCCGCCTTCGCCTACTCCTGCACCAAGGCGGTCACCGCCGCCGTGCTGCTGCAGCTCGTGGAGCGGGGGCTGGTGGACGTCGCGGCGCCGGTCGCCGAGGTGTGGCCCGAGTTCGCGGCGGGCGGCAAGCAGGCGGTCACCGTCGAGCACCTCCTCAGCCACCAGGCCGGGCTGCCGGCGCTGGAGGAGCCGGTGCCGGTCGAGGAGTTCGAGGACCAGCCGGCCATCGCGGCCAGGCTCGCCGGTCAACGGCCGCTGTGGGAGCCAGGGTCGGCGCACGGGTACCACGCGCTGACGTACGGGTTCCTGGTGGGCGAGGTGGTCAGGCGGGTGACGGGCAAGTCGGTGGGCGAGCTGGCGTCGGCCGAGATCGCCGGGCCGCTGGGGCTGGAGCTGTGGGTGGGGGCGCCGGACTCGGTGATCGGGCGGGCGGCGCGGCTCACGGCCGGCGAGCGTACCCGGAACGACCGGCCCGCCACCACCGCCACCACCGCCACCGCCGTCACCGCCGTCACCGAGCCGACGCCCCCCGGCCCCGAGCCGGCGGGAGGCGAGGCTGCCGGAGCAGGAGGCGAGTCCGCCGGAACGGGAGATGAGGCCGTCGGCGCGGGAAGCCAGGCGGCGGGAGGCGGGCGGATGGCGAACGTGCTGGACGAGATGGCCAAGGCGGCGCTCGACCCGGACAGCCTGATGAACCGGGCGCTCGGCAACCCCGCCATCAACCTGCTCAAGGGCGGCGCGAACAACCCGGTGATCCTGCGGGCGGGCTGGCCGGCCGCCGGGATGGTCACCACCGCCCGGGGGCTGGCCGGGTTCTACCGCGCGCTGATCGCCGGCGAGATCCTGCGGCCCGCGACCCTCCAGGAGGCGCTGCGGCCCCGGGTGAACGGCCCCGACCGGGTCCTCCACCTCAACACCTCCTTCGGGCTCGGCTTCATGCGGCCGTCGATGACGTTCGTGGTGCCCTCGCGCAGCGCGTTCGGCCATTCGGGCGCCGGTGGCTCGATGGGGGTCGGCGACCCCGAGCGCGGCCTGGCCATCGGGTACGTGATGAACAGGATGGCCAACGCGATCTCCGGCAACCTGCGCGGGATGCGCCTGCTGCAGGCCGTCTACGACTCGTTGTGACCGCATGACCGTTCAGTGCATGGTCACGCCGCCGCTCACCGACAGGGTCTGTCCGGTGATGTACGCGGCGCGTTCCGTACACAGGTAGGCGACCAGCCCGGCGACGTCGGCGGGTGTCCCGAGGCGGCGCAGCGGGATGCCCCGCGCGATCCTGTCCACCAGCCCCGGCTCCGCCGCGGACACCCGGCGGAGCATGGGCGTGTCGGTCGGCCCCGGGCAGACCACGTTGGAGGTCACATGCGCCCTGGCGGCCTCGCGGGCGAGCGTCTTGGCCAGGCCGAACAGCCCCGCCTTCGTCGCCGCGTACGCCCCCTCGCCGCCGGAGCCGGCCCTGGCCCCGTCGGAGGAGACGAACACCAGCCGCCCCCACCCCCTGGCCATCATGCCGGGCAGGAGCAGCTTGGTCAGCAACATCGGCCCGCGCAGGTTGACCTGCCACATGAGCTCCCAGCCCGCGGGGTCGCTCTCGGTGAACGGCTCCACGATCGCCACCCCGGCGTTGTGCACGAGGATGTCCACCTCGCCCACCGCGTCCGCGAACTCCGTCACGGAAGCCGGTGAGGCCAGGTCCACGTGCATCGCCCGCTTCGCCGCGCCCGCCAGACCCACGTCCGGCGCCGGGTTCCCCACGCCTGTCAGCTCCACGTCGGCGATCACGACCTCGGCGCCGAGCGCGGTCAGGTCGGCGGCGATGGCCGCGCCGATCGCGCCCGCTCCCCCGGTCACCACCGCCGTGCGCCCGTCCAGGCGCAACCCGTCCATCATCGCTTCCACGCCTCGACCAGGTCGGCGGCGCTGGCCCGGGTGGCCAGCAGGCTGATCGTGTGCTTCAGCACGGCACGCGCGTACTCCTCCGGGATGCCCGCCACCGCGTCCGTGACGACGGTCACCCGGTAGCCCAGGTTCACCGCCTCCAGCGCCAGGCCGGGGATGCCCAGGTTGAGCGACACGCCGAGCGCGACGACGGACGTGACGCCCAGCGAGCGCAGCGTCATGTCGAGCGAGGTGCCGGTGAACGGCGAGAACCCGTGGTGGCGCCGGCTCTCCAGATCGGTGTCCTCGCGCAGCCCGGGCAGCACCTCGGTGGCGGGCGTGCCCTCCAGCATGTGCCGCGGGTCCTTGAGCAGGGAGACGATGAACGGGCAGTTGGCGGCGTGGGAGCCGGCCCGGTCGGGACGGAACGCGGCCGTGCAGTGGATCACGGGTAACCCGGCCTGCCGGGCCGCCTGGAGCAGGCGGGCGGCGTTGGCGGTGACGTCGTGGCGCGCGCACGCCTCCACCAGCTCCGGAAATTTCGTCAGATCGCCGACCACGCCCCGCTGCATCTCCATGACCAGCACCGCCACGCGCTCCACCGGCGACCTCCACGCTTCTTAGCCGAGCGCTTGCTTGGTATCCGGATCAGCATAACACCGGGTGAAATCTCCCGGCTCGTGACAACCGGAACCCCGGGTGAGACCGTCGAATTCAAGACGGCTGCCTTATGGGGGTAGGACTTGGTCCCTGGTTACCGTGAAGTGCGCCAGCTCGGCGCCGGCCGCACCGGCCGCGTCTTCCTCGCCACCTACCAGTCGACCGGCGCGTACGTGGCGATCAAGTACCTGAACGCCACCCTGCGCAGGGACGCCGAGTTCATGGACCGCTTCCGGTCGGACACCCCGCACCTCGTCGAGCTCGACCACCCCGACGTGGTCCGCCTGTACGAGTACGTCGAGACCCCCACCAGGGCCGCCGTGGTCATGGAGCTGGTGGACGGCGTGTCGCTGCGCACGCTGCTGGCCGAGCACGGCCGCGTCACCCCGGAGGCGGCGCTGGCCGTGCTCAAGAGCACCCTGCTGGCCCTGGCCGCCGCCCACGAGCGCGGCGTGCCGCACCGGGACGTCACGCCGGACAACATCCTGGTGCAGGCCGACGGCACCACCAAGCTGGGCGACTTCGGCGTCGTGGTGCACGCCGAGGAGCCCGGCGTGCCGGCCGGCACCCCCTGGTACATGTCGCCCGAGCTGTGGACGCGGGGCACGGCGGGGCCGCCGGCCGACCTGTACGCGGCGGCGTGCGTGCTGTTCGAGGCGGTCAGGGGACGGCCACCGTACGTGGCCGACAAGGCGGGCGGCGACGGCAGGCCGGACGTGGCGCACAGGACGAGCGCGTACGGCACACCGGACGTGGCACACAAGACGCGCGCGTACGGCACACCGGACGTGGCACACAGGACAGGCGGCGACGGCACGCCAGACGTGCCCGCGCTGCGCCGCAAGCACGTCGAGGAGCCGTTACCGCTGGAGGTCGCGCCCGACGCGCTGCGCGACCTGCTCAGACGGGGGCTGGCCAAGGATCCGGCGGACAGGTACGCCTCGGCCAGGCAGTTCGCGGCCGAGCTGGAGGAGGACGCGGTCGCCGGGTACGGCCCCGACTGGGAGAAGCGCGGGCGGCGACACCTGGCGGAACAGGCCACGCTGCTCGCCCTGCGCTTCCCGCTGGCCAGGACCGACACCCGCACCTCCGTCGCGGCCGGCCTGCGCGACCGGGTGCCCCGGCTGCCGCCGCAGCTCTGGGTGGCGGGCGCGACCGTGGTGGCCGCGCTGATCGCGATCCTGCTGTCCGGCGGCCACCTGCCCGCGGGGCCGGGCACGATCCTCATGCCGCCACCTCAGGCCCAGACCGAGACCCAGACCGAGGCCCAGACGGAGTCCCGGTCCCCCGAGCCCGACCCCACGACCCGAGCTCCCGGCTCGGCCACCCGCGCCACCACCCCGCCACCCGGCACCGCCACGCCTCCTCCGCCCACCCCTCAGGGCGGCACCACCGTGTCGCTCCCCGCCGTGCGGGCGGCCGGCATCGTCACCTGGAACGGCACCACGGGCTCGATCTCGGTCTCCGCGGACGGCACGGGCCCCGTGCGGCTGCTGATCGCGTACACGCGGCGGGACGGCGACGGCGGGGCCGCCAGGACGGTCCGGCGGGAGACCCGCACCCTGCGCGGGCGCACCTCGTACACCAGCGCGGTCTCGTACGCGCCCGGCGAGCCGGGGTGCGGCGAGCGGGTGCACCTCGGCCTCCTGGTGATGACGGAGCCCGCGGCGGCGAACGGGCCGCAGGTGAGCGAGGCCGCGGTGAACGGCCCCGCCTGCCCGGCGCCCCCGACGACCCGCTCCGCCACCCCGACCCCGCAGCCCACCACCTCCGCCACGGGCACCCCCACCCCGTCGCTCACGGACTCCCCGGCCGCACCCCCACCGGCCTCGGAAACCCCTGCCGCCCACCCTTCGGCCCCGGCCGCGCAACCCTCGAACGGCCCGGCCTCCCACCTTTCGGACGTCCCCACCGCGCAACCCTCGAACGCCCCGGCCTCCCGCCCTTCGGACGTCCCCACCACGCAACCCTCGAACGCCCCGGTCGCGCAGCCCTCTTCGGGCGCGCCCTCCGACGGCCCGCCCCGAGGGACGCTGCGCTTCTCTGAGGAGCCTTCGGCCACGCAGCTCCTGCCCGCCTCCCCGGAGCCACCCGCAACGCAGTGACAAGCGAGAAGGCGGAGCGACAGGCGGCAGGCGGCGGTGCAGCGGCACGTCGGAGCGTCGGGGCGACAGGCAGGGGCGCGTCGGAGCGGGGGCGCGACAGGCAGCGGAGCGAGAGGCGACGGAGCGACGGAGCGACGGGGCGGAGCGACGGGGCGGAGCGACGGGGCGGAGCGGCGGGGCGGAGCGGCGGGGCGGAGCGAACACAGGCGGTGGGTGACGGGGCGGTGAGGCTGGATCATCGCGGGCCTTGTCGGGCAACCAAGCGTGCGCTAGCTTGGCAGCGATGAGCGGTGACACCTCCCCCTACTGGGCCGCCTGCGCGCGCGGCGAGCTGGTCATCCAGCGCTGTACGGCCTGCGACCGCCACATCCACCTCCCCGAACCCGCCTGCCCCTGGTGCGGCGGCCAGGAACTGGTCTTCAAGCCGGCCTCCGGCGACGGCTTGGTGCACACGTACACGGTCGTGCACCGCTCGTTCGCCACCGGGTACCGCGGGCGCGAGCCGTACGTGATGGCCTGGGTGGACCTGCCGGAGGGGGTGCGGGCGTTCGGGCACGTGGTGGGGTGCCCGCCCGAGCAGGTACGCATCGGCCTGCCGGTACGCGTGACGTTCCGAGACGACCTGCCCCATTGGAGGCCCGCGTGAAGCTGGGCAACGTGCTGATCCCCGTCGCCGACCTGGATGAGGCGATCGCCTTCTACGGGTTGCCGGTGAAGTTCCGCGACGGCGACCGGTTCGCCGCGCTCGACGGGGGCGGGGTCACCGTGGCGCTGGCGGGCCCGGCCGAGCACGTCACCGACTCGGCCGCGCCGTCGTACAAGGTCGACGACGTCCCCGCGGCCGTGGAGCGGCTGGCGGCGCGCGGCGCCGAGGTGGTGCGGGCGCCCGAGGCGGGGCCGCACGAGACGCGGGCCGTGCTGCGCGATCCCTCGGGGAACGTCTTCGTGCTGTATTCGCCCCTCTGACCAGCCCCACGGGAGGCCCTCATGGCCCGATCACCCTACGGCAACTACGGCCACGCGATCCTGACCGCCGCAGCGCTGCGCACGCCCGACCGGGTGGCGCTGACGTACTGCGGCGAGCAGAGCTTCACCTACGACCAGCTCAACAGGAACGTCAACCGCCGCGCCCACGCCCTGCTCGCCGCCGGCATCGTGCCGGGCAGGCGGGTGGCGGCGCTGCTGAACGAGACCTTACGGGTGGCCGAGGTGTACCTGGCGCAGGCCAAGATCGGGGCGGTCACGGCGGCGCTGAACCCGTACTGGCCAGTGGAGACGCTGCGTGACGTGGTGGCGGCGGCGAAGTGCACGGCGTTCGTGTACGACGCGACGGTGGAATCGGTGGTGGAGCAGATCAGGTCGTCCCTGCCGGAGGTGACCGCCTGGATCCACGTGCGGGATCTGGAGGGAGCCGCCGAGGAGGAGCCGCCACTGGGCGCCTTCCACGACGACCCGCTCGCGCTCTACTTCACCTCGGGGACGACCGGGCTGCCCAAGGCCGTCGTGCACACGCACGCGTCGTCGCTGGCCACGGCGCAGATCTGGCTGGACGTGCCGCGCGGGCCCGACTCGGTGTTCGGGACGGGCGCCATCATCTGGGGCATCGGCTTCCCCGCCATCGTCGGACCCGCGCTCTACGCCGGGATGCGGCTGGTGCTGGAGCAGGACTGGGGCCCGGCGAACTTCCTGCGGGTCGTGCCCCGCGAACGGGTCACGCACCTGTCGCAGATCCCCTCGTTCTACTCGGCGCTGCTGGCCTCGCCCGACCACGAGGGCGTCGACCTGTCGTCGATCCAGGTGATCATGCTGGGCGGGGAGCCGCTGACCGCGACCATGCTGGACCGGATCAAGGCCAGGCTGCCGCAGGCGGGCGTGTACTCGTACTACGGGCAGACCGAGGCGCCGTACACGTGCATGGGCCGGGTGGACGACGGCTCGATCCCGCTGGGGTCCTCCGGCCGGGCCCGCACGGGGAACGCGGTGCGCGTCACCGACCCGCTGGGCCGGCCGGTGGTCGACGCGGTCGGCGAGATCAACCTGGCGGGGCCGCACCGGATGGCCGAGTACGACGGGCTGCCCGACAGGACGGCGGAGGTGCTGCGCGGCGAGTGGTACGTGGGCGGCGACCTCGGGACGCTGTCGGCCGACGGCGTGCTGCGGGTGCTCGGGCGGCGGGAGGACTCGATACTCAAGGGCGGGATCTGGACGCAACCGTCCGTGATCGAGGAGGCGGCGACCGCGCTGGACGGGGTGGCCGAGGCGGGCGCCGTCGGGGTGCCCGAGGGGGCGGCGGAGCAGCAGGTGCTGCTGGCCGTGGTGCCCAGGGCCGGGCACTCGCTGGACGCCTCCAAGCTGGCGCTGGCCCTGGCCGATCTCCTGCCCGCGCACCAGCGGCCCGATCACATCGTGGTGACCGACGAGCTGCCGCACTCCCAGGACGCGTCCGGCGGGCCGGGCAAGCTGCTGCGCAGGAAGATCCGCGAGCTGCTCGGGTGAGCGCGGACGAGGGTACGGGTGTACGCGAGGACACGGCTGCCGGCACGGGGGACGCGGGGCCGGGGCTGCCCGGGGACACGGCTGCCGGGGCCGTCACCCCGTACGAGCACGAGGTCAAGGCGCTGCTCGCGGAGGCCGGGGTGCCGGTGCCGCGCGGGGTCGTGGTGCGCGGGGACGACTTCCGGGCGGCTCGGGAGCTGGCCGGGCCGCTGGTGCTGAAGGCGTTCGGGCCGGGACTGACGCACAAGTCCGAGTCCGGGGGCGTGGTGCTGGGGCTGGCGTACGAGGAGCTCGGGGCCGCGGCGGCGGGGATGCGGGACCGGCTGGAGCCCGCCGGGTTCCTGGTGGAGGAGCAGGCCGAGGCCGGGGTCGAGCTGATCGTGGGGCTGGTGCGGGATCCGGCGTTCGGGCCGGTGCTGCTCGTCGGGCTGGGCGGGGTGTGGACGGAGGCGTTGCGGGACACGGCGCTGCGGCTCTGCCCGGTCACGGATGCGGACGTGCGGCGCGCGCTGGCGTCCCTGCGCGGGGCCGCGCTGCTGGACGGCTGGCGCGGCGGGCCGTCGGTGGACGTGGACGCGGTGGTCAAGGTCATCATGGCGGTGGGCGGGTCCGGGGGGTTGTGGGAGCGGCTGGAGCTGGGCGAGTTCGAGCTGAACCCGGTCATCGCGGGCCCTTCGGGGGCGATCGCGGTCGACGCCCGCCACCTCCCGGGCGAGGCGGTGGGCCGCTCCTCGGCCACAGCGCCCCACGCCACAGCGCCCAACGCCACGCAGGCGCCGACCACGGCGGTGCTCGCCACGGAGGCGCCGGCCACCGAGGCGCCGGCCACCGAGGCGCCGGCCATGGAGATGCCGGCCACGGAGGCGGTGGTCCGCGCGGGCGGCTTTCTGCCGCTCTTCGAGCCCAGGGCCGTGGCCGTCGTCGGGGCGTCCACGTCCCGGCCGAACTTCGGGAACATGTTCCTCGGCTTCTACCGCGACGCGGGCGTGCCGCTGGTGGCCGTGCATCCCACGGCGGCAGAGGTGGCCGGGGTGCCCGCCGTACCCTCGCTCGCGCACGCCGACGTGGACTACGCCCTGATCGCCGTGCCCGCCGAGCGCTGCGCCGAGGTCGTACGGCAGGCGCGCGGGGTGCCGTTCGTGCAGGTGATGAGCGGCGGGTTCGGCGAGGCGGGGCGGCAGGAGCTGGAGCGGGAGCTGGTCGCGGCGGCGCGGGCGGCCGGGACGCGGCTGCTCGGCCCCAACTGCATGGGCGTGTACTGCCCGAGGGGACGCCAGACGTTCGTCGGCGGCGGGATGGGCCCGGCGGGCACGGTCGCGCTGATCTCGCAGAGCGGCGGCCTGGCCGGTGAGGTGATCAAGGTCGGGGAGCGGCGGGGGCTGGCGTTCAGCCGGGTCGTCACCGTCGGGAACGCGGCCGACGTCACCCCGGCCGAGCTGCTGCGCTGGCTGGCGCGGGACGCGGAGACGCGGGCGATCGGGCTGTACCTGGAGGACCCGAGGGACGGCCGCGAGCTGTACGAGGCGCTACGGGCGGCGGGCAAGCCCGTGGTGCTGCTGGTCGGCGGGCGCAGCGGGCAGGGCCGGCGGGCCGCGGCCTCGCACACGGGCGGCCTGGTGAGCGACCGGCGGATCTGGGAGGCGGTGGCCGAGCAGACCGGGGCGACGCTGGTGTCCGGGCAGGACGACCTGATCGGGGTGCTGGCGTACTTCCAGGCCCACGGCACGCGGTTCGCGGCCGGAGAGCAGCCGCACGGCACGCGGGCCGCCGTCAGGAAGCAGGCGCACGGCACGCGGGCCGCCGTCAGGAAGCAGGCGCACGGCACACAGGCCGCCGGCGGGGAGCAGGTGCTGGTGGTGGGGCCGAGCGGGGGCGCGAGCGTGCTGGCCGCGGACGTGTTCGACCGGGCCGGGGTGCGGCTCGATCCGCTGCCGGGCGACCGCCTGGACGCGTTGCGCGGGCTCGGGGTGGTGGCGACGGGCAACCCGCTCGAGGTGCCCGTGGGGCCGCTGGGCAGGGCCGGGCTCGTGGCCGACGTGATCGACATGCTCGCGGGGCCGTACCGGGACGTGGTGGCGCACGTGAACGTGCAGGCCTTCTTCACGTACGGGAACGCCCCCGAGCCCCTGTACGACTACGCGCACGCGCTCGCCGCGGCCCAGGCCGCGCGCCCCGGTGTGCGGATCACCCTGGTCACCAGGAACGGCGAGTGCGCCCCGGCGGGCGTCGAGGACGAGGTCGGTCGGATCGCGGCGGCGGCGGGGATCCCCGTCTACCGCACCATGGAGGCGGCCGCCGTGGCCGTCGCGGCAGGAGGACGGCATGGGGCTGCTTGACGGCAAGGTGGCGCTGATCACCGGCGGGGCGCGGGGCATGGGGGCGGCGCACGTGCGGCTGTTCCTGGAGGAGGGCGCGCGGGTGGTGTTCGGGGACGTGCTGGACGAGGAGGGCAAGGCGCTGGCGGAGGAGACGGGCGCCACGTACCTGCGGCACGACGTGACGAGCCCCGAGGAGTGGGAGCGGGCCGTGGGGACGGCCGTGCAGATGTACGGCAAGCTCGACGTGCTGGTCAACAACGCCGGGATCCTGAAATTTCGCCGCATCCAGGACATGTCGCTTGACGACTTCGACCGCGTGATCAACGTGAACCTCAAGGGCACCTGGCTGGGCATCAAGTCGGCCATCGAGCCCATGAAGGCCGCCGGGCGCGGCTCGATCGTGAACATCTCCTCCATCGAGGGGTACGTCGGCGCCGAGGGGCTGTCGGCGTACTCGGCCTCGAAGTTCGGCGTGCGCGGCATCACGAAGTCGGCGGCGCGGGAGCTGGCCAGGTTCAAGATCCGGGTGAACTCGGTGCACCCCGGCGCGATCAACACCGCCATGGCGCTGGACCCGGACATCGTGGCCGAGGTGGACGCGGACGCGTTCGTGAAGTCCATGGTCATCAAGCGGTTCGCCAAGCCCGTGGAGGTGTCGCACGTGGTGGCGTTCCTGGCCTCGGACCGCGCCAGCTACTGCACGGGCAGCGAGGTGACAGTCGACGGAGGCCTGCTGACCGGCGCAGGGTACTGACACCTTACCCCAAGGTAGATCTTTTATGGTTAAACCGCCTAGCCTCGGACATTTCTGGCAACATCACTGACCTGCGGTTTCCAGTCCCGGAGAGGCACGGTCTCTCCTAGGACGTGCTCAACCTTGGGTTACGACTTGGTAACCTCACTCAGCACGGAAGACGACAGGCCTCCGGTTTTGTCACACCAGTCCCGGGTTCCCCTCCTTACCCGGTGCTGCGTGGATAAACCCGGTCTTGCCCGGAAGGTGCCCCCATACCTCCATGACGCCAGAGATGCAGAAGTACATCGAACTGCTCGAGAGCCAGCTCGGGTACTCGGAGAAGTCCGGGTCATACACCAAGTTCGGCGACTGGTACGGCAAGAACGTCGAGTTCGACGCCGACTACAGCTCGGCGCCGTGGTGCGACATGTACCTCTCGTGGGCCGCGCACAAGCTCGGCTACGAGGAGTGGATCGGGCAGTTCGCGTGGACGGTGGCGCACGCGAAGTGGTTCAAGGAGCAGGGGGCGTGGGGCAAGACGCCCAAGCCGGGCGCGTTCGTCTTCTACGACTGGAGCGGCTCCAACGACATCGACAACATCGACCACATCGGCATCGTGACGAGGGTCGAGGGCAACACGATCCACACGATCGAGGGCAACATCGACGGGGGCGTCGCCAAGCGCAAGGAGCGCGACACCAGCAAGGTGGTCGGGTACGGCTACCCCGAACGCGTCAAGGAGCGGCTCGACGAGGCGGCGGCGAAGAAGAAGGCCAAGGAGCAGGCCGCCGAGGTTGGCACGATCCAGATCCCCGAGGAGGCGCTCAGCTCGCTGATCCCCCGGGCGGAGGCGGGACGTTCCGCCCAGGCCCCCCTCGACTCGGGCCGGCTCCAGTCGCAGGATCCCACCCGGGAGCAGACGCCGTCCAAGGGACAGGTCGAGGGCCAGACCCCGGCCGAGGCCCAGGGCCGCACCCAGGACCAGCCCAGGAACGAGACCTCTCGCTCCACACCGGACGGGCGCTCGGACTCGGCATCCGCGCCGGCGGCGACCACGGCGCCGCGCTCCGGCTCGCACCAGACCTCCACCCAGCAGGGCCCGCAGGCCGGCGCCTCCTCCGCGCCCGGCACGGTCAAGAAGGGCAAGCACGCCAAGCCCGCCACGGCCGGCACCGAGGCCGCCACGGCCGAGCCGCTCCCGTCCCACGCCGACACCTCCGCCACCGGCCCGCTGCCCGCCATCGACTCCCCGACGCTGATCGGCTCGGCCCTGGTCGCCGCGCTCGCGCTGCTCGCCGTGGCCAAGACCCGCCGCCTGCGGCTGAGCCCGGCCACCGCCACGGCCGGCAAGCCGGCGCGCCCGTCCCGCGCCAAGGGCCGCCGCCGTCGCCGCGGGCCCGCGCCCGTGACGGCCGCCGCCGAGGCCACGACGGCCCAGCGCCTCGACGCCGCCGAGCGCCTCACCGCGGTGGAGCTCCAGGAGAACGCCGACCGCCTCGCCACGTCGGCCGCCCTGCGCTCCCTCAGCGCCTCGGACGCCGCTTCCGACGTCCTGAGCTCCGTGACGGCCTCGGACATCCGCCACCGCGCCACGTCCAGGGCCGGCTCCAGGGACGCCGTGCGCTCCGGCGGCGCCCGGCACCGCAAGCTGTCGCTTGACACCAGGCCGTTCGACCTGGCCACGGATGCGCCCCACCACCATCACGCCGCGGGTCACCCCAAGCGCCGCCACGACTCCGGCCACCACCGCCGCACCACCGGCGCGGCCCCGTTCACCCCCGCCTTCGACAACGAGCCCTACGAGCCGGACTTCGACCAGAGCAGCTTCGCGTTCACCGAGCACACGGCGCCGCTGGAGCGCATCACCTTCACCGACGAGACCGGCCCGCTGCAGCGCATCACCTTCACCGACGAAACAGGCCCGCTGGAGCGCATCGCCTTCACCGACGAGACCGGCCCCCTGCAGCGCATCACCCTCCCCGAGGCCACGGGTTCGGTGGAGGTCGTCCTCGACACGGGCCCGCTCCGGCGCTTCGTGGACACCAGCCCGTTCGAGCGCATCGTCATCCCGGGCGCGACCAGCACGTTCGACGCCTTCAGCCCGCCGCGGCGCAGGCGCGGCGACGTCCTCGACTCGCCCGGCCTCTCCTACCGGGGCCGGCGCAGGCGAGGCGCCGGCGCCGAGGAGCACCCCGCGTTCCCTGCCGACCTCCCGCTCAGGGGCCGCCGCCACCGCAGGACGCACGGGAAGGACGAGCAGCAGCTGGTCGGCGGGGGCCGCCATCGGGCCTGACCGGGAAGCGGGAACTCCCCTTCGGCGGCCGCCGTTGATCCGTCCAGCGACACGCCGACACAAGCCCCGTTGGGAGCCCCTTGCCACCGACCGCCGCACGCGCCGCCTCCTGCGGCCTGGCCTTCCTGCTGACCGCGGGATGCGCCGCCACAGCCTCCGAGGCACGACCGCCCGGTGACACGCCCACGCGGGCGGCGGCGCAGCGGGACACCGGCGCCGTCGACCACGCCCAGATCTGCGCCGGGCAGGCCACCCGGGTCAGGGCGGAGGACCAGCGCTGCGACGACCGCGAGAAGGACTACGCCTGGTACTACGTCCCCATGACGTCGGCGGTGCCCGCCGTCGGGGCGAAGGTGGCCTCCGGCATCCCCTACGCGCCGCCCCGCCGCACCTACAGGGCCTCGAGAAGGGGCGGCGAGGGGAAGGGCGTCCTCATCCTCGACGAGCAGGACCGCGTCAAGATCTGCGTGCAGGTGCGTACCCGCGTCCGCGTGCCCGACGAGCGCTGCGACGACCACCTCGACGGCTACGAGTGGTACTACCTGCTGATGGAGCGCCACGTGGCCGCGATCGGCAAGAAGGCCGAGCGCGGCACGTTCTTCCCGCCCGCCTCCGTGGAGACGTTCAGGGCGCGGCCCGGCGGCGGCAAGGGCAGCAAGGTCATGGTCCGGCCCGCCACCGATCCCCCGGAGACGGACGAGCCCGACGAGCCGGACCCCAGGCCGGCGCGGTCCGCCACGCCGGAGCCCTCCGTCACCACGGCGCGCCCCACGGCGAGACCCACGTCGAAGTCGCGGCGGTGCCGGACGATCAGGTCGGGCACGTCCACCTCTAGGACGTGCTCCTGACGCCGTACTCGTCGGCGAAGGCGGCCAGCCGGGACACCGCGTCCCTGCTGCGCGTCCAGGGCCGGACGATCAGCCGCTCCACCCCGAGCGCCGCCCAGTCGTCCACCTCGCCGGGCGAGGCCAGCTCGTACGCGTGCGCGGTCACCGCCGTCCCCGCCCCGAGCCGGGCGAGCTGCGGCTTGATCGACTCGATCGTGTGCGGCATGCTGATCCACCCGTCGCACAACGTGGCCGCCCGGCGCAGCGCCGCGGCCGACTCGCCGCCCGCGAGCACGGGCAGCCGCCGCTGCACCGGCTTGGGCTCGAAGGCGACCTCGGGAAAGGCGTAGAACCGCCCGGAGTGGGCGACCAGCGGCTCGCTCCAGAGCCGCCGGACCACCTCGATCGCCTCGTCCAGCCGGGCTCCCCTGGTCGCGAACGGCACTCCGGCCGCCTCCCACTCCCCCCGGTACCAGCCCGCGCCGACCCCGCAGATGGCCCGCCCGGACGAGACCACGTCCAGGGTGGCGAACGCGCGGGCCGACACGAACGGGTGGCGCAGCGCGAGGAGCTGCACGGCCGTGCCGAGCCGGACGCGGGTGGTGAAGGCGGCCAGCCAGCACAGGTACGCGGGCGCGTCGAAGAGCGGGGTCTGCGGCTTGATCCCCGGGTCCGAGGTGCCCGGGTAGACGGCCAGGGACAGGTCGGTGGCGAAGACGAGGTGCTCGGGCAGCCACACCGACTCGAACCCCAGCTCGTCGGCCGCCACCGCCACGTCCTTCCAGGCGGCGGGGTGCACCAGGCCGAGGGGGACGCCGAACTTCACGGGCGCCTCCCGGTGATCGCGGTCCGCAGGCGTTCGCGGTGGGCGGCCGTGGTGCCGTACGCGGCGGACAGCGACCAGGCGCGCGCGAGCCAGAACCGCAGGTCCAGCTCCTCGGTGTAGCCGATCGCGCCGTGAACCTGCAGTGCGACCCTGGCGGCCAGCGTGGCCGCCTCGCCGGCGGCGGCCTTGGCGGCGCTCGCGTCCCGCTCGGCGCTGTCCGACCCCACGGTCAGGGCCGCCCGGTACACCAGCGGCGCCGCGAACTCCACCGCCACGGCCACGTCGGCGAGCTGGTGCTTGACCGCCTGGAAGGAGCCGATCGGCGCGCCGAACTGGGTGCGCACGCGGGCGTAGCCGACGGTGACCGACAGCAGCTCCCTGGCGACGCCTACGAGCTGCGCGGCGGTGGCCACCGTGGCCCGCGCCAGCGCCGGCCCCACGGGCACGGGCAGGGGCTCGGACCGCGACCAGCCCACCTCGAACAGCGGGCGGCACGGGTCCACGCCGCGCCGGGGCACGAGCCGCACGTCCGGGCGCGAGATCACCCGCGCGCCGCCGTCCCGCACCACCACCAGCAGGTCGGCCAGGTCGGCGTCGGCCGCGTACGCCTGCCCCGGCGGCAGCACGCCGACGCACACCGCGCCGGAGCCCAGCTTGGGCACGTCGGCCAGCAGCGACGGCGCCACCACGGCGGTCTCGACGACCGGCCCAGGCAGGCACGCGCGCCCTGTCTCCTCCAGGGCGGGCAGCACGTCCACCAGCGCGAGCCCCAGCCCGTCGGCCGCCTCGGGCAGCAGCAGCCCGAAGAAGCCCAGCCCGGCGAGCTGCTCCCAGGCGGGCCGCCGCTGTGCCCGCAGCGAGCCGGGCGGGCAGTGCGTGCGCAGCACGTCGCGTACGGTCGCGGCCAGCGCGAGCTGATCGTCGCTGAAGCCGAAGTTCATCGCGGCAACCCCAGGACCCGCTCGGCGACGATGTTGCGCTGGATCTCGTTCGTGCCCGCGTAGATGGGCCCGGCCAGCGAGAACAGGAACCCGTCCAGCCAGCCCTCGGCGCGGTCCCCCAGCAGTTCCAGGGCCAGCGCGTGCATGCGGAGATCGAGCTCGGACCAGAAGATCTTCCCCATGCTGGCGGCGGGCCCGATCTCCTCCCCCGCCATGAGCCGCCGCGCGGTCCCGAACGTGTGCAACTGGTACGCCTCCGCCTCCACCCGGCACCTGGCGGCCCGGTCGGCGAGCGCCGGGTCGGCGCCGCGGGCGAGCTCGGCGAGCCGGTCGGCGGTGGCCAGGAAGCGGCCGGGGCTGCGCAGGGTCAGGCCGCGCTCGGAGGAGGTGGTGGCCATCGCGATCCGCCAGCCCTCGCCCACCTCGCCGAGCACCATCGAGTCCGGCGTGAACACGCCGTCGAAGCGCAGCTCGGCGAAGCCGGGCAGCCCGTCGAGCTGCGCGATCGGGCGGACGGCGACGTCGGCCATGGGGAACATGAAGTACGTCAGCCCCTTGTGCCGCGCCCCCGAGGTGCGGAAGAGGCCGAAGCCGTGCGTGGCGTAGGCGGCCCGGGAGCTCCACGTCTTGTGCCCGTACAGCCGCCAGCCGCCGGGGCAGGGCTCGGCGCGGGAGGTCAGGGCGGCCAGGTCGCTGCCGGCCTCGGGCTCGGACCACGCCTGCGCCCACACGTCGTCGCCCCTGGCCATCCTGGGCAGCCAGCGCTCGCGCTGCTCGGGGGTGCCGTAGCGGAGGAGGGAGGGGGCGAGCAGGAAGATGCCGTTCTGGGTGACGCGGGCGGGGCAGCCGGCGGCCCAGTACTCCTCCTCGAAGATCAGCCAGTCGATGAGGGAGGCGCCGCGCCCGCCGTACTCCTCGGGCCAGGAGACGGCGGACAGCCGCGCGCCCGCCAGCTCCGCCTCCCAGGCGCGGTGCGCCGCGAAGCCCTCGGCGGTGTCCATGGACGGGAGCGGCGGCGGCTTGTGCCTGGCCAGCCAGTCGCGAACCTCAAGCCGGAAGGCCCGCTCGGCCGGGGAGAAGTCGAGATCCACACATACCAACCTAGCGCACGCTTGGTATCACGGCCAGGCTAGTCTGGACCTCGTGCAGGGACTGCTGCTGCGGCTCTCCACGCTCGACGCCGACGCGGAGAGCGCGGTGCGCGTCATCGCCTACTTCGACTCGCTGGTGCGCGACCACGTGAGCGTGCCGGTGCTGCTCACGGCCACGGCCCGGCTGACGCAGTGCCCGGTCGGCCTGCTCGACGCCGCCACCGGCCGGCGCACCCGCGTCCGCGCCGACGGCTCGGTCGACACGCCTGCCGTCCCCTCCTCCGCGCGCGAGCTGAGCTCCGGCCTCGGGGCCGTCTGGATGGAACGCCAAGGCCCCGCGCACGGGCTCGACGAGATCGTGCTCGAACGGTACGCGGCGGCGGCCGAGGTCACCCTCGAACGCGCCGCCGCCCTCGCGCGCACGGCGAAGGACCCGGCCCTGGTCGAGCTGGCCCTGTCGGCCGAGACCGGCGAGACCGAGCGCGCCCGCGCCCTGCGCCTGCTCGGCCTCGACCCGGCCACGCCGCTGCAGGCCCTGGCCATCGCGCTGCCCGACCAGGGGCTGGCCGCGGGGTTGCGGGCGATGGGTCACCACGTGCGGGCCGCCACGATCGGTGACACCGAGGCCGTCCTGGTCACGACCACCCTTCAGGCCCGGCTGCCCGACACGTCCAGGGTCGGCATCGGCCCCGAGCTGCCCGGCGCGCGGGCGGCCGAGTCGTGGGCCGGCGCCCGCACCGCGCTGCGGTTCACCGGCCCGCACGACCGGGTGATGCGCTGGTCGGACCTGGGCGCGCTGGCGCTGTTCGCCGACCTGCCCGAGCAGGCGATCGCGGGCCTGCCCGACGTCCAGGCGATGTCCCGGCTGGGCGAGGAGTCGCGGCTCGCGGTGCGCGCCCTGTGCCTGGCAGGCTCGATCCGCGGCGCGGCCCAGGCCATCCACCTGCACCACAGCTCGCTGGCCGCCCGCATCGCCCGCGCGGAGTCCGCGCTGGGCTTCTCCCTGGGCGACCAGCCGGGCCGCATGCGCGCCCACCTGGCCCTGGCCCTCGTCCGGCTGCTGGCCAACCAGAACCCGGGCCAGAACCCGGGCCAGAGCCCGAGCCAGGGCTAGAGTCCGAACGCCCGCCTGAGCGCCGCCTCACGGGCCTGCCGCGCCCTGACGCTCAGCGCCGCCCCCGGCACCAGCATGTCGAACCCGTGGAAGGCCCCCGGATACAGGTGGAACTCGGTCGACACCCCGGCCTGCGCCAGCCGCAACGCGTAGCCGGCGCACTCGTCCCTGAACACCTCCAGCTCCCCCACATCCACGAACGCCGGCGGCAGCCCCGACAGGTCGGTGGCGCGGGCGGGCGCCGCGTACGCCGGCACGTCGTCGGTGCCGACGCGGTCGCCGAGCAGCGCCGTCCAGCCGAAGAGGTTGGCCTCCCTGTCCCACACCACGGCCTCGGCGAACTCGTGGCTGGACGGCGTGGTGTTGCGGTCGTCGAGCATCGGGCAGACGAGAAGCTGGAAGGCCACGTCGGGCCCGCCCCTGTCCCTGGCCAGCAGCACGGTCGCGGCGGCCAGCCCGCCGCCCGCGCTGGCCCCGCCCACGGCCAGCCTGCTCACGTCGATGCCCAGCTCCGCGGCGTTCTTGGCGGTCCAGACCAGGCCGGCGTAGCAGTCCTCGACGGGGGCCGGGTGCGGGTGCTCGGGCGCGAGGCGGTAGTCCACGGAGACCACGACCACGCCGAGCCGCTCGACGTACTCGATCATCGGCCCGTCGTCGCCCTCGGGCATGCCCATGATCATGCCGCCGCCGTGGATCCAGTAGAGCGCCGGCCGGTTCTCCCCGGGCTCCTCCGGCTGGTAGACGCGCACCCGGAGGTCGGGCGCCCCCTCGGGCCCCGGGACCGTGCGGTTCTCGATCGAGATCCGCGTGTCCGGCGCGGGCGCGGCCGCCATCATCGCGTTGATCTGCGCCCGCGCTCCGGGCAGGTCCGCGAACACGGCGGACATGTCACCGGGCGGCATCGGGAACTGGTCGATCCCGGCGCGCAGCTCCGGATCGAGGTTGGGGTGGGCCATGGGGTTCCCTTCCACGGGGACGATGGTGCTACCCCTTGATGGTCGAAGCCCGCACCCCGGAGCACAACCGCCATCCGGCGGCGATTACCCGTCTCAGACCCGCCGTTCGGCGAGCAGCTCGACGATCCGCTCGGCCAGGGGCGCGGCGCTGGCCGGGTTCTGCCCGGTGGCCAGGCGGCCGTCCACCACGACCCGGGCCTGCCAGTTCTCGCCGGGCTCGTGCTCGGCGCCCCGCGCGACCAGGGCGTCCGCCAGCAGGAACGGCACCACGCCCGCCACGCCGCGCACCTCCTCCTCGGCGTTGGTGAAGGCCGCCACCCGCTTGCCCGCCACCAGGTACGACCCGTCGGACAGCGTCAGGTTCACCAGCGCCGACGGGCCGTGGCAGACGGCCGCCACGACGCCGCCCCGCTCGTACACCTCGCGCCCGATCCTGATCACGTCGGGGTCGTCGGGGAAGTCCCACATGGTGCCGTGGCCGCCGGCGTAGAGCACGGCGTCGTAGCGGGAGGCGTCCACGTCGGCCAGGCGGGCGGTGTCGCGCTGCTCGGGCGAGGCGAGGAAGGCGACCTGGGCGGGGTCCGCAGGGTCGTAGCCGTCCTGGGGCGGCTCGCCGCCCTGCACGCTGGCGACGTCCACGTCGAAGCCGGCCTTGCGGAAGATCTCCCACGGGTGGGCGGCCTCGGGCACGTAGTACCCGGTCCGCTCCACGCCTCCGAGGTCGTCATGGCTGGTCAGAGCTATCAGTACGCGCTTGGTCATGCGTTCAGGATGCCTCCGGCGAGCCATCAGCAACAAATCACGAATCACGCTCCGAGCCATCAGAATAGTGATATGTCGCCTCTCTCGCTGGACCTGCTGCGCACCTTCCTCGCCGTCTACAGGACCGGCTCCATCACCGCCGCCGCCCAGACGCTCGGCCTGTCGCAGCCCGCCGTGACCGCGCAGGTCAAGACGCTGGAGTCGACGCTGGACCGGCCGCTGTTCGACCGCCTGCCGCGCGGGGTCGCGCCCACGCCCGCCGCCGACGAGCTGGCCCGCAGGGTCGCGCCGGGCCTCGACTCGCTGGACGAGGTGGTGGCCGCGGAGCTGCCCTCCGGCGAGGCCGTGCACCTGGGCGGGCCCGCCGAGTTCCTGAGCGAGGTGGTCATGCCGATGCTGGCCCCGCTCGTCCGGGACGGGCTGCGGCTGCGCGTCACGCTGGGGCTGTCCGACGACCTCCTGAACGACCTGGCCGCCGGACGGCTGGACCTCGTGCTGTCCACGATCCGGCCCAGGCTGCGCGGCGTGCAGGCCGATCCGGTGTACGACGAGGAGTTCCTGCTGGTCGCCGCGCCCGGCGTGGGGCCGTCGCCGGAGCCGCTGGTCGCCTACGCCGAGGACCTGCCGATCGTGCGCCGCTACTGGCGGACCGTGTTCGGCCGCCGCCCGTCGATGGCGGCCCAGGTCGTCATGCCGGACCTGCGTGGCGTGCTGAGCGCCGTCCGCGCGGGGATGGGCGTGTCGGTGCTGCCCGCGTACCTGTGCCGGCGCGACCTGGCGGCGGGCACGCTCGTGACGCTGGCCGAGCCCGAGGAGGCGCCGATCAACACCGGCTATCTCGCGGTACGCTCCGGCGCGCAGGCCAGGCCCGCCGTGGCCCGCGTACGCGAGCACCTGGTACGGGAGCTGCGCGCCGCCGCCTCCTTCTAGGCTCCCCAGGAGGCCAGCAGCCGCAGCGACTCCTCCGTGATGCCGTCGGGCCCGCGCACCCCGGCCTGGCCCTCCGCGTACCTGGATAGCCGGGACCGCCTGGGGGCATGCTGATGCGCATGTGCCATTCCACCGACAGCAGGCCGCCCGCACCGCCCGTCCAGGGCGAGGTGGCCTCACACGAGCAGATCGAACTGACCGCCGCCGACGGCAACCGTCTCCTGGCCTACCGGGCCGAGCCCGCCGAGCCGAACGGGCGCAGCATGGTCATCCTGCCCGACGTGCGCGGCCTGCATCCCTTCTACCGGGACCTGGCCCAGCGCTTCGCCGAGGCGGGGTTCCGCGCGATCGCGATCGACTACTTCGGCCGCACGGCGGGCCTGGGCGACCGCGGCGACGACTTCGACTTCATGACGCACGTCAAGCAGATCACCCTGGAGGGCGCGCGGGCAGACGCGCGGGCGGCGGCCGACGCGCTCGGCGGCCCGGTGTTCACGACGGGCTTCTGCATGGGCGGCGCCCTGTCCTGGTGGCTGGCCGCCGGAGGCAACGGCCTGTCGGGCGGCATCGGCTTCTACGGCGCGCTGCGCTTCATCGAGGAGCCGGACTCGGGGCCCGGCGCGCCGCTGCTCCTGCTGCGGGGCGGGGCCGACACGGTGTCCACGCCCGAGCAGTTCGCCGCGTACGAGGCCGCGCTCGACCGGGTGGGCACCGAGCACGAGACGCACGTCTACGAGGGGGCGCCGCACTCGTTCTTCGACCGGAGCTACGCCGAGTGGTCCGACGCCTGCCAGGACGCCTGGCGCCGCATCCTGTCGTTCACCGACCGGCACGCCCAGCCCGGGTAGCCAGCCCGAGCAGTCAGCCCAGGTAGGCGGCTCTGACGACCGGATTCTCCCGGATCTCGGCGGGCGTGCCGGTGGCGATGACCTTGCCGAGGTCCAGCACGACGATCCGGTCGCAGGTGTCCATCACGAACCCCATGTCGTGCTCGACCAGCAGCACGGTCGTGTCCAGCGCCCTGACGACCTCGCCCAGGCGGGCGCTCTGCCCGGCGTCCAGCCCCGAGGTGGGCTCGTCGAGCAGCAGCACGCGGGGCCGGTCGGCCAGGGCCCTGGCCAGCTCGACGAGGCGGCGCCGGCCGACGGGGAGCGCGGCGGCGTACGCGTCGCGCAGCTCGGCGAGCCCGCACAGCTCCAGCACCTCGGCCACCCGCTCCTGCCGCTCGCGCTCCAGGCGCCGCCGGGCCGGCCAGCCGACCAGGTCGGCGGCGAGCCCGCCTCCGCCGCCGTGCCAGTCGAGCGCGGCCAGCACGTTCTCGGCCACGGTGAGCCGGCCGAAGACCTGGGTGCGCTGGAACGTGCGGCGCAGCCCCGCCCTGGCCCGCCTGACCGCCGGCACCCCCGTCACGTCACGGCCGTCGAGGCGGACCCGGCCCTCGTTCGGCCTGCGCAGCCCCGACACCACGTCGAACAGCGTGGTCTTGCCGGCCCCGTTCGGCCCGATCACCCCGCACACCAGGCCGCGCCCGACCTCGAACGTCACCCCGTCCAGCGCCCTGACCCCGCCGAACGCCACCGACACGCCGTCCACGGCCAGCATGGTCACCGCACCCCCAGGTAGGCGGCGGTCAGCCGCTCGCTGTCCACCTCGGCCCGCGGGCCGCACCAGGTGACCCGGCCCAGCCGCATGAACGCCACCCGGTCGGCGATCGCCAGCGCCTCGGTGGCCTTCTCCTCGACGAGCAGCAGCGCGACCCCGCGCTCGCGCAGCTCGGCGAAGACGTCGAAGATCTGCCGCACCACCATCGGGGCCAGCCCGAGCGACGGCTCGTCGGCGATCAGCACGCGCGGCGGGCGCACCAGCGCGGGAGCGAGCGTGAGGAGCTGCTGCTCGCCGCCGGACAGGGCGCCGGCGAGCACGGTACGGCGCTCGGCGAGGTGCGGCAGGCGCGCGTAGACGGGCTCGGGGTCGGGCAGCCAGGTCCGCAGGTTCTCCTCCACGGTGAGGCCGGGGAAGACGCCCCTGCCCTCCGGCGCGAGCAGGATGCCGGCGCGGGCCCTGCGGTGGGCGGGCCAGGCGGTGACGTCCTCGCCGTCCAGCAGGATCCGGCCGGCGGTCACCGGCAGGTCGCCGGCCGCCGCCGCGCACGCGGTGGACTTCCCCGCGCCGTTGGCGCCGAGCAGCGCGACGACCTCGCCGGGGTTGACGTGCAGGTCCACGCCGCGCAGCACGGTCACGTCGGCGTACCCGGCGACGACCTGCTCCATGGCGAACAGCGCCGGCTCGCGCGTCTGCGCCGGCGGTTCCTGCGCGGGCGGCGGCTCACGGCGCCGCCGCAGCTCGGCGAGCTGGGTGAGCACCCCGTCGGGATGCTTGGCCAGGATCATGCCCCCGAGCCCGAACAGGATGGCGCCGACGTGCGCGGACACGTCCCAGGCGGCGAGCAGCTCGGGAACGGCGACCGCGATGAGCCCGCCCAGCACGGCGCCGCCGATGCGCCGCACCCCCTGCAGCACCACCACGGCCAGCCAGACGAACCCGGAGAACGCCGGCAGGTCGGTCGCCGTGATCGACCCCTTGGAGATCGCGAACAGCACCCCGCCGAGCCCGGCGACGGCCGACGCGAGCACGAACAGCGTGATCTTCGTCCGCGGCGCCGACAGCCCCGACGTCGTGGCCGCCGCCGGGGCCGACCGCACGGCCAGGATCGCCCGTCCCGAGGCCGACCGCTCCAGGTTCCGTACGAGCAGCGCCACCGCCCCGATCAGCAGGAGCAGCACCACCACCCGCACCCGCGCGTCGGAGGTGTCGGCGAACCCGAACCCCAGCGCCGGGATCGGCCACCCGATCGTCCCGTTGCTGAACGCGTCCACCTGGAACAGCACCTGATCGGCCAGCAGCGCCAGGGCGAGCGTGGCCAGCGTCAGCACCCGCCCGCCCAGCCGCAGCGCGGGCAGCGCCACCAGCATCCCCACGGCCGCGGCGGCCAGCACGCCCAGCAGGATCGCCACGAAGAACGGCAGCCCTGACGCGAACGCCCACCCGCAGGTCAGCGCCGCCATGGCGGCGAAGGCGGCCTGGGCCAGGTTCACCATGCCGCCGATCCCGGTCACCACCACGAACGAGCAGAAGATCAGCGCCAGCACCAGCCCCTGGGCCGCGACGCCGACGTAGTACTCGGACCCGGCGAACGCGAACACCACCAGCGCCGCCATCCCGACGGCCCACGGCAGCCTGCGCCGCCACGGCGGCAGCCCGGCCAGGTGATCGGGCGGCGGCACGTCCTCGGCCGCGCTGCCCGCCACCCGCTCGCGCGACCTGTTCAGCAGCACCAGCCCCGCGAACAGCAGGATCACCGGCACCGCCGTGCGCAGCCCCGTGACCTCTTCGAGGAAGTCGGTGTAGCCGGCGACCAGGTTCTGCACGACGCCGAGCGCGAGGCCCGCCGCGAACGTCCAGGGGATCGAGCGCAGCCGCCCGAACACCGCCGCCGTCGCCGAGGCGAACAGCAGCACCGTGTACGCGGTCGCGTCCAGCCCCAGCACCGACACCGCCAGCACCCCGGCCAGGCCGGCCAGCCCTGAGCCGAGCATCCAGGCCAGCGCCGAGGTGGCGTCCACGTCGATGCCCCGCAGCGTGGCCAGGCGCCGGCGGTCCACGGAGGCACGCATGCGCAGGCCGTACGGGGTGTGCCGGATGAACGCCCACAGCCCGGCCGCCGCCACCGCCGAGAAGCAGAACGTGATGAGCTGGTCGCTGTCCAGCCGCACGCCGAGCATGTCGAACGCCTGCGCCGGATGCGGCCCGACGCCGCGCGGCAGCGCGGTCGCGTCCGCCGGGGGCAGCCCGGCCAGGTCCACCACCAGCAGGCCGAGCGCGGGCAGCGCGATCGTGAGCCCGATGGTGGCCACGATCTGCGCGGTCTCCCCGGCCTGGGCGAGGCCCCTGAACATGGCCTTGTGCAGGGCGTGGCCGAGCGCGGGGGCGAAGAGCGCCACCGCCGCCAGTGCCGACAGCCACGCGGGCAGCCCGGCCTGGCCGAGCTGGTAGAACAGCAGGGCCGTCAGGAACCCGATGGCGCCGTGGGCGAAGTTGAACACGCCCGTGGCCGCGTACGAGAGGGTCAGGCCCGAGCCCATGATCGCGAAGACGGCCCCGGTGACCAGGCCGCTGAGCACGTAGTCCAGGATCATTTCAGCGGCACGTTGTCGAAGCACTTCATGCTCTTGGCCACCTGGAAGGCGCCGCCCTCCAGCTTGACCAGGGCGCCGCAGCCGTTCGGCTCGCTGTGGTCCTTCGGGTACTGGATGCGGCCGAAGCCCGGGTTCTCGTAGAGGTACGAGCCGTTGCCCGTGGTCAGGAACTTCTGCCTGGTCAGCTCCTTGCCGGTCTTGTTCAGCATGTCGAGGAAGATGTCGGCGGCCCAGTAGCCGATGGCCAGGTGCTGGGTGAGCTGGGTGCCGGGGGCGACCTTCTCGACGTCCGCCTTCAGCTTGGCGATCTCGGGGGCGGTGGACTCGAACGGCTCGAACATGGGCGCCGCGATCACGCCCTCCAGGGCCTGGGCGCTGGCCGGGTCCTTGAGGATGGCGACGTCGTAGCTGGTGGCGTCCGTCAGCACGCCCCGGTAGCCGGCCCGCTTGAGCGCCGCGTACAGGCCGACGTTGAACTTCGTGCCGGCGATCACGGAGACGACCACGTCAGGGGGGCCGCCGTCGTCGGACGTCATGATCTTGTTCACGTACGGCAGCCAGTCGGGCGGCGGGGCGGCGGCCGGCAGGCCGGAGTTCACGCCGGCCAGCTCGAAACCGGCGGCGGTGAACGACTGGGAGATGGTGGTGCCGCCGTACTTGCTGCCGCTGGAGTCGGAGGTCTGGACGTAGACGCTCTTGCCCTCGGCGCCGCCGAGCAGGTCGGCCATCTGCCTGCCCCACCAGGTCTGCGACCCGGCTCCCTGCTTGGGCGCCAGGCAGCCGTTGTAGCCGAAGCCCGTCTTCGTGCCGCACCACTGGGGGCCGGTCGCCCAGCCGAACCACGGCACGCCCTGCTGCTCCAGGAACGCGGCGCCGCCGAAGTTGGGCGCGTGCACGGGAACGAGGGCGAACACCTGGTCCTTCTGCACCAGCTTCTTGGCCGCCGCGTCGCCCTTGGCGGCATCCTGCCCGTCGTCCTCGGCGCCGAGGAACTCGATCTTCCGCCCGTGCACGCCGCCCTCGGCGTTGGCGCGCTCGAACCTGGCCTTCGCCCCGATCTCGGCGTCCTTGGTGGAGTAGCCGCTGGCGCTGGTCTTGGTCAGCACGCCGCCGACCCTGATCGTCGTGTCGGTGACGCCTGCCGTCGCGCCCTGGCCCTGTTGACTCCCCTGCTGCTGCGCCGCGCATCCGGCGGCGGCCAGCACCGCGACCACGAACGCCGCCGACTTCCTGCGCACCATGACGGCCTCCCACCGTGTCCGGCCACTTGACCGTTCACCCGCGCTCGCCCAGCCACCCACCCGGCCTGGCACCCACCCGACCTGGCACCGCACCCGATCCGGTGCCGGTCGATCCGGTGCCGCCCGACCCGGCGGTCACTCGGCCTAGCGCTCGCTTGGTTAGCGCGAGCGTAAGTTTCGATGCCATCCACGTCAACGGGGGTGATCGGATTTACCTAGCAACCGCTTGTTTGTCACCGGGGCCCCGGCTAGCGTGAGTCACATGCTGATGCGCGCCGCCGTGCTCACCGCGTTCCACGCCCCGATGGAGCTGCGCGAGGTCGAGATCGCCGACCCCGGCCCCGGCGAGGTCCGCGTACAGATCAAGGCGTCGGGCGTGTGCGGCTCCGACCTCAAGGCCATCGACGGCAAGAGCCCCGTGGTCAGCAGGCTCCCCTTCATCCTGGGCCACGAGAGCAGCGGCGTGGTGGAGTCGACCGGCGCGGGCGTCACAGCGCTCGAACCCGGCGACCACGTCATCATCGCCATGAACGGCCCCTGCGGCCGCTGCCGCCCCTGCGCCGCCGGCCGCTTCCACCTCTGCTCGGGCCCCGCCCGCCTGCCCACCATCATGGGCGGCCTGCCCCGGATCACGCTGGACGGCGAGGAGGTCCGCCGCTTCATCGGCATAGGCGCGTTCGCCGAGTACGCCGTCGTCCCCGAGCCCATGTGCGTGAAAATCACGAGATCCCTGCCCTTCGACGCCATGTGCCTCCTCGCCTGCGGCGTCATCACCGGCGTCGGCGCCGTCCTCAACGTCGCCCAGGTCCCGCCGGGCGCCACGGTCCTCGTGGTGGGCTGCGGCGGCGTCGGCCTCAACGTCATCCAGGGCGCGGTGCTCGCGGGCGCCACCACGATCATCGCCGCCGACGTGGCCGACCAGAAGCTCAAGCAGGCCGAACGCCTCGGCGCCACCCACACCCTCGTGGCCACCGACCTCCCCCACCAGGTCTCCGACCTCGTCAAGGGCGGCGTGGACTACGCCTTCGACGCCACAGGCGCCCCCGGCGTCCTGGCCCAGGCCTTCGCCTCCACCCAGCCGGGCGGCACCACCGTCATGGTCGGCAGCCCCCCGGCAGGCCACCCCATGACCCTGGACACCGGCCTGCTGTTCGCCTCCCGCCGCCTGATGGGCACCCAGGGCGGCGACGCCTCCCCCGCCCGCGACCTCCCGATGCTGGCCGCCCAGTACGTACGCGGCCGCCTGGACCTCGACGCCCTGATCTCGGAACGCCTCCCCCTCGACCACCTCAACGAGGCCGTGGCCCACGTCCGCCAGGGCACGGTGGCCCGCACCGTCATCACCTTCTGAAGGCGAGGTCCTCGCTCATCGCTCGGCCGTTCTTCCACACGATGGATCTGGGCCGGGGGCACCGTGGCGGAGTCCGAGGTCAAGGCCCTGGACGGGGCTGCATGAGCTGCCCCACCGAGGGGCGGCCGGCCGGGAGTCACGGTCTGCGACCTCCTCGGCCAGGCCGGTCACGACCTCTGGCAGCGCACCCACGTGCATGAACACGCCGCTCTTCGGGTCGATCACCGGTGCGCGGGGGAATTGCGTGCACATGACATGATCAGCGCTCATGAAGTGGAGACTGACGGTGGCAGGCGTGCTGGGCTTGGCAGCCGTACCGATGCCCGCCCAGGCCGCGGCGGCCGTCGACGTGGTCGCCGCCGTACAGCGCCTTCAGGCAGAGGGCCGTGCGGCGAAGATCTTCCAGTACACCGCAGCGGACTGGCCGTACGACCCCCGGTTCGCCGAGATGCCGCGCGGCTACTGCAAGGGAGGCAACGAGGATCCACGGCTGACAGGGACGACGCGACTGGGGCCGGGCGGAGTCATCGCCGCCGACATGACGCGGACGCTGGAATTCAGCAACTGCCGTCAGCAGTTCCTGCGGGACGACGCCGCGGGCGGTGACCGGCGGCAGACCGATCTCCTCAACGTCGGGTCGGGGTCGCACCGGGTACGCAGTGTCGGCGGCGTGCTCTACGGCGCGGGGCCGGCCTACGGCGGCAAGTCGTGGAGGAAGCTCGGCAGCGCACCTCACGGCGCGGCACTCTACGGTGATCAGATCATCGACGCCTTCGACCTGGGGACGCTCAAGGCCTTGGTCGCCTCCGCATCCATGAACAAAGCGGGCGGGACCGTTCACGATGCCAATGATCGCGCTGTCAAGAAGACCTGGAGCTACCGCGGCACGATCACCTTCAGCCGGCTGTTCAAGGTGTCAAAGCCCTTCCGGCACATGCTCGGCGGGCAGCTGAACCCCAAGTACGGTGGGATCACGATCCACTGGGGGATCGCGACCGACATGACCGGCAAGCCCATCGTGGTGCAGGCTGTCTGGCGGCCAGGCGAGGGGTTCCCGCTGCAGGCGGCGGCCGTGGCCACCCGGTTCAGCTGGGACGTGAACGTCTCCATCAAGGCCCCACGCGTCAGCGGGACGGCGCGGGATCCGTACGGGGACGACGTCATCGACCTCTTCAGGTCTTGACCGGGGCCGGCGCACGCCTCGAACCGCACACCCGTTCAAGCGCCGGGACTGTGGGCCGGGCCCACAGTCCCGGCGCTGAACAGGTGACAGGTCACTCGGGTCCTGTTGCCGCCTTCAGCCACAACCGACATTCACCTCGGACGGGTGCGAAGCCGGACGCGCCACCATGGCTGGGTATGCGTGGTGCATGACAGCAATCACGACCGACCGCTTCGCCGTCTCCGTACGCCGCGGCCTGCACCGAGCGCCTGCGCCTCGGCTGCGCCGTCTTCGTCAGCGTCGTGCACAGCCCGCTGCACCTGGCCAAGAGCCTCAGCACCCTCGACCAGCTCAGCAGGGGACGCCTGGAGGTGGGTTTCGGGCTGGGCTCCCGGAACCTGCTCGGGCCCTTTCGGCGTCTCTCCCGACGGGTTCGTGACGCGCTTCGCCGAGGGCATCGAGCTGATGAAGGCCTGCTGGAGCGAGCCGAAGGTGGCCTTCCACGGGCGGTTCTACCAGGTGGAGGCGGCCATGGAGCCGAAGGCGTACCAGAAGCCGCATCCGCCGGTCTGGATGGGCGGGCACCAGCCCGCCGCGATCAGGCGCGCGATCCGCTACGGCGACGGCTTCGTGGGCGCGGGCGGGGCCACGACGGCCGCTTTCGCCGAGCAGGTGCGGACGCTCAGGGCGGAGCTGGAGCGGGCCGGGCGTGACCCGGCGAGCTTCCGGGTCGCCAAGCGCGTCTACGTCTCGGTGGGCGCGACCGGCCGGATCGAGGGGCCGCTGTCGCGCATGTACGGCAACGCGGACATGGCCGTCAGCGGCCCGCCCGAAGCGTGCGCGCAGGGGCTGAGCGAGGTGCTGGGAGCCCGCGTCGGTTTCCACCCAGCCGTGCCTTCGTAGCCGATCGCGCACGGGTCGACCTCCCACCGGGGCGAAGTGCCGCACCCGAGCAGGCTCATGAGCGCACATAACACGACGGCGGTCCGCTTTCCCGGTCGCTTCACAACCCGGCCTCCCTATTCTAAGGTTCCTTAGGTTATTGGATGAGGAGGCATCATGTCTTACCCCGAACCCCGCTACTTCGCCGAGCACGGCGAGCACAGCGGCACCTTCGCCCTGGCCGACCGCGCTCCCGACCTCACGATCGGCACCAACACCCAGGTCCACTACCTGGCCACCGGCGGCACCACCAACGGCGCCTACGGCCTCTACCGCTGGGAGATGGGCCCCAAGCCCGGCGGCCCCGGCGCCCATTTCCACCGCACCATGACCGAGTCCTTCTACGTCCTGTCCGGCACCATCAGGCTCTTCAACGGCGAGAAGTGGGCCGAGGGCAGGCCGGGCGACTTCCTGTTCGTGCCCGAGGGCGGCGTGCACGCGTTCCGCAACGAGTCGGGCGAGCCGGCCACGATGCTCATCCTGTTCACCCCGGGCGCCCCGCGCGAGTCGTACTTCGAGGAGCTGGCCGCGATCGCCGAGAGCGGCAGGCAGCTCAGCCCGGAGGAGTGGACCGACGTGTACCTGCGGCACGACCAGTACATGGTCTGATGTTCCCGGAGGAGCCGATCTACGCGCAGCTCGCCCGCGTCGGCAAGGCGCTGGCGAGCCCGGTGCGGCTGCGCCTGCTGGACGTGCTCGACCAGCGTGAGCGCACGGTGGAGGAGCTGGCGCAGGCGGCCGGGATCCCGCTCAAGAACACCTCGGCCCAGCTCCAGCAGCTCCGCGCCGCGCACCTGGTGACCAGCAGGCGGGAGGGCACTCGGGTCTACTACCGGCTGGCCGACGAGGGGGTGTCGCGCTTCCTCGGCGACTTCCAGGCGTTCGCGCGCGGGCGGCTGGCCGACCTCCGCGACGCCGTGCGCGCCCGGCTCGGCAGCCTCGAAGGGGTGACCGCCGAGGAGCTGGCGGCCCGGCTGGAGGATCCCGGCACGATCGTCGTGGACGTGCGCCCGGCGGCCGACCACGCCGCCGGCCACGTGCCCGGGGCGATCTCGGTGCCCATGGAGGAGCTGCGCGGCCGGCTGGACGAGCTGCCCGCCGGCGCGCGGATCGTGGCGTACTGCGGCGGGCCGTACTGCGTGGTCTCCCCCGAGGCGGTACGGCTGCTGCGCGAGCACGGCTTCGACGCCCGCCCGCTCGACGGCGGCTTCCTCGGCTGGCGGCGCGGCGCGGCGGAAAATGGCTGGCACATTGAGTGATGGCCCCCTTACCGTGAGCAATGGAACTCATGGAAGGAGGCACGGTGCGCATCACACGAGCCACCACGGCCGGCCTGCTCGCGCTCCTGGTGCTGAGCGGCCTGGTCCCCGCCGGCGCCACGCAGGCGCAGGCCAGGCGCCTGTACGACTTCGGCGCGCAAGGCGTGATCATCTGGAGCGAGCCCCGGGCCGGGTCGGGCCGCAACGGGCTCGGCTACGCGGGGCAGGGGTTCGAGTCGGACCGCTCGGAGGAGCACGGGCTCTACCGCTGCGACCACTTCGAGAGCACGCTGTGGCATCACGGCACCAACGCGACCACCGGCATCGTCGGCTGGGTCCCCGCCTGCAACCTCGCCGACCCCGACTGACGGAGGCACCGCCGTGACTGCTGGAGGCACCGCCGTGGCCGACGGAGGCACCGCCGTAACTGTGGAAGGCATCGCCATGGTTGGCGGAGGCATCGCCGTAACTGTGGAAGGCATCACCGTGGCCAGCGGAGGCACCGCCGCGACCGATGGAGGCACGCCGTGACTGGCGCAGGCAAGCCGTTCATGATCCGCCTCGTTCCCGCCGCCGCTCTCGCCCTCACCGTGTCCGCCCCGCTCCCCGCCCACGCGGCCGGCACGGGCGCTCTGCCCCCGATCCTCCTGCCCACCTACACCTGCGATTCCGTCCGCGGTGACCCTGGCCGCACGGTGCTGTTCGGCAACTGCGCGGCCTCGCTGGGCGCCGTCACCAACGGCGACTTCACCGGCGAGGCGGTCGGTGTCGCCCGCCAGGTCCCGCTGAGGATCAAGTGCACGGGCGGCGGCACGGCCGACGTGCCCGGAGAGGTCGCCCTCCAGGACTGCACCCAGATCGGCTGACCACACCACCAACCCACACCACCAACCCACACCAGCCGACCACACCGGAATGACCGCACCCGGATGACCGCCCCCGGATGACCGCGCCGCTCTACACCCCGGCGGTGACCGGCTCCCGCCGCTCCACCTCCGCGGGCTCGTCCTCCTCGTGCCCCTCCACCGACAGGTTGGGCAGGATCCGGTCGAGCCACCGCGGGCACCACCAGTTGAGCCGCCCCAGCAGCACCATCGTGGCCGGCACCAGGAACCCGCGGATGATGGTGGCGTCCACCGCGATGGCCACGGCGAGCCCCACGCCGAACGTCTTCACCATGGCGTCCGGATAGGCGATGAACGCCACGAACACCGCCACCATGATCAAGGCGGCCGAGGTGATGACCCGCCCGGTGGAGCCCAGCCCCTCGGCGACCGCCTTCGCGTTGTTCCCGTGCCGCAGGTACGACTGCCGCACCGCCGTCAGCAGGAACACCTCGTAGTCCATCGACAACCCGAACAGCACCGCGAACAACATCAGCGGCACGTAGCTCTCGATCGGCACCGAGAAGAAGATCGTCTGCACGAACGAGGAGTTGACCGGCGGGTCCATGCCCACGAGCCCGCTGCCGAGCCCGATCGAGAACACCAGGGCCAGCGCCCCGAACGCCGCTCCCAGCGACACCAGGTTCATCACCGCCGCCTTGATCGCGACGATCGGCGCGCGGAAGGCCAGCAGCAGGAGCAGCGCGCTGAGCAGCACCACGACGCCGATGACCAGCGGGGTGCGCTCGTTCATGCGGTCGCCGGCGTCGGTCAGGCCGGCGACCTTGCCGCCGACGTGCACGTCGACCCCGGGCAGGGAGATGGCGCGGACGTCCCTGACCACCTGGGCGGAGCGTTCGTCGCTGGGCGCGTACTCGGGGATGGCCTGCATCAGCACCGAGCGGCCGGAGGTGTTGAGCTTGGGGTCGGACACGAACTTCACGCCGTCCACGTCCTCCACCTCACGGGCGAGGTCCTTCACCAGGGGGTCGTCGGCGTCGGGCACCTTGGCGGGCAGTTCGGCGACCACGATGAGCGGGCCGTTGAAGCCGGGGCCGAAGCCGGTGGCCATCAGCTCGTACGCGCGCCGCGGCTCGGAGCCCTGCGTGCCGTACCCCTCGTCGAGGGGGCCGAGCTGGAGCGCCAGCGCGGGGGCGGCGAGCGCGCCGAGCACGATGGTGCTGCCGATGAGGACCCGCCACGGGCGGCGGGCCACCCACGCGCCGAGTCCCGCCCACCCGGAGCCGGCGGCGTGGGATCCTCCCGCGCTGCGCAGGAGCGGGACCTTGAGCGAGTTGACGCGGTGGCCGAGCAGCCCGAGCAGGGCGGGGACGAGCGTGACCGAGGTGAGCACGGCGGCCACGACGGAGATGCCGGTGACCCAGCCGAGCGTGGCCAGCAGCGGGAACCCGGCCAGCAGCAGCGCGCTCAACGCGATGATCACGGTGCCGCCCGCGAACACGACGGCCCCGCCGGAGCTGGCCACGGTCCTGCGTACGGACTCCACCACCGGCACCCCTTCGGCGAGCAGGCGGCGGTGGCGGGACAGCAGGAACAGCGCGTAGTCGATGCCGACGCCGAGGCCGATCATCGTGGCCATGATGCCTGCCTGCTTGGGCATGTCCACGACCCACCCGAGCAGCCCGATGATGCCGAGCCCCGAGGCCACGCTGATCAGCGCGGCGAAGATGGGGACGGTGGCGGCGACGAGCGTGCCGAACGCGAACACGAGCACCAGCAGCGCGCAGACGATGCCGATGATCTCGCTCGGCCCCGTCTTGATCTCCTTGTCGGCGGGGGTCGAGCTGTCGGCCGGCACCACTTCGAGCCCGGCCTCCCGCGCCGGCTCCGCGGCCTTCGACAGCTCCTGGGTGGTCTGGGCGATCTTGTCGCTGTCGTTGCCCTCCAGACGGACGGTGATGAGGCCGATCTGCAGGTTGGAGGAGATGCCGCCGGCGCGGAACGGGGTCTCCACCTTGGTGACGTGCGGCATGGCGCGCAGCCGGTCCATGGCCCGCTCCACGGCCTTCTTGCGCTCGTCCTCGATGAGCGGCCCGTCGGCGGAGTAGAGGAGGAGCTGCACCGTGCCGCCGGCGGCGTAGCCGGTGCCGAAGCCCTCCTTCATGAGGTCGTGGGCGCGCTGCGCGTCGGTGCCGGGGATGCTGGCGTCGCTGTTCGTCGGGCTGGGGAAGGCGAGGCTACCGCCCATCAGGGCCGCGGCGGCGATCATCCAGGTGATCAGTACGATCCAACCGTGCCGCGCGCACCAGCCACCCAGCCGTCCCAGTAACCGCGTCATCGCTCAGCTCCCACTCGACGGCCGTCCTGTACGGTCGTACAGGACATACGATAAAACGGGAGTTGTCCGGAAGGCTCGCTCCCGCAGGGAAATGAGACGATGACCACATCATCCGACGACACCCGCACCCGGATCCTGGCGGCCGCCCGAGAGCTGTTCGCCGAGCGCGGCTACGCGGCCACCTCCCTGTCCGACATCGCCGCCGCGGTCGGGCTGACCAAGACCGCGGTCGCCTACCACTTCCATCCGAAGGACCGGCTGGCGCTGGAGCTGCTGTCCCCGGTGGCGGGCGACATGCTGGCGCTGCTCGACGCCCCGTACGCGAGCCGGGCCGAGTTCGTCGAGGCGCTGGTGGAGTTCGCGGTGCGCTACCGGTCGGTGATCCGGCTGTTCATGGAGGACCTGGCCGCGGACGACGCCACGACAGCGCCCGGTTCCGAACGCGACCAGATCGGCACGTTCCGGGACACCATCTACGCCAAGCTGGTCGGCGACGACCCCGGCCCCGAGATCAGGCTCAAGAGCTGGGCCCTGCTCGGCGCGCTGCAGTGGGGGGCGGTCAAGACCATGGACCTGCCGGAGGAGCAGGTCCGTGACGTCCTGCTGGAGATCGCCAGAGCCTTCTGAGGGCTTCCGTCCGGAATCCGGACGCCGGCAGGGGCGACATACGAAAAGGAGTGGACCCATGGGGGAGGCGACTCGGATGGTGACGCTCGCCGTGGTCGGGGCGGGTTCGAGGGGAACCTCCTACGCCCGCCACGCCGCTTCCACCGGCAGGGCCCGGGTGGTGGCGGTGGCCGATCCGCTGGGCAGCCGGCGCGACAGGTTCCCGGACGCCGTGCCGTACGCGGACTGGCGGGAGCTGGCCGCGCTGCCCCGGCAGGCGGACGCGGTGGTCGTCGCCACGCAGGACCGCGATCATGTCGAGCCCGCGGTGCGCTTCGCCGAGCTGGGTTACGACGTCCTGCTGGAGAAGCCGATGGCGGTCTCCGAGGACGACTGCCGCGCCATCGTGGCGGCGGCCGAGCGCTCGGGGGCGGTGTTCGCGGTGTGCCACGTGCTGCGCTACACGCCGTACACGCGGGCCTTGAAGGCGCTGCTCGACGCGGGGCGGATCGGTGAGATCGTCAGCGTCCAGCATCTGGAGCCGGTCGGGTGGTGGCACCAGGCCCACTCCTACGTGCGGGGGAACTGGCGGCGGGCCGACGAGGCCACGTTCATGCTGCTGGCCAAGTCGTGCCACGACCTCGACTGGCTGGTCCACCTGACGGGCAAGCGGGTCACGCGCGTCTCCTCGTTCGGCGGCCTGCACCACTTCCGGCCGGAGAACCGCCCGGAGGGCGCCGCGGACCGCTGCCTGGACTGCTCCGTCGAGCCCGGCTGCCCGTACTCGGCCACGCGCATCTACCTCCCGCTCGCCGGCGAGCACGTCTGGCCGCTGTCCGTGCTCACGGACGACGTCTCCGAGGCGGGGGTGCTGGAGGCGCTCAGGACCGGCCCGTACGGCAGGTGCGTGTACGCCTGCGACAACGACGTGGTCGACCACCAGGTCGTGAACCTGGAGTTCGAGGGCGGCACGACCGCGTCGTTCACCATGACCGGGTTCACGCCCGCGCTGCACCGGCAGACCCGGATCTTCGGCACCCGCGGCTCCATCGACGGCGACGGCGACCGCCTGACCGTCCACGACTTCGTCAACGGCCGCTCCTCCGTCGTCGACACCCGCCCGAGCGGGGACGGCACGGCCAGGGGCGGGCACGGGGGCGGCGACGCGGCGCTGGTGGAGGCGTTCCTGACGGCGGTCGCCACGCGGGACCGCGCGCCGATCCTCTCCTCGCCGGCCGAGAGCCTGCACAGCCACCTCATCGCCTGGGCCGCCGAACGGTCGCGGCTGACCGGCGAGACCGTCTCCCTGGGAGGACAGCCGGGGCACTGAAGTAGCGCAAGTAGCCCCATGAGCGGCACGGCACCCGGAATACTGAGGTACCAGACCTCGCCAACGGAGGGGAGCCGCGGTTGCGTACGTGGTTCGAACCCGAGGAGACGGAGGAGTACGAGGCGACCAGGAACGTCCTGATCAGGCGCTGTCTCACCTGGGCTGACGAACACGGCCGCCCCGCCGACGAGCTCCTGGTCGCCGCCGCCCTCGACGCCCGGCACCACAGCCGCGACGGCCGCCTCGCCTACTGGGACGAGCCCCAGATCAGGCGCTACCTGCTGGCCTGGGTCCCGAAATACGTCGTGACCCCCAGGGAGATCGTGGAGATCGCCCCGGAGATCCTCCGCACGTTCCTGCACTACCTCGCCGCCGCCGGCCTGCGCGACCCGCGGGGCGCCACGCCCGCGGCGGCGGACGACGCCATCACCCGCGCCCTGCCCGACTTCCGCAAGGCCCTCGACGACCCCTACCTCCAGGGGCTGGCCAAGTTCTGGGCCCAGACCGCCCTGGACCACGGCAACGACCTCGCCGGGCCGGGCGCGCTGCGGGACTTCAAGCTCGATCTCGACGCCGGCCGCATCCGCTACGACGAGGAGCTGCTCAACAAGCTCCTGGAGGCCCGCTTCACCCGGACGGAGCCGGACCTGGAGGAGGAGCGGGGCTTCCTCCAGCCGCCCGTCGAGCTGCCGGCGCCGGCGGACCTGGCTGCGGAAGCCGCCGGCAGCACGACGGCGCGGCGCCTCAGCACACTGGCCGGCTGGGCAGGCGAGGTGGGCCGCCCCCTCACCAGGCCGGGCAACCTCACGCTCGCCGACGCCCGCGAGCTGTCGGCCCTCCTGGGCACCGGCGAGGAGGCGCTCCAGGTCCGCAGCTCCGCCGACCTGCCGCGGCTCAGCCTGCTGCTGGCCTGGGCGGAGCGGCTGGGCCTGGTCCGCACCGGCAAGGGCCGCCTCCTCCAGGCGGCCGGGGCCGCCCCGCTCCTGCGCGACCCGGCGGCGCTGTGGGCGCGCGCCTTCGAAGCCCTTCCCGGCCTCGGCCCGTCGATCACGATGGGCGGCCATGCCGCCGTGCTCGGCCGCTGCTTCGACGAGGTCCTCCCCGCCGTGCTCGACGCCCTGTACGGCATGGACGACCTCCCCGTGGCCCGCCTGGCGGAGACGGTCTGGCTGGCCTGCCAGGAGCACGTGGTCATGGACAGCGCGCCGGAGCGGCTCAAGGACCTCTGGCGCCGCCAGAGCGCCCTCGACCTGGAGCGTGCCCTGGAGGTGCTGGCCGACCTGGGGGCCGTGGAGCTCACCCGCGGCCCCGCGGACGAGCTCCACTCCAGCGATCTGGACCACGACGACCAGGCGTTGCCGCAGGACGCGGTGGAACGCCTGCGCAGCCGCCTGGCCGAGCCCGACCTCCTGCTGGCCCGCCTCACCCCGCTGGCCCTGCGCTCCGTGCGCGAGCGCCTCCTGACGCAGGGCCGCGACGCCCCCCTGATCGGCGAGCTGGCCGCCTCCCCCGCGGCCGAGCTGCTCGGCGTCCTCACCCAGCACTACCCGCCCCGGGAGGCCGCCGTCGAGCTGAACGCCTGGCTCTCCCGCCCGGGCCAGGACGTCGAGGCGCTGCTGCAGGCGATCCGCGACTGCTCCTTCCGCACCCGGGCCGCCGCCATGCTCGCCGTGCTCGCGCAGGCCCTTCCCCAGGGCCGGGCCCTGGTCCGGCACCTGCGCCACGACCCCGTCCTCGCCCCCACCGCGCTGACCTTCCTGGTGGACGCGGGCGAGGTGGACCCGGCGGCGCTGGACCAGCGGGAGCACCTGCTGCTGGGCGCGGAGAACTTCCTGACCCTGCTGGAGCTCGGCGGGCCGGAGGCCCTCGTCGAGCAGCTCAGGTCGATGGCGGGCAACGACGCGTACGAGCTGGCGGCGGCGGCCCTGGACTCGGGCCACCACGACGTGGCCGGCCTGGCGGAGCTGCGCGAGCTGGTGGCGGAGCCCTTGCGCGAGCGCCCCCTGCGCCTCATCCCGGGCACGGGTACGGGCACCCGGCCCGCCCGCAGGAAGCGCCGGCCCTAGGAACCCTTCAGCAGGCCGAGGTCGCGCAGGCTCTCGGCGGACGCCACGATCGCCGGCTCGACGGCGCGCGGGCGCCGGCCGAGCTCGGGGGCCCGGTCGTTGTGGAGGACCGGCCGCGGCGGCTCCTCCCCCGGCGAATCGACGACGACGAGCTCGGTGCCGCCGCCGCGCATCAGGTCCCACGCGGGCCCGCTCGGCGATCGCCCGCAGGTCAGGAGACCATACCTCGAGCGCTTGAGGTCAAACGGCGAGCGCCCGGCGCAGCGCTCCCGCGAGCTCCTCGATCTGCCGCTGCGACACCTCCGCCGACACGATCGCCTGCGACCCGTGGAACGTGCCCGGCCACTGGTGCAGCTCGACGGACACGCCCGCCTGCAGCAGCCGCAGCGCGTACTCGATGGCCTCGTCGCGCAGCGGGTCGAACTCGGCGGTGGCGACGTAGGCCGGCGGCAGGCCGGACAGGTCCTCGGCCCGCGCCGGGGCGGCGTACGGGGTGGCGGGCCGCGAGCCCATGTAGTGCCGCCACGACGTGGCGAACTTGTCGCGGGTCATCCAGGGCGTGTCGGTGAAGTTCCGCTGGGACCAGGTCTGCTGACGGTCGTCGAGCCCTGGCTGGTGCAGGAGCTGGAAGCGGATCGGCGGCCCCTGCTCGTCGCGCGCCCGCAGCGCGACCCCGGCCGCGAGCCCCGCGCCGGCGCTGTGGCCTCCGACGGCGATGCGGGCCGGGTCCAGGCCGAGCTCGGCCGCGTGCTCGCTCGCCCAGGTCAGCACGGCGTAGGCGTCGTCCAGGGCGGCGGGGAAGGGGTGCTCGGGCGCCAGGCGGTACCCGACCGAGATCACCACCGCCCCGGAGAGGTCCGCGGCCCGGCTGGCCCACGGGTGCTCGGTGTCCAGGTCGCCCATGACGAACCCGCCGCCGTGCAGCCAGACGACGGCGCCCTGCGCCTGGCGCGGGCGGTAGATCCGTACCGGCACCTCGGGGTCGCCCGGCACCGTGCGGTCCTCGATCACCAGGTCCTGGACGCCCACCGGCGGCACCGCGCCGGCCAGCGCGGCGAGCTCCTTGCGGGCGGCGGCCGGGTCGGTCAGGTCGGCCGGCGGAAACAGCGGGATGAATGCTTCGAGTTCGGGATCCATGCCGGCCATCCTGCCGCCCGCCTCCTTTCCGATCATCCGCCAACTGTCGGGCCTTCGCCCCGGTTCGCGCGCCGATCGGCGCATATGCTCATGGTCATGGAGGCACTGGCCCTACGGCTGTCCCAACTGGACCGGCTGGCCGAAGGCGCGATCCGGGTCGTCATGTTCTACGACACGCTGATGCGGCGGCGGGTGGATCTCCCGGCGCTCGCCCGCGCCTCGGCGGTCCTGGCCGAGTGCGTGGCCGGCATCCGGCTGCACGGCACGGGTGAGGTGATCCGCATGACGCCCGGCGGCACGCGGGCGCCGTCCGGCCCGGCGCTGCCCGCGTCCACCACCACGGCGATCACGCTCGACGAGGAGGAGATCGGCACGGTGTGGCTGGAACGCCCCGGCACGCCGAACCCCCTCGACGAGCTGCTGCTGGACCGGCTCGCCATCGCCGCCGCGGGCGTCGTCGAGAGGTACGGCCCGGCCCGCACCACCATGGCCGACCCGGCCCTCGTCGAGCTGGCGATCAGCGCCGACACCGACGAGGCGGCCAGAGCGCGGGCGCTGCGGCTGCTGGGCTTCGCCGCCGGCCTGCCCGTCCGCGTCGTCGCCGTACGCTCGCCGCTGCCCCTCGACCAGGTCGGCGGCCTGATCTGCCCGGCCCGCCCGGTGAAGGCCGCGCAGCTCGGCGACACGGGCGTCATCCTGGCCACCACCGTGGACCGGTCCGGCTTCCCCGCGGGCGTGCACGCCGGCATCGGCGCCGCCGGGAACCCGCACCGGTCCTGGCGGCAGGCCGGCACCGCCCTGCGCTTCACCACCCCGCGCGAGCCCGTCATCCGCTACGACGACCTGGGCGCGCTGGCGCTCCTGGCCGAGATCCCGCAGGACGCCGCGCAGGACAACGCCGACGTGGCGGCGATCGCCCGCATGGCCGGCAACCCGGAGGACCTGGAGACCCTGGACGTCTACTGCGCCACCGGCTCCCTGCGCCGGGCCGCCGACCTCCTGCACCTGCACCACAGCAGCGTCGCCCGCCGGCTCGAACAGATCGGCAGGACCCTGGGCATCGAGCTCACCGAGCCCTCCGGGCTGACCAGGACCAGGCTCGCCCTGACCGCGTGGCGGCTGCTGCAGGCCTGACCGCTCAGGCGGGGCCCAGCTCGATGACGACCTTGCCGAACGGCGAGCCCTCCCGGTAGTGGCGGTAGGCGGCCGCCACGTCGGTGAAGACGCGGTCGATCACCGGTCGCAGCCCGTGGGCGGCGACGGCCGCGCACATGTCCTCCAGATCCGTGCGGTGGCCCGCGAAGACGCGGCGGAGCGTGGCCAGGCTGGAGGCGTACGCCTCGTGGGAGATCTCCAGGCGGTCGCTGGTGGCGTCGCGGGTGATGAGCACGACCACCTCGCCGTAGAGCGCGGCGGCCCGTACGGACTGGTCGACGGTGGCCGGGCCGGCCGTGTCCACCACCAGGTCCGCGCCCCGGCCGCCGGTCAGCTCGCGCACCCGCCCGCCCCAGTCCGGCGTGGCGGTGTAGTCGATCACGTGGTCGGCTCCCAGCGCCTTGAGCCGGCCGGCGTTGCCCGCGCGGGAGGTGGTGACGATCGCCTGGCAGCCCAGCAGCCGCGCGAACTGCACGGCGAACAACGACACGCTCCCCGTGCCCAGCGTCACCACCGTCCGGCCCGGCGGCACCTTCGCGCCGCCGGTCAGCGAGGTCCACGCGGTCAGCGCCGCGCACGGCAGCGTCGCCGCCTCCGCCCAGCTCAGGTGCTCCGGCACGGCCACCGCCGCCTGCTCGTCGAGCAGCGCGTACTCGGTCAGCATCCCGTCCAGGGTGCACCCGGGCTGATCCACCAGCTCGGGCCGCAGGCGGCCGTCGTGCCAGCGCGGCCAGTACGAGCCCATCACCCGGTCCCCCACCCGGAACCTCGTCACCCCCGGCCCCGCGGCGACCACCTCCCCCGCCCCGTCGCTCACCGGGATCACGCCCGGGCGGGCGGGCAGCGAGTAGGCGCCGTCCAGGATGAGCAGGTCACGCTTGTTGAGCGAGACCGCGTGCACACGGACCAGGACCTCACCCGGGCCCGGCTCGGGCACCGGCGCCTCCTCGGGCACGATCTCCGGCCGTTCCAGTCGATAGGTACGCATGCCGGAATCCTCCAGATGCGTACGGAGACCCGGCAATTCCCGGCAGGGAATCGTGCTCTACGCCGCCGCCCTGACGGCCGAGCCCGACGCGGTTCCTTCCCGCACGACCCGGCGGCGGCGGGCGGGCAGCCCGAACATCGGGTTGGCGACGCCCCAGGCGGCGCCCTTGCAGATCAGCTCCTTGTAGACGGCGGCCAGCCGGCCGGTCAGGGCCGCCGGCACGGCGCGGTCGTCGGCGGTGACGTACTGGATCAAGCCCTCCTTGCGGCCCAGCGAGATGCACTGGTTGAAGTAGCGCAGCGGCGCGTGCGGGAGCTTCCCGCCGGTCAGGCGGGCCGCGATCGCGTCGGCGGCCTGCCAGGCGGTGGGCAGACCCGAGGCGCACGACATCCGCAGCGGCTTGCCCCCCGGGCCCGCCACCAGGGCCGCGTCACCGATGGCGTACACGTCCGGGTGGGAGACCGAGCGCATGGTGTCGTCCACCACGATCTGGCCGGTGCCGCCGAGTTCCAGCGTGGTCGCCCCCGCGATCGGGTGGACCGCGAAGCCGGCCGTCCAGACGGTGACCGCCGCCGGGATGGTCTCGCCGCCGGCGGTGGTGAGGCGGTCGGGCCCGACGGCGGTGACAGCGGTGTGCTCGTGCACGGTGATCTTGAGCTTGCGCGTGACCTTCCGCAGGTGCTCGCGCCCCTTGGGGGAGAGCCAGTCGCCCAGGGCGTCACGGGCGACGAGGGCGACGTCGAGGTCCGGACGGGTCTCGGCGATCTCGGTCGCCGCCTCCACACCGGTGAGGCCGCCGCCGACGACGACCACGCTCTGCCCGGCGCCGAGGCGCTCCAGCCGCTCGCGCAGGCGGGTCGCCCCGGGGCGGCCGGCGATCTCGTAGGCGTGCTCGGCGGTCCCGGGGACGCCTTGGGGGTTCCAGGCGCTGCCGAGCGCGTAGACGAGCGTGTCGTAGGGGAGCTCCTCGGCCGCGTCCGCGCCGTGCACGTCCATGACGGTGACGATCTTGCGGTCGGCGTCGACGCCGGTGACCTTCGCCAGCCTCAGCTCGACACCCGTGCCCGCGAACATCTCGCTGAAGGGCCGCGGCTTGAGCTCCTGGCCGGTCGCGAGCTGGTGCATGCGGACGCGTTCCACGAAGTCGGGCTCGGCGTTGACGAGCGTGATGGCGACATCCTGGCGGTGGAGCCGCCTGGCGAGGCGGCCGGCGGCGAAGGCTCCGGTGTATCCGGCTCCGAGGACGACGATGCGGTGCTGCATTTCCTCGCTCCTGTCTTGCGCGGTTTCGCCCCTTGAACCGGGCGGCCCGCCGTTTCCTGACAGGAACGCGGTGTGAAGCGCGTCACACCGCGATCACAACGCCGTGAACAGGGGCTCCCCGTGATCGCCTGCCGCCCACTGCGCGCTCGCGCGGACGAGCTTGTCGGGGTTGACCTGGTTGCGGCACGCGGCGATGCCCTCGGCGGTGACCTCCAGGCACATGACGGCGACGACCCGGCCGTCCACCACGGCCACCACGGCGGGGTCGCCGTTGGCGGTCGTGACGTGGATCTCGGGTCTCCCGCCGACCATGGCCCGCTTGACCTCGGCGGGCTTGAACAGGCCCCGCAGGAACGTGGCGACCGCGACGGCGCCCTCGAACGCCTTGACCCGGGCCGGGATCTTCCCGCCACCGTCGCCGATCGCGATGGCGTCCTCGGTCAGCAGCCGCACCAGCGGCTCGGTACGGCCGCTGGTGGCGGCCGCCAGGAACTCCTCGACGATCCGCCGGGCGGCGGCCTCGTCGATCTCGGTGCGGGTCCTGCCGTCGGCGACGTGCTTCCTGGCCCGGTGGAAGATCTGCTGGCTGGCGGCCTCGGTGATGTCGAGGATCTCGGCGATCTCCCGGTGCGGGTAGTCGAACGCCTCCCGCAGCACGTACACCGCCCGCTCGTTCGGCGACAGGCGCTCCATCAGGGTGAGGACCGCGTACGAGACCGATTCGCGCTGCTCGGCGGTGTCGGCCGGCCCGAGCATCGGGTCGCCGGGGAGCAGCGGCTCGGGCAGCCACCGGCCGACATAGGTCTCGCGGCGCGCCCGCGCGGAGCCGAGCTGGTTGAGGCACAGGTTGGTGAGCACCTTCGTCAGCCATGCCTCGGGCACCTCGATGCGCTCGACGTCGGCGGCCTGCCAGCGCAGGAACGTCTCCTGCACGGCGTCCTCGGCCTCCGTGGCGGAGCCGAGCAGGCGGTAGGCGATGGCCTCCAGCCGCGGCCTGGAGGCGACGAACCGGTCGACGTCGTTCGCGGTCAAGGGCATGGCCCGATCATAGGCGGCGCCGGGATGACCGTCCCTGCCTACCTCCGCGAAGCGGTCCTCGACCGGCCCGGGCCACGGGCGGGCGAGGCGGTGCGGGAGCGGCGGCCTGCGCGTTCTGTCTCGTGCTCGGCCTCGTAGGCGTGGCGGCGTCTCCTGCGGCGGGCCAGGAACCAGCCGAGGACCAGGGCGGCCATGCCGAGCGGTGTTCCGGCCATGCGGCGGGCCAGCAGCAGCTTGAACAGCTTTCTCATACGCTCGCCACTGCCCGGGGCGGACCGGCGCACGCCTGCCCCGGGCAACGGGGATGTCAGTCGCCGGCGATGGGGCCGGTGGGGGTCTGGGCCGGCGGGGACTCGCCGGGGTCGGGCCCCGACTGCGGGGCGACGCCGGCCGTGATGGTGATCTGCGCGGCGGCTCCCGCGCAGGTCCCTGGTGAGAGGCTCTGGGCGAGGACGGTGCCGGCGCGGGACTCGTCCTCCACCATCTGCTCCTTCACCTGGACGGCCAGGCCGGCGGCGACGAGCTCGGCGCGGGCGTCCTCGCGCGCCCGCCCGACGACCGAGGGGACGCGGGTGCCGTTGCGGGCCACGGTGAGCGCCACCGGGGCGCCGCCCTGGACGCGGCTGCCCGCCTCGGGCCGGGTGGCGAGCACCTGGCCGTCCGGCTGCTCGGAGCAGGAGCGGGTGACGGCGCCCGGGCTGAGGCCGGCGCTGGTGAGGGCCGCCTGGGCGGCCTTGCGCTGCATGCCGGTCAGCTCCGGCACCGGCAGGCCCGCCGACACCTGGAGTGACACCTTGGTGCCCTGGTTCACGACCGTGCCGGGGGCCGGTCTGGCGGTCAGGACCTGGCCGATCCTCTGGGGCGCGTCGCGCTCGGTGACGGCGCCCGTGGTGAGGCCGGCGCGTTTGAGGGCCTTGGTGGCGGCCGCCTTGTCCAGGCCGATCAGGGAGGGGATGGCCACCGTCGCCGGGCGGGCCACCGCCGGCGGGTCGGTGGCGGACGCCTGGGGGCCCCGGGATCGTCGCTCGGGTCCGGTGTTCCGCGTCGCGGGTGGCTGGGTCGGCGGGGCCGAGGTGGGCGGCAGGGAGGTCAGCGGGCCGCCGCCTGCTTGCGGGGCCGGGGTGTCGGCGTCGTTCCCGGTCATCGTGGGGATGATCACGACGAGCAGCACGGCGGCGGTCGCCAGCAGGGCCGCGCAGACCGCGATGGCCGCTCTCGGCCAGCCCCGGCCTCGGGCCAGGTCCTCCTCCACCGTCGGCCCGGTGCCGAGGCGGGGGGCCGTGCCGCCGTACGGCTCCGGAGCGGCCGGTAAGTGGTCTCCGGCGGGCCGCGGGACGGAGGCGGCCGGGGGGAGGCGGTAGGCGCCGCCTGCCGCTCCGGTCGCTTCCGGCTCGGCCATCGGGGACCACGTGCCCGGTGGCTCGTCGCCGGATCGGTGCGTCTCGGGCGAGCGCTGCTCCGGGATCAGGGGCGGCGGCGCTCGCAGGATGTGCGGCGGGGGCGAGCGGAGCACCTCAGGCGGCACGCCCTCGGCCGACTCCCCCAGCAGCTCGAACAGCAACTCCCTGCTGCCGGGCCGGTTGCGGGCGTCCTTGTCCAGGCAGGCCGCCACCAGCGTGCGCAGCCGCCCGTCCAGCCGTCCCAGCTCGGGCGGGGCGGTGAGGATGCGGTGCAGCACCGGCGCCACCGAGTCCTGGCCGAACGGGGCCGTGGCGTTGGCGGCGAAGCACATCGTCGCGCCCCACGAGAAGACGTCGGCCGCGCCCGTGACCGCCGAGGCGGTGATCTGCTCGGGAGCCATGTACGCGGGCGTGCCCACCCCGCGCCCGCTCACCGTGGCCGCCGCGTCGAGGGCCTTGGCCAGGCCGAAGTCGATCACGCGGGGGCCGTCGGAGCCGAGCAGCACGTTCTGCGGCTTGAAGTCCCGGTGGACGATGCCCGCCCGGTGGATGGCCGCGAGCGCCGTCGCCGTGCTCACCGCCAGGCGCTCCAGCGCGCCGCCCTGCCGGGGGCCCGTGAGCGCGACCTCGCGGGCCAGCGAAGGGCCGTCCACGTACTCGCTCACGATGTACGGTCGCCCCTCGTCGAACCCGGCGTCGATCACCTGGGCCGTGCAGAACCTCGCCACGTGCTTGGCCAGCTCCACCTCCCGCAGGAACGCCGCCCGCTCGTCCCCCACGGGCCCGTGCAGGAGCTTGACCGCGTACGTCTCCCCGCCCCTCGAACCGAGGAACACAGCGCCCTGTCCACCTTCACCCAGGCGCCCGGATAGGACGTACTCCCCGAGTCGCTGTGGGTCCCCCGTTCTGAGCGGCTGCGCCGTTGGCACGGGCGCCTCCCCTCGCCGCCACCCTTTCTGCTCTCTACTGAAGGCAACGGGCCGCGAACAGTCAACGGTGCTCAGGCCAATCGCCGCCTGAACGTGACACAGCCGGTCAGGATGTACGCGCGACCTTGCCCGAATACGTCACTTCGTCCTCACCCTGCCGTGTGACCTTGATATCCATCTGGTTCACGTCCGAGGTGGGGAACATCCGCAGCGTCCCCGGATAGCACTCCTCGCCCTGAACCTGGTCGAGGGTGAACACCATGCCGCCGCCCGCCCGGCCGAGGCGGCCCGCGCAGTGCAGTTCGGCGCCCCAGCGCATCGCCCCGCCGGTGTCGCCGGTCAGGTGCAGCTCGACGGCGAAGACCCGGCCGGCGGCGAAGTGCTCGGCCGAGCCCGTCCACGTCCCCTCCAGGCCCTGCGCCGCCGTCCCGCGTACCCAGAGCAGGAACCCGGCCACGGCCATCGCCACCCCCGCCGCCACCACGGCCACCTGCCGGCGGCGGACCCGCCGCCGCGCCACGCCGTCCTCGGACGCGGCGGCCCGCTCGCGGGCCTTGGCCTCGGCGCGCGCCGCCATCAGCGGCGCGGTGATCGCGGGGAAGCTCGTCGTCGGATCGGGATCGGTGATCACGCCGGGCGCGGCCTCGGCCGCCCCCAGCCCCACCACAGCACTCAGCGAGCCCGTGCCGGACGGCCTGCGGGCGGGGCCGTCCGTCCTGCGGACCGCCTCGCCGACGGCCGCCATCGCCCCCGTGGACAGCACGTCGCCCTCGACCACGTCCTGCCCGAGCAGCAGCCGCAGCACCTCCTCGGCGTCCGGCCGCTCCCCCGGATCGGGAGCCAGGCAGGCCTCCACGATCTCCCGCAGCCGCCCGCTCAGCGACCCGAGATCGGGCTTGCCGTACAGAACGCGGGCCAGCACCTCCTGATGGGTGTCGGCCGTGTACGCGGGCCGCCCCGTAGCCGTGTAGGCGACGGTCAGCCCCCAGGCCCACATGTCGGCGGGCGGCCCGGCGGGCTCCCCCTTCATCCGCTCGGGAGCCATGTAGGCAGGCGTCCCCATGGGCAGGTGGGTCGTGGTGGTGGCGGTGTCCATCAGCCGCGACACGCCGAAGTCGATGACCCGGGGCCCGTCGATGCCGAGGAGCACGTTGCCCGGCTTGAAGTCCCGATGCACCACCCCGGCCCGGTGGATCGCCCCCAGGGCGGTGGCGGTGCCGATGGCCAGCCGTTCGAGGGAGCCGCCCTGCCTGGGCCCCTCCTCGACCACGAGCTCGCGCAGCGAGGGCCCGTCGACGTACTCGCTGACCAGGTACGGCCGGTCCCCGTCGAGGTCGGCGTCGAGGAGCTGGGCCGTGCAGAACGCCGCCACCTTCCTGACCGCCTCGACCTCGCCCAGGAACCGCCGTCTGGCGCCCGGATCACCGGAAAGGCTGGCATGCAGCAGTTTGACCGCGACAGGCGGCCCCTGCGGGGATTCGCCCAGGTAGACGACGCCTTGGCCGCCCTGACCGAGCCTGCGTGTCAGCCGGTACGCCCCCAACTGTTGTGGGTCATCGGCACGTAGCTCGGACATATCCTCCCATTATGCCGCCCGACCGGGGATGCGAGCGGCCCTCCTGCTCAGCAGCCATGGAAGACCTTCCCCGAATCGGCGGCCTCGCTCGCCTCTCACCTGTCAGAGCAGTGCCGCGTACTCGTCCAGCAGGGGCAGCACCACGTCCGCGGGCCCGCTCGGCAGGGTGGCCACCACCTGGGTGATCCCGAGCGAGGCGTAGTAGTCCAGCTTGTCCCGGGTGGGCCGGGTGCCGAAGGGGATCACCTCGCAGGCCTGCGGCCGGCCCGCCTTCTCGCAGGCCTCCCGCAGCGCCGGCAGCGCCGCCTTGATGCCGTGCCCGCCGATCGGCATCCAGCCGTCGGCGTACTCGGCCACCTGCGCGAACAGCTTCGGCCCCGGGGCCCCGCCCAGGTAGACGGGCGGCATCCGGAGGGGCTTGGGCCACGACCACGACGGCTCGACCCCCTCCACGGCGGCCACCTCGTCACGCCACAGCGCCTGCATGGCCAGCACGTTCCGCCTGGCGACCTCGCGGCGCCGCCCGTACGGGACACCGTGGTTCTCGATCTCCTCCACGTTCCACCCGAACCCGACCCCGACGACCAGCCGCCCGCCGGAGAGGTGGTCCAGGGACGCCAGGGCCTTGGCGGTGACGATGGGGTCGCGCTGGGCGGCGAGCAGGATGCCGGTCCCGACCCGCAGAGTGCCGGTCACCGCCGCCGCGTAGGAGAGGGCGACCAGGGGGTCGAGCGTGCGCTTGTACTCCTCGGGCAGCTCACCGCCGCCGGGGTAGGGGGTGCGCCGGGAGACGGGGATGTGGGTGTGCTCGGGCACGTACAGCGAGTCGAAGCCGCGCTCCTCGGCCGCCCTGGCCAGCTCGTGGACCGGCATGGCCAGATCTGTCGCGAACATCGTGACGCCGAGCCTCATATGACACTCCCCACAGCGAACCAAGCGATTGCTCGGTTAAGATTTCCAGAGTACCTTGCAGAAGACCATCCCGCGGAAAGAGGTCCACGGTGAAGTTTTCTATCTTCCTGAATCCCCAAATTCCAGGCTCTGGTTACGCCGCCGAGGAGAACGCCAGGGCCAAGCGCCCGATCGGGCGGGACACGGAGTCGTACCAGAGGCTGCTGCACGAGGTACGGGAGATAGCCGTCCACGCCGACCAGATCGGGTTCGACGCGCTGATGATGACCGAGCACCACTTCCACTCGGAAGGCATGGAGTTCTCGGTCAACCCGCTGATGTTCCTCACCGACCTGGCCGCCAGGACCGAGCGCATCCTGCTCGCGCCGCTCGGCCTCGTGCTGCCCGCGTGGGACCCGATCAGAGCCGCCGAGGACGTGGCCCTGCTCGACCAGTTCTGCAAGGGACGGCTGCGCCTGGGCGTGGCGCGGGGTTACCAGAACCGCTGGATGAACGTCCTGGGCCAGCGCTGGCACGCCGCCGCCGCCCGCTCCGACGGCTCGGCGTCCGACACGCGCAACTTCGACGTCTTCGGCGAGGTGCTGAAGATCATGAAGATGGCGTGGACGCAGGAGACGCTGCGCTACAAGTCGGACGTGCTCGACTACCAGGTGCCCTATCCGTACGACGGCATCGAGGGCTGGCCGGCACAGGAGTGGACCCGCACGTTCGGCGCCCCTGACGAGATGGACGAGAACGGCACCATCAGGGCCGTCTCCGTCTGCCCCAGGCCGTACCAGAACCCGCACCCCGAGCTGTGGCAGCCGTTCACGATCTCCGACCGGTCGGTCATCAGGGCCGCCCAGGAGGACATCCTGCCGTGGATGTTCACCCCCAACCCGGACGACCACGCCCAGAAGGCGAAGCTGTACCAGGAGGAGTCCGCCAAGCAGGGCCGCCACTACAAGCTGGGCGAGCACACCGGAATCCTGAAGATCGTCGGCATCGCCGACACCACCGACGAGGCCATCAACACCTTCGGCCGCAGCATCCCCAAGGACTTCGCCGCCTTCTTCGGCCCGTTCGGCTACCTGGAGGTGCTGCGCAAGAAGGAGGACGAGAAGCACAAGCCGATCTCCCCCGAGAAGGGCGACGCCAAGCGCATGAACGACGTCGAGATGGCCCTGTTCGGCACCCCCGACGACGTCAAGCGCGGCATCCAGCGCATGCTCGACCGCATGCCCGACCTGGAGTGGTTCGGCCTCTACATGCAGGGCCAGCAGGGCGTGCTGCCGCTCGACACGGTCAAGCGCAACCTCGAACTGTTCGCCACCAAGGTCGCACCGGAGTTCCGATGAGATTCTGGCTGGGGGCCTCGTTCGTCGACACCGGCCAGTTCGTGGAGCTGGCGCGGGCGGCCGAGCGGTGCGGGTTCGACACGCTCACGCTCTCCGACCACCTCTTCTACGCCGACTTCGCCTCGCCGTACCCGTACTCGAAGTCGGGCAGGCCCCGCTGGGACGCCGGCACGCACTGGCCGGACGTCTGGGTGACGATCGGCGCCATGGCCGCCGTCACCACCACCCTGCGCTTCTCCCCGAACGTGTACATCGCCCCGGCCCGCGACCTGTTCACCGTGGCCAAGCAGGTCTCCACGGCGGCGGTGCTGTCACACGACCGGGTGACGTTCGGGGTCGGGGTGGGCTGGTGCAAGGAGGAGTTCGTCGGCACCGGGCAGGACTTCCACACGCGTGGCCGCCGCCTGGACGGGATGCTGCCCGTCCTGCGCTCGTTGTGGGCGGGCGAGACGGTCACGCTCGACGGCCTGCCGCCGCTGTCGATCTCCCCCACCCCCGCCCGGCAGATCCCGATCTTCGTGGGCGGTGACAGCGAGGCGGCCCTGCGCCGCGCGGCCAGGCTGGGCGACGGCTGGATCGGCAACCGCATCTACACCGAGGAGCAGTTCGACGACGTCCTGGAAGCCCTGCGCCGCCATCTCGACGCCAACGGCAGATCCCTGGACGGCTTCGAGGTCATCGCCCCGCTCGCGGTGCTCCCCGACGCGGACACGTACCGGCGCTTCGAGGCCAAGGGCGTGACGGGCACGATGGCCGCCCCGTGGTGGCTGGCCACCCCCGAGGAGAAGTCGAGGTACGGCGAGGGCAGCCTCGACCTCAAGCTCGCCACCATGGAGCGCTTCGCCGAGGAGGTCATCGGGAAGATGTGAGCCCGATCACCGAAGGCCCGCCCCGGTAGGGCCCGCGCCCGGCCGGCCGCGATCAACCGTCCGCCCGCTCAGCCTTCCATACGTGAACGTATGGAAGGCTCCGCAGCGAGGGGTCCAGTATCGCGGCCCGGCCCTGAGCGCGGCCACCCTATGCACCTGGGCGCAAAGGGTGGACACGCCTACCGGCCCGCCGACAGCAGGTTCCGCCCCAGCGGGGTCATCACGTGCAGCACGGCCGTGCCGTGGCGATGCGTCTCGATCAGGCCGGCGTCGCGCAGCACCCGCGTGTGGCGGCTGACGGAGGCGGGCGAGGTCGCGGCCCGCTCGGCCAGTTGCGTGGTCGTCGCGCCGCCGTCGATGGCGGCCAGCACCGTGGCGCGGGTCGCGCCGAGCAGCGCGATCAGCGACTCCGTGCGGTTCGCCTCCCAGTGGGAGTGACAGTCGATCGGGTACACCAGCGTCGGCGGCAGGCCGGGGTCCGCCAGGGCGACGGGGACGCGCCTGCAGAAGTACGACGGGATCAGCAGCAGCCCGCGACCGCCGAGGTGCATGTCACGGTCGATGTCGTAGTCGACCTCGAGCAGCGGCGGCCGCCAGCGCATGAGCGGCGCCAGCCCGCGCAGCAGGCCGTCGGCGCCGCCTTCGGCCAGGTCGTCCCGCCGGCGTGACGCCTCGGCCGCGATGGCGGCGCCGATCGTGACGCGGTGGGGCTCGATGGCGATGGCGTGGTACGCCCGGAGCGTGGCCGCCAGGTTCATCAGCGTCGCCGTCTCCCCCTCGGCCAGCCGCCGGCCCCAGCCGGGCAGGGGCGACGTACGGGCCATCGTCTCCATCTCGCGGCGCAGCCGCGTGCGCGGGGTGCCGAGTATCGCCTGCAGGCCGGCGTCGAGCCCCTGCAGCCCTTCGACGGGCGTGATGAAGTCGGGGAAGTAGGGGCCGAACGGCGTCAGCGCCGCCACCACGCGCTCGTAGCGGTGCAGCAGGTGCCCCTCGCGCCGCATCCTCTCCAGCCAGGGGCGCAGGGTCGCCGGTGGAGCGGGGTCGGCGAGCCGATGCCTGCTGAACACCATCTCCCAGAAAGGATCGGCGGTCTCCGCCAGACGGGTGCGGCGTAAGTCGTCGCCGGTGAAGTGAATCCTGAGCATCGACCCCTCGATCCCCTCATCGGGGGCCCACTCTACGGTGGCGCACCACCATCCGACAGCCGTGCCCTCTTCGCCCCGATCAGGGCAGGCTGCCGGGGACGATAGCCTCGTTGCGTGCTGGAAAAGATCGCAGCGACCCGTTACGTCACCCCGCTGCGGGAGGGCGGGTCGCTGCCCGGCGTCGTCGAGGCCGACGACCTGGGCACGTACGTCGTGAAGTTCCGCGAGGCCGGCCAGGGCAGGCGCGTGCTGGTCGCCGAGATCGTCTGCGCCGAGCTGGGCCGCCGCCTCGGGTTCAGGACCCCGGAACTGAAGCTCATCGACCTCGACCCCCAGCTCGGCATCCGCGAGCCCGACGAGGAGGTGCAGGACCTGCTCAAGGCCAGCACCGGGCTCAACCTGGCGGTCGACTTCCTGCCGGGCGCGCTCGGCTTCGAGCCGCTGGCGTGGGCGGCGGATCCGCTGTTCGCGGCGCGGGTGGTGTGGTTCGACGGGCTCGTCCACAACATCGACAGGAGCTGGCGCAACCCGAACCTGCTGATCTGGCATCGCGACACCTGGCTGATCGATCACGGGGCCGCGCTCTGGTTCCACCACAACTGGCGCACCGCCGACCCCCAGCGGCCGTTCGACGCGGGCGACCACGTGCTCGCCCCGTACGCGGGCGACGTCGAGGCGGCGGGCACAGAGCTGGCCGGGAAGATCACGCGGGAGCTGCTGGAGAGCGTGACGGCGCTGGTGCCGGACGAGTGGCTGGACGGCGAGCCGGGCTTCGGCTCTCCAGGCGAGGTCCGCGAGGCCTACGTCGAGCATCTTCTCCAGCGGGCGCACGGGCCGCGCGAGTGGCTGAGGTTCCAGCAGCCCAAGGGCCAGAAGGCGGGCCCGGGGTCGGTCGGCGAGTTCTGGCGGGGAGGCGGCGCCCGGTGAGCAGGGACGTCTACGAGTACGCGGTGATCCGCGTGATGCCCAAGGTCGAGCGGGGCGAGCTGATCAACGCGGGCGTGCTGCTCTACTGCCAGCCCCGCGACTACCTGTGCGCCCGCGTCGAGCTGGACCCCGGCCGGTTGCGCGCCCTGGATCCGCAGGCCGACGTCGACGGGGTCAGCCGGGCGCTGGCCGCGTACGAGCTGGCCTGCGGGCCGGACTGCGGGCCGCTGGCGGGAGAGTCGCTCGGCGGCCGGTTCCGCTGGCTGACGGCGCCGCGCAGCACGATCGTGCAGGCGGGCCCGGTGCACGCCGGTCTGACCGCCGACCCCGGCACCGAGCTGGCTCGGCTCTTCGACAAGCTCGTCCGCCTCTAGGCCCACCGCTTCCGGCGCCGAGCCGGCCGGGCATTTCGCGAAGCTCGTCCACCTTCAGGCCCTTGACCAGCGGCGACGCTGGGTAGGAAGTGCGGAGAGGGGAAGGAGGGCCGGCCGTGGAGGACACCGGGCAGTCTGCCGTGCCACGCGCCTTCCAGCTCGAGGATCTCGCCCACGCGGGCACGTACGTGGTGGACGACCGCGGGCGGATCGTCGAGGTCAACCCGCAGGCGGAGCGGCTGCTGCGGCGCAGCGCGCCCGAGCTGCTGGGCCGCGACGCCCACGACCTGCTGCACCGGGGCGAGCGCGGCGAGCCGCTGCCGCGCAGCCGGTGCGTGATGAGGCAGCCCCTGCTCACCAGCGACTCCGCCCACGGCGAGGACGTGTGGCTGGAGCGGGGCGACGGCTCGCTCGTGCAGATCGCCTGGGTGGTCACCCCGTGCCGGGTCGGCGAGGCCGGGACGGGCGCCCTGGTGCTCTTCCACGAGATCGGCTCGGCCGGGCTCGGCGAGCGGCAGCGGGCGCGTCCCGCCCCGTCGATGTCGGAGCTCGACCGGCTGGCCCTGCTCGCGGAGACGACCACGACGCTCACCGCGAGCCTGGACGTGGGCGAGACGCTGCGCCAGCTCGTCCGCCTGGTGGTGCCGCTGCTGGCCGACTGGGCGGTGGTGGACCTGCTGACCGAGGAGGGCGAGGTGTCCCGCGCCGCCGTCGTGCACCACGAGAACGGCGTCCTGGCGCACCGCCCCGATCTGGAGCGGCCGATGCCGCCGCTGCCGCGCGAGTCCGCGATGCCGCTGGCACGGGCGCTGCGCGGCGTCACCGCGGCGCTGGTGGGCCCGGAGGACTACGAGGGGCCGCTCGATTCGCGGCTGGCGGCCGTCCAGCGGGAGCTGTTCGAGGCGACCGGCATCCGGTCGGCGTGCACCGCGCCGATCCGCGGCGTCCGCGACGTGGTCGGCGCGATGACCCTGGGGCGTTCGGAACAACCTCAGCCGTACAGCACCGACGACCTCCTGCTCGTCGAGGACATCGCCCGCCGGGCGGGGCTGGCGCTGGACAACGCCCGCCTGTACGAGCGGCAGCGCCGGGTCGCCGAGACCATGCAGCGCCACCTGCTTCCCCGGCTGCCGTCGGTGCCCGGCCTGGAGATGGGCGCGTGTTACGTGCCCGCGCCGCGCGCCTCGCAGGTCGGCGGCGACTGGTACGACGCGTTCGTGCTGTCCGACGGCGCCGCCGGGCTGGTGATCGGCGACGTGGTGGGCCACGACCTCGACGCCGCGTCCGGCATGGCGCAGGTCTGCAACATGCTGCGGGCCTACGCCGGTGAGCTGGAGGAGCCGCCCAGCGTGATCGTGGACCGGCTCGACCAGGCTGTGGCCCGCATGGCCGAGGCCACGATGGCCACCGTGGTCTTCGCCAGGGCCGAGCGCGCCGACGGTGCCTGGCAGTTTCGCTGGACCAACGCGGGGCACCCGCCGCCGCTGCTGGTCGAGGGCGACGGGCGCACCCGTTTCCTGGAGGAGGCGAGCGGCCTGCTGCTGGGCACCGGCTTCGCGCCGGTCCGCGAGGACGCCGTCATCGAGCTGCCGCCCCGCTCCACCGTGCTGCTCTACACCGACGGGCTGATCGAGTCGCCCAGCCGATCCCTGGACGAGGGTCTCGACCGGCTGCGGCAGCAGGCCGCGGCGCTGACCGGCCACCAACTCAGCGCCTACTGCGACCGGCTGCTCACCCGCGTCCGCCCCGCCGACAACGACGACGACGTCGCCCTGCTGACCCTGCGCATCCCCGGTTAGCGGAACTGCTCACCCGCCGTGTCTCCTGTCAACGGAACCGCTCACCCCGCACGCCCCCGATCAGCGGAGCTGCTCACCCGTGCCCTCGGTCAGCGGAACGCGTCGGCGTTGGCCGCCGCCCACTGCTCGAACGTGCGTGGCGGGCGGCCCGTGACCTGCTCGACCGTGGGCAGCACCGCCGACTCGTCCAGCTCGCCCCGCGCGAAGAAGCCGTAGAACGCCTCCGCGTACGCCTCCGGCATCCCGCCATCCAGCATCTCGGCCCTGGCCTCGGCGTCGGTCAGCCCCTCGAACCGCAGCCGCCTGCCCAGCGCCGCCCCGAGGACGGCCACCCGGTCGGCGGGCCGCAGCGCCCGCGGCCCCGTCAGCCCGTAGACCTGCCCGTCGTGCCCCTTCTCGAGCAGGGACGCGGCGGCCACGGCGGCGATGTCGAGAGGATCGACGGTCGCGACGGCGACGCCGGGCCAGGAGTCGCGTACGACGTCTCCTGACCTGAGCTGCCCGGCCCAGCGGAGCGTGTTCGACATGAACGTCCGCGGCCGCAGCACCGTCCACGGCACCCCCGACGCCCGCACCAGCGCCTCGGACTCCACGTGGTACTTCGAAACGGGATTGCCCAGGTCGGCGGCCTCCGCCGCGCTCGCCGACAGCAGCACCACGTGCTGGACCCCGGCCCGCGCCACGGCGGCCAGCGTCTCGTCCATCCGGTCGTACCCGGCCATCAGGAACACCCCGCGCACCCCGTCCAGGGCGCCGGCCACCGACTCGGGATCGTTCAGATCGCCCATGGCGAGCTCGGCGGGCAGCTCGACCTGGCGCCGCACCAGCGCCCGCACCGGCTCGCCCGCCTCCGCCAGCGTACGCACCAGCGCGCCGCCCGCGTTCCCCGTTGCACCCGTGACAAGGATCATGCCCGGGATGCTAGAACAATACGGACATGAAGGTGTCGATCTCCCGGAAGCCCACCTTCCGGTAGACCGCCCTGGCGGGGTGGTTGTAGTCGTTGACGTACAGCGAGACGACGGGCGCGAAGCAGCTCATCGCCGCCTCCACCACGGCGGCCATCCCCGCCACCGCGTACCCCCTGCCCCGCAGCTCGGGGGCCACCCAGACGCCCTGGATCTGGCAGGCGTGCGGCGTGACGGCCCCCACCTCGGCCTTGAACACGACCCGGCCGTCGTCGATCCGCGCGTACGAGCGCCCGATCCTGATCAGCTCGGCCACCCGCGTCCGGTAGAGGGCGCCGCCGTCACCGAGGTTCGGCGAGACGCCGACCTCCTCGGTGAACATCGCCACGCACGCCGGCAGCAGGACGTCGAACTCGTCGGGCCGCACCCGCCGCACCAGCGGGTCGGCCGACACGGGCGGCTTGCTGGAGGTCGCCATGACGGGCTGGGCCCAGCGGATCGCCCGCGCCCGCCCCCAGTACGGCTCCAGCCGCTCCCACAGCAGCGAGACGGCGTCGACCGGCCCCACGATGGACGAGCAGCGCCGCCCCTGCTTGCGCGCGCGGTCGGCGAAGGCGTGCACGGCCTCCGGGCCGGCGTTGACCGGCACCATGTTGGCGCCGGCGTAACAGAGTGACACAAGGCCACCGCGCGGCCCGAACCCCCACATCTGCCCGCCGAGCCGCGCCGGGTTGAGTCCGACGGCCCGCACCCGAGAGGACACGAAGACGTTGGCGACCGGATCGGAGTCCAGCAGGGCGAGAACCTCGTCCCGGTCGTTGTCGTCGAGCACGCGCGACGCCGATGTACGCAGCATCACATGGTCAGACTACGCGAAGGGTTACCGAATGCGGCATCCGGCGCTGCCCACGGTAACCCTTTCTTGACGTCAGCCGATGGGCAGCCTTTCGAGCACGCCCAGGAGCCCCAGCAAACCCGGAGGCTGCGGGCTGTTCGACGTCATGTGCGCGGCCGGGCGCGGCTCGGGCGTGGCGGCGCAGGTCGCGTCGCGGCGCGGCAGGGTGCCGTCCCGCAGGTACGCGGCCAGGTGCCCGTCCAGGCACTTGTTGCCCGACAGCGACACCCCGTGGTTGCCGCCGTGCTCCAGCACCATGCGGGAGCGGGGGAACAGCTTGGCCATCTGCAGGGCGCCCTGGTACGGGGTCGCCGCGTCGTAGCGGGACTGCAGCATGAGGAACGGCGGCAGCTTCGGCGAGGAGCGCACGTCCACCGGCTTGCCGCCCCGCACCGGCCAGAACGCGCAGGGGGCGTTGAACCAGGCGTTCGGCCAGGTCAGGAACGGCGCCTCGCGGTGCATCGCCCTCATGTCGGCCCGCCACTTGTCCCACTGGCGCGGCCAGCGGGCGTCGCGGCACTGGACGCTGAGGTAGATGGCGTAGCCGTTCTCGTCGGCCGCGTCGTTCTTGCCGTGCTTGGCGTAGATGTCGGTGAGGCCCTTGACGTCGCCCTGCCGGACGTAGTCGGACCAGGCCTGGGCGAACTGGGGCCAGACCTTGTCGCTGTAGCCGGCCACGGTGAAGGTGTCGTCGAGCTCGCTCGGCCCCACGATGCCTCCGGCCGGCTTCGCGCGCAGCCGGTCGCGCATCGCGTAGTAGGCGAAGGAGGTCTGCTTGAGCGTGGCGCCCAGCTTGTAGGCGTCGTGGTGCTTGGCGACCCAGGCCAGGAACTGGCGGTGCCGGCGTTCGAAGGCGCGGTCCTGCTTGAGGTTGGAGTCGTACCAGACGCCCGTGGGGTCGACGCTGCTGTCCATGACCATGCGCTTGACGCGGCTGGGGAAGAGGGTGGCGTAGACGGCGCCGAGGTAGGTGCCGTAGGAGTAGCCGAGGTAGCTGATCTTGTCCTCGCCGAGGGCGGCGCGGATGGTGTCCATGTCCCTGGCGGAGTTCTCGGTGGTGAGGTGCGGCAGCAGCCAGGCCCAGCGCTGGCCGCAGCGGGAGGCGTACTCGGCGGCCCTGGCGAGCAGCACCTTCTCCTCCGCCTTGCCGTGCGGCACCGCGTCCGGCCGCGGGGCCCTGTAGTACGTGGCGGGGTCCACGCAGTGCACGGCCGGCTCGCTGGCGCCGACGCCGCGCGGGTCGAACCCGACGACGTCGTACCGCCCGGCCACGTCGGCGGGCAAGGACGTGGCGACGTACTCGGTCAGGTCACGCCCCGACGACCCCGGTCCTCCGGGGTTGACCAGCAGCGTGCCCAGGTGGCCGGCGTCCCTGGAGACCTTGGCCTTGATCCGGTTGAGCGCGACCTTGATCGACTGCCCCATGGGATGGCGGTAGTCGAGCGGTACGCGTACGGTGGCGCATTCGAGGGCGGCCGAGGCCGTCTTCCCCGCCACCTTGGGACAGGCTTCCCACACCACAGGCGCCTTCCTGCCGGCCACCGCCGCCCCGTCCGCGCTCACGACCCCCGCGACGAGCACCACCAGCCCGGTGGCAACCCCCATTACCCGCTTCACTCGGCCCCCTTCCATGTCATAGGCCTTGCGATGCTCCCGCGAGCGACGGGCCGATGACTCTGGGTATGGGGAAATGCTTGCCGTTCTGTGATCTCGCCGTGGCAGTGCGTGACGACGCTCCGGCCGGAAAGTTTCGGGAAAGTGCACCCATCGGACCTCCAGCACTCTCCTTTCAGCTATTTTCCGATACTTTCGACAGCCTCACCGCCATAGACGCAGCACAGGACCACGAATATTCAGCCGCTTCCGAAATATTTCGGGAAGTCGTTGACATATTTCGACGAGCTTCCCAGACTGATCGCCAGCACCCCCACTCGGAAGGGAGAGCCCTGTGATCATCGGCTTGGCCCGCTCCAGCCTCGTCGCGCTGGCGGTGGCGACGACGCTCTCGATCACCGGAGCGATGACGGTTGCATCCACCGAGGCCGCCGCGGCGGCCGGAGTCGAGGACGAGGGCGCCGACTGCGCCGTGCCCGGCCTGCCCGACGCGGGCTCGTTACCCACCGTCTCCAGGCTCCCCGACCCCTTCACCAAGCTGAACGGCACCCGCATCGCCACCAGGGCCGACTGGCGATGCAGGCGGCAGGAGATCAAGAAGCTGGCGGAGAAGTTCGTCTACGGCGAGAAGCCGCCCAAGCCGTCCAGCGTCACGGGGACCGTCTCCAGGACCGGCATCAGCGTGAACGTCTCGCACAACGGCAGGAGCTCCAGCTTCTCGGCCAGCGTGGACCTGCCGAGCGGCACAGGGCCCTTCCCCGCCGTGGTCGTCCTGGGCGGGCTCGGCGCCGACACCGCCACGATCAAGGCGGCCGGCGCCGCCGTCATCAACTACGACCCCCTCGCGGTCGGCCGTGAGGGCACGCCGCGCAACAACAAGCAGGGCGCCTTCTACAGCGTCTACGGCGCCTCCAGCGGCACGGGCATCCTGGCCGCCTGGGCGTGGGGCGTGAGCCGGATCATCGACGTCATCGAGCAGTCGGGCGGCAGCATCCTGCGGGCGGACGCGACCGGCGTCACGGGCTGCTCCCGGTACGGCAAGGGCGCCTTCGTGGCCGGCGCCTTCGACCAGCGCATCGCGCTGACCATGCCCGTCGAGTCGGGCAGCGGCGGGGTGGCCGCGTTCCGCTCGATCCCCGGCGAGAGCGGCGCCCAGCCGCTGAGCAGCACCTACTCCGAGCAGCCATGGCTCGGCGACGCGTTCAGCTCCTTCACGGGCAGCCCGGGCAGGCTGCCGGTGGACACGCACTCGGTGGTGGGCATGATCGCGCCGCGTGGCCTGTTCATCATGGACAACCCGCACATCGACTGGCTCGCCGCCAGGTCCGCGAGCGTCGGGGCCCTGGGCGGCGCGGAGGTCTACAAGGCGCTCGGCGCCGGCGGCAACATCACGTACTGGTCGGCCGTCCAGGACGGCACCCACTGCGCCACCAGATCGGAATGGCGCGCCCCGCTCCAGCAGAACATCCAGCGATTCCTCCTGAACACCGGCAGCTACACCGGCTCCATGCGGATCGCCTCCAACAAGAGCGGCAACCTGGCCGAGTGGCGCGACTGGACGACCCCCACCCTCACCGACGGCGGCGGCGACACCACCGCCCCCAGCACCCCCGGCACCCCGGCCGCCTCCGGCATCACGGCCACCGGCGCCACCCTCACCTGGGCCGCCTCCACCGACCAGGGCGGCTCCGGCCTGGCCGGCTACGACGTCCACCACGAACAGGGCACCACCGACCCGCGGCTCGGCCAGACCACCACCAACTCGATCACCCTCACGGGGCTGACCGCGAACACCCAGTACCAGGTCTACGTACGGGCCCGCGACGGCGCGGGCAACCTGTCGGCGAACTCGCCGCCCGTCACCTTCACCACGACCGCCACCGGCGGCGACACCTCACCGCCCACGGCCCCGGCCGGCCTGGCCGCCTCGGCGACCACCTCCACAGGCACGACACTCACCTGGACGGCCTCCACGGACGACAACGGCGTCACGGGCTACGACATCCTGCGCGCCCCCGGCGCGACGGGCGGCACCTTCACCCAGGCCGGCACCTCGGCCACCCCCTCGTACACCGACACGGGCCTGACCCCGAACACCACCTACCGCTACCAGGTCCGGGCGCGCGACGCCGCGGGCAACGCCTCACCGGTCTCCAACACCGTCCAGATCACCACCCAGCCCGGCACGTCCACCGGCACCTGCACGGCCACCGGCACCGTACAGACGCAGTGGCCGACCGGCTACGTCATCCAGCCCCTCACGATCACCAACACCGGCACCTCGACCATCACGTCCTGGACGGTCACCTTCACCCTCCCCGCCGGCCACACCCTCTCCGGCTCCTGGAACGGCACCGTCACGACCAGCGGCCAGACCGTCACCATCAGGAACGCCGCCCACAACGGCACGATCGCCGCGGGCGCCGGCAACAGCAGCGCCGGCTTCCAGGTGACCCGGCCGAACGGCGACACCTCCGTCCCGTCCGGCTACACCTGCACCTGACAGCCATCACCTCCGGCCCGCCCATCCCCTTCCGGCATGGGCGGGCCCGCCTACTCGATCAGGTCGCAGAGCCCCGGCCCGAGCTCGTCGCCGACCATGCGCAGCGCGAGCTCGGCGCGGGAGGCGAGGACCAGAGGCGGCACCCCGGCCACCAGGTCGGCATGTGCGAGCCGGTCGAGCGCGGCTCCCACCAGCGGCGGGGTGACGCGCAAGGTCGCCTGGAGCGCCACCCCGCCGGTCGACCCGCCGTGCAGGATGATGTTGCGGCTGCGGTAGAGCCTGCGCAGCGAGATCTCGACATAGCGCCGCACCCGTCCGAGCACCTGCGCCCGGTCGGCCAGCAACGCACGCATGCGGGCAACTGCCGCGACATCGTTCGCCCTACGCCAGGAACGTTCGAGTGGCAGGGAGTGCCCGAGTTCCAGCTCGGCGGCGATCAATCGGGCACGTTCGCGGTTGGAGGCGCAACGGTCCAGCCGTTCAGCGAGGTCTCCCGTACCGGTCCGGCGGATGCGATGCGACAGCGCAGTCAGCTCGGCCCGTGGCCAGGAGCAGGCGACGAGCGCGGCGGCACGGGTCGCGGCAACCACGCGTTCACGTTCGTCAGGATCCCTGGCCTCGGTCAGCAAGGACTCCAGGGCGCTCCACCCTCCGGCGATCGCCGGAGCGAGCGGGCCATGATTCAGCGCTGAGGCGATCTCCAGCGCCTCATCGACGGCGCTTCGCCGTCGATCGCTCAGGTGCTGCGGATCGGCTCCCACCACGTAGAGTTGCCGTTCCGCGGCGAGGGAGAGAACCCGAGCGCCTCTGGCGGGCATCCGCAGCGGCATTGCGCTGCTGTGGTTGAGCACGACAGCCCGGTCGAACGGCGTGACCGCGCCAGCCCCGGCGAAGCGGGCGCGCGCCTGCAGGCGTTCGACGACATCCGTCACGATCTCCAGGGCCCGTTCGGCGTCTCTCGCCTCCACCTCGTAGGAAAGTGCACCGACGACACAGCCGCTCAGTTTCACACCGGCAGCGGCCATGAGCTCCTCGGCCTCCCGCGCTCCCACCCAATGGCTGAGGCCGACCGCCAGCTCTTCCCAGCCATGCAGATCAGCAAAGGGAACGACCACCTTCCAGCAGGTCGGTGGCACGGTGAGCAAGCCGGCCATCTCTTCGATCAGATCGGTGGCGGACAGACCGAGGCGACCGTCGCGGAGCCAGCGGTTGAGGCCGTCCATGCTGTATCCGATGTCGAGCAGATGAGCGGCAACCGCCCTGGCGACCTTCTCCGCCGGCGGCGGCCCGACGCCGGCCACGCACCCGGCCCACCGCTCGAGGTACCCGGGACGGCCGATGTCGATCAGGTGACGCAGCTTCCTGCGCCCCTCGCTGGCGATCGTGAGAGTGGTGCGCAGGCACCCTTGCAGCTCACGCCGGAACGTTGCGGAGCCGAGCGCCGGGTCCTCGCCGAACAGCCGCTCACCTTCATGCCGTTGCCAGTCGACGGACGCCTGGGAGAGCACGCGCCGATCCACCCATGTGCCTGCTTCGTACAGCTCCTCGAGAGCTAAGAAGCTGCTCACGTCCCAGAGACGGCGCGGCCAAGGCGTTCTGGCACTGCTGAAGTCCAGCATGCGTGTCACGACATGCCGGGAGTATGCGGAGGACGGGTCGCGTCCGGGGGAAGTGTTGTGCATCCTGCTGCCTCGGGCCGAGAGACGACATCGTCACGCAACGTGTCGAAGTAACGACTGTGAGCATAAGGAAGCGCCGTGACCTGTGTTGGGGGTATGCTGAAATCAGCCGCACAAGAAGGCACGCGAACTTGTCCGGGGCTACGGCCCCCCAGAGGGCGCGACCGATCAGGTCGCGCCCTCTGTTTTTCCCCTGGGCAGAGCTGACCGCCCGGCGTGCGCACCGGCCTCGGAGCGCGGTAGGACACCGGGTGTGGGCTCACGTACAGGCCCACACCCGCACAAACCAACCTCAGCCGACCGTGACCGTCGGGCCGGTGGTCTCGTCGTCGAGGTCGACCTCGACGCCCATCTCCTCGGCCAGCCGCAGCGCCTCTTCGATCAGCGTCTCGACGATCTGGGACTCGGGGACGGTCTTGATGACCTCGCCCTTGACGAAGATCTGCCCCTTGCCGTTCCCGGAGGCCACCCCGAGGTCTGCCTCGCGGGCCTCGCCGGGGCCGTTGACGACGCAGCCCATGACGGCCACCCGCAGCGGCACCTTCATGCCCTCCAGGCCCGCCTGGACCTGGTCGGCCAGGGTGTACACGTCGACCTGGGCCCGACCGCACGACGGGCAGGAGACGATCTCCAGGCCGCGCTCGCGCAGGCCGAGCGACTCCAGGATCTGGGCGCCGACCTTGACCTCCTCCACCGGAGGGGCCGACAGGGAGACGCGGATGGTGTCGCCGATGCCCTCCGCGAGCAGGGCGCCGAAGGCGACGGCGGATTTGATCGTGCCCTGGAAGGCCGGGCCGGCCTCCGTGACGCCGAGGTGGAGCGGGTAGTCGCACTGGGCGGCGAGCTGGCGGTAGGCGTTGATCATCACGACCGGGTCGTTGTGCTTGACCGAGATCTTGATGTCGCGGAAGCCGTGCTCCTCGAACAGGGAGCATTCCCACAGCGCCGACTCCACCAGCGCCTCGGGGGTGGCCTTGCCGTACTTCTCCAGCAGGCGCTTGTCGAGGGAGCCGGCGTTGACGCCGATGCGGATCGGGATGCCAGCGTCGGCCGCCGCACGGGCGATCTCGCCGACCTTATCGTCGAACTTCTTGATGTTTCCGGGGTTGACCCGGACAGCCGCGCAGCCCGCGTCGATCGCGGCGAAGACGTACTTCGGCTGGAAGTGGATGTCGGCGATCACCGGGATCTGCGACTTCTTGGCGATGATGGGCAGCGCGTCGGCGTCGTCCTGGGACGGCACGGCGACCCGGACGATCTGGCAGCCGGACGCGGTGAGCTCGGCGATCTGCTGCAAGGTGGCGTTGACGTCGGCGGTCACCGTCGTCGTCATCGACTGCACCGACACGGGGGCGTCGCCGCCCACAGGCACGCTGCCGACCATGATCTGGCGGGAGTGGCGCCGTTCGGCGAGCGGCTTGGGGCGCACCGTCGGGATGCCGAGAGCTACAGGAGACATTTCAACCCTTACTGTGACGACGCTATCCAGTCTAGGTAGCTAGCGGGACTGCCCGGCTGTGAGTTCGGCCGCACGGGCACGGGCCCAGGCATCGGCTGCCAGCACCTCTTCAACGGTGTCGGCGGGGGTGACCTGGTGCTCCTCGACGACCTTGGCCACGGTGTCGACGATGGACAGGAACGGCAGCCCCCGCTGGAGGAAGGCGTCGAGGCACACCTCGTTGGCGGCGTTGTAGACGGCGGGCGCGGTGCCGCCCTCCCCGCCCACGTGCCTGGCCAGCGCGACCGCGGGGAACGCCAGGTCGTCGAGCGGCTCGAACGTCCAGGTGTGCGCCTTGGTCCAGTCGATGGGCCGGGCGGCGCCGGGGACGCGCCCGGGGTGACCGAGCGCCAGGGCGATCGGCAACCGCATGTCGGGCGGGCTGGCCTGGGCGATGGTGGAGCCGTCGACGTACTCGACCATGCTGTGGATGATGGACTGGGGATGCACCACGACTTCGATGCGGTCGAAGCCGAGGTCGTAGAGAAGGTGCGCCTCGATCACCTCGAGACCCTTGTTGACTAGGTTCGCGGAGTTGATGGTGATGTAGGGGCCCATGGACCAGGTGGGGTGAGCCAGGGCCATCTCGGGCGTGACGCCGGCCATCTCCTCGCGCCTCATGCCCCTGAACGGCCCGCCGCTCGCGGTGATCACGAGCTGCTTGACGCACGAGGGGTCGTAGCCCTCGGGCCCGGCGGCCCACAGGCACTGCAGCACCGCCGAGTGCTCGGAGTCGACCGGGAGGATCTGCCCCGGCCGGGCCAGCCGCTTGACCAGCGGCCCGCCGATGATCAGCGACTCCTTGTTGGCCAGCGCAAGCGCCCTGCCCGCCTCCAGCGCGACGAGCGTGGAGGTCAGGCCGAGCGCGCCGGTGATGCCGTTGAGCACCACGTCGCACTGCCACCCCGCCACCTCGGCGACGCCCTCGGGGCCGCCCAGCACGGTGGGCTTGGCACCGTGCGCGGCCAGCGCCTCCTTCAGCGCCGGCACGGCCGACGCGTCGGCCACCGCCACCGCTTCGGCCGCGAACTCCGCCGCCTGCCTGGCCAGCAACTCGACCCTGCCGCCCCCCGCCGCCAGCGCGGTGACCTTGAAGCCGCCGGGGTTGGCGGCGATGACGTCGAGGGCCTGGGTGCCGATCGAGCCGGTGGAGCCGAGCACGACGACGGAGCGGAGGGTCTCTTCATGCACGTGTCCATTGTCCCCGCTGTGCGGCGCACTCCGGCACATGGGACCGGTCGTCCATAAATTCCCTCCTTATGTGACGCCCGAGAATCCAGTGAATTTATGACGGAATATCGTCATATCGGAATGCGCAAATCTTGAGAAATCTGGATATTGCTACGGCTACCTTCCAAGCTCACCGTCCGGTTTAGGGAGGTTCGTAATGCACCGCCGCTTCGCCGTGCTTTCCACCGCCGTCGTGCTCACCGTCGCCTTGGCACCCACCAGCACGGCCGACACCAGCACGGCCGACACCAGGGCGCCGCGCCCCAGGCCCGCCCAGCAGGGCGCCGCCGACACGGCCGCCGAGCGGCGGCAGGTGCTGACGTACTGGACCGAGAGCCGCATGGAGGCCGCCCAGCCGCTGAAGGCCCCGGCCCCGAAGGCGGGGACGGCGGGTGAGCCGGAGCGTGGTGCCCCGTCCACCGCCCCGTCCACCGCCCTGCCCACCCGTGAGCTGCAGGCGGCCAGAACCCCGGGCGAGGCGTGGACCGGCGGCGGCGCGGTGGCGCGCACGACCGGCCGGGTCTTCTTCACCACCCAGGGCGGACGCAACTCCTCCTGCTCGGGCACCGCCGTGACCAGCGCCAACAAGAGCGTGGTACTGACCGCCGGCCACTGCGTGAAGATGAGCGGCGCCTTCCACACGAACTGGGTCTTCGTGCCCGGCTACGACAGGGGCAGCCGCCCGTTCGGCACCTGGGCCGCGACCAGGCTGCTGACCACGCCGCAGTGGAACGCCAGGGAGGACGTCAACTTCGACGTCGCCGCCGCCGTGGTGGCGCCGCTCGACGGCAGGGCGCTGGTGGACGTCGTCGGCGGCCAGGGCGTGGCCTTCAACCAGCCCAGACGCCGGCAGATGTACGCCTTCGGCTACCCGGCGCTCGCCCCGTACGACGGCTCCAAGCTGATCCACTGCAGCGGCAGGGCGTTCGACGACTTCGTCGGGACCGGCGACCTCGGCCTGACCTGCAACATGACGGGCGGTTCGAGCGGCGGGCCATGGATGCTGAATTTCGCCGAGTCGACCGGGCTCGGCACCCTGAATTCGGTGAACAGCTTCAAATACAGCTTCGCCCCGAACTGGATGCTCGGCCCCTATTTCGGGAACGAGGCGCAGGCCGTCTACCAATCGGCACAAACGGCCAGCGTACTCTGAGGAATTTACCGAAAGTAGTCACAAGAACACATCTCGTGGTGCACACTCGGGGGACATGACCTTGAGCACCCCCCTGCTTGCGGCGGCCCCGCTCCTCGCGGGGCTGATCGGCCCCGCGCTCCTCGGCGCCGCACCCGCCCGCGAGCAGGCCGACCCATCGGCCGTCGTGCCAGCGCACACGGCCAAGCGGAGCGACATCGTCGAGCACGTCGCCGCCCGCAGCGCCGCCGACCACCGGCGCGTGCTCGACTACTGGACGCCCGAGCGCATGGCCAAGGCCCTGCCGATCGGCCTGCTCGACATCGTGACGGACGTGACGGACGGCGGCGACCTGCTGAGCGGCGTCACGGGTGGCGCGGGCGTACGCACCACCCCCGACCTGACGGGCAGGAAGGCCGACCTGACGCTGCCGCGCAAGCTGATGGGCTCGCACCACCTGGCCGCCGCCAGGCCCGACACCAGCACGATCGGCTCCCGCTGGATCACCGGCGGGCAGGTGGCCAGGACGACGGGCCGGGTCTTCCTGACCGTGGCGGGGGCCGACTTCGTCTGCTCGGCGAGCACCGTGAACAGCGCCAACAAGGACGTCGTGGTCACCGCCGGCCACTGCGTCAAGGACGGGGCCGGCGAGTGGGCGGCGAACTGGACGTTCGTCCCCGGGTACGGCACGAGCGGCCTGCGCCCGTACGGCCAGTACACCGCGCGCCGCATGTTCGTCGCCGGCCCCTGGTCCCGCAGCGGCGACGACAACTACGACGTCGGCATGGTGGCCCTGGCCCCCTCGCACGGCAGGCACGTGGCCGACGTGGTGGGCACGCAGAAGATCGCGTTCAACGCGGCGCGGGGCGGGCAGGCGTTCGGCTTCGGATACCCCGCCGACCCGCCGTACGACGGGGACCACCTGGTCTACTGCGCGGGCCGCCTGAAGAACGACCCGTACGGCCAGACCCGCGACCAGGGCCTCGGTTGCGACATGACGGCGGGCGCGAGCGGCGGGCCGTGGATGACCGGGTTCGACACGGCCAGCGGCAAGGGCACGATCACGTCGCTGAGCAGCTTCAAGTACAGCGACGACCAGCGCACGATGTACGGCCCGTACTTCGGCGACGCCGTCAAGGCGCTCTTCGAGACCGCACAACACGCCTGACCCGGCGGGGCGCCCTGTCCAGGACAGGACAGGACGGGGCGCCCCGCCCGGTTCTCAGCTCGTCCACCCTGCGCTCAGGCTCTCAGCTCGTCCGCCCGGCGCTCGGGCTCTCACAGCATCCGCCCGGCGCTCAGAGCGTCAGCCCGGTCAGCACCATGACCTTCTCGTAGGTGTAGTCCTCCATCGCCGAGTGCAGCCCCTCGCGCCCGATCCCCGAGTCCTTGACCCCGCCGTACGGCATCTGGTCGGCCCGGTACGAGGGCACGTCACCGATGATCACACCGCCCACCTCCAGCTCCCGGTTCGCCCGGAAGGCGGCGTCCAGCGAGCGGGTGAACACCCCGGCCTGCAGGCCGTACTTCGAGTCGTTGACCATCGCGTACGCCTCGCCGATCGAGCCCGCGGGCTGGAGGATCATGACGGGGCCGAAGACCTCCTCGCACGCCACCTTGGCGTCGTGCGGAACGCCGGCCAGCACCGTCGGGGCGATGGTCGCGCCCTGCCTGGTGCCGCCCGCCAGCACCTTCGCCCCGGCGGCGACGGCCTCCTGGACCCACTGCTCGACGCGCTCGGCCGCGGCCTCCGACACCAGCGGGCCCACCTGGGTCTTCTCGTCGGCGGGGTCGCCGGTGACGAGGGCGGAGACGGCGGGCAGCAGGCGCTCGACGAACGCGTCGTAGACGGGCTGCTCGACGATCACCCGCTGCACGGCGATGCAGCTCTGCCCGGCCTGGTAGTTGGAGAACAGGGCGATGCGCTGGGCCGCCCAGTCGAGGTCGGCGTCGGCCAGCACGACGGCCGCCGCGTTGCCGCCCAGCTCCAGCGTCACGTGCTTGCGCGGCACCTGGTCGGCGATGGCGTAGCCGACGGGCGCGGAGCCGGTGAACGACACGACGGGCAGCCTCGGGTCCTGGACCAGCGCGGAGGCGCGGTCGTTCTCGATCGGCAGCACCGAGAACATGCCCGCGGGCAGGTCCGTCTCGGCCAGGATCTCGCCGAGGAGCAGCGAGGACAGCGGCGTGGCGGGGGCGGGCTTGACGATGACGGGAGCGCCGACGGCGATGGCCGGCGCGACCTTGTGAGCGACCAGGTTCAGCGGGAAGTTGAACGGCGTGATCGCCAGGACGGGGCCCTTGGGCACGCGGGAGACGTACGCCAGGCGCCCGGCCGCGGCCGGCTCGGTGTCGAGCCGCTGCACGCCGCCGGACCAGCGGCGGGCCTCCTCGGCGGCGAAGCGGAACGTGGCCACCGCCCGCCCGACCTCGCCGCGGGCCCACATGATGGGCTTGCCGTTCTCGGCGGTGATCAGGTGGGCGATCTCGTCGGCCCGCTCGGCGATCCGGCGCGACACGTGGGCCAGGGCCTCGGCCCGCACGTGGACGGGCAGCGCGGCGGCCTGCGCGGCCACCGCGGAGGCGGCCGCGACGGCCTCCTCGACCTGGGCGTCGGTCGGCACGGAATGCCTGCCGACCGCGCGGCCGTCGTGGGGGTTGGTGACAGTGAGCTCGGTGTCCCCGGTCGCGGCGCGGCCGGCCAGCCAGAAGGTACGCACGTCCATGTCTCCGACGTTATGCCAAGGCATGGACCGGGGATTTACACCACGATGCACAACACTCCCACGAGGGCTCACCGTTAAGTACAAGCCCCGATGTATACCCATGATGTAACAGAAGTAGACCCAATTCGGGATGTTTACCATGCGGAGTGGTTTGAGCGATCTCCGCTATGGCTAAGTCATCGGGTGCGGGTCTCCAGCGCGGTGGGCCCCCGACTCAGAAAGGCGTGGGCCCCGTGACCGAACAGCGTGAGGTCACAAGGACGCAGAGCTCCTTGGCCACGAGGGAGGTCGCATGACCTCGGCGCCTCTGGGCCTGCAGGGCGCCTACCTCATGGGTGAGCGCGCCGGCCACGACGAGCTGCGCTCCCGCCTCCTCGACGTCGCGGTGAACCTGCTGCGGACCGACGGGCCCGACAGCCTCACCATGCGCCGGATCGCGGCGGAGGCAGGCTGCACGACGACCGTGATGTACACGATGTTCGGCAACCGGGAGGGCCTGGCGGAGGCGCTCTACCTGGAGGGGTTCGAGCGTTTCCGCCGCTTCCTGGAGGCGGTGCCGCAGCGCCGCAACCCGCTGGAGCAGCTCAACGCGCTCGGCCCCGCGTACCGGCAGGCGTGCCTGTCGGAGCCCGGCTACTACAGCCTGATGTTCGAGCGGGCGATCCCCGGCTTCGAGCCCAGCGAGCGCGCCAGGACACTGGCCCGCGCGGCGCTGAACATCCTCGACCGCGTCATCGCCGACTGCATCTCGGCCGGCTACCTCATCCCGACCCAGCCCCGCAAGATCGCCGACGCGCTGTGGGCGGCCGCGCAGGGGGCGATCTCCCTGGAGCGGGCCGGGCACCTGCGCGACGGGCGCACGTACGAGGCGGTGACTACGGCGACTGTCTGCTGCTACCTCGTGGAGAAGCAGGAATAGCGCCTCTCCTGGCCGCCTCCAGGGCCAGCCACAGCTCGGCGCGGGTGCCCGGGTCGTCGAGGTCGCGGCCCAGCAGCTCGGCGACGCGTCTCATCCGGTAGCGCAGGGTGTGGCGGTGCACGCCCAGCCTCTGCGCCGCCGCGTCCCAGTGGCCGTTGCTCTCGAGGTAGGCGCGCAGCGACTCGACCAGGTCGGCCCGGGAGCCGTACGCGGTCAGCGGCGCCAGGACCGCGGCCGAGAACGCCTGGGCGGCGGCCGGGTCGAGCAGCCCGAGCAGGCCCTGCCCGGCCAGCTCGGCGAACCTGACGACACGACCGGCGTTCCCCGCCCCGGCCGTTCCCCTGCTTCCACGGCCCGTGTCGTCCCGGCCGCGCGCCGCGTCCAGGGCGCGGCGAGCCTGGTCGAGCGCGTTGCGCAGGGCGCTTTCCGCATATCCGCAGGGCTGGCTGATCCCCACCGGCGCCTCGACGCTCGCCGCCGTCTCCTCCGCCGCGCTCTCGGCCGCGATCCCGATGGCGGCGCCCCCGGTAGCGGCGCCCCCCGCAGCGGCGCCACCGGTAACGGCGCCCCGGATTCCGGCGGTCTCGATGCCGGCAGGGCCCGGCAGCGCGGCGAAGCCTCGTGCCTCCAGGGCGTCCAGGGCGTCGGCGTCCGCGGCGAGCACCACCAGCGGCGCCTCGGGCAGCCGCCCGCCCAGCGCCGCCAGCACGGCGCGGGCTCGCTCGCCCTCCCCCGCCAGCAGCAGCTCCAGCACCGCGGTGCGGACGCGGCGTTCGGCGGCGAGCTGGGTCCTGCCCTGCTCCATGGCCAGCGTGAGCAGCGAGCCGGCCGCGTTGATCACCGTGTGGGTGACCGGGGTGAAGGCGTGCGGGGCGCCGACGGCGAAGAAGCCGCGCGGGCGCGTCCCGCCGCCGAGCGGCTGCACGACGATGTGCTCGCCGGGCCCGGACAGCGCCAGGCTGGCAGGCATCCGGTCGCCGCCACCCGCCCGTGGTCCACCACCTGCCCGTGACCCACCGCCCGCCCGTGACCCACCGCCCGCCTGCGCTCCACCACCCGCCCGCGCTTCACCGCCCGCGGCCTCCACGGGCTGCCCGCGGCGCCGGGCGAGCTCGGCCGTGACCGCGTCCGTGTTGGCGCCGCGCGTGGCGTGGCAGACCTCGCCCGGCTCGTCCAGCAGCGCGGCCCAGCCGCCAACCTCCCTGGCCAGCCGGTCGATGACGGAGTGCATGCCCTCCGGCCGCAGCGCCGCCCGCGTCAGCCGGCCCTGGGCGGCGAAGGCGCGGCTGATCTCCTCGTACTGCTCGGCCGCCAGCAGCTCGCTGACCGCCTTGCCGACCGCGATGAACGGGGTCTCGCGCGGCACCTCCAGCAGCGGCAGCCCGGCCGACTCCGCGGCCTCGACGAGGGCGGGCGGCACCTCCTCGTGCGAGACGCCGACGCCGAAGCCGAGCCCTGCCACGCCCCGGCGCACCAGGCGGGCCACATACCCCGTCAGGTCGCCTTCCATCCGCATGCCGGTGGTGAGCAGCAGCTCCCCGCCTTCGAGGTACGGTGTCGGATCCGCGAGCTCGCTGACCGCGACCCAGCGCACCGCGGCGTCCAGCACCCCTGGCCGCGTGGTCCCGGCGACCGGCCGGAGGTTCATGCGGCGCACGACGGTCTGCAGCGAAGGCGGCATGAGCGATTTGTCCATTCCGGCAAAGACGAGCACTCCCAGTGTGACATATCGACGTATCGGAGCTGATGGGAGCCCGCCGTACCGTCAGAGCCATGAGCATTCCCCAGGAGCGGCGCGTCGTGACCGCGATCCCAGGCCCCAAGTCCCAGGAGTTGCTGGCCCGCAAGCAGGCGGCCGTTCCGCCCGGCATCGGCACCACGCTGCCGGTCTTCGTCACCCGCGCCGGCGGCGGCGTGGTGGAGGACGCCGACGGGAACTCGCTGATCGACTTCGGCTCGGGCATCGCCGTGACGAACGTGGGCAACGCCGCCCCGAGGGTCGTCGAGCGCGTCCAGAAGCAGGTCGCGGACTTCACCCACACCTGCTTCATGGTCACCCCGTACGAGTCGTACGTGCAGGTCTGCGAGAGGCTCAACGAGCTGACGCCGGGCGACCACGACAAGCGCACGTTCCTGGTGAACTCGGGCGCCGAGGCGGTGGAGAACGCCGTCAAGATCGCCCGGCACGCGACCGGCCGCCAGGGCGTGGTGGTGTTCGACCACGGCTACCACGGCCGCACGCTGCTCACGATGACGCTGACGGCCAAGAACATGCCGTACAAGCAGGGGTTCGGCCCGTTCGCGCCGGAGGTGTACCGGGTGCCGCTGGCGTACCCGTTCCGCTGGCCGACCGGCCCCGAGAACTGCGCGGAGGAGGCCGCCGAGCAGGCCATCGATCTGATCACCAAGCAGATCGGCGCGCAGAACGTGGCGGCCGTGGTGATCGAGCCGATCGCGGGCGAGGGCGGGTTCATCGTGCCCGCGAGGGGGTTCCTGCCGCGGATCGCCGAGTTCTGCCGGGCGAACGGGATCGTGTTCGTGGCCGACGAGGTGCAGACGGGCTTCGCGCGGACCGGGACGCTGTTCGCCTGCGAGGACGAGGGCGTCGTGCCGGACATCATCACCACCGCCAAGGGCATCGCGGGCGGCCTGCCGCTGGCGGCGGTGACCGGGCGTGCGGAGATCATGGACAAGGTGCACGTCGGCGGCCTCGGCGGCACGTACGGCGGCAACCCGCTCGCCTGCGAGGCCGCGCTGGGCGTGCTGGAGACGATCGAGGCCGAGAACCTGGTCGCCAGGGCCCGCCGCATCGGCGAGATCATGCTGCCCCGGCTGGAGGCGCTCAAGGAGCGCTTCGACGTGATCGGCGACGTGCGCGGGCGCGGCGCGATGATCGCGATCGAGCTGGTCGAGCCCGGCACCAAGGAGCCGAACCCGACCGCCGTCCAGGAGGTCGTCAAGCGCTGCCACGCGGAGGGCCTGCTGGTGCTGACCGCCGGCACGTACGGCAACGTGCTGCGCTTCCTGCCCCCGCTGGTGATCCCCGAGCACCTGCTGGAGGAGGGGCTGGGGATCTTGGAGAAGGCGATCGCCGAACTCTGACGAAGACCAACGAAACGGGCATCCAGCTTGGGCTGGATGCCCGTTTTGTGGTGTAAACGGCCCCGTCCGGGTAGAGAATTCACCCTGACTTGACGCTCAGCTGGACGCTCACGGCCTCGGTCAGGGTTATAACGGTTCCGACATACGGTGGGGCGATGGCAGGGAGCGTGATGAACTGGGGTCCGACCAGAACGGCGCAGGATATGTTGACGTTCGACCCTGACGGCCTGACCTGGGCCCAGCGCGACGGCGACGCCTGCGTCGTCTGCCACAAGAGATGGCCGCGGCCGCGCGTGCGCGTGGGCCGCCTGCCCGATGACGCGCCCGTGCTGGCCTGCGCCGACTGCGCGGAGGCGCTCCTGCCCGCGCCCATGGCCACCGTCGTGGCCTTCCCGTCTCGCTAGCCGCTCCCCGCGCGCCTCAGCGACCCGAGCGGCGGCGAGACGCCCCGGGACAGGGGGGAAGGCCCGGGGCGCCTCTGGCGAGCCACGCCCAGCGGGGGATGGGCGGGCACGTGGCACGGCGTCGCCCGGGCCTGCTCACTTGAGGAGCTTGTCCCACCGATCGGCCCAGACGCGATAGTCAGTGCATTCCCCGTCCTCGGCCCGGCAATCCCCGGGCGGCCGCGTCGCGAACACCACGCGGTCGAGCCGCTTGGCGTCGCCCACCCCGTACGCCTCGCACATCGCCCTGGCCCGCTCCTTGCACGCCTTGGAGTTGGCCGGCGCCATGCCCACCCACGCCGCCGCGTCGCGCTGCGCGTTGGCCGCCGTCACCCAGTTGAGCCACCGGTAGGCGCAGGTGGTGTCGGGCACGTTCGCGCCCAGCATCCAGGAGTCGACCCAGCCGGTCGTCCGCGGCGTCGAGATGGGCTTGACCGCCATGCCGGCCTGCTGCAGGAGCAGGCGGTAGTACGGCGTGACCTGCGCGTAGTCGAGCGACCCGGTGGCGAAGCCCCTGACCAGGTCGACCGGGTTCTTCCAGTAGGTGCGGTCCTTGTTGCGCTCCAGCAGCGCCATCGCCTTGCCGAACTCGGCCTCGCTCAGCTCGTACGGCTCCTTGGCCGACCCCTCGGCCAGGGCCGCCTCGGCGATCGTCAGCGGGGTGTCCCTGAGCGCCGCCCGGTCGGAGGAGAACGCCTGCTCCAGCCCGCCGCCCCTGACCCTGGCCGAGTCGTGGACGAACTCGTGGTAGGCCCACAGGTACGGCACGCCGTACGCCTTGCCCGACACCGTGGTCATGTCGCGGAAGCGCTCGGTGAGGTCCTTGTAGTCGCTGACCTTGGCCGGGTCGATGGGCTGCACCTGCTTGGCCGCGATCAGGTCGGCGGCCAGCACGGGCCCGGCGGTGATCACGTCGTAGGGCCGCTGGGTGAGCCTGCCGGCCATCTCCTCGGCGGTCTGCACGGTGTCGAGCCGGGCGATGCGGCAGCCCGTCTCCTTCTCGAAGTCGCCCACCCAGTTGACCTTGGGGCTGACGCCCCCGTACTCGGCGTAGCCCCGGTAGGTGAGGATCTGCAGCGTGCCGTCGCTCTGCGTCGCGGTCGGCGTGGGTGTGGGGGTGAGTGTGGGTGTCGGCGTGACCTTGGCGGGCGGCCTGGCCATCGCGCTCGTCGCCGGCGCCGGGTCCGTCACCGCGGCCGTGCCGGCCACCAGTGCCGTGGCGGCGAGCGCCAGTGCGTACGTACGCCGACGATTCACGTTGCCCCCTTGTCCTGTCACGCTGGAGCTTACCGGTGACAGGACCTGGGGGGACGCCGCCCGCGGCCCGCGGTCACCCGTTCGTGGGGAAGCCCAGGTTCACGCCGCCGTGCGAGGGGTCGAGCCAGCGTGAGGTGACGACCTTGCCTCGGGTGTAGAAGTGCACGCCCTCGGTGCCGTGCACGTGCGTGTCGCCGAACAGGGAGGACTTCCAGCCGCCGAAGCTGTAGAAGGCCATCGGCACCGGGATCGGCACGTTGATGCCGATCATGCCGACCTCGACCTCGTTCTGGAAGCGGCGGGCCGCGCCGCCGTCGTTGGTGAAGATGGCGGTGCCGTTGCCGTACGCGCCGCCGTTGATCACCTCCAGGCCCTCCTCGTAGGAGCGGACCCGGACGATCGACAGCACGGGGCCGAAGATCTCCTCGGCGTGCGTACGCGAGCCGGCGGGCACGTGGTCGAGCACCGTCGGGCCGAGCCAGAAGCCGGGCGTCTCGGCGGCCTTGCCGCCGCCCAGGACGGGCGTCTCGCGGCCGTCCACGACCAGTTTGGCGCCCTCCTGGACGCCGAGGTCGAGGTAGGAGGCCACCTTGTCGCGGTGCGGCCCGGTGACCAGCGGCCCCATCTCGGACCTGGAGTCGTCGCCGGGGCCGACGGTCAGGCGGCCGACCCGCTCGACGATCTTCTCGACGAGCTCGTCGCCGATCGGCTCCACGGCGAGCACGACGGAGATCGCCATGCACCGCTCCCCCGCCGAGCCGAACCCCGCCGACACGGCCGAGTCGGCCACCAGGTCGAGATCGGCGTCGGGCAGCACCAGCATGTGGTTCTTGGCGCCGCCGAGCGCCTGGACCCGCTTGCCGTGCGCGGTGCCGGTCTCGTAGACGTACTGGGCGATGGGGGTGGAGCCGACGAACGACACGGCGCGCACGCCGGGGTGCTCCAGCAGCCGGTCCACGCTCACCTTGTCGCCCTGCACGACGTTGAACACGCCGTCGGGCAGCCCGGCCTCCTGCCAGAGCCTCGCCATGAGCAGCGAGGCCGACGGGTCCCGCTCGGACGGCTTGAGCACGAACGTGTTCCCGCACGCGATCGCGATGGGGAACATCCACATCGGCACCATCGCCGGGAAGTTGAACGGCGTGATCCCGGCCACCACGCCCAGCGGCTGCCTGATCGAGTAGGAGTCGACGCGGGTCGAGACGCCCTCGGAGTAGCCGCCCTTGAGCAGGTGCGGGATGCCGCAGGCGAACTCCACGACCTCCAGCCCGCGAGCCACCTCGCCGAGCGCGTCGGAGTGCACCTTGCCGTGCTCGGCGGAGATCAGCGCGGCCAGCTCGTCGCGGTGGGCGTACATCAGCTCGCGGAAGCGGAACAGCACGCCCGCCCGCTTGGTCAGCGACGCGTCCCGCCAGCCGGGGTAGGCCGCGGCGGCCGCCGCCACGGCGGCGTCCACGTCGGCGGCGGAGGCCAGCGCGACGGTGCCGCTCACCTCGCCGGTGGCGGGGTTGAAGAGCTCCGCGGTACGGGCGGCGTCGCCGTCCGCGAGGGCTCCGTTGATCCAGTGCTTGACGGACTTCACTGCGCTGCTGCCTCTGCGTCGATCGTTTCGAGGGCGGTGACGATGATGCCCAGGCCCTCGGTGGCCTCGTCCACCGAGAGCGTGAGGGGCGGGGCCATGCGGATGGCGGTGCCGTACAGGCCGCCCTTGCCCGCCAGCAGGCCGGCCCGCTTGGTCAGCTCCATGAACCGGGCGGCCTGGGCCGGGCTCTGCAGCTCGACGGCGAACATCAGACCCTTGCCGCGCACGTCCTGGACGACGGCCAGCCGCTCGGCGGCGGCCTTGAGCCCGCCGATGATGATCTCACCGGTCCGGGCGGCGTTGGCCTGGAGGTCGTGGTCGAGAACGTAGTCCAGGGTGGCGTTGGCGGCGGCCATGGAGATCGGGTTGCCGCCGAAGGTGGACAGGCCGACGGCGTGCGGCGCGTCCATGAGGTCGCCGCGCGCGACGACACCGCCGACCGCGAAGCCGTTCCCGAGCCCCTTGGCGAAGGTGATCATGTCGGGGGTCACGCCGTGGTTCTCGATGCCGAAGAACGCGCTGCCGGTCCGGCCCCAGCCGGTCTGCACCTCGTCCGAGATGAACAGGATGCCCTGCTCGTCCAGCACCTCCTTGTACGCCGCGAACAGCCCGTCGGGGGCCATCGTGAAGCCGCCCACACCCTGGATCGGCTCGGCGATCAGCGCCGCCACGTCGTTGGAGACGGAGGTGGCCAGCACGTGGCGCAGGTCGTCCACGCAGGCCCGGATGTAGTCGGCGTCCGACAGGCCCTTGAACTGGGTCAGGTGCCGGTCGGCGCCGTGCAGGAAGTGCACGTTGAGCGGGGAGAGCGAGTTGTTCTTCCAGGAGCGGTTGGAGGTGACGCTGATCGCGCCGAAGCTGCGCCCGTGGTAGCTCTGGCGCATGGCCAGCACCTGGTCGCTCCTGCGCGCGTACGTGGCCAGCAGCAGCGCGGTCTCGTTGGCCTCGGTGCCGGAGTTGGTGAAGAAGACCTTGGCGTCGGGGATGCCGGACAGGCGCGCGATCTTCTCGGCCAGCTCGATCTGGCCGCGCAGCAGGTACACGGTGCTGGTGTGGACCACGCCGGTGGCGAGCTGGCGCTCGACGGCCTCACGTACCTCGGGGATGTCGTACCCGATCATGTTGGTCAGGATCCCGGCGAAGAAGTCGAGGTAACTCTTGCCGTCAGCGTCGATGACACGGTTGCCCTTGCCGCTGACGATCTCGATGGGGTCGTTGTAGTTGAGGGCCAGCCAGTTCGGCATCACTGCCCGGTGGCGCGCGAGAAGCTCCGACATGTTACCGAGTATCCCTTTTCCGGCCAGGGGCTCCTACACGCAACATGTCGGAGGGGAGGTGACTTGGTTTACAGAGTGGAACCGTGTCAGACCTTCGCGAGCTCGGGGGAGGCGGCGGGCGCGGCCGGGCGCAGCACCGTGACGGCCAGCAGCGCCGCGGCGACGCAGAAGGCCGCGCCCACCCACGAGCCGAGGTGCATGGCGGAGGTGAAGGCCTGGTTGCCCGCCTCGGCGAAGCCCAGGGTGTGGGCGCCGCCGATCGACTCCCTGGCGGCGGCGGGCAGGCCGGCGGGCATCTCGGAGGTGTACCGGGTGGCCAGCACGCTGCCCAGGACGGCGATGCTGAGCGCCATGCCGACCTGCTGGACGGTGTCGTTGAGCGCGGAGCCGACGCCCGCGCGCTCGACGGGGATCGCCGCCATGAGCGAGGTGTAGGCGGCAGGGCCGGCCAGGCCGCCCCCGATGCCCATGATCACCAGTCCGGTGGCCAGCGGCAGGAAACCGGTCGTCGTCGCCATGACGGCGAAGCCGCCGGCCATCAGCAGCAGCCCGGCGCAGACCAGCACCCGGTTGCTGAGCTTCTTGCCGAGCCCGGCGCCCACGCCGTTGAAGATCGCGGCGGCCACCGCGTACGGCAGCATGGCCAGGCCGGCCTGCATCTCCCCGTACCCCAGCACGAACTGCAGGTACTGGGTGAGGATCAACATCACGGCGCCGGCGCCGAACGACATGAGCAGGATCGAGAACGACGCGCCGCTGAAGTTGCGGTTGGCGAACAGGAAGAGCGGCAACATCGGCTCCTTCTGGCGGCGCTCCCAGACCACGAACGCCACCAGGGCGACCACGGCCAGCGCGATGACGGGGATGTTCCACTCCCGCTCGATGATCACGTAGACGGCCGCGGTCAGGCCGACGATCGACAGCACCACGCCCACCGGGTCGATCTTCCTGCCCTCGCTGCGGGTCTCGGGCATGAGGACGACGGCGGCCACGACGGCGACCGCGGCGATGGGGATGTTCAGCAGGAAGACCGAGCCCCACCAGTAGTGCTCCAGCAGGAAGCCGCCCACGGTCGGCCCGGAGACCAGGCTGATCAGGGCCACCGCGCTCCAGGCGGCCATCGCCTTGCGCCGCTCCTCCTCGTCGAACACGGTCATCAGGATCGACAGCGTGGAGGGCATGACGAGCGCGCCGCCGACGCCCATGAGGCCGCGGGCGGCGATGAGCTGCCAGGGCTCGGTGACGAGCACGGCGAGCAGCGACGCGCCGCCGAAGAAGACCAGGCCGATGATGAGGAAGCGGCGGCGGCCGTACTTGTCGGACAGGCTGCCCGAGGTGAGCAGCAGGCCGGCGAAGGCCAGCACGTAGGCGTCGATGATCCACTGGATGTCGGACGGCGTCGCGCCCATCTCCTGGTTCAGCGAGGGGATCGCCAGGTTGAGCACGGTGTTGTCGATGCCCAGGACGAGGAGCGCCAGGCAGAGGACGGCGAGGATCCACCAGCGACGGGGGTCTCGTACAGTGTTCGAGTTCACTCGCACAGCGTACGACAACCCTCGAACACTGTGCGAGTGGATTTATCCTTGGTGCATGGCAGGCAAGACGTTCTCCTCGGTGTGGCTGCGCGAACCCCGCAAGGCCGCCAGTCCAGGCCGCACCCGGGAGGAGATCGTCAGGGCCGCCGTCGAGCTGCTCAACGAGGAAGGGCTGTCCGGGCTGAGCATGCGCAGGCTCGGCGCGAAGCTGAGCGCGGGCGCCACCAGCCTCTACTGGTACGTCGCCAACAAGGACGAGCTGCTTGAGCTGGTCTACGACGAGGTGTGGGGCGAGATGACGGTCCCCGACACCGACGAGGTGGGCTGGCGGGAGGCCGCCTCCGTCCTGGCCCACAGCATGCGCCAGGTGATCCTGAGTCACCCGTGGTCGGCCGACCTGATCGGCCGCCTGCCCGCGCTCGGCCCCAACGCGCTGCACGTGGCCAACGAGATGCGCAGGATGTTCAAGCAGGCCGGGTTCACCGGGCTGGACACCGACTACGCCATCGCCACGCTGACGGCCTTCATCTTCGGCATGACGATCCCCGAGATCGCCTGGGCCGCCAAGTCGGGCACCGAGCGGTTCGACGTCGAGCAGATGAAGTCGGCGGTCATCCAGGTCTCCGAGAGGTACCCGCACATGCGGGAGAGCTTCGAGATGACCGAGATGGAGGATCCGCGCGTCGTGCGGGAGGTCGCCTTCGACTTCGGGCTCGTGTCGGTGCTCGACGGTCTTGAGCGGCGGCTGCCGACGTAGCAGGATCCACGACATGAGCGATTTCCGTGCCGCCCGCGACTTCCTGCTCGGGGCCGACGCCGCCACCGCCCGCCGCGACTTCCGCTGGCCCGAGCTCGGCGCGTTCAACTGGGCGCTCGACTGGTTCGACGGCGTGCTGGCCGCCGAGACGCCCGGCGCCGTCGCTCTCAAGATCGTGGGCGAGAGCAGCGCCACCTACACCTTCGCCGAGCTGTCGGAGCGCTCGAACCAGGTCGCCAACTGGCTGCACGAGCAGGGGGTGCGCCGGGGCGACCGGGTCCTGCTGATGCTGGGCAACCAGGCCGAGCTGTGGGAGTCGCTGCTGGCCGTGATGAAGCTGGGCGCGGTCGTCATCCCCGCCACCACGCTGCTGACCGGCAAGGACATCGTGGAGCGGATCGAGCGCGGGCGCGTGTCCCACGTCATCGCCAACGCCGCCGACGCGGGCAAGTTCCCGGCCGGCGAGTACACGAAGATCGCCGTGGGCGACGCCTACAACTGGCTGCCCTTCCACGACGCCTACCACGCGCACGACCGTTTCACCCCCGACGAGCAGACCCGCGCGGGCGACACGCTGCTGCTCTACTTCACCTCCGGCACCACCTCGCAGCCGAAGCTGGTCGAGCACACCCACGCCTCCTACCCGGCCGGGCACCTGTCGACGATGTTCTGGATCGGGGTGCGGCCGGGCGACGTGCACCTGAACGTGTCCTCGCCGGGGTGGGCCAAGCACGCGTGGAGCAACGTGTTCGCCCCGTGGAACGCCGGGGCCACCGTGCTCGTCCACGACTACCGGCGCTTCTCCGCGCCCGCGCTGCTGGAGGTGCTGCGCGAGGAGCGGGTGACCACGTTCTGCGCGCCGCCGACGGTGTGGCGGATGCTCATCCAGGAGGACCTGGCCGCGTGGAAGCTGCCCCTGCGTACGGCCGTGGCCGCCGGCGAGCCACTGAACCCCGAGATCATCGACCAGGTGGCCAAGGCGTGGGGCATCACGATCAGGGACGGCTACGGCCAGACGGAGACGACGGCGCAGATCGGCAATGCCCCGGGCGAGGCGGTCAAGGCCGGCTCCATGGGGCTGCCGCTGCCCGGCTACGACGTCGTGCTGATCGACCCGATCACGGGCGAGCAGGGCAACGACGGCGAGATCTGCCTGCCGCTGGACGACCGCCGTCCCCTGGGCCTCATGTCCGGATATGTCGGGGGGTCGACGGAGGCCATGCGCGACGGCTTCTACCACACGGGCGACGTCGCCACCCGCGACGACGAGGGTTACATCACCTACGTGGGCAGGACCGACGACGTCTTCAAGGCCTCCGACTACCGCATCTCGCCGTTCGAGCTGGAGAGCGTGCTGCTGGAGCACGCCGCCGTCGCCGAGGCCGCCGTGGTGCCGGCGCCCGACCCGGTACGCCTGGCCGTGCCGAAGGCGTACGTGACACTCGCCCCGGGGTTCGAGCCGGGCGAGGAGACGGCCCGGTCGATCTTCGAGCACTGCCGCAGGGAGCTGGCCCCGTACAAGCGGGTGCGGCGGCTGGAGTTCGACGAGCTGCCCAAGACCATCTCGGGCAAGATTCGCCGCGTTGAGCTGCGCGTACGCGAGCCCCGCAAGGAGTACCGCGAGGAGGACCTGAATCCATGACAAGGGGAGCAATGTGTAAATTGACCCATGGCCGTTCTTACAGGCTGATCGGCTAGGCTCTGCCCCGTGTTGCCCACCATCGCCGACGTCCTCGCCCTGGAGACCGTGCGCCGGGGCAGCCCGCGCGTGGTCGCGGGCGCCGACCGGCTCGACACCAAGGTGCGGTGGGTGCACGTGGGCGAGATCGCCGACATCGCCCACCTGCTGCGCGGCGGGGAGCTGGTGCTCACCACGGGAGTGGCCCTGCCGGAGGACCCGGAGAAGCTCGCCGACTACATCGGCGAGCTCTCTTCCGTCGGGGCGTCCGGGCTGATCGTGGAGCTGGGCCGCAGGTTCGTCCGGGAGCTGCCGAGGGCCGTGGTCAACTCGGCCGAGGAGCACGGGTTCCCGGTCATCGTGCTGACCCGCGAGACGCCGTTCGTGCAGATCACCGAGTCGGTGCACGAGCGCATCATCGACATCCAGCTCGAGGAGCTGCGGGCCTCGGAGCAGTTGCACGAGGTCTTCACCGAGCTGTCGGTCGAAGGCGCCTCGCCGGCCGAGGTGCTGGCCCAGGTGGCACGCCTGTCGGGGCGTCCGGTGCTGCTGGAGAACCTGGCACACCAGGTGCTCGCCGCCGAGTCCGCCGGGCGCGACGCGGGGACCTTGCTGGCCGGGTGGGAGACCAGGTCGCGGACGGTGGCCCCGGCCGAGCGCACCGCGTACGACCCGGCCTCCGGCTGGCTGGTGACCACGGTGGGGGCGCGCGGGCAGGACTGGGGGCGGCTCATCCTGCTCTGCGACGCGGCGCCGTCGCCGCGCGACATGGTGCTGGCCGAGCGCGCCGCCACCACGCTCGCGCTGGGCCGCCTGCTGGAGCGCCACCAGGAGTCGCTCGAACGCCAGGCGCACGGCACGATCATCACCGGCATCCTGACCCACGCCTACGCCGACCCCGACGAGGCCGCCGCCCGCGCCCGCGCGGTGGGCGTGCCGCTCACGGGGCGCAAGCTGATCAGCGTGGTCATCCGGCCGACCGAGCACATCGACCAGGCCCTCGACGGGCAGGCGCAGCTCGGCGAGCTGGCCGAGGCGACCGCCGCCGCCTGCCGCGACGCCCGCCTGCCCGCCCTGGTGGGCGCGCTCGACCAGGAGCGGGTGGGGGTGCTGCTGCCGCTCCCGCCGCGCACCCAGGCGGAGCCCGCGCTCACCTCGCTGGCCGAGCGGCTGCGCGTGCTGTGGGGTCCCGGCTCGGCGTTCGTGCTGGCGGCGGGCTCGGTGGTGGAGTCGATCAGGGACGTACGCCGCAGCTTCCTGGAGGCCGAGCAGGTGGCGGACGTGGCGGTCCGCCAGCCGGACGGCCGCCCCTTCTACCGGCTGCCCGACCTGCGCCTGCGCGGCCTGCTGCACCTGCTGCGCGACGACGCCCGGCTGCAGACGTTCGCCGAGCGGGAGCTGGGCCCGCTGCTGGCCCACGACGCGCAGCGCGGCGGCGACCTGACCCGGATCCTGCGCGTCTACCTCGACTCGGGCCGCAACAAGGCCGTCGCGGCGCAGAAGGCCCACCTGTCCAGGCCCGCCTTCTACGACCGCCTGCGCCGCCTCGAACGCATCCTGGACACCGATCTGGACGACGTCGAGTCGTGCCTCTCGCTGCACGTGGCGCTGCTGGCGCTGGAGTCCTTCCGCCGGGAGAGCCGCTGATGTGCTGGAATGGGCGATATGTCTGATGTGCTGGTGCCCGACGTGGCCGACCTCAGCCGGATGCTCGCCACCGCGGGAGCCTTCTCCGTGCCCGTCCACGACGTACGGCTGACCCCCGACGAGCTCGACCCCGCGCAGATCGTCGCGGGCGATCCCGTCACCTCCTCCCTGGAGCTGGGGGACGGCCGGGGCATCTGGGAGATCACGCCGGGCGTCGTGACGGACGTGGAGAGCGACGAGATCTTCGTCGTGCTGTCGGGGCGCGCCACGATCGCCGTCGAGGGCGGCACCACGATCGAGGTGGGCCCCGGCGACGTGTGCCTGCTGGCCGAGGGTGCGAGAACCACCTGGATCGTGCACGAGACGCTGCGCAAGGTGTACCAGACCCGGGCGGGCACCGCGTAGGACGCGCGTCGACCGGCCTCGCGCGACCTACCGTCGCAAGTGTGCCCCTCTTCTTCAACGCTCTCGAAGCCGCGGCCCACCGGCTGTCGATCGTGCCTCCGATGTTCGACTACTTCGGCGCCATGGGCCTGCACGCGCTCGTCGCGGCGGCCAGGACGGGGATCTTCGACGCCCTGCGGGAGCGCCCGTCCACCGGCGGTGAGCTGGCCGCCGCGCTCAACCTCGACCCCCACGCGACCGGCGTGCTGTTACGCGCCCTGACCGGCCTCGGCTACCTGCGGGTCAGGCGCGGCCGCTACCGCCTGACCCGCACCGCTCGGCGCTGGCTCACCACCGCCTCGCCGACGTCGCTGCTGCCCGGCCTGGCCTTCTGGGAGCGCACGGCCTGCGTGATCTGGCCCGGCCTGGAGAAGGCGGTACGGAACGGCACGCCCGCCACGCCGTTCTACGCGTCGCTGGCGGCCGATCCCGAGCTGTCGCGCTCGTTCCACGCGTGGTCGGCGGCGGTGGCCGCCCGGCAGGCGCCGGCCACGGCGCGCAGCATCCCCGTGCCGCGCGGCGCCCGGCACGTGCTGGACGTGGGCGGCGGGCACGGCCTGTTCAGCCTGGCCCTGCTGCGCCGCCACCCCCGCCTGCGCGCCACCGTGATCGACCTGCCGGACGCGCTCGAAGCCGCCGCCGCCCACCCCCGGCTGACGTTGCGGGCCGGGTCGTTCCTGGAGGACGACCTGGGCGCCGGGTACGACGTCATCCTGCTGTTCAACATCATGCACGGGCTGAGCGACGAGGAGGCGGCCCCGCTGCTCCGGCGCCTGGCGGCGGCGCTCGAACCGGGCGGCGTGCTCGTGGTCGGCGACCAGTTCGGCGACAGCCACATGCCTGGCCGGGCCAGCCGCACCCTGCTGCGCCTGCTGGACCTGAACTACCTGGTCACGGTGGGCGGCAGGGTGCGCGGGCTGGACGAGACCGCGAGCCTGCTGCGGGCGGCCGGCTTCCACCGGATCCGCCACCGCCGCCCGCTCGGCTCCCCCACCACGGAGCTGGCGGTGGCCTGGAGCCCGGTCCGCCGCTAGAAACCCATCGCGGCCTGCACCTCCTCCAGCGTGCGGACCGCGCGCTCGCGGGCCCGCTCGTTCCCCTCGGCCACGATCTGCCTGACGTCGCCCTCGGTGAGCTCCGCGCGGCGCTTCCTGATCGGCCGCAGGAACTCGTTGACCGCCTCCGTGACCACCCGCTTGAGCGTGACGGCGCCGCCGTCGCCGATCTCCTCGGCCAGCTCGGCGGGCCGGCGATCCAGGCACAGCCCGGCCAGCGTGAGCAGGTTGGCCACCTCGGGCCTGCGCTCCTCGTCGAACGTGATCAGCCGCTCCGCGTCGGTGCGGGCCTTGCGGATGAGGGCGGCGGTCTCGTCCTCGGTGGCCGACAGCGCGATCGCGTTGCCGCGGCTCTTGCTCATCTTGCCGCCGTCGAGCCCCTTCAGCAGCGGCTGCGCGCCCATCATGGCCTCGGGCAGCGGGAAGACCTCGCCGTAACGCTCGTTGAAGCGGCGCGCCACCAGCCGGGCCACCTCCAGGTGCGGGAGCTGGTCCTTCCCGACGGGCACCAGCGTGCCCTTGCAGAACAGGATGTCGGCCGCCTGGTGCACCGGATAGGTGAACATCAGGCCGCTCACGGCCGACTGGGAGCTGTGCGCGATCTCGTCCTTCACCGTGGGGTTGCGCCGCAGCTCGGCCACCGACACCAGGCTCAGGAACGGCAGCAGGAGCTGGTTCAGCTCGGGGATCGCGCTGTGCTGGAAGATCGTGACCTTGGCGGGGTCGATGCCGACCGCCAGGTAGTCGAGCAGCAGCTCGGTCGTGTGCCGCCGGATCTCGCCCGGCAGGTCGCGGTCGGTGATCACCTGGTAGTCGGCGATCAGCACGTACATGGGGTGGAGGTCCTGCAGCCGGACCCGGTTGGCCAGCGAGCCGAAATAGTGGCCCAGATGCAGCGGCCCTGTCGGTCGGTCACCCGTCAGCACCACGTCGTTCATCAGGTCTCTCTCCTTCGGGATCATTGCCGTCCCGGAGAGGAACCCTTCGCTTCTGGGGGCCGTCTCAGGGACGGCCCACGCATGGGAAACTCAGCGGCCGTCTGCCGGCCGCCACCACATGCGCAAGCGGGTCATGCCTCATAGGCTACCCGGTTCTTGTGTCGATTCCGTAACCTCTTTACTCCTTTGGCGCGTTCGGCTGCCCCGGAGACCTTGATCTCGCCACTATGGTGCGGTCCCTTTTCCGCCCTCTGGAGAGTTCATGTCTCGACGCACCCTCGCCGGCGGCCTGGCCATAGCCGCGGCGCTCACCCTCACCGCGTTGCCCGCGACAGCGGAGCAGCAGTCGGTGCGGTTCCCGTCGGCGAAGTTCCCACTGGGCGCACGGCCCGTGCCGACCAAGACGATGACCGCCGTGGCGCAGGGCATCGACCTGTACGACGTGAAAGCCGGCACGTCCACCGACGGTTACACGGTGAGCATCCTGATGCCCAACGGCCGCGACGCCGGGTCGCGCACGGCGGCCGAGACCGTTGCCGCTGAGGTGGAGGCGGCCGGTGAGACGCCCAGCGTGCAGGAGGTGGTCCGGCCTGCCGTGGCCGACGCCCCTTCCCAGACCCTTTACATGGTCCGCGTCGGCCTGTGGCCGTTAAAGGACAAGAAGAAGGCCGACGAGATGGCCAAGAAGCTCAAGGACGCGGGCCTGAAGGTCAAGGTCGACTACCTCGGTGACGACGGGGTCAAGACCACCGGCCCGTGGAACGTCAAGGTCGCCCTGATCGACGTCAGGACGTTCCGCGGCTCGTACGCCGCCTCGCTCGGCGCCAGCGTCGCCAAGCGGGAGACCGTCTCGTCGATGGTCAAGGCCCGCAAGGCGCTGCTCGGCGTCAACGGCGGCTTCTTCAACATCCACACCTCCCCTGCGCTGCGCGGCGAGCCCCTCGGCGCGTCCGTCGTGGGCGGCAAGCTGCTCAGCGAGGCCGTGCCCGGCCGCTCCGCCGTCGTGCTGAAGGGCCGTACCGCGAAGATCACCGAGTTGCGGTCTACCGTGACCGCGATCTCGCAGGACGGCGAGAAGGTCGAGGTCAACGGCATCAACCGGGCCGCCACGACGGACGAGCTGCTGCTCTACACGGAGGAGTACGGCGCCAAGACACCCACCGGCGGGGTCGACGCCGTCATCGACGCGAGCAACAAGGTCGTCGGGCTGCGCGCCTCGGGCGGCGCGGTGACCGCCGGCATGCGGGTGCTGCACGGCAACGGCGTGGCCGCCGACTGGCTCAACGAGCACGCCTGGCAGGGCTGGAAGGTCGAGATCGACACCAAGCTCGTGGACCTGCGCACGAAGCGGGCGCTCCAGCTCACCCCTGAGCTGAACGTGGTCGCGGGCGGCGTCGGCCTCGTCCGCAACGGCAAGGTGAAGATCACCGCCAAGCTGGACGGGCACGACTCGATCAACATGATCCTGCGCCGCCACCCGCGCACGCTCCTCGGCACCACCCGCAACGGCAGCCTGATCCTGGCCACCATCGACGGGCGCCAGCCCGGGGTGACGGTGGGAGCCAACTTCGTGGAGGCGGCCCAGTTCATGCGCTGGCTGGGGGCCACGCAGGCGATCAACCTGGACGGCGGCGGCTCCACGGCCATGGTCGTCGGCAACAAGGTCGTCAACCGCCCCTCGGACGGCGCGGAGCGCGCCGTCGGCGACGCCCTGCTCGTCCTGCCTCAGTAATTAATCGGGCCCGGCGGGGACTCCAGCGAGTCCCCGCCCACCCGTGCGTGCCCGCCGATCAGCCCGTCACCGGCAGCCCGGTGTCCGCTTTCACGGCCTTCATCGCCAGGTGCGACGTCACCTGCGCCACCCCCGGCAGCCCGGACAGCGTCTCGGAGTAGAACCGCTCGTACGCCGCCAGATCCGCCACCGCCACCCGCAGCAGGAAGTCCGGATCCCCGAACAGCCGGTACGCCTCCACCACCTCCGGCATCCCCGACACCCGCCGCTCGAACTCGGCCACCGTGTCCTGATCCTCATACCTCATCACCACGGTGACGAACGCCTGGAACCCCCGCCCCACGGCGCCCCCGTCGAGCAGCGCCCGATACCCGCGGATCACCCCGCTCTCCTCCAGCTGCCGCACCCGCCGCAGGCACGGCGACGGCGTCAGCCCCACCCGGTCGGCCAGCTCGGTGTTGCTCAGCCGCCCGTCCCGCTGCAGCTCCTGGAGGATCCTGCGGTCAATCGCGTCCATGACGCAATATCCTGCCACGCACCGCCGCTGCCCGGCATGAATCCACCATCGTGTGCCACCCCTGCTCGGCTACCGTCGCAAGCAGGAGGAGATACATCATGGACACCGAGCTGCTGCTCCTGTTCCTGGGCATGGACCTGCTGCTGATCTGCACGCCGGGGCCGGACATGCTCTACGTGCTGGCCCGCTCCCTCGGCCAGGGCCGCAGGACCGGGCTGACGGCGGTGGCGGGGATCTGCTGCGGGTACGCCGTGCACACCGTCCTGGCCGCGGCGGGACTGGCCGCCGCCCTCCGTGCCGTGCCCGCCGCGCTGCCCGCGATGCGCTACGCCGGAGCGGCGTACCTGGTCTTCCTGGCCGTCAGGACGTTGCTGTCGCTGCGCTCCCGCGAGGCCAGGCCGCTCGGTGCGCCGTCCGCCGAGCCGCGCGGCAAGGTGCTGCGGCAGAGCACGCTCACGGCCCTGCTCAACCCGAAGGGCCTGCTGCTCTACCTGTCGCTGATGCCGCAGTTCATCTCGACCGGGACCGGTGTGCCGCTGGAGCTCCAGCTCACCGCGCTCGGCCTGCTGCACGTCGTGAACTGCGCCCTGCTCTACGGTCTCGTCGCGGTCGCCACGGCACAGGCGAGCACCGCCCTGACCGGCACCCCGAAGGCGGCACGCCGGATCTCGGCGGTCTCGGGCACGCTGCTGCTCGTGGTGGCCGCCGCCACCCTCGGCACCCACTGACCACCTCCTGATCCCGGCAGCGGCGGCCGACCAGCCTCCGCGCCACCGGCCGACCGGCCCCGCGCAGCCGGCCAGCCTCCGCACAGCCCACCAGCCTCCGCGCAGCCCGCCAACCTCCGCGCGGCCGACCGGCCTCGGCGCAGCCGGCCGGCCTCGGCGCCCGCTAGGCACGCTCGCGCCAGTAGGCGAGCTGCTCCCTGGTCGTGCGGGTCGCCGGATGGCCGGGGCCGAGCACCCTCTCCCTGATGGGCAGGAGGGCCGCGTACTGGTCGCGCGCCGCCGCCGGATCCCCCGCCTGCCCCGTCCAGTACGCCAGGTTGGCGCGGGCGGTCAGCGTGTCGGGGTGCTCGGGGCCGGAGACCCGCTCCCTGACAGGCAGCAGGGCCGTGTACGCGTCCCTGGCCGCCTCCGCGTCACCCAGCTCGCCGATCCACCGCGCCAGCTCGTGCCTGATCGTCAGCGTGTCGGGATGCTCGGGGCCGAGCACCCGCTCCCGTACGGCGAGCAGGCCCGCGTACTGCCCCCTGGCCGCCTCCGCGTCCCCCGCCTGCCCCGTCCAGTAGGCCAGGTTGTGCCAGGTGATCAGGGTGTCCGGGTGCTCGGGGCCGAGGATGCGTTCCCTGATGCGCAGGAGGCTCGCGCACTGGTCGCGGGCCGCCTCCGCGTCGCCCGCCTGGCCGGTCCAGTAGGCCAGGTTGTGCCGGGTGGTCAGGGTGTCGGGATGCTTGGGGCCCGAGGCGTGCTCGCGGCGGATGAGCAGCTCGGCGTACTGGTCGCGGGCGGAGACGGCGTCGCCCAGCTCGCCGGTCCAGCGCGCCAGCTCGTGACGGGTGATCAGGGTTGCGGGGTGCTGGGGGCCGAGGACGCGTTCCCTGGTGGGCAGGAGAGCCGCGTAGTGGTCGCGGGCCGCCGCCGGATCGCCCGCCTGGCCCGTCCACTGGGCGAGGTTCGCCCTGGCCATCAGGGTGTCCGGGTGATCGCGGCCCTGGACGCGTTCCCTGATCGGCAGCAGCGCCGCGTACTGGTCCCTGGCCTCCGCCGCGTCGCCCAGCTCGCCCGTCCAGCGCGCCAGCTCGTGCCTGATCGTCAGCGTGTCGGGGTGCTCGGGGCCGGACACGCGCTCGCGCACGACGAGCAGAGCCGCGTACTGGTCCCTGGCCGCCTGCGCCTCGCCCAGCTCGCCCGTCCACCGGGCCAGCTCGTGCCGGTTGATGAGCGTGGACGGATGCTCCGGGCCCTGGACGCGCTCGCGGATCGGCAGCAGCGCCGCGTACTGGTCGCGGGCCGCCGCCGGATCCCCCGCCTGCCCCGTCCACTGCGCCAGGTTCGCCCTGGCGGCCAGCGTGTCGGGGTGGTCGGGGCCCTGGACCCGTTCCCTGATGGGCACCAGATCGGCGTACATGTCCCGGGCCGCCGCCGCGTCGCCCAGCTCGCCCGTCCAGCGGGCCAGCTCGTGGCGGATGGTCAGCGTGTTCGGATGCTCGGGCCCCTGCACCCGCTCGCTCACCGGCAGCAGCTCGGCGTACTGGTCCCGGGCCGCCCTCGCGTCGCCCAACTCGCCCGTCCAGCGGGCCAGCTCGTGCCGGAGGGTGAGGGTGACCGGATGCTCGGCGCCCACCTGGCTCATCCGGATGGGCAGCAGCTCCGCGTACTGCCGGCGCGCCGCCGCCGCGTCGCCCAGCTCCCCCGTCCAGCGGGCCAGCTCGTGCCGGGCGGTCAGCGTGGACGGATGCTCGGCCCCCAGCTTCGCGGTCAGCGCGTCGCAGATCTCCCGGAACAACGACCTGGCCGTACGGTAGTCGCCGCTCGCCCCCAGGTACTGCGCGGTCTTGTCCATGCCCGGCGAGATCGGGGGCAGCGCGGCCAGGATGTGCGGCAGGAGCAGGGCGTACCGGGGCCAGGCCGTCACGCGGGTGGGCTCGTCGGGCAGCACCGACTCCAGGAGCACCGCGGCCGCGTCCCGCCACCGCCGCTGCTCGTGCGGCGCGAGCTGGTCGATGGTCACTGCCTGGACCAGGCGGTGCACCGACACCGTGCCCTCCACCGGCTGCCCGATCAGGCTGTGGCCGCGCAGGGCGCCGACGGCGGCGTTGATCGCGAGCGGGTCGCGCGGCAGCTCCTGCAGCACCGCCACCGCGCTCATCCAGGGGCGGAATTCCCGCACCAGCCGCACCCGCGAGCCCGGCAGCCGCCCGTACGCCCGCTGCCGCTGCACGTCGTCGGCGAACAGCTCCCGCGCCGTACGCCCTTCGAGCGGTGACAGCAGCAGGTGGTACGGGATGGCCTCGTGCGAGTAGCAGGCCAGCACCCGCAGCAACGCGATCGCCTGCCGGCTCGTGCCCGCCAGGTTCCTGAACGCGAGCTGCCACGTCGTGGTGATCCGCTCCTCGTACCCCCAGGCCTGCCCCTGCGCGAGCAGCCCGGCCCGCTGATCGTGAAGCAGGTCCAGGTACTCGCCCAGGGCCAGCCCCGTCTCCGCCATGAACGCCGCCGCCTGCTCAAGCGCCAGCGGCAGCGCGCCCAGCTCGGCCACCACGGCCGAGGCCGCCGCGGCGTCGTCCTGCCCCGACCGCGCCAGCACCAGCGCCACCGCCGGCTCCGGCTCCAGCACCGGCAGCTCCAGCCCCTGCTCGCGCGGCCAGGTCCCGGACCTGCTGGTGATCAGCACGTGCCCCGGCCCCGCTGGAGGCAGAAAAGGGCGCAGGGCATCAGCCTCCGGCGCGTTGTCGAAGATCAGCAGCCAGGGGTCGGTACGCGCCGCCAGCGCGGCATGCACCTGATCGACCGGGTCGGCGGCGTCCACGGTGTCCCTCAACCCCAGCAGCGCCGCCAGCCTGGCGAACGCGGCGGAGAGCACGGCCGGGTCGGCGGCGGGCAGTTGCCAGACGAGCTGGTAGTCCCGCAGGTGGCGATGGGCGTACTCCAGGACCACGCTGGTCTTCCCGACCCCGCCCAGCCCGTGCACGGCCACCACGCACGGCATGGTCCTGCCCCCGGCCAGCCGCGCCCGCAGCTCCGCCACCATCTCGTCCCGCCCGAGCAGGCGCGGTGGGCGAGGCGGGAGTTGCACCGGGCGGGTGGGGACCTGGGGGCGTGGCGGCAGCCGCACATCACCGACGACGTCCACGTGCCCGACATTCACGGCCGTGGCCCCGTCGCCGGTCATCGCCACTCCGGAATTGTCGCCTCCCACCTCAATGGAACGCTCCAACCGCCTGGCGCGTGACCCCCGCCATCTAGGGGTCCGCCCAGGCGGCGGGCCATCCTGCGCAGGAGACGAATCCGCCTGAGCAGGAGGGGAACCAGCCTGGACGGGAGGGGAACCAGCCTGGGCGGAAGTCGCCTCAGCCCGCCCGGAGGGCGAACCAGCTTGGGCGGCAGACGACCCGCCCTGAACGGGACGCGACCCGGTCTGGGCTGGAGGCGACCCGGTCTGGGCTGGAGGCCACCCGGCCTGAGCGGGAGGCCACCCGGCTTGCGCGGTGGGGGAACCGGGCGGCGCGGCGTCGCCTGTCAGGGCGGATGTGCCTGCCGGAGTGTCACCTGTCGCTCCGGATGACCCATCCTCGCCGGTCGCTACTGGCGGTCCCGCCAGTGTCGCAGCCTCCCCTGCCATGCCGGAGCCTCCCGCCAGGGCAGGTCCGGCCGACGCAGGTCCGGCCGGCTGGCCCATGCCACATCCGGCGAACCCGCCCTCGTGCGGCGACAACCTCGCGCTGATCCGGCGCCGCGCGATGACCAGCACAGCCGCCACGAACAGCCCGAACATCCCCAGGGAGACGCTGATCAGGCTGTCCTGCTCACCCAGCACCATTAACAACGACCCAGGCATCCCATACATGTCAGCGACAAAGTCCGTCACTCCCGCCGCCACCAAAGTGAGCGAAATCGGGGTAAGCGTCCAGACGAGGAGACTCGGTCGTCGGCGATTACGCCGACCGGGTCCAGGCGTGCGTCCTGAAGGGGAAGAAGCCGTCACTCTTCCAGAGTGACCCGGACCCCTGAGGGTCGCCACCGGAACTCCGTCATGCCCGGAAAGCACCCTATGCATGGGGAAATGAAAAGGGCCCCGACCAGTGCTGGTCGGGGCCCTCCCCTATAAAGATTGTCCGGCGGTGACCTACTCTCCCACACCCTCCCGAGTGCAGTACCATCGGC